>CANLMX010000060.1 GCA_947492385.1 Planctomycetaceae bacterium | reverse complement strand
TGATGATCCATGAAATCACGAAGGTCGCCGGCAAGCACCGCCCCCGCAAGCGCGTGGGCCGCGGTGAGGGCAGCGGCATCGGCGGCACCAGCACCCGCGGCCACAAGGGCGCGAAGAGCCGTGCCGGCTGGACGAGCCGTCCCGGCTACCAGGGCGGCGCCACGCCGTTCATGCGCCGCTTCCCGAAGCGCGGCTTCAAGAACAACTTCCGCGCGCTCTTCCACGTCGTCAACGTCCAGGTGCTCGAGAAGCACTTCGACGCGGGCGCCACGGTCGAGATCGCCGCGCTCGCGAAGAAGGGCCTCGTGCCCGACGCGACGCTGCCGCTCAAGGTGCTCGGCCACGGCGACGTCAGCAAGAAGCTGACGGTCGTCGCCGCCAAGTTCTCCGCGACGGCCAAGGACAAGATCGAGAAGGCCGGCGGCACCGCGAAGGTCCCCGAGTGAGCTGACGGACGCACGGACGCGAACCACACGAGGCACGATGTTCAAGGCATTCGCCAACATCTTCCGCATCCCCGAACTGCGCAATCGCGTGCTGTTCACGCTCGGCGTGCTCGCGATCTACCGGATCGGGTTCTGGATTCCCGTGGTGGGCGTCGACCAGTCCGCGCTCGTCGAGGCGGCCAAGTCCGCGGCCAGCAACTCGACCGGCTTCGGCCGGCTCCTGCAGTTCGCCAGCATCTTCTCGGGCGGCTCGCTCGGCCAGAGCACCATCTTCGGTCTGGGCATCATGCCGTACATCACGGCCTCCATCATCTTCCAGCTCGCGCAGGCGGTCTACCCGCCGCTCGCGGAGATCAAGAAGGAAGGGATGTCGGGGCAGCAGAAGGTGATGGAGTGGACGCGTTACCTCACCGTCGGCCTCTGCCTGGTGCAGGGCTACGTGTGGCTCAGCTACCTGCGCAGCTCGAACCTCGTGCAGCCGATGTTCCTGCAGTCCATGCCGAACACGGTGATCTTCTACGTGGTCGGCATCGCGACGCTCACCGCCGGCAGCCTCTTCCTGATGTGGCTCGGCGAGCAGGTCGACAAGTACGGCATTGGCAACGGCGTCTCGATCATCCTGACGGCCGGCATCCTGAGCCGCATGCCGAGCGCCGTGGGCTGGGTGATCGAGAACTTCGATCCCCGCCAGGGCGCCGAGCCGGGCAAGATCGGCATTGCGGGCCTCGCGGTGCTCGTGGCCAGCTTCATCGCGATCACGGCAGGTGCGGTGCTCATGACCGTCGCCACGCGCCGGATCCCCATCCAGCAGGCCAAGCACACGCGCGGCCGCAAGGTCTACGGCGGCCAGAAGCACTACCTGCCGCTCCGCATCAACCACTCGGGCGTGATGCCCATCATCTTCGCCAGCTCCCTCATGATCTTCCCGTCGGCGATCTTCGGTGCGTGGGACAACGCCACGGCCCAGGACTCGTTCCTGAAAGGAACGGCGAGCTTCCTCGCCCGGGAGTCCCAGATCGGGACCTTCCCGTACATCGTGTGCGAGATCGCGCTCATCTACTTCTTCGCGTACTTCTGGACGACCGTCCAGATGAGCCCCGAGGACATGTCGAAGCAGCTCAAGGAGCACGGGTCGTTCATCCCCGGGCTGCGTCCCGGCCCTCGCACGGCCGAGTACCTGACCACCGTCCTGAACCGCATCACCTACGTCGGTGCCGGCTTCCTCGCGCTCATCGCGGTGATCCCGACGCTCGTGACCCAGGCCATGGGCATCCCGTTCAACGTCGCCCAGTTCCTGGGTGGCACGGGCCTCCTGATCGTGGTCTCGGTCGGCCTCGACCTGATCCAGCGCCTCGAGGCCAACCTCGTGATGCGCAACTACGCCGGGTTCCTGGGGCAGGGCGGCGACCCGCGCGGAAGCCGCATGAGGAGCGTGTCCTGATCATGGGCGTGCATTCGGCCCAGTCCCTGACGGCCCCGCCGCGCTCGCCGCGCGAGGAGCGCCATGGATCGATCGCGCTGCGGTCGTCCGAGGACGTCGCGGCCATCGAGCGCGCGGGTGCGGCCGTTGCCGCCGCGCTGGAGCTCGCGGAGTTCGCGGTGCGTGCCGGCGCCACGACGCTGGACGTCGATGCCGCGGTGCGCACGGCGCTTGCCGCCGCGGGTGCGGAGCCCGCGTTCGTGAACTATCCCCACCCCACGGGCGGCCCGGCATTCCCGGCGGCGGCCTGCGTGAGCGTGGGCAACGAGGTCGTGCACGGAGTCCCCGCGGCGCGCACGCTGCGGGCGGGCGAACTGGTCTCGATCGACGTCGGTGCGCGCGTGGGCGGCTGGTGCGCCGACGCCGCGGTGACGGTGGCCGTCCCCGGCTCGTCCGACGCGGCGGCGCTCGAGGCGTTCATCGCCGACGCGTGGGAGACGCTGCACGCGGGCATCGCCCTCATGCAGCCCGGCCAGCGTTGGAGCGACATCGCCGACCGCATGCAGCGCGTGGCCTTCGGCCGCGGCCACGGCATGGTGGAGGGCTGGCATGGCCATGGGATCGGGCGCGCGGTGCACGAGTCTCCGCAGGCCCCGTCGATGGTGACCACCGGCCTGCGCACCGACCGGGACTTCACGCTCCTCCCCGGCATGGTCCTGGCGGTCGAGCCCATCCTCGTGATGGGGGCCCACGGGATCGTCGGGACCGACGGCTGTGCGACCGGTGTTCCGGCCCAGGTCGGCGCCGATGGATGGACCGTTCGCGTGGCCGACGGCCTCGTCGCCGCCCACGTCGAGCACACCGTCGCGGTCACCCGCAGCGGCCCCCGAATCCTCACGCGGCGCACGCGCGCCGCCCGCGAAACCCGAACCGACGGAGGCCGCAGCCTCCCCGGCTGACACGAAGATGGCAAAGGAAGACAAGATCACGCTCGATGCCGAGGTCGTGGAGGCCCTCCCGGACGCGATGTTCCGGGTCAAGCTCCAGAACAACCAGGAGATCCTGGCCTACGTCAGCGGCAAGATGCGCAAGTTCTTCATCCGCATCCTCCCCGGCGACAAGGTCACCATCGAGCTCAGCCCGTACGACATGACCAAGGG
>CANLMX010000059.1 GCA_947492385.1 Planctomycetaceae bacterium | reverse complement strand
TCCTCGAGCGGCGACGCCGCGGTGAACCGCAGCCGGGTGGCAACGGCTACCACGCCACCAGCACCGACGGCCTCGTGTTCACGCGTGCGGCCGACCTGCCGCTGTCCTCGACGCGCGACCGCTGGTTCGGCAACCTGCTGAGCGACGGCTCCCAGCTCCTCTTCTTCGGGTCCGGCCCCGGACCATGGCCGATGACGAGTGCGGACGGGAAGCGCTGGGCGCCCGCCGTGACCTCCATGCGCATGCCCGGCGTGGATCCTTGTGCGGTCCGGCTGCGTGACGACTCGTGGTTGGTCGTCGCGACCCGCGAGCCCACGCGCGGCAAGCCCTGACGGCAGCCGTCACGCCGGACGCGGCTCCCAGCCCTCGGGCGCCATCTCGAAGCGGGCGAACTCGAACGCGGGCGCAACCACGCAGCCAACGAGTGTCCACTCCCCCAGCGGCCGGGCGGCCTGCCACCAGCCGCGCGGCACCACGGCCTGCGGCCGCTCACCGCCGGCGATGTCGCAGCCCAGCACGATGCGCTCCTGCGCACCCGACGCCGGGTCCGCCACGAGCAGTTCAAGCGCATCGCCGTCGTGGAACAGCCAATGCTCGTCGGCATCCACGCGATGCCAGCGACTGAGCTCGCCCGCCGGGAGCAGGAACAGGATCGAGGTGCTCGCACCGCGCGGTGCATCGGGCGCGCGGAAGGTCTCGCGATAGAAGCCCCCCTCGGGATGCTTCACCAAACCGAGTGCGGCGATCATGTCGCCGGAGGTGCGTCGCGTGCGTGAGGTGCCTTCGTTGCGGTTGCCCATGGGATCAGCGTTCGGTGAGGGTTCGCGTTCGCGCAGGCGTCGCGCCGTCCGCGGCCACAGGGTAGCTCCCGGCGCGACCTCGCGAATGTATGGCCAGGGGCAACGAGCCACCCGGGGACCTGCCTCCGGAGGACATTTTTCGATCCCTCGGATTCGCATGAACTACGGCCCGCGTTGAGGCGTTCAACTGGCGCGTTCCCTGCGGAACGCACCACTTCTCGCCGACCTCGTCGGCCCCTTCCGGAGCCCCCCATGCAACGCACCACATCCGCTGTGCCATGCCGGCCATCTCCCCTGGATCTTCAGCCGCCGAGCTTCGAGCACCTGACCGAAGCCCCCTCGATCTCGACGCTGCTCAAGAGAACCGTCGAACTGAGCCTGGCGGCGGGCATGCGGTTTCCGCACACGCTGTTCCTCGGCCCCCCCGACAGCGGCAAGCAGGTCATGGCAGCCACCATCGCCGCGGAGATGGGCGTCAACCTGGCCAGGATCAACGCCAGCACGATCCGCGACGCCAAGGAACTGCATCAACTCCTGCGCGAGGTGCCCGATGGCGCCGTGGTGTTGGTTTCCCAGATCGATCGATCCGACTGGATCAAGTACCAGCTCTGCCGCATCGTCGCCGGTCTTCCGGTCGCCGAGCAGCGCGGCGAACCCCGGTTCGAGGTGCCCGGCGACGAATGGCGCTCTGCCGTCGACGGCCACTCCTACCGGGACTTCTCCATCATCGCCACCAGCCGCGTCTTGCGTGCGGATCACAGCGCGTGGAACGAATGGGCCCAGATCACGGTGCGGACCGAGCGCACCGAACACACCGAGTCGGTCCGTCTGCAACGGGTCCTTGGCCGGCTCGGCGTCAAACCTGGGCCCGTGGCGTTGGCGCGGCTGGCGAACCATGCCGTCAAGAGCCAGACGCGCACGCTCATGCTGGCTCGCAACATCATCGCCTTGACCGAGGCGAAGCAAGGCAGCACGCTGGAGCTCGCCGATGTGGAGCGCGCGCTGGCTCAGCTCGGCAAGGTCATGCTGACCGAAGCCGAGCGTGATCGGCTCGAAGCGGGCAAGTCGCTGCAGCGGCAGGAAGACATGAACGATCGTGGTCTCTTCGGGGCGCTTGTCGGCTCCATCGACCGATCGATCGACATCACGCCCGAGGTGCGTGCCAAGCGGCGCAACAAGAAGATCCGCGAGACGGCCGAGATCTGCACGCTCGTGATCCTGGTGGGCGTCATGATGATCTTCCTGTCGAAGCTGTTGATCAGCAGGTTCATCGACGCACCCAAGGGCGATCCCACGAGCCCGGCGGCCGTCGCACCGGCGGCTGAGCCGAAGGCGGCGGCGGTGCGGGATGCGCCTGGTGCGACGCCGACCACGCCGACCGCGCCCGGCGCGCCGGCGTCAGCGGTGCCCTGAACCGCCCATCGCTGCCGCAGCGACACGCACCGCCTCGCGGAACACGCTCGCATGCAACTGCGCGGTCCGGTGGGGCGTCGCCGCGTAGCCGCCCGACAGCGTGATCGCGACGGGCAACCCCGCGCCACGCAGCATCGTGAGCGCCATGCGGTCACGCGCGGCGAGCCCGGCCTCGGTCAGGGCGAGCCGGCCGAAGCGGTCGCCCGCCACCACATCCACGCCCGCCAGCAAGAACGCCAGGTCCGCGCGAGCTGCCTCGATCGCCCTCGGCAGGTGTGTCGCCAGGAGACCGAGGTACGCGTCATCACCGGTGCCATCGTCCAGCGGGACATCCAGGGAGCCCGGCGGCTTGATGAGCGGGAAGTTGCGCGCGCCGTGCATGCTGAAGGTGAACACCCGCTCGTCGTCGGCGAAGAGGGCCGCGTTGGCGTTGCCATGATGCACGTCGAGGTCGACCACGAGCACGCGCATGGCCTCGCCGGTCGACTGCAGGTGCCGGACCGCGACACCGACGTCGTTGATCACGCAGTAGCCCTCGCCGCCCTCCCACAACGCATGGTGCGTGCCCCCGGCGAGGTTGCCGCCCACACCATCCTCGAGCGCGAATCGGGCCGCGTTCAGCGTGCCCTGCGTGGCCAGACGGCTGCGGCGCACGAGCGCCGGGCTCCAGGGAAGCCCCAGCCGACGGACCTGCTGGGGACTCAGCGTGCCGTCGCGCAAGGCGTCGAGGTACTCCCGCGCATGGGCGTGGGCCAGGAGCTCCCACCCGGCCTCGTGCGGGGCGACCACCTCGTGCGGCCGGACGATCCCCTGCGAGAGCAGGATCGCGTGCAGCTCGCTGAACTTGCGCATCGGGAACGCATGCCCCGGCGGGAGTTCCACGACGTAACCGGGGTGGTACGAGACGCGCATGCGGCAACGGTAGGTGGCGAACGGCCCGAGCGCGAAGCCCAACGAAAAACGCGAGGCCGCACAGATGGCCTCGCGCTCGGTTGGGCATGTCACGCCGCG
>CANLMX010000058.1 GCA_947492385.1 Planctomycetaceae bacterium | reverse complement strand
GCCGCTCGGTGCCGCTCCTGGCGATGGGGCAGACCGACGAGCACGAGATCCGGCGCGTGCTGACGATCGTCAAGTGCAACAACGAGTACGAGCGCATCGCCGACTGCGGCGTGAACGTCGCCGAGCGCGTGATGCAGGAGCGCACGCGCGCGATCCGCGTGCCCGACACCTTCCGCGTGATGGCCAACAGCGTGCTCGGCATGCTGCGGGACTCGAACCGTGCGCTGCGCAACCACGACGGCAACCTGGCGCGCCAGGTGCTGCTCTTCGACGACACGGTCGAGCGGTTCAAGAAGGAGATCGGGATGGCCGCGCAGGAACAGGTGGCGTCCGGCCACCTTCCCGTGGGCTTCGCGTTCAACCTCACCAGCGTCACCAAGAGCCTCGAGCGGATTGCGGACCACTGCACGAACGTGTGCGAGCAGGTCATCTACCTCGAGAGCGGGCTGATCGTCCGCCACCGGCCCGAGGGCTGGAGCGAGCCCGCCGCCCCGAAGGCCTGACCGCGAATCCGTCCATGCGGAACACCGACGCCGTCCCCACCCTCGCGGAGACCCGCCAGCGCCTCGAGCGCACCGGGCAACCGCAGCTGCTCGCATTCTGGGAGTCGCTCGACGAGGTCCGGCGCGGCGAGCTGCTGGTGTCGATCGCACGACTGCCGCTCGAGCACCTGCCCGCGATGCTCGCGCAGGCTGCCGGGCTCGCGAAGCCGTCGGCGGCGGACATCCGCCCCGTGCGCCCCTACATGCGGGACCACCCCGAGGCCGACCGCTACCGCGGGATCGGCGAGGACCTGGTGCGGCGCGGCAGGGTGGCAGCATTCCTGGTCGCGGGCGGCCAGGGGACGCGCCTGGGATGGCGCGGGCCGAAGGGCACGTTCCCGGCGACGCCCGTGGCGGGCAAGCCGCTCTTTCGCGTCTTTGCCGAGCAGCTCATGGCCGCCGAGCGCCGCTGGGGCGTGCGGATCCCGTGGTTCGTGATGACGAGCGAGGCGAATCACGGCGACACCGAGCGCTTCTTCGAGGACAACCGCTGGTTCGGCCGCCCCCGCGCGGACACCATGCTCTTTCCCCAGGGGATGGTGCCGAGCGTGTCGCTCGACGGGCGCGTCCTGCTCGAGCACGCGTGGCTGCCTGCACTCAACCCGGACGGCCATGGCGGCGCGCTGAAGGCGTTGCGCTCCGCCGGCGCGCTCGACCACATGCAGTCGTGCGGCATCGAGCACCTGTGCTATTTCCAGGTCGACAACCCGAACGTGCGCGTGATCGACCCCCTGTTCCTCGGGCTGCACGTGGCTGCGCCCGATTCCAGCGCCGAGATGAGCTCCAAGAGCGTGCTGAAGCGCGACGTCACCGAGAAGGTCGGCGTGTTCGTGAAGGCGCCGCGGCTCACGGTGCTCGAGTACAGCGATGCGCCGAGGGAGATCTCCGAGGCGCGCGACGCGTCGGGGGCCATCACGTACGGCGAGGGATCGATCGCGATCCACGTGATCGGGACGGAGTTCATCCGAAAGCTCACCGACCACCCGCTCGGCTCGGTGCTCCCGTGGCACCGCGCGATCAAGAAGGTCCCCTTCGTGGATCCCGCCACTGGGACGCGGATCGAGCCCGCCGAGCCGAACGCGATCAAGCTCGAGAGCTTCGTCTTCGACGCGCTGCACGAGGCCGAGGGCCCCATCGTCCTGCGCACCGACCGCGTCGAGGAGTTCGCACCGATCAAGAACGCCACGGGTGAGGACAGCCCGGCCACCAGCAAGGCCATCCAGTGCGAGCGCGCCGTCCGCTGGCTGCGCGAGGCCGGGATCGCGGTGCCGCTGCACGCCAACGGGCAGCCCGACTGCGTCGTCGAGATCTCGCCGCTCACCGCAACCGGCCCGGAGGACCTGCGCGCGAACCCGCCGACGAAGCCGATCGCGCGCGGCTCCGAGACGCTGATCTGAGCATGCACGCCCCGCCGGGGGCCACGGTGCAGCGGGCTACCGCGCCGGTTCGCGCGCGTCCTCGACCTCGAGCTGCACGCGCTTGATGCCGCGGAACGAATCGACCGACGGACGCACGACAAGGTCCATCGGGACGCCCTGGCGCACGCGCGCCGCATGCGGCGCACCCTGCCACCACACGGCACGCGCGCCGCCCGGCAGGGAGAACTCGAGGTGGTTGCGCGCAGAGCCGAAGAGCGCGGGCGGCGCCACCGGCCGCGCGGCACGCACCAGGAACGTGGGTGCGGGGTTGCCGCGCCCGTAGGGCCGCAGGATGTCGAGGGCAGCCACCGCCGGCGCGGTCATCTCCTCGGCCGAGGCCTCGGCGTCGTACCGCAGCACCGGCCCCACGGAATCGCCTGAACGCGCGGCGCACGCGCCCGCGAACCGTCGCGCGAACTCGGCCACGTCCTGCTCGCGCACGGTCACGCCGACGGCGAACGCGTGCCCGCCGCCGCCGAGCATGAGGTCGCCCGCGGCACCGCGCACCGCGTCGAGGATGTCGATCCCCTCGACGCTGCGGCCGCTGCCCTTCGCCGTCCCGTCGCCGCGAAGGGCCATCAGGATCGCGGGTCGCCCGTACCGCTCGGCAACCTTGGCCGCCACGATGCCCACGACGCCCTCATGCCAGCGCGCGTCCGCGAGGACGATCGCCGGCGCGTCCGCGATCGCAGGATCCGCGTCGATCCGCTCGCATGCCTGCAGGAAGAACTCGCGGTCCATGCGGCGCCGCTGCTCGTTGAGTTCGCCGAGCGTCCTGACGATCGCGCGCGCGCGCGCGGCATCCTCGGTGATCAGGAGCTCGACCGCCTCGGCCGCGTGCCCCAGGCGGCCGACCGCATTGAGCCGGGGCCCGAGCCGGAAGCCGACGTCCGAAGCATCGACGCGCTTGCCGTTGCCGACCTGCGCATCGTCCATCAGCGCCCGAAGGCCGACGTGCGACGTCAGCCTCATCGCCTCGAGGCCCGACTTCACGAAGATCCGGTTCTCGTCCACGAGCGGCACGACGTCCGCCACGGTGCCGAGCGCCACCAGCGGCAGGCATCCCGTGAGCGCGGATCGCACCACGTCGGCCACCTGCTCGCCCCCGCACCACAGCCTCGCCAGCTCGCACGCGACCTTGAAGGCGACCGCCGCCCCGCAGAGGTCGGCGAACGGGGCCGGATCACGCCCCGGAAGCGCCGGATGGGCGATCGCCGCGGCCTCCGCCGCCGCCCCGGGATCCACGTGGTGATGATCGGTCACCAGCAGTTCGAGCCCGCGTTCGCGCGCATGCCTGGACGGGCCCACCGCCGATGCGCCGCAATCGACCGTCACGACGGTCGACACGCCGTCCGCGGCGAGCGCGGAGAGCGCGCCGTCATTCAGCCCGTACCCCTCCTCGATGCGATCGGGCACGTAGCGGCGGAGGTCGGCGTCCGGGCGCAGCGCACGGAACGCGCGCCACAGGATGGCCGTGGCCGTGATTCCGTCGGCGTCGTAGTCGCCGTAGATCGCGATGCGCCGACCCGACCGAAGCGCGTCCTCGAGCCGCTCCGCGACGGCGGTCGCACCAGGCAACGAGCGCGGCGCGTGCAGCAGCGCCCCGCGCGGTGCATGCAGGATGTCGCGCGCGCGCACGTCCGCGGGCTGCGGTCGCACGGCCATGACCCGCTCGAGGAGGCTGCTCCCCGGGGGCCCGGCCGACCCGACCCAGCGACGTTGGCGATCCGCCATTCACGCAGGCTACGCGGTAGGCTTCCCCGCGTGAGCGACCGCTACAAGACCATCCTGCTGTTCGGCGCCCCGGGCGT
>CANLMX010000057.1 GCA_947492385.1 Planctomycetaceae bacterium | reverse complement strand
GTTGCGGAAGCTGTCGCTGAACACGAAGTTGTGCTCCGGGAACGCCAGCCCGCTCATGTTCTGGTCCACGTGGCTGAACATGATCTCGGTCTCGCCGATCTTCTCCCACTGCCCCGTGCGGTGGTCCAGCCGCTCGATGGTGCCGCTGGTGCCGGCACCCATCGGGTCCACGCGCTCGATGCGCGCGTCGTAGCGGATGCACTGCCCCGGCACCACGTCGGCCGTGATCTCGGCCTTCTGGATCTTCGCCAGCACCACCTTCTCGCGGAACCTGCGCACGCTGCCGGCCAGAATGCCGGCCGTCTGCGCCATGCCTTCGATCATCAGGCTCGCCGGCATCACCGGCTGCGCGGGAAGCGCGCCGTCGGCGGCGAAGTGCTCGTGCAGGTGCTCTTCCGCGAGCGACACGTTCTTGATGGCAACGAGCCGGCGATCCGGCTCGTATGCCACGATCGTGTCGATCCACATCCAGCGCATCGGGTCACTTCTTCAGCTTGATCTCGATGAAGTCGCACAGGCTCTTCACCGTGAACAGCTTGGCGATTCCCTTGACATTCCGGTCGCCTTCGAAGACCGCCAGGTCGACGTGCGGCATCTTCTCGCGCAGCACCTTCATGCCGGCGTCCGTGAACTTGCCTTCCTTCACGAAGTCGGGGTTCGACATCATGTTCTCGGGGAAGAGCTCGCCCTGCTCGATCTTGAAGGGCTTCTCCGGGGTGGAGAACTTCTTCTCGAGCTGGAACTGGATGTCGAGGAAGTCGATGCTCTCGGCACCCAGGTCCTCGGTCAGGATGGCGGTCGGGACGATGTCCTCGGTGTCGGCGCCCAGGGCGCTCTCGAGGACTTCGCTCACCTTCGTTTCGATCTCTGCGCGGGGAATGGCCATCGGGTCTCCGTAGCTGCGTGCGTCCGTGCTGCCGGCCCCCACGGGGCGGCCGGTGCCCAGGTCACCCCTGGGCGGGGGTCTGCGGGGGAATCCGCAAGGGTCGAAGTGTAAAGCGGCCCGAGACGGCCGTCTCCGGCTCGCCGCCGCCGGGCCGCCGGACGGTTCCGGTGCCCTTGAAGACGAACGTGCCGTCGGGCTGGGTCTTCTCGAGCTGGACGTCCACCTCGAGGGCCTCGCCGGGGCGGACGAACGAGCCGTACCGCATGGCCTTGGCGCCGCCAAGCACCATCCGGGGGTGCCCCAGGGCGTCCGTGACCCGCCGGGCGGCCTGCACCATGGCCTCCAGCATGAACACCCCGGGCAGCACCTGGAAGGTCGGGAAGTGGTCCTGGAGGTACTCCTCGGCCAGGGTCACCTGCTTCAGGGCACGGACCCGCTCAGGGGTCTGTTCCAACACGGTGTCCACCAGCGCGAAGTGCATGCGCGCGGGATGGTAGCGGGGTCTGGAAAGGTCCGCAAAGATGGGGCATCTGGGGCCGATCATGCCGATATCTGAGCCTTATGGCCCGTTCCAAGAAGACCGCCGGTTCCGTTGCGCTTCCCCATTGGCTGACCCCCGCCCTCCGCGCCCGCGTGGCGTGGGTGGCGGCGTGCCTTGGGGTGGCGACGCTCATGCTCGCGCTCGGCTCCTTCCACCACGCCGACTGGCCGTCGCGCGCGGTGGCCGTGCACAACGAGCCGACCGCCAACCTGATGGGCACGCCGGGCGCGGCCATCGCGTACTGGACGTACGCGATCTTCGGATACGGCACGTGGTTCGCCGTGCTCCTTGCGGCGGCCGCGCTCATCGCCGCGCCGCTCGGCTTCCGCGCGCAGCACCTGTGGCTGCGCACGATCGGTACGGCCCTGCTCGTGGTGTCGACCGGCGCGCTGCACGCACTGTGGTTCCCGCGGCTCGGGCCGGTGGCGGGCATCGAGGCCGGACTCATTCCGCAGTGGGCCGCCGCCGAGCTGGCGACGCGCTTCAGCGGGTTTGCGGCAAGCCTGGTGCTGCTGTGCGCCGCCACGATCGGCGCGCTGGTCGCCGCCGACGAAGTGGTGACGCGGCTGCCCGGCGCCGTGATGAAGGGACTCGCGTTCCTGGAGCCCGTGTGGAAGCTCGACTGGGCGGGCATGCTGGGCATGCGCCGCGCCACGCCCGCACTTGCGGCCGCAGGCACGAACGCGTCCCCTGCCCTGCGCAAGGCCGGCGCCAAGGCCAGCGCCGCCACGCTGGTGGACGAGGATGACGAGGAGACCGCCGACAACGTGCGCGTGTCCGACGATGCCGCAGCGGGCCGCGGTGACGAGGACGAGGATGAGGACGAAGACGAAGACGAAGACGAGGACGAGGACGAGGACGAGGACGAGGACTGGGACGACGAGGATGAAGACGAGGATGAGGATGAAGACGAGGACGAAGACGACGACGACGACGAAATCGACGCTGCCCCTCGGGCCACGCCTGCCGCCGCGCCGGCGCCCGTCCAGGCCCGCACCGAACTGAGCACCGAGGAACTCCAGGCCAAGATCGCCAAGCTGCCCGTGCGCATGGCGGCGGTCGTCGCGAAGTCCACCCTCCGCGACGAGGACATCCCGCGCACCCCGGACTATTCGGGCTATCGCTTCCCGACGCTCGACCTGCTCGCCGACCCCGAGACCAACTTCGGCAGCTCGATGGAGTCCTACGTCCGCGACCAGGCCGCACTGCTCACCGCCACCCTGCGCACCTACGAAATCGAGGGCGAGATCAGCGCCGTCGACAGCGGCCCCGTGGTCACGCTCTACTGGGTCGAACTGGCGCCCGGCACCAAGGTGGCGCGGCTCGAGGCGATCAACAAGGACATCGCGCGCGCGCTCGGCGCGCCGAACATCCGCGTGATCCCCAACCAGGCGGGCCGCACCGCGGTGGGCGTCGAGGTCCCGAACAAGCAGAAGGAGAAGGTGCGCCTGAAGGAGCTCATGAGCGGACCCGCCGCCGAGGGCATGGGCCTGCCGATGTTCCTGGGCAAGGACAGTGCGGGCGACCCGCTGGTGCTGGACCTGGCCAAGCAGCCGCACATGCTGATCGCCGGCACCACCGGCAGCGGCAAGAGCGTCTGCATGAACACCATCATCATGAGCTGGCTCTACACGAAGCGGCCCGACGAGCTGAAGCTCTGCCTGGTCGACCCGAAGATGGTCGAGATGGAGCAGTTCAGCGACGTGCCGCACCTGATGGCGCCGGTGGTGACCGACATGTCCAAGGCCGCGGGCATCCTCGAGTGGGCCGTCCGCCACATGGAAGAGCGCTACGAGCTGCTGAAGCGCGTGAAGCTCCAGAACATGCGTGCGTACAACGAGCTGGGCGAGGACGAGCTGCGCGCGCGGATCAACCCGCAGAGCGACCTCGAATGGGCGCGCGTCCCGAAGAAGCTTCCGTACATGGTGTTCGTGATCGACGAGCTGGCGGACCTCATGATGCAGCACAAGGAGGTCGAGCACTCGATCGTGCGCATCGCGCAGAAGGCGCGCGCCGTGGGCATGCACCTGGTGCTGGCCACGCAGCGCCCGCAGGCGAACGTGGTCACCGGCCTCATCAAGAGCAACATGCCCTGCCGCGTCACCTTCCGGGTCGCAAGCTCCATGGACAGCCGCATCGTGCTCGACTGCAAGGGCGGCGAGCTGCTCCTGGGCCACGGCGACATGCTGGCGCTCCGCAGCGGCGACCATGCGCCGGTACGCGCGCAGGGCACGCTGGTGGACGACCGCGAGACCGGCCGCGTGACCGCGTTCCTGCGCGAGATCGCGCAGCCGACCTTCGAGCGCGTGCTGGTGGCCATCAAGGGCCCGGGCGGCTCGTGCGAGGCCGAGGGCGAGGC
>CANLMX010000056.1 GCA_947492385.1 Planctomycetaceae bacterium | reverse complement strand
GGCAAGGGCACCCAGGGCAAGATCCTGGGCCACGTCCCCGGCTTCTACCACCTCGCGTGCGGCGACGTGTTCCGGTCGCTCGACATGACCAGCGAGCTTGGCGCGAAGTTCCTCGAGTACAGCTCGCGCGGCGAGCTCGTCCCTGACGAGCTGACGATCGCGATGTGGAAGCAGAACATCCACGCGCAGACCGTGCTCTCGATCTACAAGCCGAAGCAGGACCTCCTGATCCTCGACGGCATCCCCCGCAGCCTGGCGCAGGCGAAGGCGCTCGAGCCCTACCTCGAGGTGCTGTGCGTGGTGCACCTGGTGTGCCGCGACGTCGACGCCATGGTGATGCGCATGCGCCGGCGCGCGCTCAAGGAGAACCGCATGGACGACGCCGACGAGAAGGTGATCCGTCGGCGGTTCGACGTCTACCAGCGCGAGACCGCCCCGGTGCTCGGCTTCTACCCAACGTCCGTGGTGCGCGAGGTCGACTCGGTCGGGTCACCCGCCGTGATCCTGCAGCGCATCCTCGACATCCTGGCCCCGATCCAGGACGCCCACTTCCGGAACCCGCTTGCGGGTGACCCGAAGGCGTGAATGATTCCTTGACACGGGATCGCGCGGTTCCTAGAATCTGACGCATCAGGAGTGGGACCTCCCCCTCCTTTCATGAGCCCCCGGAAGCGCGCCGAGTTGACCGCAAGGTCCTCGGCGCGTTGTTTCGGGGTCGCTCCTGCGGGTCGACTGACCTCAATCCGGCGCGAGTTCCGGCGGGAGCAGCTCGCGGTACCGCTCAGCGACCGCCCGGAACCAGGCGCGCTCGATGGGGTCGAGCCCCGGCACGCGCGACGCCGCCTCCAATGACTCGAGCCGTGCCCGCACGGCACGCACCGCCGGATTCGCTCCCAGCCCCTCGGGACGGGCAAGCTGCGCCCGAAGCTGCACGATGTCCGGGTGCACGTCCACGTCCGGGGCTTCGCCTGCGGCGGACTCGACCACCACCGCCCGGACCTCGCACGGGAAGGCCTCGACCAGCATGTCGGCTAGGCGCTTGCGCGCATCGTCCACCTGCAGCGCCGCGAGCCGGCCATCCCCGAACCGATCGAGGTCCTCGCGCGAGCCGACCTCCATCCGCAGCTCGACGCGACGTTCCACGGCGCGCCCCTCGGCATCGCCGACCACGCGGCCCATGGCATCGCGCTCGCCTCGCATGACGACCACGTCGATCGCCTGGCCGGGGCGCTTGAGCTGGACCACCGAGGTGAGCTCGGCGCTCGAGCGCACCGGAATGCCGTCGAGCTCGACGATGCGGTCGCCTGCCTTCATCGCCTTCGCGGCCGGCATGTTCGGGATCAGCGCGGTGACGGTCACGCCCTCGGGCTCGCCGAACCGCGCAGGGAGCTGCGCCATCTGGATGCCGAGCGCGCCGCGCGGCGCGTCGACGATCCGCGCGCGGCCCGCGGAGAGCAGGCGCTCGTGCGCCTCGGGCGCAAGCCCGCCCCGGGCCAGGTGCACCCACACCTGCTCGTCGGGCACCTCGGGGCCGGCCAGGGCGCGTGTCGCGCGTTCGCGCGTCGCGAAGTCGTCCGAGGCGAGTTCCGAGACGAGCGCCGTCACGCGCGGATCGGGCACCACGGACGCGAGCAGGTCCGGGGACCACGGCGGCGGGCCATCCATCCGCGTGGCGCCGCGGCGCACGGGCACGACGTCGCGCAGCATCACGCCGCCTCGCACGGGGTCGATCCGGACGGGTGCCTTGGGCACACCGTCCTGGGCCCCCGCCGGCAACGCCATCACGAGCGCGACGAAAGCGCCTGCGGCACGTGCCGCGCGATCCACTCGCACTTGCGCACGAGGAATGGGACCGCCCGGTCCGCGCGCACCTGCGCGAAGCGACCCGTCCGGGCGACCGGCACCAGCGTCTCGAGTGCGCATGCCTCGATCATAAGCCAGGGGATCGCCGCAAGCTCCGCGGCCGACAGCGGCGCACCGAGGGCGGCCATGCACGACTCGGCGAACGCATGCAGGCGCACGAGGTCGAGGTCTTCGCGCCAGGCGACGGGATCCTCGCCCGGCATGGGATGGTTGGCGAAGTGAAGCAGCGCCGCCGAAAGCTCGCATGCGCGGTAGTCGATCCGCACGGAATCGAAGTCGATCACGGCTTGGACGGTCCCGTCCGCGAAGATGGCGTTGCCCGGGTGCAGGTCGCCGTGGACGCAGCCGGGTCGCGGCCCCTCGTCGGCGAACCGCGTCGATTCGGCGCGCTCCCAGGCCTCGTGCCCGAGCGAACCGAGCCGCTCGATCGCGGCGCGCAGCGACGAGGCATCGCTTCCGGGATCCGCGCGCATCGCCAACTCGAGGACGGGCCCGCCGACGCCGGCGAACGTGCCCGCGCGGTGGAACGAGATCCCCGGCGGTGCAGGCCCGGGATCGAATCGTGCGGCCGCGGCGATCATCCTCCCGACCACCGCTCCCGCGGACGCGGCCTCGCCCTCGGTCCGCGTCCATCGCGCACCGTCGACCCACTCGGCAAGCTCGATCGCGGCGAGCTCGGTGCGGTGCTCTGGTGCGCCGTCGACGGTCCGCGCGAGCGCCGGCGCAGGCACGCCGTGCGCGCGCAGGAATGCCTGGAACCGGTGCAGGAACGCCGCGTGCTCGGCGGGCATCGCCTCGACCGGGCGGCGCTTGAGCATGAACCTGGCCCCACCCGCGGTGAGCCGCCCCTTCGCCGTGCGCGACGCTCCGCGACCGATCGACTCGAACCGGACCGGGCCCTTCAGCCCGAACGCACGCACCGTCGCGCGGAGTTCCTCGCGTGCGAGCGGCTCGGGCGCACCCGGGCTCATTCGGCGTTCTGCGCCTGTTCCTTGATGCGGTCGATCGCGGTCTTGATCTCGACCACGCGGCGGCTGATCTCGACGTCGCCCGACTTGCTGGCGATGGTGTTGGCCTCGCGCAGCATCTCCTGCGCCAGGAAGTCGAGCGTGCGTCCCGCGGGCTGCGGGTTCGACGGATCGATCAGCGACCGGAACTGCTCGAGGTGGCCGCCGAGCCGCGCGACCTCCTCGGCGATGTCCGTGCGCTCGGCGAAGATCGCGACCTCGCGGATGATGTCGGCGTCGTCCGCCGACTGGCCGAGCTCCTTGAGCGCCGCCGACAGGCGCTGCCGGAGCCGGTCCTGGTACGCGGAGACCACCTCGGGCACGCGGACGCGCACCTCGTCGAGCCGGGCCGCGATCGTGTCCCCGAACCCCGCAAGCAGGGTCCGGAGTGCCTCGCCCTCACGCCGGCGCATCTCCAGGAGCGCGTCGCAGGCGCGATCGACCTGCGCGAGCACGATCGGCCGGGCGACCTCGGCGATGCCGTCGGCGCGGTCATCGACCACGACACCCGGGAGCCCGAGCAGGTCGGAGATCCGCAGCTCGTGACCGAGTCCGCCGATGCCCGCAGACCGGACCTGCGCCGCGTAGGCCTCGAGCGCCGCCACGTTGATGCGGGCGATCGCACGGGACGCCACCTCGTTCCAGCGCACCATGAGCGTCACGCTTCCGCGCGAAAGTCGCCGCATGAGGAGCGCCTCGATGTCGGCCTCGAGCGATTCGAGGTCGCCGGGCAGGCGCATGGTGGCCTTGAAGAACCGGTTGTTGACGCTGCGAACCTCCACGGTGCAGCGCGCGCCGTCCTGCTCGACCGACGCGGCCCCGAACCCGGTCATCGAGCGGATCATGGCGTCGGCGCGGGTGCGGGCGCGGGTGCCGGTGCGGGCGCGGGCGCGGGTGCCGGTGCGGGCGCGGGTGCCGGTGCGGGCGCGGGCGCGGGTGCCGGTGCGGGCGCGGGTGCCGGTGCGGGCGCGGGCGCGGGTGCCGGTGCGGGCGCGGATGCCGGTGCGGGCG
>CANLMX010000055.1 GCA_947492385.1 Planctomycetaceae bacterium | reverse complement strand
CGCGCTTCTACCGCTCCAAGACCGAGCACTTCCTGAAGTCGCTCGGCGCAACCGCCGTCGAGGCGGTGGAGGACTGACGTGCCGCAGCTTCCCCGGATCCTGGTCTACATGCTCCTGATCGGCGGCTGCCTGGCGCTGATCCCGCCGCTGGTGTTCGCGCGCATGCGCGCGACGCCCAGCCCCAACCGCCCGATCCACATCTTCTACGACATGGACTTCCAGCCGAAGTTCAAGACGCAGGCGCCGAACCCGCTGTTCGCCGACGGCCGCGCGATGCGCCCGCCCGTCGAGGGCACGGTCGCGCGCGGCGAGTCGTATGTCGACACGCACCTCTTCGAGGGAGTCGCCGCGGGCGGCTGGGCGACCACGCTGCCCGGCTCGATGGCGATGGACGAGGCGACGCTCCAGCGCGGCCACCAGCGCTTCGACATCTACTGCTCGGCGTGCCACGGCTACGCGGGCTTCGGCGACGGCGCCGTGAACCAGCGCGCGATGGAGCTGGTGGCGAACGCCAATGGCCCGGTGAACGGCACGCAGTGGGTGGCCGCCAAGAGCCTGCACGACGAGACCACGCGGAACCAGCCGATGGGGCAGCTCTTCAACACGATCACGCACGGCATCCGCAACATGGCCGGCTACGGCTCGCAGATCACCGTCGAGGACCGCTGGGCGATCGCCGCCTACGTCAAGGCGCTGCAGCTGAGCCAAGACGCGCCCGCGAACTGAGCACCGCAAGGACACACCGATGGCCCACGACCACCACCATGCGCATGACCTGAGCGACGCGAACCTCGGAGGTTCCGCGCTTGCGCCCGCCGCGCGCACCCTCATCGGCGCCGGCCTCGTGGCCGTCGCCGTCGGCGCCTGGCTCGGCTACCGCTCGGGCGATGCCGCGCACTTCGCGCGCCACTGGCTCGTCGCGATGATGTTCGGCCTGGCGATCTGCCTGGGCGCGACCTTCTTCGTCGTCGTGCAGCACCTGACGCGCGCCGGATGGAGCGTGGCCGTGCGCCGCCCCGCCGAGGCGCTGATGCAGAACCTGCGCTGGGCGTGGGTGCTCTTCCTGCCCGTCGCTTGGATGGGCTGGAACGGCTCGCTCGACACGCTCTTCCCGTGGGCCAACCTCGACGAACTGGCGAAGGTCGCGCCCGCCGAGGCGCAGCTCGTGGCGAACAAGTCCGGCTACCTCAACCAGCGGTTCTTCTTCGTGCGAGCGGCGATCTACTTCGTGGCGTGGGCCGGCATTGCCGCGTTCTTCTGGCGCGCGAGCGTCCGGCAGGACCGCACCGGCGACCCGGCGATCAGCGCCGCGTGCCGCAAGTGGTCCGGCCCCGCGATGATCGTGTTCGGCCTGAGCATCACTTTCGCCGCGTTCGACTGGATGATGAGCCTGTCGCCCGCATGGTTCAGCACCATGTTCGGCGTCTACTTCTTCGCCGCCTGCGCGACCTGCGGCATCAGCGTGATCACGCTGCTGACGCTGCGGCTGCAGGACCAGTTCGGGCGCCTGCGCGGCATCGTGTCGCCGGAGCACTTCCAGGACCTCGGGAAGATGCTCTTCGCGTTCGGCATCGTGTTCTGGGCGTACATCGCCTTCAGCCAGTTCATGCTGATCTGGTACGGCAACCTCCCCGAGGAGACCGCCTGGTACCTGCCGCGTCAGGTGGGCGGGTGGCTGTGGCTGAGCTGGGCCCTCTTGCTCGGGCACTTCGCCATCCCGTTCGTGTTCCTGATCTCGCGCTGGACGAAGCGCATCCGCGCCACCCTCACGTTCGGCTGCGCGTGGATGCTGCTCTTCGGCCTCATCGACCTCTACTACCTGGTCATGCCGCACATCCCGCACGACCTCGGCGAGTTCACGACGTACGGCGAGTTCGCCGCCAAGCACGCGGGCGACGCACCGCACCTCCTCGATCCGTCGTTCCTCGCGATGACGCTGGGCGTGCTCATGCTGGTCCTCGGGGGCGCGCTGCGCGCGCTGTCGGGGCAGTCGCTGCTGGCCGTGCGCGACCCGTCGCTCCGCGAGAGCCTGGCCTTCGAGAACATGTGATCCCCGGAAGGAACGAACCATGAGCAGCGCAACGAGTGACAACGAGTTCGTGACCCCGACGGGCGTCCTGTGGGACGATCCGGAGGCGGGCAAGACGTGGCTGGTCTCGATCGTCGGGGTCACGATCCTGGCGGCCCTGGTGATGGCGATCAGCGTCATCTACTTCCGCACCGAGCAGGCCGAGGTCGACGCGAAGGTGATCGAGCCCGAGTACCTGGCGCTCAAGGACCTGAAGGCCTCGCAGCTCTCGCTGCTGGCCGGGTCCGGCACGTACTCGACCGAGGTCGGCGGCCAGAAGGTCGAGCGCCGGCGCATTCCCGTCGCCGAGGCGATCCGGATGATGGCCGGGAATCCGGCCCTTGCCGTCCCGCCCGCCGGCTCGCGTGCCGGCGTCGCGCCCGCCGCCGACGGCGCCACCCCGACCACTCCGACCGCCGCTTCCGCGGTTCCGAACTGACCGCCGACGCGCCTATTGTTTCCAGATGCGTTTCTCCCCGGCCATCACCGCACTCGCCGCCGCGCTCGTCGCCGCGGACGCGTCGTGGTCGCAGGTGACCGTCGGCCCGGGTTCGCTCTCCGCGCCCACCACGGAGCCGGCGCAGGAGCTCGAGGGCGTCGACATCATCGACCGCCTCGACGCGCAGGTGCCGCTCGATGCCGCGTTCCGCGACGAGCGGGGGAACGCCGTGACCTTCGGGCAGGTGCTCCCGAAGGACCGGCCTGCGATCCTGCAGATCGGATACCTGCGGTGCCCCATGCTGTGCAGCCTCGTGATGAACGCGCTGGTGCGCGGCATCCAGGGCGTGGACTGGACCGTGGGCGACCAGTACGACGTGATCTCGCTCTCGGTGAACCCGAACGAGGGCCCGGACCTTGCCGACGCCAAGAAGGCGGGGTACGTCGCGGAGTATGGACGGCCCTCGAGCGCGAAGGGCTGGCACTTCCTCACCGGCTCCGAGGCGGAGATCCGCAAGGTGACCGAGGCGGTCGGGTTCCAGTACCGGCAGCAGGAGAACGGCGAGTATTCGCACGCCGCCGCGGTGTTCGTCCTGACGCCGCAGGGCCGCCTCAGCCGAGTGCTGTACGGCGTGAAGTACGAACCTTCCGACGTGCGCATGGCGCTCCTCGAGGCGTCCGAGGGCAAGATCGGCACGACCCTCGATCGCATCATCCTCTGGTGCCACATCTACGACGCGCAGGCGGGCGGCTACGTGGTGCTCGCCATGCGGGTCATGCAGCTCGGCGGCGCGCTGACGCTGGCGGTGCTTGCCGGCGGGCTCGGCTGGTTCTGGTGGCGCGAGGCGCAGGCGCGCCGGCTCGCCCCCCCGGCCGCGGAGCCCGCCGTGCACGGGAGCCCGACCCACGGCTGATCACGAACACACGAGACTTCCCCATGTCCACCATCCACCAGGCCCTCTCTACCGCAGCCGCCAAGGCGCATGCCCTCTCGGGGCTCGCGCAGGCCGCCGACGGCCCGACCCCGCGCACGTTCTGGATGCCCGAGGGCGCATCGACCATCGCGCCCGGTGTCGACCACACGCTCGACGTGATCAACTGGATCTGCTACTTCTTCTTCGCGCTGGTGGTGCTGCTGATGGTGGTCTTCGTCGTGAAGTACCGGCATCGCAAGGGCGAGCGCTTCCGCACGGAATACCCGCACCACAACACGCCCCTCGAGGTCACCTGGTCGATCATCCCGACCATCATCGTGATCGGGATCTTCGTGGTCGGCTTCCGCAGCTACCTCGATATCTACACCGCCCCGAAGAACGCCTTCGACATCAAGGCCACCGCGCAGAAGTGGGCCTGGCAGTTCCAGTATCCGAACGGCGCGCAGTCGGACGACCTCTACGTGCCTGCCGGGAAGCCCGTCCGCATCGTGCTCCGCTCGAGCGACGTGCTGCACTCGTTCTACATCCCCGATTTCCGCGTCAAGCGCGACATCGTGCCCGGCCGCTACACCTACGCGTGGTTCCAGTGCGACCACCCCACCGGCATGCCAGGCAAGGACGTGCGTGACCCCAACGCCGCCACCGTGGACCTGCCGATGGGCGAGGGCCAGCGCCACGCGCTGTACTGCACCGAGTACTGCGGGACCGGCCACTCGAAGATGAACCGCTTCGTCTACGTGCTCGACGAGGCCACCTTCGCGCAATGGATGGTCGACCAGAGCCAGTGGATGGACAAGATTCCCGAGGAAGAGCTCTGGTTCAAGGCCGGCCCGAAGCTGTTCTCGCGCTGCAGCCAGTGCCACTCGCTCGACGGGACCAACGGCATCGGGCCTTCCTGGAAGGGCATCGTCGACCGCGTGAAGGGCTACGACTTCGTGGGCGAGGGCAAGAAGTACGGCACGTGGGAGGACTACGTGCGCACCTCGATCCTGGTGCCCGGCGAGTACGTCGTCCCGCCGTACGCGAATGCCATGCCCACCTTCAAGGGACAGCTGAACGACAAGGCCATCGACGCGCTGATCGGCTACATGCAGAACCTGGACAAGCTCGACCCGAAGACGGGCAAGCTCCTGCCCACCCTCGACCCGCAGACGGCGCAGCCCGCCACGGGCGCGGCGAAGTGACGCACCCGAGACGACCCCACAGGACCCGCCAGCCATGACCACGATCCCCCTCCCGACGTCCGGACCGGTGCGCGACACCATCGAGGCGCGCCCCGAGAGCGACAACTACCT
>CANLMX010000054.1 GCA_947492385.1 Planctomycetaceae bacterium | reverse complement strand
GGCGGAGGACCTCATCTTCTACTCGACCAGCGAGGCGGCGCTGGTCGAGCTGCCCGACGCCTTCACGAGCGGCTCAAGCCTGATGCCGCAGAAGAAGAACCCCGATGCCTGCGAGCTCATCCGCGGCAAGAGCGGGCGTGCGGTCGGCAACCTCGTCACGCTGCTCGTGACTCTCAAGGGCCTGCCGCTGGCCTACAACAAGGACCTGCAGGAGGACAAGGAGCCGCTGTTCGACGGCATGCGCCACCTGAGCCTCTGCCTGCGCGTGCTCCCGCCGATGCTGGCAGGACTGACGGTCGACCGTGACCGTGCGCTCCAGATGGCCGCCGAGGGCTACACCAACGCCACCGACCTCGCGGACTACCTAGTGCGCTTGGGCGTGCCGTTCCGCGAGGCGCACCACCAGGTGGGTCGCCTCGTCCGCACCGCCATCGAGCAGGACCGTGCCCTCGAGGAGCTCCCGCTCGATGTCATCCGCCAGCAGGCGCCGAAGGCCAACCAGGACGTCTACGCGCAGCTCACCGTGGGGGCCACGCTCGAGAAGCGCGCCGTCGAAGGTGGGACCGCGGTCAGCGCGGTCGAGGACGCGATCGCACGCATGCGCCGCATGCTGCGCGAACGGGCGGTGGCCGATCCGGCCGCCGGCGAGGTCGAGTTCCGCCAGGCGCGGGCCGACGACCTCGACGCCATCGAATGGCTGGTCGAGCACTGGGCGAAGCACGGCGAGAACCTGCCCCGCAGCCGCGAGGACATCATGAAGGCGATCCTCGACTTCGGCGTCGCGGTCGTCGACGGCACGGTCGTCGGGTGCGCCGCGCTCTGGATCTACACGCCGCAGCTGGCCGAGATCCGCTCGCTCGGGGTCCACCCGGACCACCAGGGCAAGGGCGTCGGACAGGGGCTGGTGCGGTACTTCCTGCAGCTTGCGGGACAGCTCCACATCCCGAAGGTGTTCGTGCTGACGCGCGCGCCCAGGTTCTTCGAGAAGGCCGGCTTCCGGCAGGTGAGCGTCAACAGCCTGCCCGAGAAGGTGCTCAAGGATTGTGCAGGGTGCCCCAAGCGCGAGCAATGCGACGAGATCGCCCTGGTGCACGACGTCCCGGCGCACGGGAACGGCGGACGATGAGCGGCACAGGCACCGCGATCCCGGCGAGCGCGTCGGCGAACGGGCCGGCGGCCGCACCCTGCCCCTCCGGGCCGGCCCCGATGCTCCCGGCGGGCTTCACGGCCGCCACCGCGAGCGCCGCGATCAAGAAGCCGGGGCGCCAGGACATGGCGCTCCTCCGCTGCCCCACGGGCGCCACGCTCGCGGCCCTCTACACCACCAACCAGGTGTGCGCGGCGCCGGTGCAGCTGAGCCGACGCCGGCTGCGGGAGAGCCGCGGCCACTGCGCCGCGCTGCTCGTGAATTCCGGCTGCGCCAACGCCGCGACGGGCGAGCGCGGCATGGCCGCGGCGATCGAGCTGACCGACGCGGTGGCCCGTGCGTGCGACGTGGCGCCCGAGGCGGTCCAGTCGAACTCGACGGGGGTGATCGGCGTGCAGCTCCCGCTCGAGCGCATGCTCGCGCAGGTTCCGGGCTTGGCGGCTGCGGCCGCCGCCGGGACCATCGAGCCGTTCGCGCGCGCCATCATGACCACCGACACGTACCCGAAGTGGTCGGTGCGCACGGTCGAGCACGGCGGTCGCCGCTGCACCGTGGTCGGCTGCGCGAAGGGCGCCGGGATGATCCATCCGAACATGGCGACGATGATCGCGGTGCTGCTGACCGATGCCTCCCTGGCGCCCGCGGAGCTCGACGGCCACCTTCGTGCCGCGGTCGAGCGCAGCTTCCACCGGATCTCGATCGACGGCGACACGAGCACGAACGACTCGGTGTTCGCGCTCGCCTCGGGCGCGGCGCACGCGCCCGAGGGAGGCTTCCCGGCCGATGCGATGCGCGCTGCGTTCAAGGACGTCGCGCGCGAACTGGCGCTCATGATCGTGCGCGACGGCGAGGGCTACGAGCGCGGCATCCACGTGCGCGTGACGGGCGCCCCGAGCGACGCGGACGCGCTGACGGTCGCGCAGACCGTGGCGTCGAGCCTGCTCGTGCGGTGCGCCGTGACCGGCGGCGACCCCAACTGGGGCCGCATCCTGGCCGCGGCGGGGCGAAGCGGGGTCCGGCTCGACGTCGACGAGGTGGCGCTCTCGGTGGGTGGCGTCGCGCTCTTCTCGCGCGGCGGACCCGCGGACACCCCGCTGGCGGCGCGCGAAGCCGCCTTCCGCGCGCCCATGGTGGAGGTCGACCTCGCGGTGGGCACGGGACCCGGCACGGACGAGTTCATCTCGTGCGGGCTCACCAAGGCGTACGTGGAACTCAACGCGGACTACACGACGTGAGGCCCCGCGCCTCCGAGGCCCGCTCCCCACGCCGTCCGGCCGCCATGCGCGCGTGGGTTTCCGCGATCGCCATGGCGTGCGTGCCGCTCCTGTCCGCCGTTCCGGCCGGATGCACGTCGCAGGGCGTGGCCATCGATGCCGTCACGCACTCGGTGTCGCTCGCGGAGGACCCGTCACCACGCAACGCGCTCGCCGCGAAGCCCGCCCAGGTCGCGATCCTCCCGGCGGTGGCGCCCTCACAGCCCGGCCTCGCGCCGCTCACGAACATGGCGCTGATGCGCGCCATCGAGCGGACGGTCCCCGACGCCACGGTCGTGCCGGCCGCCGTGGTCGCCGGACGCATCAACGCGGCCGGGCTCGGCACTGCCTGGCACGACCTGGCCAGCGAGTACGTGACGGGCGGTGTCCTCGACCGCGAACGGCTGGCTCGGGTGGGCAAGGCGGCGCAGGTCCGATGGGTGCTGATGCCGATGCTCGGCAACCTGTGGACGTACTCGAACAACCGCCTGAACGTGCTTGGCCTGGTCGTGAACTGGACCGTCTCCACCACGGTTGACGTCTCGCTCCAGGCATGGGACGTCGAGACCGGGCAGGTCGCGTGGGCCTCGACCGGATCATGCACCATCGAGGCGGAAGTGGTGCTGAACGCGCGTGCCTCGCTGAACCGTGCGCTCGAGACCGCGTTCGCGCAGATGGTGTCGGACCTCGTCACGGGGCGTTCGCGGTCGGTCGAACGGGCGACGCTGCCCGCCGCCGAGATCGCGGAACCCGCGGAGGTGCCGGTGCAATCGGACCCCGCCTCCCCTCGTTCATCCATGCCGCCCAGCGAGGCGGCGAACCAACCCAAGGCCGACCAGGACGGCCGTTCACCCAGGACCAACGACCCATGAAGATCGCAGCCGCCGCAGTCGTCCTCACGAGCCTCGCCATCGCGTTCCCCACCGCACCTTCCTCGGCCCAGGACACCCCTTCGCAGGGCGGGCAGCCTGGGCAGAAGGAAGGCGGACAGCAGCGCGGCGGCCCGGGTGGCTCCCGCGAGGGGGGACGTGGCGGCGCGAGAGGCGGCGCCGCGGGCGCCATGAACGTGGAGGGCGCGATGAAGGGGATGAACCGCGCGCTCAAGGCGGTCAAGGCCGCCATCGGCGACGCCACGAAGAAGGCCGAGTGCCTGAAGCTCGTGAGCGAGATGCAGCGCGACTGCGCGGCGGCGAAGTCGATGCCCCTCCCGGCCGCCTACACCAAGGGCGCGGCGGACGATGCGGCCAAGCAGAAGCTCGAGGCCGAGTACGCCGCGGACCTGCGCAAGCTCATGCGTGCGCTCCTCGATCTCGAGGACGCCATCGTCGCCGACAAGGCCGAGGAGTCCAAGGCGCTCCTCGCGAAGATCGAGGAACAGCGCGAGCACTCGCACAAGGAACTCGGGGTCGACTGAGCGTCGGTCAGAACTGCCGCAGGAAACGCGCGTCGTTCTCGAACAGCCAACGGATGTCGCTGATGCCGTAGCGGCGCATGGCGATGCGCTCGATGCCGAGCCCGAACGCGAACCCGGTCCAATCCTCAGGATCGATCCCCACCGACTGCAGGACGTTGGGATCGACCATGCCGCAGCCTCCGAGCTCCACCCACTTCCACTCGCCCTTGATCCGCATCTTCATGTCCACCTCGGCGCTGGGCTCGGTGAAGGGGAAGAAGCTCGGGCGCATGCGCACCTCGGCCTCGGCGCCGAAGTAGGCCTTCGCGAACTGCACGAGCGTGGTCTTCAGGTCGGACATCGTGACGCCGCGGTCGACGTAGAGGCCCTCGATCTGGTGGAACATCGAGTAGTGCGTGGCATCGTGGGTGTCAGGCCGGTACACGCGCCCGGTCGCGACCACCTTGAGCGGGGGCTTCCGCACTTCCATGGCGCGGATCTGCACGGTGCTTGTCTGCGTGCGCAGCAGGCGCTTCACGCCCCCCTGCTCGCCCATGTAGAAGTTGTCCTGCGCGTCTCGCGCCGGGTGCGCCTCGGGGATGTTCAGGGCCGTGAAGTTGTGCCACTCGTCCTCGACCTCGGGGCCCTCGGCGAGCGTGAAGCCCATCCGGCCGAAGACGTCGACGATCTCGTCGATCGTGCGGCTCAGGACGTGGCGACGGCCCTCAGCGACGGTCACGCCAGGCTCGGTGACGTCGACGATCGGCCCGCGGGGCCCGGCCGTCGCCTCGACTGCCGCGCGCCGCGACTCGTATGCAGCCTCGAGCGCGGCCTTCAACTCGTTGAGGCGCTTGCCGAATGCCGGCTTCTGGTCCTTTGGGACGTCCTTCAGGCCCGCCATCATGGTCTTGAGCCGGCCGCTGCCACCGATCCAGGCGGACTTCCATGCATCGAGCGCGTCGAGCGTTCCGGCCGCGGCGAGCGCAGCGGAGGCCTCGGACTGGGCGGAATCAAGGTCGGCGACCATGGCGACGGAAGGATACGTCCGCGCTCGGGCGCCATGGCCGGCCCGAATCGCTCCCTATGATCCGTGAACCATGACCACCCGCATCTCGACCGGCACCGGACTCGCGCTTCTTGCAGGGGCGATCGTCTTCCACGCGTTCATGTCGCTCGGCACCGGCTCGATCGAGCCGACAGCCGAGGCCTCGTGGACCCCGGTCTTCATTCCCGCCGCGCTCGACCCCGCGCAGTCCCAGGGAAGCGTCCGTGACGCGATCGCAGCCCAGGCGGGCCAGGCCCAGGCTGCCGCGAGCGCCGCGCACGTGGTCGGCATTGCCGCCGTCCCGACCCCGAGCTCGGGCAGCGGCACGGTGCTGTTCCGCGCGTGGTCGAACGGCAACATCGATCGCCGGCTGGTCAATTCGACGGCGGGTCTCAGCTACCAGAACGGGTGGCAGGGACTGCAGAACCCGAACACTCCCTGAGGAGCGAGGCCGAGCCCCTGGACGCCTCGGCGCCTCGGGGGTGGCCTCAGTCGCTCAGACAGCTTTGCGGGGCACGTGCGTTGCGCGAAGCATGTCGCGGCGGGACATGCCCCGCAAAGAACTCGCTTGGTGAGGCCACCCCCGAGTCACTGTCGGCTCCGGGCGCCTCACAAGGCACGCGGCTGCGCGCACACGCCCGTCGCTCAACGGAGCGACCGGAGCGCGGGGGCGGGGGGGCGACCGAGCGGCTCCGAAGACGGCGAGGCACGCGAGGGATGTCCCGGGTGGCGCGGGCCGTTCCACGTGCCGAGCCCGTGTTCGATGAGTCCGAGCGAAACCTGGTGGAGCGAGGACGTCCGCGGGGCGACTCCCTGCCCCTGCGCGGAGGG
>CANLMX010000053.1 GCA_947492385.1 Planctomycetaceae bacterium | reverse complement strand
TCGGACGTAGAGGGTGCCGGGGGTTCCGGTCGCGGTCTCGTTCACCATGGGTGGGGATCGTAACTTCGGCCGCGGGACGCGCCGGAACCGCCCATGGACCCACCGGGCTACACTTTCCGCCCTATGCAGGCCCGCAGGAAGACCCGTCAGGTGTGGATCGGCGACGACGTGACCGGCCGCAAGGCCATCGGAGGCGACGCCCCGATCCTGGTGCAGACCATGACCGCGGGCTACACGCACGAGATCGACGCGTGCGTCGCCGAGATCGAGCGCTACCGCCAGGCGGGCGCCGACGTGGTGCGCGTGGCCGTGCCTGAGCGCAAGGACACCGAGGCGCTGAAGGAGATCCTGAAGCAGGTGCGCGTGCCCATCGTGGCCGACGTGCACTTCCATTACCAACGCGCGCTCGAGGCGGTCGAGGCCGGCATCCACAAGATCCGCCTCAACCCCGGCAACATCAACGACCGCGACCAGGTCAACAAGGTCATCGACGCGTGCAAGGAGCGGAAGATCCCGATCCGGATCGGCGTCAACGAAGGCTCGATCATCGAGCGCAAGGACAAGCAGAAGCGCATGGAGGAGCTCGGCAAGTACTTCGCCGGGCACAAGTCGGGCCACCTGCTGGCGCTCATGATCGCCAAGCTCGAGGAGTACCTCGAGATCTTCCACGCCCGCGACTTCCACGACATCGTGATCAGCGCCAAGAGCATGGACCCGGCGCTCGTGATCGACATCTACACCGAGATCGCCGACCGCTTCGACTACCCGCTGCACCTGGGCGTGACGCATGCCGGGCCGAAATCCACCGGCGCCATCCGCAGCGTGGCTGCCCTCAGCACGCTGATCGCCAACGGCATCGGCGACACGCTGCGCATCAGCTACGCCAGCGACCACATCGACGAGGTGAAGGACGGGCTCGAGATCCTCTACTGCCTGGGCAAGCGCGAGCGCAAGGGCGTCGAACTGATCGCCTGCCCCACGTGCGGGCGCATCCAGGTGGACCTCTTCACCCTGGTGAAGGAGGTGGAGGTGAAGCTGGCCGCCGAGATCCAGTTGCCGATCAAGGTGGCCGTCATGGGCTGCATCGTGAACGGCCCCGGCGAGGCCGAGGGCGCGGACGTGGCCGTGTTCGCCGGCGACCGCCGTGGGATCATCTACGTGCAGGGCCAGCGCGTGGCCAACGTTCCCGAGGAGGAGATCCTCGACCGCCTGCTCAAGGAGTGCAAGGACTTCGAGGCGCGCGTCAAGCGCGGCGAGGCGAAGCTCGGCGACAAGGTCGTCGACATCGTGCCGCCGGACCCGATCGGTGAACTCGGCTCGGGCGCGCAGAAGATCAACGCCGGCCTCGTCGAGAAGGTCACCGTGCGCGCAACCTGAGCGCGCCGGGGCCGCGGCAGGCCCGCGCATGCAAGGACATCGGGTGGGGTGGCTGAGCGGTTGAAAGCACTCGACTTGAAATCGAGCAGACCCGCGAGGGTCTCAGGGGTTCGAATCCTCTCCCCACCGCTTTCGTGAATCACGGCGCCTTCGGCGCCGGCTGCGCCTGCCGGTCGGCGCGCGCCGCCCACCATCCCTCGACGAGCGTCGGCAACGCGCGCACCGAGCTTCGCGTGGTGATGAAGAGCGTGCGGCCGTCGGCGCCGCCGAAGCAGCAGTTCGACGGGCCGTCCGGGACCTCGATCCAGCCGAGCGGCGCCCCGTCGGGGCCCACCACCGCAACGCGATCATGGCCGGGGAGCGCGATCCACGCATTGCCCTTGGCGTCGACGGCGAGGCCATCGGCGCCGCCGCGGCGCGGGCCGGTCGCCAGTGGCTCGAGCGAGACCTCGACGCCCCGCCCCTCGAGCCCCGGCGAGGGCTCGCCTTCGGGGATCGCGACGATGAAGGCACGCGGCCGGAGGTAGTCGGTGACCCACAGCCGGCCGCCGGCGTGCGGCGAGAATCGCACGCCATTCGGGCGCGAGGCGCCCGTGCGGAACTGGACCGCGGCCGAGGCAGGCACGGCGGGGTCGAACCTCCAGAGCCCGGTCCACTCGGGGTGCCGGCGGTCGCCCATGTTGGTGATCCAGACGCGCCCGCGCGCGTCCACCGTGAGGTCGTTGAGTCCGGCGCGCGCGTCGGCCCCGGTGAGCGAGCGCGGCTCGATCGTGCGTGCATCGCCCCCGGCCGGGACCAGCTCCACCAGCGTGCCCGTGCGCATCTGGCACCCCAGGAGCGAGCCGCCCGGCATGAACACGAGCCCGGACATCCCTCCGGTCGCCTCGGTTGCGCGCACGTTCCGCCACGCCCCGACGTCCTGCACCAGCCGGAATACCTCGCTCGTGGCGAGGTCGCAGAACATGACGTTGCCGGCGGCGTCGGCGGCGGGGCCCTCGGCGAACTTGAGGCCCTCGACGAGCACCTTCGGCGTTGCGTCCGGCGCGACCAGCCCCGGCACGCCGGGTGCACGCGCGGCGGCGGGCGGCGCATCGGGTGATCCGGTCCCCTTGGACGCCGGTGCCCCTCCCTCGACCGCGGGCGGCGCCGCCGGCGGCGGGGCCGCCGGCGACTGGGTGGGCATGACGGGCGCAGACACGGTCAGCGCGAGGCTCGACACGAAGCGAATGGTCGCTGCGATCATGGTGCTCCTTCGGGGGCAGGCGCGGGAAGGTCGATCGGGCACTCGCCGCGCAGGATCCGGTCCCACCCGTTGGACTCGAGCAGCGCCCCGACGAAGCGGTCGTAGGCGCGCGAGAACGAGTCGAAGTCGGCGTCGAGATAGACGGTGACGAGCCAGATGCCGCTCTTGGCGCCCGCGGCCAGGCGCTTGCCGCGCGCATCGAGCGCGTCGCAGGCACGGATGCGCTCGCCGATCGTCCCACGCACCGCATCGTCGAGCATGCGTTCGAGCCCGGGCCGGTAGCGCCCGCCGTCGCCGTCGCGCAGGAAGTGCACGAGGGCCCAGACCTGCGCGTAGTACGACAGCTGCGCGTCGCGGCTCACCGCAAGGAACGACTGCGGCGAACCCTCGAGCACCGCGCGCAGCTCGCTCAGCCGGCCCTTGCGCGCGCTCGAGCGCAGCTCGGCATAGCGCTCCGTGTTGCGCCACGGCAGGAACACCGGCTCGGGGCTGCCCAGGGGCTGGCGGAACCCCTCCATGAAGCACGCGATCCCCTCCTCGAGCCAGACCGGGAGCGCGCTGCGGAACGTCGTCTGCGAATACTGGTGCCACCCCTCGTGCGCTGCGATCGAGAGCGTGTCGCGCGGCCCGATGTCGTAGAGCACGGCCTCGCCGCCCGAGGTGAACCCGCCCCGCCCCATGCCCAGGTATGGCCCCGCATCCGCGCCCAGGCGGTGCTCGGTGTAGCGCGCCCACTCGTCGCGCGTGCCGAAGACGCAGGTCTCCAGCCGCTTCGGCGGCGCCGGCAGCGGCACGAGGCCCGTGCGGTAGTTGCGGAGCGCCGCCTCGTAGAAGGCGGGAAGCGATCCGGTGAAGCTGGCACTGCGCAGCGATGAGCGGATCGACCAATGGTGCGTGTCCACCTGGAGGCCGTTCACGCCGCGCCACGTCCACTCGCGCGTCGAGGTCACCGGGCTCGTCGCAAGCGCCGCGGGCGACGCGTCGCGCGTCAGGCGTGAGGCCTGGGCAGCCGAGGCGCCGCCTGAACCCGCCCCGCCGGCCCGCCCGGCGCACCCGGCGAGCGCGGCCGCAAGGACCGCCCCCATCGACCACGCCGCCAGCGCCGCACGGGCCGGGGGCACAGGCCGGGCGACGTTGGACCGGGGGCTCACGACATCAGCGTAGGGCATCGAGCGCACGCCGGGCCGCGTCGATGTCCGCGCTTGCCTGCTCCATGAGCGTGCGGGTCTCGGCGATGAGCTCGGGCTTGGCCTTGGCCAGGTACCCGGGGTTCCCGAGCTTGGCCTCGAACCCCGCCACGAGCCGCGACTTGTCGGCGACCAGCTTCTCGAGCCGGGCGCGCTCGGCGCCGGCATCCACCGCGTCGACCAGGTTGACGAGGAGGAGTTCCTGCCCCTCGAACGCGAGCGGAACCGAACCGGCCGGACGATTCTCCGGGATGCCGTGCACCGCGTCGAGCCCCGCCAGCGCCTCGACGGTTCCGCCCGCCTCCGCGACGAGCGAACGGACCGCCGCGGGCGCAAGCAGCGTGATCCGGCGCTTCGGCGGTACCTGGCGCGCGCCCCGCAACGTGCGGATCGCCTCAACGAGCTGCTGGACGCGGCCGAACGCGGCGAGCGCGGCGGCGTCTGCGGCCGACGGGTCGACGCGCGGCCACGCGGCCGTCGCGCACTGCGCCGACGCAGGCACCGAGACGCCGCGAAGGCCCGCGGCACCGGTCGCGGAGACCGCGGGCCAGAGGCGCTCCGTGATGAACGGCATCGCCGGGTGCAGCATGCGCAGGCTCGCGTCGAGCACCGTCCGCAGCACCTGCTGCTGCGCGGGGTCGTCGCGGACCGTGGGCTTGATCGCCTCGAGGTACCAGTCGCACACCTCGCGCCACACGAAGTCGTAGGTCGCATCGGCCACCTCGTTGAAGCGGTACCCGGCGATCGCGCGCTCGTAGGAAGCCAAGGCGTGCGCCATGCGCGCGACGATCCACCGGTCGACGAGCGGGCGCGACGCGACGTCGAGCTCCGCACCCGCGGACGCCTGCCCCAGGTTCCCGAGCGCGAAGCGGGTCGCGTTCCACACCTTGTTCGCGAAGTTGCGGCCGGCATCGAAGCGGGAGCTCGTGTTGCGGGCAAGCGGAGCGTCGGGGCCGGGGACGGCCTTGCCGGTGGCTGCGCCGTACGCGGACGTGATGCGCTTCGACGGATCCTTCGGGCTCTGCTGCACCGGCTCGGAGACCGTGTAGCCGGCCGCGTCGACGAACGTCCGCGGCACGAAGGTCTCGCCGCTCCACGGATCGACCATGTCGACCGGCATGCGCACGTCCTGCGTGTCGGTCGTCATCTGCACCAGCGTGAAGCGCATCGCGTCGGCGCCGTGGGTGTGGATGATGTCGCGCGGGTCGACGCCGTTGCCCAGCGACTTCGACATCTTCTGGCCGAACCCGTCCTGCACCATCGCGTGGATGAACACATGGCGGAACGGCAGGCGGCCGTCCATGAAGTGGCGGTTGAACATCACCATGCGGCTCACCCACAGCGTGATGATCTCGCGCGCGGTCGAGAGCACCGCGCTCGGGTTCCACTCGTCGAGCAGGCCCTGCATGCCGAAGCGCGCGGGTTCGGGCCAGCCGAGGGTCGAGAGCGGCCACAGCGCAGAACTGAACCACGTGTCGAGCACGTCGTCGTCCTGGCGGTAGCCCTCGGCCTCGAGCGCGGGCACGGCGGTGGGGTCGAGCGACTCGGGCACGCACACGAACCGGTCGTAGCCGCCGTCGGGACGCCGGCGCACGCCCTCGGCGCAGCCCATCGCGCTCCAGCGGCCCTGCGCGCGCACCAGTTCGCCACGCGCGCGATCGGCGGCGTCACGCTCGGCGACCTCGGACGCAGGCACGTCGCGGCTCCACACGGGAATGCGGTGTCCCCACCACAGCTGGCGGCTGATGCACCAGTCACGGAGGTTCTCGTGCCACTGCTGGAAGGTCTTCGCGTACCGGGGCGGGAAGAACGTGAGCCCGCCGTCACCTTCGCGGGCGGGGCCTGCGGGTGCCGCACCGTCGCGCTGCGAGGGGTCCATCGCACGCAGCGCCGCGCCGCGGAGGCGGTCGTCGGTGACGCGCACGTACCACTGCTCCGAGAGGTACGGCTCGACCGGGACGTGGCTGCGGTAGCTGTGTCCCACCGAATGTCGGTACGGCTTCACGGCCTCGAGCAGCCCGTTCGCGCGGAACCACTCCACGATGCGGGCGCGCGCGTCCTCGCGCGAAAGGCCGACGAACGCGCGCGCCTCGTCCGAGACGTCCTCCCAGCCGTGCGACGCCGAGATGGACGCGTCGGGCGCCATCACGTTGATCGCCGCAAGCCCGTGGCGGAGGCCGATCTCCCAGTCGTTCGGGTCGTGCGCGGGGGTGACCTTCAGGAACCCGGTCGCAAACTGCGCCTTCGCGTCGGCCGGGTCGCCGCCGTGCTCGACGGGCATCACCACGTAGTCGTCCTCGACGATCGGGATGACGCGCCCGACGATCGGAAGCCGCAGGCGCTTGCCGCGCAGCGCCGCCGCGCGTGGATCCCGGGGGTTCACCGCGACGGCGGTGTCGCCGAGCATCGTCTCGGGCCGCGTGGTGGCCACGGTGACGTGGCCGCTGCCGTCCTCGAACGGGTATCGCAGGTACCAGAAGTGGCCGTCCACTTCCTCCATCTCGACCTCGTCGTCGGCGAGCGCGGTGCGGGTCACCGGATCCCAGTTGACCAGTCGCTTCCCCCGGTAG
>CANLMX010000052.1 GCA_947492385.1 Planctomycetaceae bacterium | reverse complement strand
GTGGTAGCGGAGCTTCTGCTTCTCGTCCTTGCGGATCCCGTACGGCTTCAGGCGCTTGCCGCGAAGGCCGTGCGGGCCGGGGGGCGTGAGCGCGCGCTTGGCGGTGTGCTTGGGGAGGTCGGCGATCGGAACCCCGACGCGACGCGAGAGCTTGACCTTGGGACCGAGATAGCGAGCCATTCGTTGACCTGGTGTTCCTTGAATTGACCGGGCGGCGTGCCCGATGTCCCCGTACGCGTTCCGCATGGGGGAACGGGGAAGTAGACCACAATCCGCTCCTCGACGCAACGCCTGGGGAACCCGGCGCGGGGCGTCCCGACGGGATGATTCTCGGACACTTCAGTACGCCCGCCGTGCGTCGCCCGCGCGCCAACGGAGGAAGGCCGTGTTCAGCACGCGATATCCACCGGGCGTGGGGTATTCACCGGTGAAGTACCAGTCACCGGTGAAGCGCGGCATCGACGCGCGGAGCCCGTCGACGGTCTGGTAGATGACGTCGAGCTTCCCGCGCCATGCGAGCTGCGGGGACCGGATGAGCGACGCCACCTTCGCACCGATCTCGGCCTCGGTGAAGGGCTCGTAGATGGCGCGCACCTCGTTCCTCATGCGTTCTGCCGGAAGGTGCTCCTGCGCGCGGCAGCGGCGCTCGACCTCCTCGATCACGTGCGGCATGCCGCGTTCGGCCAGGAGCACCGTGGCGGCCTCGAAGGCGATGAATCGCCCGAGCTGGCTCATGTCGATCCCGTAGCAGTCGGGGTACATGATGGGCGGCGCGCTGCTGGCGATCACGATCCGGGACGGCTCGAGCCGTGTGAGCATCGTCACGATCGACTCGCGCAGCGTGGTGCCGCGCACGATCGAGTCATCGACCACGACCAGCGTGTCACCGGGGCGCACGGTTCCGCGCGTGATGTCGTAGACGTGGTTGACCAGGTCCTTGCGGTTGACGTCCGCCGTGATGAAGGTCCGAAGCTTCTGGTCCTTGCTGGTCACCTTCTCGGCGCGCACGCGCGGATGGGCCAGCCGCCGGATCTCGTCCTCGGTGAGCCGTCCGGTGCGCAGCAGCTCGCACATGCGGTCGGCGGCGCGCGACGTGGCCAGCCGCTCGACCTCCTGCAGCAGGCCGAGGTACGCGACCTCGCTGGTGTTCGGGATGAACCCGAACACCGTACGGTCGAGGTCCCAGTCCACTGCGTCAAGCACGTGCGGCGCCAGGTTGCGGCCGAGCGCCTTGCGCTCCTCGTAGATGTCGGGATCGTTGCCTCGGCTGAAGTAGATGCGTTCGAACGTGCACTGCCGCTCGGCGGCCTGCTCGAGCACCGGTTCGATCGAGTGCCGGCCGTCGGCCTTCATAACGAGGGCGTGCCCGCGCGGCAACTCGCGCACGTCCTCGGGGCGCACCCCGAAGGCGGCGCACAGGGCCGGGCGCTCGCTGGCGACCGCGACGCATTCGGGCGTCTCGATCCAGAACGCGGGCCTGATCCCGGCGGGATCGCGGAGCACGAATGCATCGCCGTTGCCGACGATTCCGCCGAGCACGTACCCGCCGTCGAAGCGCTCGGCGGCTTGCCGCAGGACGCGCACGAGGTCGATGCCCGCGCTCACCGCATCGACCAGTTCGCGACCGTCGAGGTTGCGGAGGCTGCCGGGGCCGCAGGTCGACGCGAGGAAGTCGTGCTCGCGGTCGAGCGCGTGGCCGATCTTCTCGAGGATCACCCCCGTGTCGGCGTCGCCGACGGGGTGGATGCCGAACGTCACCAGCCGGTCGAAGAGCTCGCGCGAGTTGGTGAGGTTGAAGTTCCCCGCGAGCGCCATGCTCCGGCTGGGCATGCCGTGCCGCCGGACGTACGGGTGGCAGAGCTCGGCGCCGTCGCCGGAGTGCGTCCCGTACCGCAGGTGGCCGAGCATCAGTTCGCCGAGGAACGGGATCCGTCGCTTGAGTTCCGTGGGGTGCGTGTGCCGGAGTTCCTCGGCCGTCATGCGCTGCGCCGGACCCATGGCCTCGGCGAACACGCGCTCGATCGGCGAGCGCTTCGCGGTGCGCACGCGCTCCAGGAACTGGTCGCCCGCCGGCATGTCGCGCCGCACGGTCGCGATGCCGGCGCCGTCCTGGCCGCGATTGTGCTGCTTCTCCATGAGGAGGTAGAGCTTCCGCAGCGGCCAGAGCACGTCCCCGAGCTCGGATTGGAACCACTCGAGCGGCCGGCGGAGCCGGATCATCGCGAGCCCGCACTCATGCTTGACCGCGTCGCTCATGGGGATGTCAAGGCTAGCCGGGCGCGGGGCGCGCGGGACGCGTGAAATTCAGGCGTGGCGCCCCGTCAGCCGTCGAACAGCGTCGCGTGCTCGGCGCGCGGCACGGCATGGACCGGCGATGAGGGTCGGTCCTGGGCGGACACCTGCATGCGCGCATGGAGCGTCGGCTCGGCGCCCGCCCACAGCCTGCCGACCAGGCGTGGGCAGTTGCACTGGCGGGAGAGGTGCACCAGCACCACCGACGAGAGCGGGTGCGACCGGTGCACACGGGTGGCGATCGCCAGGGCCTGCTCGTTCGAGAGATGGCCGTTCCCGCCCATGATGCGGTCCTGCAGCCGCTGCGGGCGGCCCGATGCGAGCTGCATGGCGGGGTCGTAGTTGCTCTCGAGGCACAGGACGTCGGCGCCTGCGAGGAACTCCGCGAGCCCGCGCGTCTCGCGACCGCAGTCGGTGGCGTGGGCCGCGACGCGCGTCCCGACGCGGGCGCGCAGCGCGGTGGAACCGAGGTCGTCGTGCGGCATCGGGAACGAGTCCCACGCGATGCCTGCAAGCGTGAATGCGCCGTCGTACTCGTCGATCCAGGAGCGGTGCCAGCCCATGGCAAGCACGGCGGGCGCATGGCGCGCGCGGACCAGGAGGCGCGGTCCGGTCAGGCCCCCAAGGGTCCGCTTCCATCCGTCGTGCAAGTGGTCGCCATCGGGGTGGGTGAGCACGACCGCGCGCACGTCCGCCGGCGCGAGGCCCACCGACTCCATGCGGCGGCGCGTCTCGCGGGGCGAGAAGCCGCAGTCGATGAGCACGATTCCCGACGGTCCCGCGATCGCGGTGCAGTTGCCCGAGCTTCCTGATCCCAGGACGCAGACCGTGAGGGCGTCCTCGGGCACGGCGGTCAGTCCCTCGCCGCGGCGCCGCCGCCGGTCCCGCGGGCCGCACGCCCGGCTCCGTGGCAGATGCCGCGCTTGGTGGACTTGATGAACGCCAGGCACTCCGCGACCGCGGGACGTGACGCACGCTCCTCAAGCGCGGGGATCGCCTGCTGCGGCGTGCCGCCGTTCCGGTAGACCGTCTTGAAGCACCAGCGGACGTCGTGGACGTCCTCGGCCGTGGCCCCCGACCGGCGGAGGCCGACGAGGTTGACGCTCGCCGCCAGGTTGTTGCCCGTGGCCATGAACCATGGGGGAAGGTCGAGCCCAAGCCCGATGGCGCCGCTCACGAACGACCCGCGACCGAGGCGCACGAACTGGTGGATCGCCGTGCAGCCGCCGATGATCACGCGGTCCTCGACGACCACGTGGGCGGCAAGCACGCACCCCGACGCGAAGATGCAGTGGTTGCCGACGACGCCTTCGTGGCCCAGGTGCGTGTTCGTCATCCAGTAGTTGGAGTCGCCCATGCGCGTGGGCACGTCGGTCCTGCCGCGATGGATGGTGACGCCCTCACGGAAGGTGTTCCGGTTTCCGATGATGCACCCGGCCCCGGCGGACTGCGGGTCGAACTCGAGGTCCTGCGGTGCGAAACCGAGGCACGCGTTCGGGTAGAGCACGTTGCCGTCACCGATCGAGATCGGTCCATTGACGATCGCGCGCGCTACAAGCGTGCAGCCGGCCCCGATCCGGACCGGGCCGAGGGTCCCGAGGATCATGCATCCCGGTCCGATGACGGTTCCCGGGCCGATGGTGACCTCGCCGTCGATGATTGCGGTGGGATGGATGCTCGCGTCGGGGTGCACGCTCGCGCCGCGCCGGGGCGCGTTCACGGTCTGGCTCATCATGCCAGTGTATTCCGTCCGGGCGCGGCTTCGTTGCCGTCGGCGGAGGCCGTGGCGTTCGCGCCGTCGTGAAGGTGCCCGCGGCGTGCCCGAACGGAGCCGTGGCAGAGGCCGCGCGGGCTGGCCTCGATGAACCTGAGGTAGTCGTCGATGATGGGCTCCCCGGCGCGGGCGCGCAGGCGGGGAAGCGACTGGTAGGGCGTTTCGCCGGAACGGTAGAGGACGTCGAAGACCCACTCGACGGCCAGGATGTCGGCCGCGCTTGCACGGGCTTGCCGCAGCCCGGCGTGATTCACGTTGGTCGCGGCGTTGATCGACTGGCTCACGAACCACGGCGCGAGCCCCGTGGTCACCGCACCCGTGTCCTCGACCACCGAGTCATGCCCGAGGCGCGCGAACTGGTGCATCGCGGTGCGCCGGCCGATGGTCACGCGGTCCTCGATCACGACGTGGCCACCGAGGGCCGAGCCTGTTCCGATGGTGCAGCCGTCGGCCACCACGCCGTCGTGTCCGAGGTGCGAGTGAGCCATCCAGTGGTTGCCGTCGCCGATGCGGGTGGGTTCCGAAGTCTTGCCGCGGTGCACCGTCACGCCCTCGCGGAAGACGTTCCGGTGGCCGACCACGCACCCCGGGCCGGCGGTCGTCGCCGCGAAACCGAGGTCCTGTGGCGGGAGCCCGATGCACACCTGCGGGTAGAGGACGTTCCCATCGCCGAGCGAGAGGGGCCCGCACAGCGTGACGTTCGCGAGCAGCTGGCAGTCCGCGCCAACCGAGACAGGGCCCACGGTGCCGAGCAGCATGCATCCCGGGCCCACGCGCGTGCGGGGGCCGACCTCGACGTCGCCCTCGAGCCACGCGTCTGCGTGGACCACGGCTTCGGGATGGATTCGGACGCCCCGTTGCGCCGCGATCGGGGAGGACTCCATGCTTCGAGCATACGCGGTCCGGGCGCTGTTCCCGGGCGCCGGCACTACCCTCTGGCCATGGACGCGCCGAGCCAGCCGCGCTTCGACGTCGAGCATCTGGGGCGCATGCCCTATGGGCAGGCGCTCGAGGCACAGCGCGCCGTGCACGCGCGCGTGCTGGCGGGCCGCGAGGCGGCCGGCGCGCACGTGGTGCTGTTGGTCGAGCACCCGGCGGTGGTGACCGTGACGAAGCGGCACGATGCCCAGGGACACGTGTTGGCGTCGGCCGAGGCGCTCGTGGCGGCGGGCGTGGAACGGTGCGAGACCGACCGCGGCGGGGATGTCACGTACCACGGCCCGGGGCAGGCCGTGATCTATCCGATCGTCGACTTGCAACGCCTGGGGATCGGGATCCACGCCTACATTCGCGCGCTCGAGGAAGCCGCGATCCGCACGTGCGCGGCGTTCGGCGTCGCGGCGCACCGTGAGCAAGGCGCGACCGGCGTCTGGACGGGTGACGCGTCGGGCGGCCCCGCCGCGACGCGCAAGGTGGCTGCGATCGGCGTGCGGGTCTCGCGCGGGGTCACGATGCACGGATTGGCGCTCAACGTTCGCCCAGATCTCGCGCATTTCGGGCTGATCGTTCCGTGCGGGCTGCACGGCCGGCAGGTGACGAGCCTGGAACGCGAACTGGGCACGGCGTGCCCTGCCTTCGGCATCGCCTCGGAGCGGCTTGCGTCGGAGGCGTGCGAGGCGCTCCGCGCGGCGGCCGCCGCGCGCGCCGTCACTCGTCCTTGAGCGAGAGCTCCTTGAGAAGCTCGGGCGTCAGGTCGATCTGCTCGGGGTAGCGCAGGAACGTGCGCACCTGCACCTGCAGCATCGCGTCGGCGGGAGCCGCGCTGTCGAAGGGCTGGGCGGTCGGCACGAACCGGAGCACGATGTCGACCTTCAGGCGCTCGCACACGACGTCCACGGCCGCGGTCATCTCGCGATAGGCCTTCTCGATCTGCTCGGCCTGCAGCTTCGACATGCGTTCCGCGGTCTCCTTGCGCCAGGCCTCGACTTCCTTGAAGAAGCCCTCGACCTCGGCGCGGCCCTGCTCGAACTCCGGGGACTTCGGGTCGATGTCCTTGTACTTGGCCTCGAGCTCCTGGAACCGGCGGCGGAACTCCTCGTCCTTGCCCTTGGCGGACTCCTCGAGCGACTTCCGTTCGTCGTCGAACCGCTCGCTGCGGAGCAGCAGCTTCATGATCTTGTCGCTGTTGACCGCGCCGATCGACCACACGCGCTCGGTGGGGCGCTCGCCGAAGGCGACCTTGCCGTCGATCTTCCGCAGCGAAACGCCGTCGTCGGCGGGCGCGGCGCCCGCGAGGGCGGCCATGGTGGCGAGGAGCACGGCGGCGGGAAAGGCGCGGAAGACGAGTTGCATGGGCACATCGTAGCCGTGCGGCGCGGGTCCACCCCGTGCGGCCGCCATGCGCGGTCGGTCAGTCGCCCTGGTCGAGGATGGCCATGAAGGCCTCCTGCGGGATCGACACCGTGCCGATCTGCTTCATGCGCTTCTTGCCCGCCTTCTGCTTCTCGAGCAGCTTGCGCTTGCGGCTCACGTCGCCGCCGTAGCACTTGGCGATGACGTTCTTGCGCATCGACTTGATGCTCTCGCGTGCGATGATCTTGCCGCCGATCGCCGCCTGCAGCGGGATCTCGAACTGGTGGCGGTCGATCTGCTCCTTGAGCTTCTGGAGGATCTGGCG
>CANLMX010000051.1 GCA_947492385.1 Planctomycetaceae bacterium | reverse complement strand
CACGCGCGAGTTCGGGCCCTTCGACTGGCGCCACCCGCAGTCGCACGCCTTCTACTGGACGAAGCTCGGCGGCGAGGTCGGGGCGGGGCGGTACGAGAACGACGAGGACATCTACAAGGTCCTCAACGACGACCGCACCTCGATCCAGGCGATGCAGGCGCTGGCGCACTCGGGGCTCATGCGGGTCGATCCGTTCTCGAGCGACAACCCCACGCGCCTCTACGACCCCCGCTGGATCGGGGCGATCGACCGCTACTTCCGCGAGCTGTACCGCCGCCACTACGACGCCCGCGGCGGCGGCCCGGACACGTTCGTCGACTTCTACGAGAACTTCATGGCCAACGCGGTCCGCGAGCTCTACCACGCGGGCGAGCAGGAGCAGGCCCAGCGGCTGCTCGACCAGCTCGACGCGCTCTGCGGGCGCGGCGGCCTTGTCCCGAACCAGAAGTACGCGGTGCCGCTGGACGTCTTCGTCCGCGAGTCGACCAAGGGCGAGTACGAGATGGTGCCGGACGTGGCGCGTACCGACGTCGCGGCCGTGCTGCGGCGCGGGATCATCGAGTGCTACCTGTTGGGCCGCAAGAAGGTCCTCGACGACGCGCTGGCCTTCGCGCGCGACCTCACCGAGTTCTTCCGCACGAACCAGTTCACCGACTTCCGCACCCGCATGGGCGACGCGCGCTTGGCGGACATGGTGGGTTCCCTCGAGCGCAGCTTCGAGGACGCGCTGGCGGGCGTGCTGCGCGACCCGTCGCTTCCGCTGGTCGATCGCCTCACGATCTACAACAACCTGCCGGAAGATCAGCGCGCGATGGCGTACGACGCCGCGCTCCCGCAGATCCAGCAGGACTTCGCCGCCAGCCCGTTCGCGGCCGGGGGCGCCACGCTCGCCGCGATGTACCCCGAGCCCCCGAACATGGATGCCTACCGCGCGCGCCAGGCCGACCTCGAGCGCGAGCGCAAGGCGCGGCTCGACGAGCTCAGGCAAGGTTCCTCGGAGCGCAAGCGCTGAACCGCGGGATACGCTTCCGGGCATGACCGCCCGCCCGCCCGCCATCGTCGCCATCGGGAAGAACTACGCCGACCATGCCGCCGAGATGGGCGGCGCCGCGCCCGTGCAGTTGGTGGTGTTCCACAAGAATCCATGCGCCGCGTGCGGCGACGGCGATGCCATCGTCATCCCCGCGATCTGCGACGAGCACGGCCCGCAGGTCGACTTCGAGGGGGAGCTGGCGTTCATCCTCGGGCGCGACGCAAAGGACGTTCCCGAGGATCGTGCGCTCTCGTTCGTGTCGGGCTACGCGGCGGCGAACGACGTCAGCGCCCGGTGGTGGCAGCGCGAGGGCGGCGGCGGCCAGTTCAGCCGCGGAAAGAGCTTCGACACGTTCTGCCCGATCGGTCCGGTGGCGCCCGCCACATCGGTGCCCGACCCGCAGGCGCTGCGCATCGTCACGCGCGTGAACGGCCACGTGATGCAGGACGCGCCGACGTCGGGCATGATCCGGTCGGTCGCGCGCATCATCGCGGAGGTCTCGCGCGGGACCACGCTGGCCGCGGGGACCGTCGTCCTCACGGGTACACCCGCGGGCGTCGGCTTCGGGCGCAAGCCCCCGGTGTTCTTGAAGGACGGTGACGTGGTCGAGGTCGAGATCGCGGGCGTCGGACGCGTGCGCAATCCTGTGCGCCATGCATGAGCCTGCACCGGGGCCCGCGGTCGGGGCGTGCATCGCGTGCGTGCGGTGGTACCAGCGCAACCTCGCATGGGCCACGCGCGGCTGGTGCCGTTTCCAGCCGTCGTGCTCGGAGTATGCGGTCGAGGCGTTCAGCCGGCACGGCGTCGCGCGCGGCGGGTGGATGGCGGCCAGGCGCATCGCGCGATGCAATCCGTGGGGCGGGTGCGGGCACGACCCGGTCCGCTGACTTCGCGCTGTGACGGCGGCGGAAGGTTCACGCGTCGCGCGGCGCAAGCGCGCGCGCGGCGTCGACCAGCCCGCGGCGGTAGCGCTCAGGCTCCCATTCGGCGTGCGGCCGGACCACCACCACGAGGTCGAGCCCCGTCGGCAGTTCGGCGCGCACCTGTCGGAACGCCTCGCGCAGCATGCGCTTGGCCCGGTTGCGGACCGTGGCCGCGCCCACCTTGCGCGACACACTGAGCCCCAGGCGGGTCACCGGAAGGCCGTTGGGAGTCCCGTACACGATCAGCGCCCCGAGGTCCCGTCTTCGCCGGGCCTGGTAGGCCCGATCGAAGTCCTCGCCCCGCTTCACGCGCAGCGCTGCCGGGAATCGTTCGTCGCCGGGTGAGGACACGGCCCGAGGGTACCGGGGCAGCCGGGTGGACCTGCGCCGTGATTTCCGGCCCTTGGTGGCCAAGGGGCGTTCGGCTATACTTGTCGATCCGTCGCGGCATCCGCCGCGGCCCGACCCAGGAGCCCGAACCGTGATCGATGCCCTCAAGAGCGACGAGATCGTCCAGCGCCTCGGTGGTCGCTTCAAGCTGACCGCCCTCATCCAGCGTCGCCTCGGCGAACTGGTCGACGGCGCGCGCCCGCTGGTCGAGCGCAACGGTCGCACGGACTTCGAGGTCGTGATCGACGAGATCGTCCAGGAGAAGATCACGATCGACTGGGAAGCCAGCGGCCTCGAGCAGCCGGCGCGCCGCTGACGTCGCGGTGATCCCGTCTTCGCGGCGGGGCTATCCTGCGGCGATGGCATCCGTCATCTGGGCCGTGCTCGCGGGCCTCTTCTGGGCCGTGGGCGAACTCTGTGCCAAGAGCGTCCTGAAGTCCGGGCAGGTGGGACCGGTGACGGCGATCGCCATCCGGACCTCCGTGGCGCTGCCGGTGATCTGGGCGGTGTGGTTCGCAGCGACGCGCGGGTGGCTCGAACCCTTCGGCGTCGCGGCGGCCCGCGAACCGGCGGACTGGCATCAGGCATCGGCCGGGGTCTGGTGGAAGCTGGTGCTCGGCGCCGGCATCGCCGCGGGCGCGCTGGGGCTCGCGTGCTTCTACCTGGGGCTTTCGGCGGGCGAGGTGACCCGAGTGAAGCCCATTGCCTTCGCGTTGGCACCCACCCTCGCGGTGGTCGGGGCCGTGCTGTTCCTGGGCGAGGAATTCTCGGTCAAGAAGGCCGTGGGGCTGGTGCTCGTGGTGGGCGGGGTGATCCTGCTGACCACGCGCAACGGGCCGGGCCATTGACCGAGGGGCCGATTCCGCTCATACTGCCCATCCGCCGTTCTGCCCGGAGAGGTGCCTGAGCGGTTGAAAGGGCTAGTCTCGAAAACTAGTAGCGGGCTTGCCTGCTCGTGGGTTCGAATCCCACCCTCTCCGCTGATAGTGCACAGGCGCGGCTTCAGGCCGCGCCTGTGCGCTTACGGCACCACCGCCTGATCCGATCGGATCCACCCCGACCGCCCGTCGGGCAGTTCGATCCGCAGCCAGCCCGGTCGCTCCTCGAGCAGGCGGCATTCCACGCCGTGCCCCAGCGTCTCGGCGAACGCGGGGTCGTACCCCTCGCCGTTGCCCTTGCGGAGCGTGACCGCGTCGGCCACCAGCACGGCTTCGTCGGCGGTCCGCGTGCGCGCCGCGTCGGCGATCACGCTGCCGCCGAACAGCACGGCGACGGCGCCAAGCGACCCGAGCGCCCAGTTCCACGCGGTCCGCACGCCGGACGTCGGCGTCCGGCGCGCGAGCAATCGCAGCGCCCCGAGCGCCCCCAGCGCCACCCACGCACCGAGGGCGACGTCGCGCCGCACGTCGTGCGGCACCAGGTGCCAGACCCGCGTCACCGAGTCCACCAGCATCGTGCCGCCGGGGCGGCCGAACGAGGTCGTCACCAGCGAGCGCGCATGCGCCAGGTTGGCCTGCAGGTCTGGATCGCCCGGGATCATCCGCTCGGCACGCAGGTACGACGCGATCGCGCGCCCCACGTCGCCGGACTGCAGCTGCGCGTTCCCGAGGTTGAACTCGAGCGCACCGTTGCGCACGCCCTTCGAACGGACCGCGTCCCATGCGGCCGCGCTCGCGCGGAATGCATCCAGGCTTGCCTGCGGATCCGACCTACGCAGCGACACGCCGCGTTCGTAGGCGGCCTGCGCCTGCTGTGCGCGCTCGAGCGCCGGCATGTCGTGCGCAGGCGGTTCCTGCGCCCAGGCCTTGGCCGCCGCCGCGAGCACCAGCACCATCGCCACGATCGCGTGCCGCCGCTTCATCGGTCGCCTCCCGCTCGGGCCGCGGTGCGTTCAAGTGCCTCGAGGATCGCGCGCGCCTCGTCCGCACGCGCGGCGTCGGTACCGGCGGCGGCGCCGTACCGGGCACGTTCGCACGATGCAAGGAGGCTCGCGCATCGCTCGCCCAGCGCCGGGTCGGCCCCGGACTCGCGCAGGATGCGGTCGATGTCGCCGCGCGTGACCGTTCCGGCGGGCCGGCCGGTGACGTCCTCGACATAGCCCGTGACCGCGGCCGCGACCTCGGCCGGGGTCACGGCCGTTCGCAGGCGCCGCTCGGCCGAACGACGCGCGCCCGAGCGGCGGGCGCGCCCGGGTTCGGCCTCGTGGCGGCGTCGGTGCAGGTTCCACGCGGCGGCACCGGCCACGGCGACGGGTGGAAGGAGCAGGGCGAGTGCCGCTCCCATGTCGACGGGTGGAATGGCATCGGCCACCATGGCCGGGGTGACGGGCTTGTTCGCCACCAGCCCGCCTTCGAGTTCGGTGAGCTGGGTCGCGACGGCGGCGGGAGCCGCGGGCACGCCTCCCGCCGTCGACACGATGCGCGACAGGTCCATGCGGTCGGCGGGACGGACCACGATCGGGACCGCCGCGCTGCGCACCGTGTCGTACGCGCGCTGTTCCGGATCCCACGCGCTGAAGGCGATGGGCGGCACTTCGGCGACGCCCGCGCGGAGCGGGCGCACGGTGACGGTGAAGCGCTTGGACTTCCCCGTCACCACGCCCGAGAGCGCCTCGGTGGGGACCCTGAAGTCGCGCGACAGCGCCTCGTCGGCCGCAAGCGGCGGGGGAAGCAGTGACTCCAGCCGCGCCTTGCCCGTCTGGTCCTCGATGGTGATCGTGAGCGTGATGGGGTCGCCGACCGCTACCTCGGTCGGCTTCGCGGCGACATCGATCGTGTAGCGCCCCACGGCGCCCGCGAACGAGGCGGGCCGGCCCTCCTCGGGCGGCGGCTTCACGGTGATCGGGGCCGGCGTCGCCGTGACCGCAAGCGGCCGCGCGTCGGTCACGCGCAGCCCAGGCTCCATGAAGAACCCCTGCGTGACCTGCAGCCCAAGCGGGTACGTCATGCGAATGCGCACCGGATCGATGCCGGGATCGCCGGCCTTCGGCGGCCAGGTGCGCGCGGTCAGCTCGTAGACGTAGTGCACGGTGCCGTCGCGCTGTTCCTGGTGCGAGCGGGGCGTTCCCTGCCTGCGCACGATGTCGGCCATCTCCGACTCGAAGGGCCCCCATTCGCTGTTGGCGGCGTCCACCAGGCTCCACATCTGCGACTCGTTGAGCCGCCCGTGCACGGGATCGGTGAACGGCTTCACCACCAGCCGCAGCACCAGTTCCAGCGGCTCGCCCACCCAGACTTCGGGGCGCTTGGCGAAGATCTCGGCCGACAGCAGGTCGGCCGCGTTGCTTGCCCGGACGTCGACGCGCATCGCGCGGCTCGTGACCTGACGACCGTCGACCGTGACGGTGATCGGCGGAAGGTCGAGCGGCCCGGCGGTGTTCGGGGTGATCTCGACCGCGTAGGTCACGGTGCTGCTGCGGGTGACGCGGCCGTTGCGAATGTCCGTCCGCGACTGGCGACCGCGCTCAAGCACGCGGACCTCGGCGCCCGCGATCTCCGGAACCGACGGCGGCGTGAAGTCAGACGCATCCGCGACCTCGACGAGGATGCGAATGGGCACCCCTTCCCACGCCTCGGGTGCGGGCATCACGAAGCGTGCGTCGCCGGCCTGCGCGTGCATGCCGGGGACCAGCGCGAGCAGGGAAGCCACGAGGATCAAGACGAGCGTTCGGTGCATGTCACCAGTCCTTCGCGGGCGGACGCCGGTTGCGGGCCTCGGCCTGTTGTGCGCGCTTTTCCTGCGCGGCGCGTCGCTCGCGCTCGCGGTCACGGACGGCCTGGAGCAGCCGATCGGCGTCTTCCTTGGTCATGTCCTGCTCGCGGGGCGTGCCCCGGGCCGTGGAGTCCTTCGGCGGTTGCTCGGGCGGCGTGCCGTCCTTCGGCTGGGGTTCGGGCGCAGGCTTCGGCTCCTGCGGCTGGTCGCCGGAACCGTCCTGCGGGTTCGTTGGCGGTGCGTCCTGCGGCTGGTCGTCCTGCTTGGGTTGCTTCTGGTCGCCTTGCTGCTGTTGGTCGTTCTGTTGCTGCTGCTCTTGCTGTTGCTCTTGCTGTTGCTGGTCGTCGTTCTGTTGATCCTGCTGCTGCTGCTGCTGCTGCTGGCGCTTCAGCTCTTCCAGCGCGCGCAGCAGGCGGCGGCTCTGTTCGGCGTTGCGGCGTGCCTGCAGGTCGTCCGGGGCACCGCGTGCGGCGTCGCGGAAGCCCTCGAAGCTGGCCTGCGCGTCCTTGATGGCCTGTTCAAGTTCCTTCGGATCGACCGCCGACGTCGACTCGCCGGGCGCGGCGGCGTCGCCCGGGGATGCGGCGCGCTGCGACTGGAGCATGCGCTCGGCTGCTTCGGCTTGCGCACGCGTGGCACCGTAGGTGCTGGCGGCGCGATTGAACCGGCTGTTGGCTTCGAGCGATGCGTCGGACTTCTCGCCCTCGGACGCAGCCTGGCCTGCGCGCTTGAACGCCGCCGCGGCGTCGGCGAACTTGCCCGCCCGGTACAGCGCGACGCCCTCGTTGTAGGACGCGGGCGCGGAACCGGGTCGCGCCGCAGCGGCCGCGGCGTAGCGCTCGGCTGCGGCCTGGAAGTCGCCCGCCTCCATGCGCGCGCGTGCCTCGGCCACCAGCGTGCCAAAGTCCGCTGGCGCAGCCGGGGCATCAGGCGACTGGGCCCACAGGGCGCACGTGACGGCAAGCATCGCGATCGTCCCGATCACCGTGCGCCTCCCTTCGGTGCGCGTCGGTCCGGCACCACCGCCGCGGCAAGCAGCAGCGCGAACGACGCACCCGCGAACCACTGGAACCGGGGCGTGCGCCGCGTCACGGTGGTCCCTTCGTATTCCTGGCGCTCGAGCGCGCCCACGGTCTGCTCGTAGGCGCGCGCCATCTCGACGCGATCGGTGCCGGCGGGGATGAATGCACCCTCGCCCGCAATCGATGCCTCGCGCAGCACGCGTTCGTCGAGCTTCGTCCACACTTCCTGTCCTTCGTGCACCAGGTACCGCACACCCTCGGCCGTGCGCGCCACCGGGATGCGCGCACCCTCGCGCGCGTCGCCGATCCCGATCGCGTACACGTGGACGGACCGATCCTTGAGCGCCGTGCGTGCCGCCTCGACCGGGTCGCCCGTGCCGGCGCCACCCGCAAGGTCCTCGCCATCCGAGAGGATCACGATGGCGCGGCTGCCTGCGGAATTCTCCGGGAAGCTGTCGGCCGCAAGCTCAATCGCGTTCGCGAGTGCCGTGCCGCCGCGCGCGCCGCTCAGCGCCTTCAGCTCCGAGAGGCTGGTGCGGAAGGCCCCGTAGTTCAGGGTCAGCGGGACCCGCATCGCCGCGGTGCCCGCGAACTCGATCAGCCCCACGCGGTCGCCTCCGAGGGACTCGACCGTCTCGTCGACCAGGTCCTTGGCGCGCGCCAGTCGGCTCGGCGCGGCATCCTCGGCCAGCATCGAGCGGCTCACGTCGATCACGAAGAACACGTCCGCACCGCGCCGCTTCACCTCTTCGACCTGCATGCCCCAGCGCGGGTCCATCATCGCCGGAACCAGCGCCAGGAGCCCCAGCACCGCAAGCACCGCGCGTGCCGACGCTCGCCCACCGCCGCCGCGCGGCGCGATCGCGGCCAGGAGCGGCGCGTCGGCGAACGCACGCATCGCACGTGCGCGCCCGCGCAGCCGGAACGCCGCCAGCACCGCAAGCGCGAGCACCGCCCACGCCCATGCAGACGCTCCCGGGTTCGCGAAGGTGAACGCGTCCGGCGTCATGGCAGCGTCCTCCACCGGGTCTGCGAGAGCACGACGTCGGCCGCCGTCAGCAGGAACGCCACCAGCAGCAGGGCGGGGATGCGCACGCCCGCGATGTCGGTGCCCTCGACGGCCAGGTCGCGGAACTGCAGGTAGCGCCGCTGTTCGGTGGTGGTGCGCTCGAGCCGATCGATCGTCTCGTAGATCGACTCGAGGCTGGTGGAGTCGGTGGCGCGGAAGTAGCGGCCGCCCGTCGCCTCCGCCATCTGGGTCAGCAGCTTCTCATCGATCTTCACCGGCTGCGGCACCAGCTGCACGCCGCCAAACGGCGTCTGCATGGGATAGGGCGCGGTTCCGATCGTCCCCATGCCCACTGCGTAGATCTTGATGCCGTACGTTCGGCACACCTCGGCGGCGGTCATCGGGTCGATCTCGCCGGCGTTGTTCTCTCCGTCGGT
>CANLMX010000050.1 GCA_947492385.1 Planctomycetaceae bacterium | reverse complement strand
GGCATCGAGCTCATCGACGAGACCGAGCGCAAGCGCAACGGCTGGGACATGTTCGAGGCGCCGCTGCAGACGAACCTCAAGTTCCAGCGCGACGAGAAGAAGCCGAACAAGCCGCCGAAGGTCCAGATGATCGACGAGGAGGACGGCCCTCCGGTCGACTTCGACGGATCGTTCGAGGACGAGCAGCACCATCCCGAGGAGCCGGCCCCCGCCGAGGAGGAGATCCTCGACGACGCCGAGGCGCAGGCCGCGGTCGAAGCCGCGCTCAATGAGCAAGGCTCGAAGCGGATCGACGACCCGATCCGGATGTACCTCACGCAGATGGGGACCATCCCGCTGCTCACGCGCGAGGAGGAGATCCGCCTCGCGAAGAAGATCGAGACGACCCGGATGTGCTTCCGCCGCCTCACGCTCGCGAGCGACTACGCCGCGCAGATGGCGGTGCAGATCCTGAAGCAGGTGCACGCGGGCACCCTGCCCTTCGACCGCACGATGCGCATCTCGACCGCAGAGGAAAACCACAAGGAGACGATCGCGGCGCGCATCCCCGCGAACCTGCCGACCATCGAACGCCTGCTGGCGCGCAATCGCGAGATCTTCGACGCGCTCGACGCCGGCGTCACCGAGGCGAAGGCCGCGCAGCTGTGCCGCGAGTTCGACCACAACCGCCGCAAGGTGGCGGTCCTGCTCGAGGAGTGCTGCCTGCGCACCAGCCGCATCCAGCCGCTCCTTCGGAAGCTGCAGGGCCTCGATCGGAAGGTCAAGGAGATCCAGCACCAGCTGAGGAAGTCGGAGAAGCACCCCGAGCGCTTCGATCCGGAAGACCTTCAGGTCATGCGGGACGAGATCGACGGCCTCCGTGGCATGGTGCTCGAGGACGCCGCGGCACTCGACGGCCGCGTGCGCCGCATCGAGCGCGCGTTCCTCGAGTATGAGCAGGCGAAGCGCGATCTCTCCGGCGGCAACCTGCGCCTGGTGGTCTCGATCGCCAAGAAGTACCGCAACCGCGGCCTGCCGTTCCTCGACATCATCCAGGAAGGCAACACCGGCCTCATGCGCGCGGTGGACAAGTACGAGTACAAGCGCGGCTACAAGTTCAGCACCTATGCAACCTGGTGGATCCGCCAGGCCATCACGCGCGCCATCGCCGACCACGCCCGCACCATCCGAGTGCCGGTGCACATGATCGAGACGATGTCGAAGCTGCGCACCATCCAGAAGCACCTGTTGCAGGAGCTTGGACGCGAGCCCACGGTCGAGGAGATCGCGCTGCGCGCCAAGATGCCGATCGAGGAGACCCGCCGGGTGATGAAGGTCAGCCGGCACCCGATCTCGCTCGACCGTCCGGTGGGCGAGAGCGAGGACAGCCACTTCGGCGACTTCATCGAGGACGAGCGCCAGGTGAGCCCCGACGTGAGCGCCTCGAGCGAACTGCTGAGGCAGCGCATCAACGACGTGCTGCGCACGCTCACCTACCGCGAGCGCGAGATCCTGAAGCTGCGCTACGGGATCGGCGACGGCTACACGTACACGCTCGAGGAGGTCGGCCGCATCTTCAAGGTCACGCGCGAGCGCGTGCGCCAGGTCGAGAACAAGGCCATCCGCAAGCTGCAGCACCCCGTGAGGCGGCAGCGGCTGCAGAGCTTCCTCGACGAGAACGAGAACGGCGAGGAGTGATCTCTCGCCCGGCGGCGCTCCCGCCGGGCGCGGCCCGCGGCCATGGGCTCAGTTCCGCGCGGCGACCATCCCTCGGACCGCGAAGACCCACGCCAGCCGTGGGCCGAGGAACATGGCCACCGCCATCCACCACGGGATGCCCCATGCCCACGTCGCGGCCATCACGGCCGCGCACGTGCCGACCACCGGCATCCAGCACGTGGCCAGCGCGATCGCGACCGCAACCTCGCGGCTTGGGTTCTCCGAGCGCGCCATGAACGCGGCGTAGATCGCCCAGCCTTCCCAGGCGGAGAGCGCAAGCCACGACGCGACGAGCCACGTGCGGCGCCTGGCCAGCATGCCATGGGACATGGGGGTTCCGGACTTCACTGCGTTCCTCCGGGCATCAGCGACTCGTACGCGGCCCCGACCATGGCGAGCGCCAGCATCGCGGACGCCCCGGCGCCGACCACCATCGCGGCCCAGCCCATCCACGCCTGCATCGAAGCACCCTCGCCCGCGCGCGCCGTGAGCTCGGCGCCAGGCCACACCGACGCCACGGCGATAGCTGCCGCCAGGAGCATCGTTCCCAGCACGCGCCATTGCCCGGGACCCTCGGTGGCGGTCCAGCTCTCGACGACGCACGCGACGCCGGAGGCACGGGGGCGCCTGGGGTCGGCAGCGCGCGGCAGCGCGAACCACAGCCGCGCGGTGAGCCATGCGGTCACGAGCACCGCCGCCAGAAGCAGCACGCGCGCGGCCTCCTCGCCGAGAAGCGAGGCCACGGCACCGGATGCACGCACCAGTCCCCCGGCGACGGCGATGATCGAGACCAGCACCGCGGCCCCGCCCCCGACGAACCCGGTCACAAGCCCGGCGAGCAGCACCGGCCCGAACCGCGCTCCGAACCCGGCTCGCAGGTCCGCGAGCGATGCATCGCCCGCTACCGCACGCGCGCCCACCAGGGCCGCTCCGGCGAACGCCGGCACAAGCAACACCAGGCCGTAGGCCAGGCTCCCGCAGTTCCAACCGCACGCGGAGGCCAGGATCCCGAGGTCGGCGACCGCGTCCTCAGCCGCAGGCGCCTGCCCCCCGCGCTCCTCGGCACGAGCCTGGAAGGCGCCAAGAAGCTCCTCCGACCGCGACTGGAACCAGCGTTGCGGAAGGTGCAGCGCGCCGAGCAGGGCCACCGCGGCAAGGAGCATCGGCCAGCCTGCACGAAGCGCACGGAACCCGGCGGCGGTGCAACCGCGGATGCCGTCGGGCCGGGTCACGCGAAGGTGCGCGGAATGCTGGGGAGCCTCCATGCCCCGGGAGCCTACCCCCGGCCGTCGCTACATTGCCCACGGGCCGCGTGCCCCAGTACCACCATGGCGCTTCCACACCTCACCGACGAGAACGTCCGCACCTGGAGCCGCGAGGAGAAGGACCGCTGGTGGCTCGAGAACGTCTACCGAGGCAACATGCCGCAGCTGACGCTGCGCGCCGCGGTGACGGGATTCATGCTTGGGGGCGTGCTGAGCGCGACGAATCTGTACATCGGCGCGAAGACGGGCTGGACCCTCGGGGTGGGCGTGACGAGCGTCATCCTGTCGTTCGTGATGTTCCGGGCCATCTCGCGCCTCGGCGCGTCGCGGGACATGACGATCCTCGAGAACAATGCCGTGCAGTCGATCGCGACCGCGGCCGGCTACATGACGGGGCCGCTCATCAGTGCCCTCATGGCCTACATGTTCGTGACCAACACGACCATGGAATGGCACAAGATGCTGATCTGGAACGTGGTGGCGAGCATCCTGGGGGTGCTGGTGGCGTTCCCAATGAAGCGCCGCTTCATCAACGACGAGCAGCAGCCGTTCCCGGAGGGCCGCGCATGCGCGGTCGTGCTTGACTCGCTCTATCCGGACGCGCCGGAGGGCGGGCAGCGCAACCTGGGCCCCGACGGCATGCCGATCGAGCGCACCGGGGTTCGTGCCACCGACGGGGCCGTCGGCGCGGGGCTGTTCAAGGCCAAGGCGCTCGGGTGGGCTGCGGCGATCGGCGCGCTCTGCCAGGTGCTGGTGGCGGCCGGGTACATGGCGGTCCTCCAGATCTCGGTGCTCGGCACGTCCAAGGCGAAGGACACGCTGGTGCACCTGATCCCGGAGCGCCTCGACAAGTGGATCTACGACCGCGGGTGGTCGCCCTCGATCAGCGGGATCTCGCTCGAGAAGCTGGGCATCACGCTCGCCTTTGACCTGAGCATGTTCGGCGCGGGTGGCCTCATGGGCATGCGGATCGCCAACAGCCTGGTGATCGGCATGGTGCTCAACTTCGCCGTGCTGGCACCGGTGATGATCCACAACGGCGAGATCCTGCCGAAGAACTTCGCGTCGATCGCCGCGGCCGACGGCACCTACGACATGGCCGCCGCCGCGTTCGGCCGGCCGCACCTCACCAACACGTGGTGCCTGTGGTGGGGCGTGTCGATGATGCTGACGGCGTCGATGTTCGGGCTCTTCGCGAAGCCCAAGGTGCTGCTCTCGGCGTTCACCGCTCCGTTCGCGCGCAAGGGCGCGGCGGGCGAGGACTGCCTCAAGGGCATCGAGCTGCCGCTGAAGGTGAGCTTCATCGGCATCCCCGTGTTCAGCGCCATCATCATCTGGCTGAACCACGAGTGGTTCGGCGTGGACCCGCTGCTGGGCGCGCTCTCGATCCCGCTGATCATCGTGCTCACGCTGATCGCGGCGAATGCGACGGCGCTCACGTCGACCACCCCGACGGGGTCGCTCTCGAAGATCACGCAGTTCACGTTCGGAGCCCTCCAGCCGACGAATCCGGGCACCAACCTGATGACGGCCGGCGTGACCACCGAGGTCGCGTCCAACGCGTCGAACCTGCTGATGGACATCAAGCCCGGCTACATGCTCGGCGCGAAGCCGCGGCAGCAGGCGTGGGGGCACTGCATCGGCATCCTCGCGGGCGCCATCGCGTCGACACCGCTCTTCTTCATCCTGTTCATGTCGAACAAGGAGGCCGGGACCACCATCGAGGCGCACATCACGGATCAGTGGGCCGTGCCGGGCGCACTTCAGTGGGCCGCGATCTCGAAGGTCATCGAGGGCATGGGCAAGAACACGGGCGACATGCCGCTCGTGCAGACGGTGGACGGCATCCGCAAGCTGTGGGGCGTGCTGCCGGTGTCGGCCGCGTGGGCCATGCTGTGGGGCGCCGTCGCGGCGATCGCGCTCGAGGCCGTCCGCTCGGCGACCCGCGGACGGTTCCCGCTCTCGGCCGTCGGCATCGGGCTGGGCGTGGTGCTGCCGCCGGAGTCCACCATCATGATGTGGCTCGGCGCCGCCTTCTTCACCGCAATGGAGCACCGCTACCTCCAGCGCGTGGGCGACTTCGGCTGGCGGCTCTGGGTCGATTCCAAGGAGGCCGTGTGCGCCGGGCTCATCGCGGGCTGGGCGCTCCTTGGCATCGGCGACGGACTGATCGCGGCGTTCGTGCCGTACGAGGACGAGACGCCCACGGCCATCGTCGCGCCGGCGGAGCCTGCACCGGCGCCAGTACCGAAGCCCTGACCCCACTCCAGGAGACCTCCCATGGCCAAGGCCATCGTCGATCCCGCCGAGCTCCGCCGATTCGCCCAGGACCTGAAGAAGTTCGCCGCCGACCTGCAGCAGCAGACGGGCGGCCTGAACGCGCGCATGTCCACGCTTGCGCAGACCTGGCGGGACCAGGAGCAGGCGAAGTTCGCCGAGGAGTTTGACGCCACGGTGCGGACGCTCCAGAAGTTCACGAAGGCCGCGGAACAGCACGTGCCGTACCTGCTTCGCAAGGCCGACGCCGCCGAGGCGTACCTCAACCAGCGCTGACCGATGTCCGAGCAGGCTAAGGTCGCCGACGTCGAGGTCATCGAGCGCTTCCGTGCCGCGCTGCTCACGGCCGCCGAGGCGTTCGGGCTCGCGCTGCAGGATGCCGAGGCCGAGGTGGACCGCACGGTCAACTGGGTCGAGGGCGACCGCATCGAGACGTGGAAGCGGCGGATCCGCAAGGCGCAGGACGAGGTCGTCGCCTGCAAGGGCGCGCTCTACCGCAAGCAGGAGATCAAGGCCACACCAGAGGCACGGCCGAGCGTCGTCGACGAGCGCAAGGCACTCGAGCGCGCGCAGCGGAAGCTGGAACACGCGGAGGCGAAGCTCAGGCAGTCCAAGCGCTGGGCGATCGAGCTTCCCCGGCAGGCCATCGTGTTCAAGGGCGGACTGAGCCCGATGCAGGCGCTGCTCGACCGCGACGTGCCGCACGCGGCGGCGATGCTCAGGCGCATGAGCGAACACCTCGAGGAGTACCTGCGAGGAGGCGACGAGGGTGCGCGGATCCTTGAACAGCTGTCCTCAATGCCCTCGATGCGGCGCGGTGGCGATGCACCTGGCCCTGGTCGGCCGTCCGCGGAGACCCCCGGAGCCTCGGACGGCCCGCCACCGGAGGGGAGCGCGACGTGAGCGTCTCAGGCGCACGAGCCAAGCTGAAGGACGCGCACCGCTCGCTGGCGGTGGCCTGGGACCAGGCGAAGCAGTCGTGGGACGACCCGGCCTCGAGGTCGCTCGAGAAGCACCATCTCGAGCCGCTCGAGACCACGGTACGTGCCGCCCTCGGCGCGCTCGACCTGATGAACGAGGTGCTCGAGCGGGTTCGGCGCGACTGCGGCGACGACGCCTGATCGCGGCGCGGCCCGCGCGCCGGTGCTGCGCTCGTATCATCTCGCCGTGCAGGACGCCGCCGATGGTTCCCAGACCCCGTTCGAGGGTGAGCGCGGGCTCGTCGAGCGGCTGTACCGGGGCGCGCGCGAACGCCATGAGGCGATGGACGCGGCCGATGCGCAGGCGGCGCGCAGCCGTGCGCTCAACCGGCGCATGAACGAGCAGGCCGTGGCCACCATCGCGGAGTCCCGCGCGGACGGCGAGCGGACCATCCGCGCGGAATGGGCACGGCGGAAGGCCGAGATCGAGGCCTTCGCGGCCTCCGAGGCCGAGCGCGTGCGCACCGAGGAGGAGAAGGTCCGCTCCGACGCGCTCCGGCACGCCGAGAACACCGAGGACGAGACCCGCGCCAAGTACGACGAGCGCATCTGGATGGCCGAAAGCGTCCTTGAGGCGGCCCTGCCCGCGATCCGAAAGTGGCGCGACGGCCAGTCCGAGCTGCTCGACGGGTTCGAGAAGCAGGTGCGTGCCACGATCGCCGACGCCGAGGCACTCGTCCGCTCGTACCGCCAGCCGGTGCGCGCGACCGAACCCGACGTCGCGGCTCCCGCCGATGCGGCTGAGATGAAGTCCGGGATCGCGGACCTGACCGAGCGCCTCGACGCGCTGAGGCGCTGTCGCGCCGCGTCGATCTTCCGGGGGCCGATCCTGGTCGTGCCCGCGGTGCTGCTTCCGGCGTTGGGCGCGGGCGCAGGCGCCACGCTGGCACCCGCACTGGAGGCCACGCGCATGCAGGCCTCGCTCTGGGGCGCGGGGGCCGGGATGCTTGCCTGCGTGGTGGCGGTCGGTGCGCTCTGGGGCGTGGCCCGTCGCGAGGTGCGCGCACGCCATGGGGAGTTCCGCGCGCTCGCGGCACGGCTGCTCGGCGGCGTGACCACCATGCGGGGTGCGGTGGCACGCGCCGCCAAGGAGCGCGAGGCCGCGGCGCGCACCCGACATGACGAGGACGTCGCGGCCGCGGATGCGCGATTCAAGCCACTCCTCGGGTCGATCGACGCCAAGCTCAAGCAGTTCCTCGCCGAGGTCGACCGCCGGGCGCCGCACTACCGCGCCAAGGTGCTGCGTGCCCATGCAGAGGCGACGGCGCGCAATGCCGCCGAGCGCGATGCGCGACTCTCGGAACTCGCGGCTCGTTGCGACCGCGCGCTCGCGGACGAGCGGGCGCGGCATGACGCGGTCGAGGCCGAGACCGCGGATCGGTTCGGTGCCGCCTCGGATGCGGCGGCAGGCGCCTGGCAGGGGCTCCAGCGGGACGTGCTCGAGGGGCTCGAGCGCGTCCGCGAGGTCGACGCACGGGGCTGGTTCCCGTGGACGCCCGAGGCATGGGAACGGCGGACCGCACCTACCGGCACCATGCCCGTCATGCGCGTGGGATCGGTCGAGCTCCCGCTGCGCGACGTGCCGCATGCGGTCCCTGCCGATCCGGACCTCGCCTGGCCCGGGGCGGACGCCTCGACCACGTGGCGCATCCCGGCATTCCTCTTCGCGCCCGACCGCATGTCGATGGTGATCGACGCCCCTCCCGACCGGCGCGAGGACGCGTTGGCGATCCTGCAGAACGCGGTGGCGCGCGTGCTCACCACCGTGCCTCCGGGAAAGGCCCGATTCACCTTCGTGGACCCGGTGGGGCTCGGGCAGGGCTTCGCGGGCTTCATGCACCTGGCCGACGAGCTGGAGATCCTGGTCACGGACCGCGTGTGGACCGACGTGCGGCACATCGAGCAGCGGCTCGCGGACCTCACCGACCACATGGAGACGGTGATCCAGAAGTACCTGCGCAACGAGTACCCGTCGATCGAGGCGTACAACGCGCAGGCCGGCGAGATCGCCGAGCCTTACCGTTTCCTCGTGGTCGCCGACTTCCCGGTCAACGTGAGCGAGCAGGCCGCGCGCCGGTTCGCGAGCATCCTCCAGAGCGGCGCCCGTTGCGGCGTGCACGTGCTCGCGATGATCGACCGGCGCACGCCCCTGCCGCCGGGGATCGACGCGTCCGACCTGCGTCGCGGCACGCTCTCGGTGACCTGGCGCGAGGGCGACGCCCCGGGATGGCGCCTCGAGGAAGGCCGGGTCGCGGACCTCGCGTTCGTCCCCGATCCGCCTCCGGGCGATGCGCTCCTGCAGCGCATCACGCGCGACGTGGGCCGCGCCGCGCGCGAGGGGAACCGCGTCGAGGTGCCGTTCTCGTCGGTTGCGCCGCGCGCCGACGAACGGTGGAGCATGTCGAGCGCGACCGCCTTCCGCGTCCCGCTTGGCCGCAGCGGCGCCAACCGCCTGCAGCACCTGCTGCTCGGCGAGGGCACGCGCCAGCATGCGCTGGTGGCGGGCAAGACGGGATCGGGCAAGAGCTCCCTTCTCAATGCGCTCATCGTGAACACCGCGCTCTGGTACTCGCCCGACGAGGTCGAGTTCTGGCTTGTCGACTTCAAGAAGGGCGTCGAGTTCAAGGCCTACGCGGCGCATGCCCTGCCCCACGCGCGCGCGGTGGCGGTGGAGAGCGACCGTGAGTTCGGTCTGAGCGTGCTGCAGGGGCTCGACGACGAGCTGCGCCGGCGCGGCGAGCTGTTCCGTTCCGCGAACGTCCAGAACATCGCGGACTGGCGTGCGCTCGGCCGGCCCGAGCGCATGCCGAGGTGCCTGCTGGTCATCGACGAGTTCCAGGAGCTCTTCATCGAGGACGACAAGGTCGCGCAGGACTCGTCGCTGCTGCTCGATCGCCTGGTGCGCCAGGGCCGGGCCTTCGGGATGCACGTG
>CANLMX010000049.1 GCA_947492385.1 Planctomycetaceae bacterium | reverse complement strand
GTACTTGCTCACCACGATGTCGGTGGCGAGCTGGCTCCACGTGGACGGGATCTGCGCGTCCTGCATCTCGAAGACGGTGCTGCCGTCGGAGTTCGAGATGCGGCTCGAGCGGGTGGCCCACTCGACGGTTCCGTAGACGTCCTTGCCTGCGGTGGTGAAGCGGCGTGCGATCTTCATTGCGGTGTCCTTGCCTTCCTTGCGTGTCGTTCGTGCGGCGCACATGCCCGTGCGGCGCGGTTTCGGGTGAATGCGTTCAGGTCGATGCGACGGCACGGCGCGGCGAGCGCGACGCCCGTCCCTGGTCCGTGGGTCAGTTGCGGTTCGGCGTGCCTTCGGCGAAGGGCAGCCCGTCGACGCGCGGGAGCGTCAGGCCGGCCTGGTCCTGGTACTTGCCGCCCTTGTCTGCGTAGCTCACGGAGCAGGGGCGGTCGGCCTTGAGGAAGATCATCTGGGCGATCCCCTCGTTGGCGTAGATCTTGGCGGGGAGTGGGGTGGTGTTGCTGATCTCGATGGTCACCTTGCCGCGCCACTCGGGCTCGAGCGGCGTGACGTTCACGATGATGCCGCAGCGCGCGTAGGTGCTCTTGCCCACGCAGATCGCGAGCACGTCGCGGGGCACGTCGATGACCTCCACGGTCTCGGCCAACGCGAACGAGTTCGGCGGGATCACGATGTGGTCCTTGCCGGTCTCCGCGGTGTCGATCGTGATGAACAGGTCGTTCGAGAACGCCTTTGGGTCGACGATGGCGGTGCCGCCGCTGGTGGCGTTCGTGAAGATCTTGAAGCGGGTCCCGACGCGCACGTCGTAGCCGTAGCTCGACACGCCGAAGGAGACCGCGCCTGGGCGCTTCGCGTTGTCGGCGAAGGGAACGATCCGCACCGACTCGCGGATCTGCGTGTCACAGAGAATGCTCATTGCCCGACCCCTTGAACCGGCCATCCTGGCCAGACGAGTGCTTCGAAATCCGAACGTCCAACACCGCTTCACTTCACGCTTCGCAGACCGCACGTTGACGCCGATGTTCGGCTCGTGTACGGTATGCGCCGTGGGCCCAAGCACCACCAACCCTTGGGCCCGGCGCTCATGGTACCCCTACCGGTAGTGGGTGCAACCCCGGAGGTTGCCGTTTTTATCGACTTTCGAACCAACGCTCGCAAGTGCATCCACGGCATGGGGTTAGTGCGATCTGAACGGAGTTCAATCCCCGTCGCCGGATGTGGACAGCGTGTCGGAGGCTGTCTCTAAACTCGGTCGCTCCCAATGTTCGCGTGCGCATCGGACGGCACACGCGCATCGCCCGCACGGACGCATGCTCTTTCCCGAAGAAATCCCCGAAGAACCGGGCGCGAACGCGTCGGCCGACGCGCGCGATGCGCTGCTTGACGGCCTCACCGAGGACCAGCGCGCCGCCGTGCTCCACATGGACGGTCCGCTGCTCGTGCTTGCGGGCCCGGGTTCCGGCAAGACGCGCGTGATCACGCGGCGCATTGCGCACCTGGTCGCGTGCGGCGTGCCGCCGTGGAACATCCTGGCCCTCACGTTCACGAACAAGGCCGCGGGCGAGATGAAGCACCGCGTCGAGTCCATGCTCCCCGAGGGCGCGGTGGGACGGCGCGGCCTGGTGGTGAGCACGTTCCACGCGTTCTGCGCGATGTTCCTGCGGCGCAACGCGCTCGAGTGCGGCGTCGACCCCGACTTCGCGATCTACGACGCCGACGACCAGAAGCGCGCCATGAAGGCCGCGATGGCCGAGGCCGGGCTCGACGACAAGAACTTCCAGCCGTCGGCCGTACTGTCGAAGGTGAGTGCCGCGAAGAACCAGCTGCTCGACGCCGAGTCCTTCCGTGCGCAGGCGTCCGACTACTCGGCCCGCCAGGTTGCGAAGGCGTACGAGGCGTACGAGGCGATCCTGCGCCGGGTGAAGGCGCTCGACTTCGACGACCTCCTGATGCGAACCGCCACGGCGCTCGGCGCCGACGAGGGGCTTCGCGCGCGCACGGCCGACCGATATCGCCACGTGCTCATCGACGAGTACCAGGACACGAACCGCGCGCAGTTCACGATCGCGCGGCACATCGCCGGCGCGCACCGCAACATCTGCGTCGTCGGCGACCCCGACCAGTCGATCTACCGCTGGCGTGGCGCGGACATCCGCAACATCCTCGAGTTCGAGGAGACCTTCGCGGGCGCGCGCACGGTGGCGCTCGGCGAGAACTTCCGCTCGACGTCGCACGTGGTGGGCGCGGCCGACGGGCTGATCCGGCACAATAAGCGCCGCAAGGCGAAGCCCCTCTACACCAATCGCGGCGAGGGCGAGCGGGTCCGCGTGGCCCGCGCCGCCGACGAGCATGCCGAGGCGACCATGGTGGCCGACGCGATCGACCAGGCGCAGCGCGAGGGCATCCCCTTCCGCGAGATGGCGGTCCTGTACCGGATGAACGCGCTCAGTCGCGTCGTCGAGGACGCGCTCCGGCGGCGCAGCGTGCCGTATCGCGTGGTGCGCGGCACCGCCTTCTACGACCGCAAGGAGGTCAAGGACCTCCTCGCCTACATGCGGCTCGCCGCCAATCCCGCCGACGACGTGGCGTGCGCGCGCATCGTGAACGTGCCGGCGCGCGGCATCGGGGAATCCTCGCTGTCGCGCGTCGAGCGCACGGCCGTGCAGCGTGGCATGCCGCTGCTGGGCGCGCTGCGCCTGGCGCGCGAGGCCGGCGTTGCCGACCGCACGGCGCGCAAGGTCGACGACTTCTGCGACATGGTGGCGCGTTGGCGCGGGCTCCTCGAAAGCGGGGCGCCCGACGCGCTGGCCGCATTCGCCGAGATGGTGCTCGACGAGAGCGGGCTGCGCGAGTTCGCCGACGGCACCGACGGCGACGAGCTCGACCAGCGACGGCTGAACCTCGACGAAGTCGTGAACGCCGCGGGAGACTTCGAGCTCCCCGAGGACCCGACCGGCGCGCCGCCGACACTGCTCCGCGCCCTGCAGGGATTCCTGCAGTCCGTGGCGCTGGTGGCCGATTCGGACGCCTTCGACCCCGAGGCGGGTGCCGTCACGCTGATGACGCTGCACGCGGCGAAGGGCCTGGAGTTCGACTTCGTCGCGATGATCGGGTGCGAGGAGGGATTGCTGCCGCACGCGCGGTCGCGCGAGGGCACCGACGACGTCGAGGAAGAGCGCCGGCTCTGCTTCGTCGGCATGACTCGTGGGCGCGCCCGCCTCTGGATGACGCACGCCGCAAACCGCACGGTGCGCGGGATGCGCATGGGCGCCATGGAGAGCGGGTTCCTGCGCGAGATCCCCGAGGAACACGTTGAGCGCACGGGCGTCACGCGATCGTGGCTCGAGGGCGGCGACGACGGGTCGGGCGACGGGGGCTCCGGCGACGATGCCGTCGATGCGCCGTGGATGGACGAGTTCGAGCCCGCGCGGCCGAAGGGGCTGGGCGCGCAGTTCCCGGTCGGGTGCCAGGTGCGGCACGCGCTCTTCGGCATTGGCACGGTGCAGGCGATCCTGCCCCGCGGCAGCGTCACGAGCGTGCGGGTCGCGTTCCGGACCGTGGGCGTGAAGACGCTGGTGCTCGAGTACGCGAAGCTGGTCCGGGCGTAGCCGGCGCGGTCCGACGCGACCCGACGGCGGGCGCCGATCGGGGACCCGATCGCGACATATTCCTCGTGTTCGGTGATGGTTCCCGGTCATCGTTTGCGGATGGAGGGGGGTGGACATGGTCCATGGCCCGCGTCCCGGGTGTTCTGGGCGCGCCGCCCAACGCAACCGAGGACCCTGAGCATGTCAATGACCTATCCCGCCCGTTCGCAGCGCGACGACGCGCGTGCCTCCACGATCCCCGGTGCGTGCCGCGCGTGGCTCGCCGTCGGCCTTGTCGCGATGGCCGTCGGCACGCCCGACGCCGGTGCGGCGGTGGTGGGGATCGACCTCACGAGCCTCGGCACCGGGACCGCGCGCGTCGACGTCACGGGAGACAACGGCGGGTTGGCGACCACGGGGGAAAGGACCACCGTGGTCGACTGGCTCGGCATCGGGACCGGTTCGCTCCGGATCTGGAACGGGTACAGCAGCGGGTGGGGGATGGACGGCCAGCACGGTTCGGACAGTGCCACCATGCTCGAGTTCGCATGCAGCGCCGGCGCTCCCACGCCGCCGGTGTCGCCCGTGAACTTCGCCGCCGGTGCCGCCATCCAGGAGGATCCTTCGTGGGTCTTCAGCGGCGATCCGTATCAGTCGGCCTTCCGCAGCGGTGCCGTGGCCTCGGCCGACTTCGGCGCCGGCAGCTCCATGGGCTTCCGCTTCGGCTCGGGATCGAACTGGTACTACGGCTACCTCGAGGTGACGTGGACGGCGTCGACGAACACGTTCCGGATCCTCTCGGGTGCCTACGAGTCGACCGTGAACACGGCGATCCTTGCCGGTGCAACGCCTGTCCCCGCGCCCTCGGCGCTGGTGCTCCTGGTCCTCGGCGGCGGCGCGTCCCGGCGTGCCCGCGCGCGCGCTGCGTGAGCTGGACGGGTCGTCACGCGAGCGCCGTTCCGGATCCTCGGCGGGGCTTCCGTGCCGGCGCCTGCGGGCGGCCGGCGGTCGCCCGCCCCAGGATCGGCGCCAGGTACCGCCCCGTGTGCGAGGCGGGGTTTCGCGCCACGTCCTCGGGCGTGCCGCACGCCACCACGGTGCCGCCGCGCTCCCCGCCCTCGGGGCCGAGGTCGATGATCCAGTCGGCGCACTTGACGACGTCGAGGCTGTGCTCGATGACCACAAGCGTGTGGCCCGAGTCGGCAAGGCGCTGGAGCACCGCGAGCAGCTTCTCGACGTCGGCGAAGTGAAGCCCCGTGGTCGGCTCGTCCAGCACGTAGAGGGTCTGTGCGCTCGACACGTTGCCGAGCTCGGTGGCGAGCTTGATGCGCTGCGCCTCGCCGCCCGAGACGGTGGTGCTCGCCTGGCCCAACTGCATGTAGCCGAGGCCGACGTCGCGGAGGCACTCGAGCATCCCGCGGACCCTCGGGTAGGCGTCGAAGTGCGCGAGCGCGTCGTCGACGGTCATGTCGAGGACCTCGGCGATCGACCTCCCCTTGAAGCGGATCTCGAGCGTCTCGCGGTTGTAGCGCGCTCCCTTGCACGTGTCGCAGGCCACGAAGACGTCGGGCAGGAAGTGCATCTCGATCTTCACGGTGCCCTGGCCCTGGCACGCCTCGCAGCGGCCGCCCTTGACGTTGAAGCTGAAGCGTCCCGGCTCGTAGCCGCGGATCTTCGCCTCGGGCACCTTCGCGAAGTGCTTGCGGATCTCGTCGAAGATGCCGGTGTAGGTGGCGGGATTCGACCGCGGCGTGCGGCCGATCGGGCTCTGGTCCACCTCTACGACGCGTTCGATGCCCGCGAGCCCGTTGACGCGGTCGTGCGCCCCGGGCACGCTCTTCGCGCCGTGCACGTGCCGCTGCGCGGCCTTCAGCAGGATGTCGGTGACGAGCGTGCTCTTGCCGCTCCCGCTGACGCCCGTCACGCAGACCAGCCCGCCGAGCGGGAAGGCCGCGTCGACCGACTTCAGGTTGTTCTCGCGCGCGCCCTTGACGACGATGGCCCGGTCCGTGCGGAGCGGGCGACGCTTGGCGGGCACCGCGATCGTGCGGCGGCCGGAGAGGAACGCACCCGTCAGGCTCTCCGCGCACGCGGCGACCTCGTCCACGGATCCCTGCGCGACGATGCGGCCGCCGTGGCGCCCGGGCCCCGGCCCCACGTCCACCAGGTGGTCGGCGGCGCGGATGACGTCCTCGTCGTGTTCGACCACGAGCACCGTGTTGCCGATGTCCGCCAGGCGCCGCAGCGTCGCGAGCAGCCGGTCGTTGTCGCGCTGGTGCAGGCCGATCGTCGGCTCGTCGAGGACGTACGCGACGCCGACGAGGCCGCTTCCCACCTGTGTCGCCAGCCGGATGCGCTGCGCCTCGCCGCCCGAGAGCGTGCCCGAGGCGCGGTCGAGCGTGAGGTAGCCCAGGCCGACGCTCGCGAGGAACCCGAGGCGCGCGTCGATTTCCTTGAGGATCGGCGCGGCGATCGCGCGCTGCATCTCGCCGAGCGCAAGGCTCGCGAAGTAGCCGACGGCACGCTCGATGCTCATGGCCGTGGCGTCGGCGATGCTCGCCTCGAGCGTGCCGCTGCGCACCTTCACCGACAGCGCCGCGGGCCGCAGGCGCCGTCCCGCGCACGCGGGGCAGGGCGTCGCGCTCATGTACGCCAGCAGGCGTTCCTTGACGAACTCGCTCTCGCTTTCCTCGAACCGCCGCTTGAGGTTCGGGAGCACACCCTCGAACTTCCCGCCGAGCGCGTCGCGCTCGTCCTCGGGGATGCCGTGCATCAGGTAACCGCGCACCTTGGCCGGCAGCGCATCGAACGCCACCGACGGCTTCAGCTTGAAGAACGCGCCGAAGTTCCGCAGCGCGCGCGCGTAGTACATGTTCATGCGCGGCCCGTTGCGCCGCCACGGCTCCACGGCCTCGGACCACGGCACCGACGGGTCCGGAACCACCAGCGACTCGTCGAACTCCTGCACGTGCCCCAGGCCCGCGCACTGCGGGCACGCGCCGTGCGGGCTGTTGAAGCTGAAGAGCCGCGGCTCGAGTTCCTCGAGCGCGCACTCGGGGTGGTCGGGGCAGCTGAAGCGCTCGCTGTAGCGGTGCTCGGCCCACGTCCCGTCGGCACGCTCCTGCAGCACCAGCACGTTCCCTTCGCCAAGCTTCAGCGCCGTCTCGACGCTCTCGGCCAGCCGCTGCCGGTCCTCGGCGCGCGCGACCACGCGGTCGACCACGGCCTCGATGTCGTGCTTCTCGTAACGGCCCAGCCCCAGCGGGTTCTCGCCGCCGGCCTTGAGCGCCTCGCGCACGTCGAGCACGGTGCCGTTCACGCGCGCGCGCACCAGTCCCTGCTTCGCGAAGGCCTCGAGCACCTCCTTGTGGAAGCCCTTCTTGCCGCGCACCACGGGCGCGCAGAGCATCAGCCGGGCGCCGTCGAGCGCGAGCAGCGCGTCGACGATCTGCGTGGGTGCGGTGGCCGCGATCGGCTTGCCGCACGTGCGGCCGCGCTCGTCGACGTGCCAGCACGTGGGGGTGCCGCACCGCGCGAACAGCAGGCGCAGGTAGTCGTAGATCTCGGTGGTGGTGGCCACGGTGGAGCGCGGCGTGTGGCCGCCGCCGCGCTGCTCGATGGCGATGGTCGGCGGAAGGCCCTCGATCGACTCGACATCGGGCTTCTGCATCTGGTCGAGGAACTGGCGCGCATATGCGGAGAGGCTCTCCATGTACTTGCGCTGTCCCTCGGCGAAGACGGTGTCGAATGCCAGCGAGCTCTTGCCGCTGCCCGAGACGCCGGTCATCACGACCATGCAGTCGCGCGGGATGTCGATGTCGACGCCCTTGAGGTTGTGCTCGCGCGCGCCCCGGATGCGGATGCACCGGGCGTCGGCCGTCGCGGTCGGTGCGGGGTTGGAGGCCTTCGGGCGCGCCATGGCGAGTCCGCAAATATAGGCGTCCGCGTGGTTTGCGCCGGGAGTGGGGCGAAGGGTCCGTCGCGAATGGCGGAAATGTGCGTCCGCTGGGCCCCGGGGGCCGAATGCTTGGGAGAACGATGCTCCACCCGGCCTCCGAGTCCCGAGCCACCCAGCCCCGCCCCGGCACGCCGGGCGCGCGCGCTGCGGCCATGGCCCGCGCGACGCGCGCAGGCCGCGCCGGGCGCGACGACCTCGCGTGGATGCGCGCCGCGGCGCGCCGCCTGGTGCTGCACGCGCGGGTGCGGTGATTCGAGCCGAGAACCCGATGCGGGCCTGAGCCTCAGCGCTTCCCGCGCTTCCCTCGCCCCGCGCGCGTCCCCGGCATGCCCGCCTTCGGACGCGGCTTCTCCTCCTCGACCGGCTCCTCGGCCATGCCGTCGATCTCGGGGAGCGCGTTCACCTTCTTGAGCTGGTCGCGCAGCCGCGCGGCCTTCTCGAACTCGAGCGCGCCGGCGGCGGCAAGCATCTCTTCCTCGAGTTCGCGCATCGCCTCGGCCTTGTCGAAGCGCTTCGGCTCCTTCGCGCCCACGGCCTCGCGCTCGGTGCGGTTGGCCCGGATCTCGAGCTCGATGCCGGAGCGGATCGCCTTCACGATCGTCTCGGGCGTGATGCCGTGCTCGGCGTTGTACGCCAGCTGCTTCGCGCGGCGGCGCTCGACCTCGTCGATCGCGGCCTGCATCTCGGGCGTGACCTCGTCGGCGTACATCACCACCTCGCCGCCCGCGTTGCGCGCGGCGCGGCCCATGGTCTGGATGAGGCTCGACCGGCTGCGCAGGAATCCCTGGGTATCGGCATCCAGGATGCACACGAGGCTCACCTCGGGAAGGTCGAGCCCCTCGCGCAGCAGGTTGACGCCTACCAGCACGTCGAATTCGCCTTCGCGCAGTTCCTTCAGGATGGCGATGCGGTCGAGCGTCTCGATCTCCGAGTGCAGGTATCGCACGCGCACGCCATTGCGGTGCAGGTACGTGGTCAGGTCCTCGCAGAGCCGCTTGGTGAGCGCCGTCACCAGCACGCGCTCGCCGCGCGCGGCGCGTTCCTTGGCGCGTTCGAGGAGGTCGGGCACCTGCCCGCGCGCGGGCAGCACCGTGACGGCCGGGTCCACGAGTCCGGTCGGCCGGATCACCTGCTCGGCGACCACGCCGTGGCACTTCTCGAGCTCGTACGGGCCGGGCGTGGCGCTCACGTAGATGACGCTCGGGACGATCTCCTCGAACTCCTCGAAGCGCAGCGGCCGGTTGTCGAGCGCGCTCGGCAGGCGGAAGCCGTGGTCGACGAGGACCTCCTTGCGCGCCTTGTCGCCGAAGAACATCCCGCGCACCTGGGGCAGGGTGACGTGGCTCTCGTCGATCACCACCAGCCAGTCGTCGGGCGTGCGGTTCGGGACGCGCCGGAAGTAGTCCATCAGCGTCCACGCGCGCGCGCCGCGCGGCCGGCCGTCGAAGAAGCGGCTGTAGTTCTCGATGCCGCTGCAGTAGCCGGTCTCCTGGATCATCTCCAGGTCGTACTTGGTGCGGCCAAGCAGTCGCTGCGCCTCGAGCAGCTTGCCCTCGGCGCGCAGCTCGGTGACGCGCGCGTCGAGTTCCGCGCGGATCTCGTCCACCGCGCGCTTCATCTGCTCCTCGGGCATCATGTAGTGGACCGCCGGGAAGATCCACGCGCGCGACTCCTCGGAAAGCACCTCGCCGCTGACGGGGTCGAACAGCTCGATCGATTCCACCTCGTCGCCGAAGAGCCCGATGCGGATCGCATGCTGCTCGCTCGCGGGGAACACCTCGATGCTGTCGCCGCGCACGCGGAAGTTGCCTCGGGCGGGCTCGATCTCCTTGCGCACGTACTGCATGGCCGCTAGGTTCAGCAGGAAGTCCCGGCGCTTGATGGTGCGGCCGCGCTCGACCACCGTCATGCGGTTGCGGAACTCGTCGGGCGATCCCAGGCCGTAGAGGCAGCTGACGCTCGAGACGACGATGACGTCCTCGCGCGAGAGCAGGCTGCTGGTGGCGAGCAGCCGCAGCCGGTCGAGGTCCTGGTTGCGGCTCGCGTCCTTCTCGATGTAGATGTCCCGCTGCGGGATGTACGCCTCGGGCTGGTAGTAGTCGTAGTAGCTGACGAAGTAGCAGACGGCGTTGTCGGGGAACAGCGCCTT
>CANLMX010000048.1 GCA_947492385.1 Planctomycetaceae bacterium | reverse complement strand
CTTCATCACCGCCACCGGCAACAAGGACATCATCCGCGCCGAGGACATGCTGAAGATGAAGCACAACGCGATCGTCGGCAACATCGGCCACTTCGACAACGAGATCGACATGGCCGGCCTCAAGAAGGTGGCGGGCGCCAAGTGCGTCAACATCAAGCCGCAGGTCGACGAGTGGAAGCTCCCGAACGGCAAGAGCATCATCATGCTGGCGGAGGGCCGCCTGCTGAACCTCGGTTGCGCCACTGGCCACCCGAGCTTCGTGATGAGTTCGAGCTTCACCAACCAGGTGATCGCGCAGATCGAGATCTTCTCCAACCACAAGAAGTACGAGAAGAAGGTCTACACGCTGCCCAAGCACCTCGACGAGAAGGTGGCCCGCCTGCACCTGAAGCAGCTCGGCGCCAAGCTCACCGAGATGCGCAAGGACCAGGCCGAGTACATCGGCGTGCCGGTGAACGGGCCGTACAAGCCCGACCACTATCGGTACTGAATCGCGTCCCGCTCCCGCGGGACCATCTCGATGCAATGAACAGGGCCCGCGGAGCGATCCGCGGGCCCTTTCTGTTGCTTCGCGGCGGACTCGGCCCTTGCTATGCGACGGGGGCGGTGCATACTTCCAGAATGGCGTGTTCCCGGCGTCCAACCGTGCTCCGTGCCCGCATGCTCGCGTCGGCGCTCGCCCTTGCCGCCTGCGCGGGCGGCGCGCTGCAAGCCGCAGTCGCAGGCGGCACGTCCCACGCCGACTTCGATGGCGGCCTCGACGGCGGCTGGTTCGGCGTCAATGGTGACGACGGCTTCGGCGGCGGCACATGGCTCGAACCCACGGGAGGTCATCCCGATGGTTGCCTGCACACCGTCTTCCAGGACTTCGGGATCGGGTACTTCAACGTCACCGATCCCGCGTGGGTGTGCGACTGGACCGAGGCATCGAGCGTCACCGTTTCGATCGACATCAAGGTGTCGTCGATCGCCTTCTTCGGCACGAGCGTGTCGCGCCCGTGGGTGCTTGAGCTGCGCGACCGCGACGGTGCGACGGGCGGGTACCCGTGGAACAGCGTCTGGATCCGCCTGGCCACCATCTCCGCGGCCTCGCACGGCGAGTGGACGACGATTTCCGTGACGTTCGATCCGCGCTCCGCCGCGCTTCCGGCCGGCTGGCGTGGTTCGGGTGCCGAGGACCCGGTCACCTTCGAGCCCGTGCTTCCCGCGGGCGTCACGTTCGCCCAGGTCCTCGCCGGCGTCGACGTGGTGGCCTTCACGACGCTCGAGCCCGGCATGTTCTTCGGCTTCACGGACCACGACGTCCGGGTCGACAACATCCGAGTCGAGCGCGTGCAGACGGCTCCCGGCGACCTCAACGCCGACGGCGCGGTCAACGGCATCGACCTCGGCATCATGCTCGGCGCATGGGGAGGCGGGCCCGGTCCAGCGGACCTCAACCTCGACGGAACCGTCGACGGCATCGACCTTGGCGTGCTGCTCGGGTCGTGGACCGTGGGTTGACTGACTGGCGCCCCCGGGTCATGGCGTATCTGCACGACGCCGCTTAGCCGCGTCGGAGGCGGCGCTCCGCGAACTGAGCGCCACCCCCACGCCACGTCACCTCACGGGCACGCGCCCCACGCCGCGAGCATTTCGCCCAGATCCGCACCGTCGACGATGCCGTCGCCGTTCAGGTCGAACGCGCACTCGGCGCACGGTCCCCATGCCGCGAGCAGCTGCCCGAGGTCCGCCCCGTCCACGCTGCCGCTGGCGTCGAAGTCGCTCGGGCACGAAGGCGCCGGGTCGAGCGTGGTGACGTCGACCGCCACGAAGTCGTGGAACGTCTCGTCGGCCGGGCGCTCGGCATACACCATGAACCGGACCGTGCCGTCCGCGGCCACGAAGTTCCCGATGTTCGAGCGGATGGCCGCGGTCATCGCCTCGTCGCGGTTGCCCGCCCAGCTGTCGGCGAACCGGTTCTGGCCGACGAGGCCCGCGGCGTCGCCCCACTGCGACTGGACCACGTCCCACACGTAGAGCTCGGCCTGGGTGCAGTTGTCGGCGTAGCCCTCCCATGTGATGCGGAGCTCGTCGATTCCGGCCGGATCCTCGGGAATCCGCACGCGGAACACGTGCGTGGCCTCGCTGCCCGACGCAACCGCCGGCGTGATGTAGCGGTTCGCGTCCGTGTCGCCGCCGGAGGCGTTGGACGTGGCCAGCGCCGCGTACTGCGCCGACGTGAGCGCGGTGGTCACGGGAAGCGAGCTGGCTGAAGCGGTGGTCCAGGACGTCGTCTGCGATCCCGTGGCGAACCGGTCCACGCCCGCGCCCGACGCGAAGTCGTAGCGCGTCCGCGTGCCCGGAGCCACCCGGAACGGGTTGCCCACGGCGATCACGGTGTCCCCGTCGGTGGCGCGCGCGGTCACGCGGACGCGCGCCGCGTCCGAGCGCAGGCCCGCGGGCACGCTCCACGAGTACGAACCCGTGTCTGGAATCGCGGAGGCGATCGTCGTCCACGCCACGCCGTCGGTCGAATAGGCGAGGTCGACGTTCGCGAGCGCCACGTTGTTCGTGTCGGTCGCGTTCCAGCGGATCTCCTGCTGCGTTCCGGCCAGCACGATCGCGCCCGACTCGGGCATGGCGACGTGCGCCGCCGGAAGCGCGTTCGCGTAGCGCGGCACCTGCTTCACGATGCAGTGGATGGCACCGGCCGCACCGATGATGCTCGAGCACTGGATGGGCACCAGCGTCACGCCCGGGCCCGCGGCCGCGGTCCACTTGGCGATGGCGTCGGTGTCCCGCGCGTTGTACGCGGAGTTCCCGCCCGCCACGATGCCCGTCCCGTACACCGGCACGAAGATCCGGTTGTTGACGCGGAACGCGTTCGCGTACGTGAAGTGCGTCGCACCGACGTTCCACGCCTGCGGCCGGAACACCTCGAACCCGAGCGCCTGCATGTAGGGCACCGCGTTGTTCGTCACTGAGATCGCCGTGGCGTTGGATCCCGCGATGAACTCCGAGATGATGACCGTGTTCTCGTCGACGAGGTACATCCACATGTCGATGTGGCCCGTGCCATCCACCGAGAAGGGCAGCTGCGGCAGGATGTGAAGCGTGTCGATCCCCTGGAACGCCCGGTGGACGTCGCGGATGAGCGCCTCATTGAAGCCCGCCGAAGACGGGTTGTCGAGGTTCACGAGCGCGGTGCAGAACCCCTGGCGGTTCGGGCCCGCCTGGAAGTTGCCGCCGGAGTAGTAGAGCGGCTGGTCGTACGTGGGCACCCCGAAGGTCCCGTCTCCGGAGATCGTGGGGATGAAGTTGTCGTTCGGGCGGTTGGCGTAGTAGTGGCTGTCCACCACCGCGAGCGTTCCGTTCTCGAAGACGAAGTGCGGCCCGTAGTCGCGCAGCCAGATCGAATCGACCGGCGCGACGATGAAGACCACCTTCGAGAGGTTTGCACCCGCCGCGGCGAACGCGCTGGACGCGGAGTTGGCCGTGGCCTGGTTCGCCACCACGACCCACGCAATCTCGTCGTTCACGCTTCCTGCGGTCAGTGCGCTGACGCACGCGGTGACCACCGAGTTCCAGCTGTTGCCGTACTGGAACATCACGCCGCGGCACGGGGCGTACTCCGGCGGGCTCGAAACGAGCGCGGCATCCGGGCGCGACCTCATGGTGACCCCCGCGGGCCCACCGAGGTCGACCTTGTACGGGGTCATCCGCTGGTTCGGGTTGAACGGGGTCCCGCCTTCACGCACGCGCGTCAGCGTGGAGCGCTGCTCCTTCTCCTGCGCCAGGGCCAGGGGTGCGGGGACGGCGGCCAGCGCCGCGAGCGCGAGGAGGGCGGGGGTGCGGGTCTTCATGGGTTCGGAAGGGGTACGCCGGAACAGTAGCCCTGGTTTCAGGGACTGGAAGCAACCGGGCCGAAACCCGCGAAAGTTATCGCTCGAACAGCCACCATCGCCGCGTCGGCGCCGGCGGGCCCTTGCGAAGCCCGAACTTCCGCTGGGCCGCTTCGGCGATGAATGCCGCCGCTTCGGCTGGGTCGTCCGTGAACTTCACCAGCCCGCGGTCCCCTGGGCTGATGGTGCCGTCCGGGATCATGCGCTTCAGGACGAAGTCGTCCAGCTCGTCCCAGTAGTCTTTGCCCATCATCACGATCGGGAAGTCGGTGATCTTCCCGGTCTGCACCAGGGTGAGTGTCTCGAAGAGCTCGTCCATGGTGCCGTAGCCGCCGGGCAGCACCACGAACCCGTACGAGTACTTGAGGAGCATCACCTTCCGCACGAAGAAGTAGCGGAACTCGACGCAGCGGTCGCACCAGGGGTTCGCGCCCTGCTCGTGCGGCAGCATGATGTTGCAGCCAAGGCTTGGCGCACCCACGTCGCGCGCGCCGCGGTTGGCGGCCTCCATGACGCCGGGGCCGCCGCCGGTCATCACGGTGAACCCGCGCTCGCCGAGCTCGCGGCCCACCGCGCGCGCCATGGCGTACCAAAGGTGGTCTTCCTTGAAGCGCGCGCTGCCGAACACCGTGACGCACGGTCCCGCGAAGTGAAGCTTGCGGAACCCGCGGATGAACTCCGCCGCGATACGGATGACGCGGAACAGCTCTTCAAGGCGGCCGCGCGGGCCGGCGAGCATCAGGCGTTCGGGGGGCTTGATGCCGTTGCTCGTGCCGTTGGAGACGGTCCCGGTCATGCGACAGGATGGTAGGCCGAAGGCCCTCTCAGCCCCGCCGCCGCCCGCGCGCCAACCCCGCCGCACCCAGGAGCGCCAACGCGCCCGGCGCCGGCACCACCGCATAGGACGAGGTGTGGTCAAGCACGGACCAGATCCGGCTGTTGGTCGGGTTGGCGTTGTCGATCACCAGGCCCCAGCTGCCCACGAAGTTCGAGAGATTGACATCGGTGACGCCGTTCGCCAGTGCGAACGCGTCCCACGTCCCTTGGAAGTTCTGCACGCGGGAGGCGCCCGCGGCAATGACGTTGATGCCCTTGCTCCAGAGCTGCGTCTGGGGATCGAAGTACCCCAGCTGCAGTTCGCCCGCGGCAATGATGTCGTTGAGCGTCCAGCCGAGGGTGTCGTAGTTCTGGTAGCCGGCCACGATGATGTTCGGATCGAACGTCATTTCGAGCGTGTAGGCATCGGTGGGCAGGCGGTCCTGGGCGTCCAGCGGGCCGGTCGCCGCAATGCCGGTGATCTTCAGGACGTCGCTGCCAAGGGTGTTCCACGGCCCGGAGTCGGGAAGCGGTCCGCCTGCCGGCTGTTCCACGCTGGTCGAGGATCCGTAGAGCTCGGCCTGTGTCGCCGTGCGCCACTGCATGGAGACCGTCGTGTCGCTCGAGGCTTGGCCGGCGCGGATCCACGCCGAGGATCCGAACTGCGGCCGCGCCGAGCCGAGAATCGGCGTGGTGGTGGCGGTGCCCACCGGCAATGTGGTTCCGATCACGGTCGTACCGATGCCCGCGTAGCTGCTCCCTGTCGTCCGGGTGAACGTCACCGCCGGGCCGTAGGCGGTCATGCTGTTGGAGTTGTCCGCGATCGCTCCCACGGTGCCCGCGCGCGCCACGGTCGGTGCCGTCGGCATCACGTAGGGCGGAGGCGGCGTGGACGGATCCCAGGCTGGGAGGCCGGCGGACGCGGCGTGCGCCGTCGCCAAGGCCGTGAGTGTCGAAGCGATGGCGCTCGAGGGGCCGATGGCGCGGTGCGCGGACGGAATGATCCCTGGCATCTCGGTGTCCTGTCTGAGGGGAGGCGCACATCCCCGACATGGGGACGCGCGGACGCCACGCTCTCGCCCCCATTACGCGATCTGGGGCCTCGACCCATCACGAACTCGCTGGATTGACCCAAGTTGGGAGGGGGGCCTGCACCCGGATTCATGCAAGGGACCTCGCGGAACCGCCCGAAGGCGGTCCGTCGAGATGGTCCGTTCGATGCGTCCGTGACTCCCGCTACCCGAGCTTCCCCACCAGCTCCGCCTCCCGCTCGAGGCTCAGCCCCGGCGCGCCCGGTTTCGCGCCGAACGGGAACGCGTCCTTCCGCTCCTTCGCCCACCACGCCAGGGTGTCGCGCACGGTGTCGGCGAGCGGCCGGAACGTGCATCCGGCGGCCACCGCCCTCGCGCGGCTCACGGTGCCGGCACCCGCGAACTGCGGGTCTTCCGGCAGCCACAGCGGCAGTCCCATCCATGGCGCCACGCCGTGCTCCATGAGGAACGGCTCCGGCGCGGGGACGAAATCGACCGGCTTCGAGGTGCACGCCTTGCAGGCATCCACCATCTCGTCAAACGTGAGCAGCCCCTCCGGCCCCGTCACGTTGTACGTGCCGCCGTGGCCGTCGGCCACGCATCGCACCGCGAACTCCGCGCAGTCGCGCACGTCGACGAACGTCGTGAACGCCTTGCGCGGCTCCTTCGGCCCCGGCACCAGCACCTTGCCGCCGCGCGCCACGCGCACGGGCCAGTAGCTGAAGCGGTCGGTCGGATCCCCCGGCCCGACGATGAGGCCCGGCCGGAGGTTCGAGCAGCGCTCGCCGAATGCCTTCGATGCCTCGCGCTCGCAGCACGCCTTGAGCGGTCCGTACGTCTCGTTGGTCAGGGGCTTCGACTCGGGGTCCTCGATCGTGCCCACCGCCGCGCGCTCATCGGCATTCGGCTCCGCCATCGACGCGTACACCGAGACCGTCGAGATGAACACATACTGCCGCGCGGCCTTCGCCAGGAGCGTGGCCGACGCGCGCACGTCCTGCGGCCGGTACCCGGAGGTGTCGATGACGCCGTCCCAGCGGCGGCCCTTGGCCACCTCGGCCTCGAGCGCCTTCAGCCCTTCACCCTTGGCGGGGTCGCGGTCGCCGCGGATCTTCTCAAGCTCGGGGAACAGGTCCGCCTTGGTGCGGCCGCGGTTGAAGAGCGTGATCGTCCAACCGCGTCGCGTGGCCGCATCGACGATCTCAGGTCCCAGGAACGCGGTTCCGCCGAGGATCAGGAGGTTCATGGGGCACGATGGTAGGGCCACGCAAGGCACTCGCCCCCGCGAGCCGGAGGCTCGCAGGGGCGAGGAGTGTGGGCACCGGCGCGCGAGCGCCGGCGCAGATGCGCGGGATGGTCATGTTCCGGCGACGGCGGACCGACAGGCCGGTCAGGCCGAGCACGGCGATGGCGCCGGGGGCGGGGACGACGGAGACCGTCATCGTGGTGGAACCGAGGATCGGGCCCGTCTGTCCGCCACGAACAGCGATCTCGAACTGATAGTCACCGAGCGTGTTCGGGTTGAAGTTCAGGCCGTCCAAGTAGCCCGGCGCGAGGACTCCCGGGGTGTTCGCCGAGTTCACCGCGAAGTAGCTGTACCCGAACTGCCACGCGTTCAGCGCGTCATTCGAGCCGACGGCGCCGCCCGCGGCGAGCGTGCCCCAGTTTCCGCTGGACCCCGGACCAACGATCCGCATCGACCAGGGGGCTTCGCCCCGAGCTTCCGCCCACACTCCCGTGCAGGCTCCTGACACCGCCGAAAACGTCGGCGAGCGGCCCGTTTCCGCCCGGCTGTCCACCCGGATCAGCTGGTCTTCCTGCGATCCCCAGCGTCACTTGATGGTGCGACATCCTGGAGCACATGCGATGAAATCCAGTAGCATTCGCAGGTGACGATCGTCCGGCGGCGGTTGCGAGTTCGTGAGACTTTTTAGTCTGTTCTGGGGATGTGTTCCGGCATTCTTACGCTCAACGGCCCGGGAGTGAGTGATGTCCTCCATGACCACGCGGCACTGGCCGTGTGGGAGCAGTTGCGCATTGCCCGCCGTGCCCTCGATCTGCGAGCGGTGTCCGCACGCTGCGCCCTTGAGCACGTCGACGCGCTGCGCGCATTGGACCTTCTGTCCGCTGCGGGCTTGGTGGAGCGGGTCACGGCCGCGCACCGGCGGGGCATTCGCTGGCGCGTGACATGCGATCGCATCGTGATCGCGTTCGAGCCGCATGAGCATGCCGTCGCCGCGGAGCTTTCGGAGCGGGTGTACGGGTCGCACTCGGAGCGCGTGGCCGACACGATTGCACGCTTCGGCGTGCGTCGGTACGACCGATCCCGATCACGCCGCCACCGCGTGGCCCTCACGGTTCGCCTGGGGCCGGACGACCTTCCTGAGTTCTCCCGTCGGATCCAGTCCGTCCTCGATTTCCTGGACATGGTCGGCAAGCGCTCGCTCGCCGGCGCCCGCAGCGCGCCGAACCACGCCAACCACGCGGTGCGCGTCAACGTCGAGCCGCTCGCTGGCCCGGTCCTGCCGCTCCCGGCGATCGAGGTCGTTCCGAGTTCGGAGGCGCACCAGCATGTCCGACCGGTGAAGAGAAGCTCGAACGGTTCTGCGCTCTCTCGCCGCGAGCGCGACGTGGCCGACGCCATGGCGCGTGGAATGACGCGGCCTGCGATCGCCAAGCTGCTGGGGGTCTCCGCCAACACCGTGGGCACCCTCTCCCTGCGCATCTACCGCAAGCTGGGCGTTCGCACGCGCCTGGAGCTGGCGCATGCGATGCGGGTGCTGGGCGTGCCGACCAGCGGCGAAGTGACGGCGATGGGCACCGGGGAAGCGGAATGAAGCACGCCGGCCGGCGCCCCTCGGGACGCCGGCCGGCGGAATCTCGCGTGATTGACGCACGGCCAGGGCCGCGTGCGGGTCAGCTCGGCTGAGGCTCCGGCGCCCGCGGGGCGGGCGGAGTCGCCGCGGAGCCCGTGAACGTCAGGTAGTCCTTGCCTTCCTCGCGCGTGGCCACGATGGCCGTACCGTCGCTGAAGTCGCCGCCCAGGAGCTTTTCGGCGAGCGGGTCCTCGACGTACTGCGCCAGTGCGCGGCGGAGCGGGCGGGCGCCGTAGTCAGGGTTGTAGCCCTTGTCGATGAGGAAGTCGCGGGCCGCCGCGTCGACCTCGAGGCTCATGCCGCGCGCCTTCAGGCGGTCGGTGACCTTCGAGAGCTCGAGGTTGATGATGTGCGTCAGGTCGTCCTTCACCAGCGGCCGGAAGACGATCATGTCGTCGAGGCGGTTGATGAACTCGGGACGGAAGAACTTCTCCGCCTCGCTGTGCAGGGACTTCTTGATGCGCTCGTAGTCCTGAACTTCCTGGCGCTTGGTGAAGCCGAAGCTTGCGCCGCCCTTGATGATGTCGGACCCGATGTTCGACGTCATGATGATGATGGTGTTGCGGAAGTCGATCCGCCGGCCGAACGAGTCGGTCAGGTGGCCGTCGTCCATCACCTGCAGCAGCATGTTGAACACGTCCGGGTGCGCCTTCTCCACTTCGTCGAACAGCACGACGGAGTAGGGGCGACGGCGCACGCGCTCGGTGAGCTGGCCGCCCTCCTCGTAGCCGACGTACCCCGGGGGCGCGCCGACCAGCCGGCTGACATTGTGCTTCTCCATGTACTCGGACATGTCGAGCCGGATCATCGACTCGGGGTCGCCGAACATGAACTCGGCCAAGGCCTTCGCCAGCAGCGTCTTGCCGACGCCGGTCGGTCCCAGGAACATGAAGCTGCCCATCGGCCGCTTCGGGTCCTTCAGGCCCGAGCGCGCCTTGCGGATGGCGCGGGCCACCTGCTTGACCGCCTCGTCCTGGCTGATGACCGACTTGTGCAGCTCCTGCTCGAGCTGCAGCAGCCGGGCCGACTCCTCCTTCTCGAGGCGGGTCAGCGGCACGCCGGTCATCTTGCTGACGACCTCGGCGATGACGTTCTCGTCGACCACCGCGTCGACCTCGTTCATGCGGTCGCGCCAGGCCTGCTGCATGCGCTCCTTCTCCTTGCGCATCTTCTCGGCCTGGTCGCGCAGCTCGGCGG
>CANLMX010000047.1 GCA_947492385.1 Planctomycetaceae bacterium | reverse complement strand
GGCCTTGGGTTTCTCGTTCCGGGTCGGTGTGTGCGTCCCGGCTTCGCCGGTCCGCTGCGTCCGCCTTCGGCGTCCGCGCAGTCTTCTGCGCCGCTGCGCGGCGTCAAATCCTGTCACTGTCCGACGGTCGACTGCCACGCGTGGCGAAGGGCCGCACGGAATCGGGCGCCGTACGCGTCGGCATTGAGCAAGGGCGACGCGCGGAGCTCGTCCCGCAACGCACGGCGTGCCTCCGTGAGCCTCGCACGGTCGCGTGCAAGGCCCACGGCCAGGTCGACGTACGCGGACTCGGAGCCCGCGATCCACTCCGGGTGGCCCGCCGCGCGCAGCAGGCTTTCGGAAACACGGGCCGCGTGCCGGTCCCCCGAGAGCGCGATCACCGGGACGCCCATCCAGAGCGCCTCGCATGTCGTGGTGGTTCCGTTGTACGGCACCGTGTCGAGCGCCACGTGCACCCGCGAGTACAGCGCCAGGTGTGCGGCACGGCTCGCCGTGGCACCGATCAACTCGATGCGTTCCGCCGCGATTCCCGCGTCGACCAACCTCCGTTCGACGGAGGCGCGCACATCCGGGTCGGCGAGGGTCATCGACTTCAGGACAAGCCTCGATCCCGGGCACGCCGCGAGCACCGCGGACCAGAGCCGCGCGGTCCGTTGGCTCACCTTCGAGCTGTTGTTGAACGAGCCGAACGTGATCGGCGCGTCCTCGGCCGGCATCGACGGTGCGGGCGCGTCGTCCGGCGGCCGGTAGCAGAGGAAGCATGGGTCGAGGCGCAGGAGGCGCTCGGAGCATGCAGGCTCGGATCCCGGCGGGTCGGTGACCGAGTCGACCACCCGCCAGCCGACCGCGGGCAGGCCGGTCGTGTTGGGATAGCCGATGGCCGTCACGATCACCGGCGCCGGCCGTGACGCCAACGCGGTCAGCCGGTTGCCGCCGGAGTGGCCCATGAGCTCGACGAGCACGTCGATCCCGCGCGCACGGATCGCCGCATCCAGCGCGGCGTCGTCGAGCGCCCAGGCATCCACCCACTCGTCGAAGAGCGGTCGGAGCCGTTCCTGCATCGCGTCGCCGGCCTTCGGCGGTGCGCACGAGTACGCGACCATCCGGTCGCCCTCGCCGCGGGCGCGCAGGATTGACTCGACGAAGAACGCGACGGAGTGGTCCTTGAGGTCGGCCGAGAGGAACCCGATGCGCAGCGGCCGATCGGCGTCCGACGGCGCCGGGGCGGGCGCGACGCGCGGTGCGCACGCCGCCCCGAACGCACGGTGCGCGGCGGCGACCTGCGCGGCGGGCGCGTCCACGTAGTTCAGCAGCATCAGGTGCGACGACCGGAGCCGGGGTTCGCCCGGCGCGACCTCGACGGCGCGCGCGGCGGCCTCGCATGCCTCCTCGGTGCGCCCGGCGTGCTGCAGCGCGAACGCAAGATTCGCATGCGCGGCAGGCGCATCGGGCGCGACCTCGACCGCGCGCCGGCCGGCCTCGACGGCGCGCGCGGACTGGCCCGCCCGCGCGTACCCCGACGCGAGCGAGATCCAGGGCAGCGCGTATCGGGGTGCGAGCCCGGTGGAACGCTCCCATTGCGCGATCGCCTCGGCCTCGCGCCCCGCGTAGTGCAGCGTCACACCGAGGTTGTTCACGTACGCCGGGTTGCGGGGGTCGATCTCGGCCGCGCGCCGGAGCATCCGCTCGGACTCGTCGTAGCGGCCCTCGCCCTGGAGCAGCACACCCATCAGGTTGAGGGCGTCGCCGTCACGGGGCTTGAGCCGCAGGTGGACGCGGACCGTCGCCATCGCCTCCTCGGCGCGGCCGGCGGCGCGGAGCGCCATCGCGCGGTCCCAGAGTGCGTCAGCCACGGCCGGCGGCCCCGTCCGTTCGGTTCCGGTGCAGGCTGGGGTCGACCGCGGCCCGCATGCCCGTCTCGTCGAGGGTCCCGCCGAGGAAGCGATTCACGGCCGCGGCATGCGTCGCGGGGTCCGCGACCATCTGTGCGTACGGCACCTTCAGCACCTGGAAGTTCGGCCGCGCGGCGAGCCATGCGTCGACCGCGGCGAGCTGCTGCGCATACACCGCCATCAGCCGCTCGGGCGCGAGCTGCCCGCCCGCCCGGCCGCTGCGCGCGAGCATGGTGGCCTGGCTGCGCACCACCTCGCCCAGGTCGCGCTGCATGAACACCACGCGATAGGGCCGGTCGTCCGGCAGCTCGGTGAGCAGCAGGTGGATCACCTTGACCACCTTCCCCTCGGCGCCATCGAGCCACGTCCGGTCGTTCCGCAGCTGCTTCACGCGCTCGAACTCGAAGTATCCGCGCGGGTTGTCCTCGTCGCTGGCACGCTGGCCATCGGTGACCGCCTCGACTCCTCCGGCGTGGATCATCTGCATCGCGAGGCTCGTGCCCGAGCGGGGAAGTCCTGAGACGACGATCACGGGGCGGCGCATGGGTGGCATGAATGTACGCCCCCGGCCATACTGCCCGCATGGAGTCTCTCGACGCCGCGCCGCGCGGCATGTGGAACCGCGGGTTCATCTCGCTGCTCCTGACCCAGTTCTTCGAGGCCGCGAGCGACAACGTCATCAAGGGGACGCTCTCGTTCGCGGTCGCGGCGGGCGCGCCGTGGGAGTCGTCCTTCGGCACCGGCGGGAACGGGGTCGTGGGCCTGGTGTTCACCGCGCCATTCATCCTGCTCTCCGCGTTCGGCGGCCGCATCGCCGACCGGCACTCGAAGTCGCGCGTCACCGTGGTCCTGAAGGCCGTGTCGCTCGGCGTCGCGGCGTTCACCGCGGTCGAGTTTGCGCGCGGGTCGGCGTGGGGCGCGCTGGCCGCGCTGGCCGCGTTCTCGACGGTGAGCGCGTTCTTCGGGCCCGTGAAGTACGGGATGATCGCCGAGCTCGTCGATGCCCGGTCGATCGCACGCGCCAACGGAATCGTGAACATGGCGACCAATGTCGCGGTGATCGTCGGGATGCTGGTGGCCGGCATCGTGTCGGCGCGTTGGAAGTCGGGATTCGCCGGAGGGGTGCCCGGCGGAGACTCGGCCTGGCTTCCCGGGGCCGCGATGGCCGTCGCCGTGACGCTCGGGTTCCTCACCTGCCTGACGCTGCCGCGCCTGCGGCCGCAGAGCCCCGGGCTTCCCGTCGACCTGAACCCGTTCTCCACCTACGTGCAGACGATCGCCCAGATGGCCCGCGGGCCGCTGCTCGCCGTCGCCCTCGCCTGGACGTTCTTCTACTTCGTGGCGGCGGTCGTGCTGCTGGTGCTGCCCGACTACTCGTCGTTCCTGGGCGTGTCCGACGATCGGACCTCGCTCCTCATGGCGGCGCTCGCGATCGCCATCGGGGCCGGATGCGTGGCGGCGGCGTACCTCGACCGGCCGTCGCGGCGCGCCGCGTTCATCGCCTTCGGGGCCGGCGGCCTGGCGCTCGGATTCGCGGCCTTGGGGCTGGCGCCGCCGAACTTCGCCGTCACCATTGCGCTGCTCTCGGCGTCCGGGCTCGTCGCGGGCTTCTACATCATCCCGCTCCAGTCGATGCTGCAGTCGCTTGCCCCGGACGGATCGCGCGGTCGCGTCCTCGGCACCGCGAACGGCATGAGCTTCGTCATGGGCGGTGCCGGGTCGGCGCTGTTCCTGGTCCTGCGGCAGCTCGGCATGCCGAGCAACCGGGTCTTCCTGGTGCTCGCCGGGGCGTGCGCCGCAATGGCCGTCGTCGCGGCGCGTCGTGCGCGCGGTCAGGCGTCTTCCGAGAGCACGTCGCCGTAGGCCTGCATCAGGCGCTCGCGGGTGAGCACCCCGAGCAGCCGCCGCGTTGCGGGATCGACCACGGCGATCGCGTCGACCTCGCGCACCGAGAGCTTCTGGAACGCCGTGTCCATGGTCTCGTCCTCGTGCGTCACGGGGACGTCGGTACGCATGAGGTCCGCCGCCAGCATCGCCGCGAGCGCCTCGCGAGAGAGCAGCGCCGACTGCAGTTCGCGCGCGGTGATCATGCCCCGGTACCGGCCCTGTGAGTCGACGACCACCGCGTCGAGCGCGCCATGGCGCTCCGCGAGCTCGACGAGGGCGGTGCCCGGCGCATCCTCCACGACCACGGCTCCGGGCAGGTGACCCGCCTCGCGCACGGTGATGCGGCGCATGATGGCGAGGTCGCCCATCACTCCCTGGCGCACGCCGAGCGCGGCCAGGCCGGACGTGTAGATGCTCAACGGATGCATCGCGCGGCACGCAAGCGTGGCGACGACGGTGGCGAGCAGCACCGGCAGGATCACCGTCTCCTCGCCGCACGCCTCGTACACGAGCATGGCGCCCGCGAGCGGCGCGTGCGTCGTGGCGGCCACCATGCAGCCCATGCCCGCGAGCACCAGCTCCGTGGTGGGTGCGTCCGCGACGCCCATCGCGCCGAGCGCCTCCGCCGCCGCGCCCCCGAGCATGGCACCCGTGACGAGCGCGGGCGCGAACAGGCCGCCCGCGCTTCCCGAGCCGAGCGTGGTGCCCGTGGCGAAGGTCTTGCTTACGAACCACACGAGGAGGATCGCCGCGCCGCCGAACGTGGGCGCGGTCGAGCCCGCGTGCTCGATGAGGTCGCGCACGTTCCAGTAGCCGCTCCCGAAGAAGGGGGGCAGGGGATCCTCGGGATGCGTCCAGACCCATGCCGCCCCGCCTGCGCCGAGGAGCGCGGCGCCCAGGACCGGCTTCACAAGCCGCGGCACCGGGATGAGCGCGAACGTGCGCTCGACGATCTCGAGGCTCCGCATGAAGAAGACTGCGCCCACCGCGCACGCGACCGCGAGCCCGACGAAGTACGGCGTGAGCCCGACGGTGAGCCCTGAGAGGCTCGGGCCGATCACCCGCGCCGACGGGCCGAACAGCGAGTCGACCGGTCCGAGCACCGACTGGACCGTCGCGAACGAGATCACCGAGGCCACGACGATGGGCGCGAACGTGCGCGCGGAGAAGTCGCGCAGGAGCACCTCTACGACGAAGAAGATCCCGGTGAGCGGCGCCGCGAAGACCGCGGACAGTCCGGCGGCCGCCCCGCATCCGAGGAGCGTCGACGTGGTGGCGGGCCCGCGTGCGCCGAAGAGCCGCGACGCGTTCGACCCGAACGTGGCTCCGATCGTGACGATCGGTCCCTCGGGCCCGGCGCTGCCGCCGCTGGCGATGGTGAAGGTGGAGGCGAGCCACTGCCGTACCCCGAGGCGCGGCGGGATCCGCCCTTGCGATCGGTGCACGGCGTAGAGCACCTGGGTGACGCCGTGGCCTCGGCTCCGCATCGGGAGCAGCGCGTACGTGACGACCGTCAGCAGCGCCCCCACGACCGGCAGCAGCGCCGCGGTGACGGCCGCCGTCTCGCGCCCGCCGCGGAGCGCCGATTCGAGCGCGTGCTCGGCCCACTTGATGGGCAGGATGAACCCGAGCGCCATGAGCGCCACCGCCACGCCGAGCACCGCGGCGGATGCGACCAGCGCCCAGTCGTCCTCGAGCCGCAGCAGCGACAGCGCACGCTGGGCGGGCGTGAGGAGCCGGGTGACGAACGGGTTCCGCGCGCGATCTCGGCCGGGTGCGGTCATCGGCTCACTGGCCCTGCGCCATCGAGTAGCCGCGCACGCCGTCGAAGGTGCGCAGCAGCGCATACTCGGTCACGACGTGGCGCTGCGTCACCTTCGCCATGAGCGCGACGGCCTCGGGCTGCGCGGCCGTCATCCCGTCGCGGAGCTCGAACCGGGCGCGCCAGTAGTCGACGCACTCGGTGAAGACGCTGCCGCGCGGCCAGACCTGGGTGCCGCGGCACGAGATGAGCGAGAGCCGGAAGGGACTTCCTTCGCACAGGCGCTCGAGGTCGGCGGCGGTCTCCTTCGCAGGCATCTTGCCGTCGAGGTACATGTCGACGCCGACGATCTCCTTGCGGAGCCCGGTGAACGTGTGCATCACGATGGGCTCGGCGGGGCGCACCGGCGGTACGGCCGTCACCGAGTCGGTGCCGCCGGAAGGGGCGACCGCCGGCTTCACGGTGCGCGGCTCGGAGCCCAGGCGCCGGATGATGCCCTGCGTGAACTCCGCGGTGCCGACCGCGGGTACCGACGGGTCGCCGAAGTCGCCGGTGTGCACCCCGGACTCGAGCGCCGCGAGCAGCGCGTTCTCGATGGTCGCCGCATGCCGCACGAGCCCGAGGTGCCGCAGCATCATCAAGCCCGAGAGGACGAGGGCCGTGGGGTTCGCGAGCCCCTTGCCGGCGATGTCCGGCGCGGTGCCGTGCACGGCCTCGAAGATCGAGATGTTGCTGCCGATGTTCGCGCTGGGCGCGAAGCCCAGTCCTCCGACCAGCCCCGCGGCGAGGTCACTCACGATGTCGCCCTGCAGGTTGGGGAGCACCACCATGCGGTACTGCTGCGGCTTCATCACGAGGTTCATGCACAGGGCATCGACGATCACGTCGCCGGTGGCGATCCCGGGATAGCCGGCTGCGATCGCCTTGAAGCGCTCGAGGAACATGCCGTCCGTGAGCTTCATGATGTTGGCCTTGTGGCCGCAGTGGACGGTCCCGAAGCCCATGCGCTGCGCGGTGTCGAAGGCGAACCGCATCACCTCGTCGGTGCCGGGAGCCGAGATGACGCGCTTGCACACGGTCACGTCGTCCGAGACGCGGTGCTCGATGCCGCCGTAGGTGTCCTCGACGTTCTCGCGCACGATCGCGAAGTCGAGGTCGAGGTGCGAGAACGGCGTGCGGACGCCCGGGAGCGTGCGGAAGTGCCGGTAGTTCGCGTATGCGCTCCACATCTTGCGCGCGGTGACGTTGATGCTCTTGCCGCCGCCGCCCTTGGGCGTCTCCATGGGGCCCTTGAAGAGGATGCCGCACTCCTCGACCGTCCGGACGGCCTCGTCGGTCATCCCGCGCGTGTTCCCCTGCTCGAAGACGTGGCGGCCCATCTCGACCGGCACGAACTCGAGCATCCGGTCTACGCCTGCGGCGCGGAAGAGGTCGAGCGTGGCGGCCATGATCTCGGGTCCGATGCCGTCGCCGGAGGCGAGCGCGATGCGCATGTTCGTGGTCCTGTGCGAAGTGCGGGGCGGGTCGCGCGGGCGTCCGCGCGGGCGGAACAGGATAGGCGGTCGGGCACGCACGCCGCGCGCATCGTGCAGCGCAGTAGCCTTTGGCGCCCGTGACCGCCGCCGACCGCCAGCCCGACGAGCCGCATGACCCCTTCGCGGCGCTGCGGCTGCCCGATTACCGACGCTTCGCGGCCGGCTTCCTGTTCGGCTCGACCGGTCTCCAGGTGATGAACACGGCGGTGGCGTGGGAGGTGTGGGAGCGCACCCACGACCCGCTGGCCCTCGGCATCATGGGGCTCTGCCGCGCACTGCCCGTGGTGCTGCTCGCGTTGCCCGCGGGGCATCTCGCGGATGCGCGCGACCGGCGTTCCATCGTCGTCGCGACGCAGGCCGGGTTCGCGGCCGTGGCCGTGGCGTTCGCGCTGCTCTCGGCGAACGACGCGCCTGTGTGGGCGTTCTACGCGCTGCTTGCCGTGAGCGCGGTCGTGCGCGCGTTCAACGGTCCGGCGCGCCAGGGGTACCTGCCGCTCATCGCGCCGCCGGCCATCTTCCAGAACGTGGTCACGTACCAGAGCGGGATCTTCCAGGCCGCGGCCATCGCCGGCCCGATCGGCGCCGGGCTCCTCATCGCGTGGCTGCCGGCCACGTGGCCCGTCTACCTCGTCACCGCGGCGGGATGCGCGGTCTTCGCCGTGGCCGTCGCCGCGACGCGTCCCCGTTCGGCCCCGCGGTCCGCCGGTGCGCTCACGCCCTCGGCGATGCTCGCAGGGCTCTCGCACATGTGGCGCGAACGGCCCGTCTTCGGCGCCATCCTGCTCGACATGCTCGCGGTGATCTTCGGCGGCGCCACCGCGCTGTTGCCTCAGTACGCCGACGAGATCCTCGGCGGCGGACCGCAGCTGCACGGCATCCTGCGGGCGTCTCCCTACATGGGCGCGCTGCTGATGGCCGGGTTGCTTGCGTTCCGCCCGCGATTCCGCAACGCGGGCCCTGCGCTCCTCTGGAGCGTCGTGGCGTTCGCGGCCGCGACGATCGTGTTCGGCGTCTCCACGGCGCCCTGGCTTTCGGTGCTGGCGCTTGCGGTCGCGGGTGCCGCCGACAACGTGAGCGTCGTGATCCGCCACGTGCTCGTCCAGATGCGCACGCCGAACGCGCTGCGCGGGCGCGTGGGCGCGGTCAACACCATGTTCATCGAATGCTCGAACGAGCTCGGCGGATTCGAGAGCGGGCTCGTCGCCAGGTTCTTCGGGCCGGTGGCGAGCGTGGTGAGCGGGGGAATCGGTACCGTCGTCGTGGTGGCCGGCATCGCGTGGGGGCTCCCGCAGCTCCGCAGGCTGCGCCGGATCGAGCCGATCCACGAACCCGAGCCGGGCTGAGCCGGCCGGTCCCCCGGGCCATCCGCGCGGGCCGCGTCCCGAGCGGGTCGACGCGGGCATACGATCGGTGCATGTCCATGCCGCGTGCCATCACCGCGTCGCTCGCCCTCGGCGTCCTCGTCCTCGGAGGCTGCCCGTCCCCCCCGGGACCCGCGAAGCCGCAGGGCACGTCTCGGAGCGCATACCTCGCGTCGCTTCCGCTGCAGTCCGTGGACGGGGTCGTGAAGTTCGGGGCCGTGAAGCCGTGCGGCGACTCGATGGCCCGCACGATTCAGATCCGCAACCAATCCACCGAGCCGATCGAGATCAAGGCCTACGCGTCGAACTGCGGCTGCCTCACGGCCGATTTCGTCGGGGACCGAACCATGGCTCCCGGCGAACTGCGCGACCTGGTCCTCACCGTGCATCCTTCGGGCATCGGTGAGCGATCGGTGGCGGTCGAGTTCGCGGGCCCCACGGGGTTCCTTGGGTCCGTGCGCGCGGACTACTCGCTCAACGGCGGGGTCTCCGCGATCCCCGCCGGCCACGACCTCCTGGTGCAGGGCGCGCCCGAGGTCTTCGACGTCGCGGTGCGCGCGAACGACGGGCGCACGGTGAAGGTGCTGTCGATGGAGCCGCCGGTCGGGTCGGTCGGCACGGGGACGGGCGAGCCGGGTGTCTCGATCAGCACCGCCGAGATCCTCGAGTTCCTCTCGACCCCCGCGGGACGCGCCCATCCGGGCGTCACGACGGGTGCGGGCGGCGAGCCGATCCGCCTGCGCATCGACGTGGTCACCGACCACCCCGACTGCCCGCTCGCGCCGTTCGACGTGAACATCCGGAAGTGAAGGGTTGTACCGGGCGGGTCCCTCGACGCCTCAGGCGTTCACCTTGCGGAGCGGGTTGGCCTTCACCACCTTCGTCGCGAACCCCGAGAGCCAGCGCATGGGCGCGCGCGGCGGCCGGTGCTTGCTGCGCCGGCGCGAGATCAGGACGTGCACGACACCCATGAGCGCCACCACCGCGAGCGTGGCCCCGATGTAGAGCATCCAGCGGTGCGCCGCGCTCTCGAACTGGCTGCCGATCTTCGCGACGCCCACGCCGATGCCGATCTGGAGCGGCGCGGTGATGAGCACGCCCGCCGCCTCGACGGCCAGGATCTTCCACCAGGGCAGCTGCATCAGGCCGCTCATGGTCACCATGGGCGTGCGCGCACCGGGGATGAAGCGCGCGATGAGCAGCGCCCACGCCCCGCGGCGGTCCATCTCGTACTTGAACTCGAGCAGCGTGCGCGGCCCGATGAGGCGGCGGAACTTCTTCCAGCCGAGGAGCTTTCCGCCGAAGTGCCGGCAGATCCAGATCCAGCCCGCATCGCCCGCAACGATGCCGAGCCATGCCGCGGCCGATGCCTTGATGAACCACTCCCATGACCCGGTCTGCACGTACTGCTCGTACGCGAAGATGCCGGCAGGCACCAGGATGAAGTCCTCGCTCAGGTGGAGCCCGATGCCGCTGATGACGAACGCGACGAAGATCGCGACCGGGCCGTACTCGACCAGCCGCGTGCCCCATTCGCGCAGCGTGCCCGCCGGCTCGGGGGCCACCTGCGAAGCGGCGTCTCCCGCCTGCATGGCGCCATCCACCGCCGCCTGCGCCGCCGCGTGGTCCGCCTGCGCGAGGGCAAGCACGGCGAGGACGGCGATCGCGGCGCGGAGGCTCATGGGCGGCCGAGTATAGGCCGCGAAGCGACGCGGCCCGCTCCGGGGAGCGGGCCGCGTGGGTTCAGGTTGGGGGGCGGTCCTCAGTCCTTCGCGTCGACCGGGATGCGCATCTTGTAGAAGCTGCCCCAGACGAACACGAGGGCCACGCCCAGCAGCGCCAGGCCGATCCACGTCTCGAGGCCGGGGTACTTCTTCATGACGATGAGCGCGATCTCGACAGCCAGCAGGCCGAAGAGCGTCGTGAACTTGATCACCGGGTTCAGGCTGACCGAGGACGTGTCCTTGAAGGGATCGCCGACGGTGTCGCCCACGACGGTGGCAGCGTGGATGTCGGTGCCCTTGGCGCGCATGTCGACCTCGACGATCTTCTTGGCGTTGTCCCAGGCGCCGCCGGCGTTCGCCATGAAGATGGCCTGGAACAGCCCGAAGAACGCGATGCCGATCAGGTAGCCGATGAAGAACACCGGGCTGAAGAAGGGCAGGCCCAGCGAGAAGCAGAAGACCGCGATGAAGATCCACCACATGCCCTTCTGGGCATAGACGGTGCAGATCCGCACCACTTCCTTGCTGTCCTGGATGCTGGCCTCGGCCTTGTTCAGGTTGATGTTCTTCTTGATGAAGACCACCGCGCTGTACGCGCCCGTCACGACCGCCTGGGTCGAGGCGCCCGTGAACCAGTAGACGACGGCGCCGCCCATCAGCAGGCCCAGCAGGATCTCGGGGCGCACGATGCTGAGCACGCCCTCGATGTTCTTGCCCTCGGGGACGATGGTCGAGTTCTTCGAGAGCGCCAGGATGATGCCGAAGATCATCGTGGTGGCGCCCACGACCGCCGTGCCGATGAGCACGGGCTTCGCGGTGGCCTTGAACGTGTTGCCGGCGCCGTCGCCGCGCTCGAGGAGGAGCTTGGCGTGCTCGAAGTCCG
>CANLMX010000046.1 GCA_947492385.1 Planctomycetaceae bacterium | reverse complement strand
CTGGTGACGAAGGACGAGGCCAAGGAGGCCAACGCCCTCGCCAAGGACAAGGGCGGCAAGGAGGCCAAGACGCGCAAGCCGAAGCCGGCCACCTACAAGACCCTGCTCCTGGGCATCACCAAGGCCTCGCTCCAGAGCGAGAGCTTCCTGTCGGGCGCGAGCTTCCAGGAGACCACCAAGGTCCTCACCGAGGCCGCCTTGGCGGGCGCCACGGACGAGCTCCGCGGCCTCAAGGAGAACGTCATCCTGGGCCACCTCATCCCCGCCGGCACCGGTTGCGACCAGTACCAGCGGATCCAGGTCGCCAAGCTGGTCGACGTTCCCGAGGGCGACGAGACGAGCGACCAGGAGTACCTGGAAGAGGCTCGCCTCGAGGCCGAGGACCTGGGCGCCGAGAGCCCCGAGTTCGCGTCGACCATCAGCCAGGAGACCCTGGCGGGCCTCACCGAGGCGCTCCGCGCGGGCACCGGCGGCGAAGGCGGCGGCGAGTTCGGCGCCGAGGGCGCAGAGTTCGCCGCGGACGACGAGCCCGGCGACTGACGCCACGCGCATCCACGCATCGATTCCCGAAGCCCCCGGCCGTGCGCCGGGGGCTTCGTGCTTCCGTAGACTTCGCCCATGACCTACGGCCGCATCGTGATCCCGGGAATCGTCGCGCTCGCGTTCGCGGCGCTCCTCTCGCCCACCCACGCGCAGGATCCCAAGCCCGGCGCCACGTCGCCCCGCCCCGCCGATGCTCCGGTGGACCCGGACGCCGAGCGCCTGCGTGCGTCGGTCATCAAGTTCAAGTGCAAGCTCGAGCCCCGGAGCGCGTCGCGCCCGTGGAAGCTCGAACCCGTGCAGGAAGTGGGCGGCTCGGGCGTGGTGATCGCGCCCGGCAAGGTGCTCACCAACGCGCACGTGGTCCACGAGGCCACCGAGGTGCTCGTCGAGACCGACAAGACCGCGCTTCCCATTCCGGCCAAGGTCCTCGCGCTCGACCTTGGGCGTGACCTGGCCCTGGTGCAGGTGGACGACGCCGACTTCAACGCCGCACACCCGCCGGTCGAGGTGATGCAGGGGCTCCCCAAGGACGGGAGCCGCGTCACGGTGATGGGCTTCCCCATGGGCGGCGAGAGCATGTCGACCACCAGCGGCGTGGTCTCGCGCAGCGAGTGGGCCGGCCTCGGCCGCCGCGGCGAGCCGGGAATGCGCGTGCAGGTGGACGCAGCCGTGAACTTCGGCAACAGCGGCGGCCCGGCGTTCGTCGACGGCAAGCTCGCGGGGCTCGTCTTCAGCGGCATGAGCAAGGCGATGGCCGACAACATCTCGTACCTCATCGCCACCGAGGAGATCGCGCGCTTCCTGAAGGAGGCAGAGGCCGGCCGCATCACGGGCAACTGCGTGCTGCACGCCTCCACGCAGACGCTCGAAAACCCCGCGCTGCGTGCGAAGCTCGGCGTCGGCAGCGCCACCAGCGGCGTCGTCGTCATCGACCAGAAGGACGGCCCGCTGCAGTCGTGGGACATCATCACGAAGGTGAACGGGCTGGCCGTCGACAACAAGGGCCAGGTCACCGTCGAAGACGGCCGCAAGGTCGACATGGCGTGTGCCTTCGGCCGGTTCGATCCCGCGAAGGATGGCGCGGCCGTGCCGGTCGAGGTGATCCGCGACGGCAAGCCGATGAAGCTCGACCTCCCGGCGGTCGGCGCGCGCGACGGCGTGATCCGCGCGCGCCCCAACGGCAACTACCCGTACCTGGTCTGCGGTCCGCTCGTGTTCGGGCCCATGCACCAGGACCTGCTCGGCGACCTGGGCCCGGGCGGCATGCGCATGATCTACCTCGGAGGAAGCCCGGCGCTCCCCTACCTCATGGACAGCCGACCCGCCAAGGACAAGGAGCTCGTCGCGGTGCTGTGCCCGATGATGTCGAGCCCCATCGCGCGCGGCTACGACGCCATGCCGGGGCAGACCGTCAAGAGCGTGAACGGAAAGACCTTCACGAACTTCGGCGAGTTCGTCGAACTGATGCGCGACGCCGAGGGCGACTGGCTGGTGCTCGAGTTCAACGAGCAAGGCGCGGAACGCCTGGTCTTCAAGCGCCAGGAGTTCATGGATTCGACCGAATCGGTGATGGATTCCAACGGCATCCGCCAGCAGGCGTCGAAGGACATCCGCGACCGTTGGAACGGGAAGAAGTGATGCGCACCCGAACCATCGCCTCGACCTCGCTCGCCGCGACGGCCCTCGCCGCGCTCTCGGCCCTCGCGGTGCCGGACGCGACCATGGCCGACGGCAGCGACACCACGGCGGCCGCGACCGGGTCACCCTCGGTCGACCCCGCGGCGGCGAAGCTGCGCGACTCCGTCATCAAGTTCACGTGCAAGCTCGAGCCCCGCAGCGCCATCCGGCCGTGGAAGCTGGAGCCCGTGCAGCAGGTCGGCGGTTCGGGCGTGGTCATCGCGCCCGGCAAGGTGCTGACCAACGCCCATGTGGTGCATGAGGCCACGGAAGTCCTGCTCGAGACCGACAAGACCGCGCTTCCCGTGCCCGGGAAGGTCCTGGCGGTCGACGTCGGCCGCGACCTTGCGCTCGTGCAGGTGGACGACGCCGACTTCGTTGCCGCGCATCCGCCGGTCGGACTCCTGGAAGGGCTCCCCAAGGACGGTGCGCGCGTCACGGTGATGGGCTTCCCCATGGGCGGCGAAAGCCTCTCGACCACGAGCGGCGTGGTCTCCCGCAGCGAGTGGGACGAGCTCGGGTTCAACGGTGAGGAAGGCATGCGCGTGCAGGTCGACGCGGCGGTCAATTTCGGCAACAGCGGTGGCCCCGCGTTCGTCGACGGAATGATCGGCGGGCTTGCCTTCAGCGGCGCCGACAACGCCGTCGCGGACAACATCTCGTACCTCATCGCCACCGAGGAGATCCGTCGCTTCCTGAAGGAGGTGGACGCGGGCCGCATCACCGGCAACTGCGTCCTCCACGCGGCCACGCAGACCCTCGAGAACCCCGCGCTGCGCGCGAAGCTCGGCATCGGCAGCGGCACCAGCGGCGTCGTGGTGATCGAGCACAAGGACGGCCTGCTCAAGCCGTGGGACGTGGTGACGAAGGCCAACGGGCTGGCCATCGACAACAAGGGCCAGGTCACGATCGAGGACGGCCGCAAGGTCGACATGGCATGCGCCTTCGGGCGTTTCGACCCCGCCAAGGGCGGCCCCACGATCGCCCTCGAGGTGATCCGCGACGGGAAGCCCATCACGGTCGACCTTCCCGCCGTCGGCGGACGCGACGGCGTGATCCGCGCGCGCCCCAACGGCGACTACCCGTACCTGGTGTGCGGGCCCCTGGCCTTCGGACCGGTGCACGCGGACTTCCTGTCGCAGCTCGGCGAAGCGGGAGACGTGGGCATCTACTACACCGGCGGTCCTGTGATTCCCGCCGCCATGGACGAACGCCCGGGAGGCGGCAAGGAGATCGTCGCGGTGCTCGGGCCGATGATGTCGAGCCCCATCGGCCGGGGCTACGAAGTGGTGCCGGGGCAGACCGTCAAGAGCGTGAACGGGAAGCCGTTCGCGAACTTCGGCGAGTTCGTCGACGTGATGCGCGGACTGGAGGGCGACTGGCTCGTGTTCGAGTTCAACGAGCCGGGCGCCGAGCGGCTCGTGTTCCGCCGTCAGGAGTTCATGGACGCCACTGAGGGCGTCATGGAAGCCAACGGCATCCGCCAGCAGGCGTCGAAGGGCGTGCGGGATCGGTGGGAGGGGAAGTAGCCGCGCACCTTCGGGGAAATTCTTGGAAAATCCATGCGTGTGGGCTACTTTGATACCTCCGGCCCCCCGGGGGCAAGGAAGCCGAACATGAAGATCCAGGCCCTCGCTGTCGTCGCGTCCACGCTCGCATCCCAGGCCCTCGCGCAGCAGGCGGTCCAATGGAAGGTCGAGGACGGGGGAAACGGGCACTGGTACGCGCTGCGGAACGTCGGTACCACCTCATGGGAGTCGCACCGCCAGGCGGCCGTCGCGGAAGGTGCACACCTTGCCACCGTCACGTCCGAAGGAGAGCGGAACGTGGTGCGGAGCCTGATCCCGCTGAACCAGCCCGGCAACGGCCAGAACTACTCGTTCGGCGCGAGCATCGGGCTCTTCCAGTCCGGCGAGGCCGCGGAGCCGACGGGTGGCTGGACGTGGGTGACGGGCGAGCCGTTCACGGTCAGCGATTGGTCGCCGGGCGAGCCCACCGACGACGACGGCACCGAGGACTGGGCACGCTTCCAGTTCCGCGGTGGCGTGCTCGGCTGGAACGACACGCGCGAGTCCTACGCTGCGGGCGACATCCCGTTCAATCCGGACATCACCAAGGCCGTCTTCGAGTGGTCCGCCGACTGCAACTCCGACGGCATCGTCGACTACGGGCAGATCCTGGACGGCACGCTGGTGGACGCGGACTCGAACGGCGTGCCCGACACATGCGGCTGCACCAACATCGTCGTGCGGGTGCCGCAGGACGCACCGACGATCGACGCCGCGGCCGATCGGGCCTGCATCGGGATCCCCATGGAGATCAGGGTCGCGGAGGGGACATGGCGGATGTCCGTGGCCCGCTCGGGTGACCTGCGCATCTCGATCGTGGGCGCAAGCCGCACGAACACGGTCATCACGCAGGACGCGGTGGGCACGCCGCTCAGCGCACCGGCCGTCGCGGGTGCGCCGTTCGTGCGCATGACGCTCCGCAACCTCACCGTCTCCGGCGTCGAGCAGAGCGAGAACCCGCAGGTCGGCCTCGAAGCGTGCGACGTGCGCGACTGCTCGGCCACGTTCCTGCCGGGTGACCTCCCGGTCATCGGGAACCTGGTCGTAGATTGCTCGTCCGGCCCCTTCCCTGCCCTCATCCAGTCGCCGCTCGTGATGAACTCGACCACCTTCGACCGCTGCACTCGACCGGTGCTGCTGGTGACCGACGGTGCGCGCGCCATGGTCGACTGCCATTTCAACGACTGCGGCGGCGGACCCGCCGCGATGATCAAGTCGAGCGCACTGAAGGAAGGCGTGAACGTCGCGCGCCTCGACCGATGCACCTTCTCGCGCTGCACGGGAGGCGCCGTGGCGGTCGATCCGGGCCGCTCACTGGTCGGCGCGGCGATGGATGCTCGATTCGTCGATTGCGCGTTCACCGACAACGCGTTCGCCCCGGCCGGCAGCGCCGTCCGCCTCGGTTCGGGCGTGGGCAGCGCGGGGGTCATCCAGTGCCGCGGCGACTTCGTGCGTTGCGCGTTCATTCGAAACTCCGCCCCGATCGGCGGTGCGGTCTGGCTGGACAAGAGCCACCCCGCGCGCTTCGAGTCCTGCACCTTCACCGACAACGCGGCGACGGCAACCGACGGCGGTGCCATCGCACAGGAGTTCGGCGGTGACTTCCAGGGCGTCACCATCGCGGGCGGGACCTTCACCGGCAACACGGCGGCCCGCCATGGCGGCGCCATCCGGTGCACCGGATGGAACGGTGCGCTCGCGGTCACGAACGCGCACTTCTCCGACAACGAGGCGGGTTCCCAGGGAGGCGCCATCAGCGTCGAACGCCAATCGCTTGCGATCGCCGACTGCACCTTTACGTCGAACCGCGCACACGAGCCGACCTACGAGGGCGGCGGCGCGATCTTCGCCTTCTACAGCCCCACGGCCGGTCCGGCCAACACGGTGTTCAGGAGCGAGTTCTCCGGAAACTCGACCCCGGGCCGCGGCGGGGCGATCGCGTTCTACTTCGGCGTCGCGACCGGCATCACCGACTGCACCTTCTCGGGGAACTCCGCGGGCCAACTCGGAGGCGCCGTCATCACGCACCTCGGCTGCTCGACGCGGATCACGGCGTCTCGGTTCTCGGTCAACTCGGCGCCGACCGGCGCGGCGATCGCATGCATCGGGACCAATGACCCGTCGATTCCCGTCGTCCGGGTCGAAGGCTGCGACTTCGCGTCGAACGTGGGGCCGTCCGCAATCGACTCCTCCGCGACGCCTGCCATCGAGTCGTCCGGCAATGTCTACTGCCAGTCTGGAACCATGCCGGCGACAGGGTCCGTCGTCGAAGTGGGGCCGTCGTGCACCACCGCGACCTGCACGGACTTCAACAACAACGGCCGCCCGGACGGGTGCGAGTGTCCATCGAACCCAAACCTGCCTTCATGCTGCCTCGGCGACCTCTTCAGCGACGGACTCGTCAACGGCGGTGACCTGGGAATCCTGCTGTCGCAGTGGGGGCAATCGGGCGTGGCATCCGACCTCGATGCCAACGGCATCGTCGACGGGGCAGACCTCGGTCTCCTGCTGAGCGGATGGGGCCCCTGCCCCAACTGACGCACCTACCATCCGCAGCATGCCGAACACCCCGCCCGGCAAGGGCGAACCCTGGTACCGAGACGGGCTCCGCTTCGAGTGCACGATGTGCGGCAACTGCTGCACGGGGCCCGAGGGCGCCGTGTACTTCTCGCCCGACGAGGGCGCGAAGATGGCCGCGAAGACGGGCCTTCCGCTCGACGAGTTCCTGAAGCGCTACGCGCGGCGCATGGGGAACCAGCGGTCGCTGCGCGAGAAGGTGACCTCGTTCGGCAACGACTGCATCTTCCTCGACCGCGAGTCCATTCCCGGGAAGGCCGTGTGCGGCCTCTACGAGGCACGCCCCGAGCAGTGCCGGACCTGGCCCTTCTGGGAAGGGAACCTCCGGAGCCGCAAGGCGTGGGAAGAGACGAAGAAGCACGTGCCCTGCCCCGGCATGGACACGGGCCCCGTGCACGACTTCGTCGAGATCACCATCGCGCTCGAGCGCGACAAGGCCGGCGGCGGGAGCTGGGCGCGGTGAACCGCCCCGGGCCCGCGCGCGATCCGTTCGACGCCCTTCCGCCAGACGCCGCGCAGCTGGCCGAAGCATGGGCCGCCGCCGCGTTCACGCCATCGATCGACGCGGAGCTGCGGGCCATCCATGACGACATGGCGGACGCCACGCGCGCGCACGGACCCATCTGCGACGCCAGCGGCCGCTGCTGCCGGTTCGGCGAGTGGGGGCACCTCCTCTACGTCACCGGGCTCGAGGCCGCATGGTGCCTCCGCGGGTCGGGCCGGACGCCCACCGCGTCCGACGTGCGCACCGCCGCCGGCCGCGACGACTGCCCCTTCCTCGAGTCGGGCCGCTGCGGAGTGCACCCGTTCCGCCCCGTCGGATGCCGCGCGTACTTCTGCGATCCGCGCGCGTCCGGGTGGCAGGAAGACCTCTCGGAACGCATGCTTTCGCGCCTGCGCGCGCTGCACGAGGCCCACGCGGTGCCGTACCGCTACGGCGAATGGCGCACGATGCTGGCCCACTTCGCGCTGTAGGGCGGCGGACGTAGACTTTCCCGGCTCGCCCCACCCCGCATGACCGCCAACGACGACACCATCCGTTCCGTCGCCTTCGTCAGCCTCGGCTGCCCGAAGAACCTCGTCGACAGCGAGAAGATGCTCGGCGTCCTCTCGCAGGGCGGCCTCCGGCTGGTCAGCGACCACGACGAGGCAGACGCCATCGTCATCAACACGTGCGGCTTCCTCGAGGCCTCGAAGGACGAGAGCCTCGACGTGATCCACGAGGCGCTCGAGCGCAAGCGCGCCGGCAAGGCCAAGCGCGTCGTCGTCGCCGGCTGCCTCGTCCAGCGCCACCGGGCCAAGATGCTCGAATGGGCCCCGGGCATCGACGCCATGATCGGCGTCTTCGACCGAGACCACGTCATGGACGCCGTCAGCGGACGCGCCGCGCGTGCGGCGAACGCCGCCCCGGGCAGCGCCGGCACCGATGCGCCCCGCTACTGGATCGCGGGCAACGCCCTCCAGGCCGCCGCCGAGCGGGGCATCGCGACCACCGGGCTCACCGTCAACGGCAAGGACGGCAAGGGCATCGGCTACTTCGAGGACGACTCGAACCGCTTCCGCCTCACGCCCCGCCACTGGGCGTACCTGCGCGTCAGCGAAGGCTGCAACCAGCGCTGCGCGTTCTGCACCATCCCGTCCATCCGCGGCAAGATGCGCTCCAAGCCGGTCGAGACCATCCTGTCCGAGGCCCGTGCGCTCCTCGCCGACGGCGCGTTCGAGCTCAATCTGATCGGCCAGGACACCACGAGCTTCGGGGACGACATCGGCTACGGCGAAGGGCTCGTGGGCATGCTCACCGCCGTCGACCGCGCGGTGGCCGAGCACGGCGCGGGCTGGGCGCGGCTCATGTACGCGTACCCGTCGAACTTCACGGATGCCATGATCGACGCGATGGCGCGGCTTGAGCACGTGGTCAAGTACATCGACATGCCGCTCCAGCACATGTCCGACCGCATGCTGAAGGCCATGCGCCGGCACACGTCGAGGAAGCAGCAGGCCGAGCTCCTCGAGAAGCTGCGGGAGCGCGTGCCGGGCATCGCCATCCGCACCACCTTCATCACGGGCTTCCCCGGCGAGACCGCCGACGACCACGCCGAGCTCCTCGAGTTTGTGCAGGATTTCGGCTTCGACGCCATGGGTGTCTTCCGCTATTCGCCCGAGGAAGGCACTCCCGCCGGAACGATGGATGCCGACCCCGCGCTCCACGTCCCCGACGACGTCAAGGCGGAGCGCGAGCGCGAGCTGATGCTGGCGCAGCAGGAGATCGCCTTCGAGAACGCCGCGTACCAGGCCGAGCAAAAGGTGCAGTTCGACGTGCTGGTCGACGGTCCCGCCGCGGGCCGCACCGCCGGCCTCGCCACCACCGGCGTCACGCAGGGCGGGACGCTCCACGTTGGCCGCTGCTACCACCAGGCACCGCAGATCGACAGTCTCACGTACGTGCTCTCGCGCGAACCGCTCGCAGCGGGCGAGCTCGTCCGGTGCACGGTGGTCGGCAGCGACGGCTACGACCTCGTCGCCCAGCCGACCTCGGACATCGAGCGCAAGGTGATCCTGCCCGTCGTCCGCACGTGAGTTCCGGCGGCGCGGGGAGGATTCCGGCCGAAGGGCCGCACCGTCCTGCCGCGGCGCGCGTATAGCCTGCAGCCATGCGCAACGTCGTCCTGACCGTGCTGGCGCTCGCGGCCGTCCCGGCCCCCCTGGCCATCGCGCAGAACTCGCGCAAGATGGACGAAGTCCAGCTCGACTTCGACCCGGCGAAGCCCGAACCCATCGTCGGGTGGTGGTCGAATGGTCGCGAGCTCCTGCACCTGGCGCCCAACGGCGCCTATCGCATGTGGGTGAGCCAGGACCGCTTCAAGTACCCGCTGGAAGTGGGCGCGTGGCGCCGCGAGAACTACGCGTTCTTCGACCTCGAGCCGTACCGCGCGAAGCCGGGCACGCGCATCCGCGTGAACATGCAGAAGGATGCAGGCACCACCGAGCTGGTGCGCGACGGGCTCGCCGATTTCCGATGGTCCGCCGCCCCGCCCCACATCGTGGCCGACGACATGCTGGGCGCATGGGTGGCGCCCACCGAGCAGCTCCTTGTCTTCGAGAACGGCCGCTACGAATGGCGTCGCACGGCGCCCGCCAGCGGCATCACCGAGCATTCGGGCGCATGGAACTCCGAGCACGACGTGCTGGTACTGGCGCCCGACTCGCCCGCCATCGACAACCAGCGGCTGCGGCTCGTGAAGGCGCCGGATGGCGAGTTCGCGCTCGAGACCGCCAACGGCCGCCTCATGCATCCACCCGAGGTGCCGAAGCCCGAGCCTTCCGTCGCACCCGGCCTGCGTGCGCCCGGCACGGGTTCCGGCCCGGTCCCGTCCGGGGCGGACGGAGACGCCCCGCGCCACTCCCCCGCCGCTCCGCCCGCGCCATCGGCGGCGCCCGGTGCACCTCCCGCGGCATCCACGCCTCCGGCCCCGTCGAAGCCGTCGGCGCATGGCTGACTGGGACTGGTGGCCGCGCTTCCACGATCCTTCGCTGCGGCTCTCGCTGCGCGACCAGGTCGCCGTCCATTGGGATGCCAACGTCAGGATGCTGCGTGACTGGCGCGCATGCTGGACGTTCGTCTGGATCTCGCTGCTTCCCGTTCCGCTCCTGGCGGTTGCGGTCGTCGCGGTGACCTCCACCTTTGCGGCGCCCGCTGCGCGGCTTCCAGTCGCGCTCGGCATCGGCCTCGTCATGCTGGCCACCTACGGGTTCCTCCAGCACGTGGCGTTCTCGGTGGCCATGCGGCGCACGTACGTTCCGCTCGTGCGGATGGCACTTGCGGCCCGCGGCCACCCGACCTGCGTGGCCTGCGGGCACCTGCTGGGACCCGGGGCCCCGGCGGCCTGCCCTGAATGCGGGTCCGCAACCAGCGGGAACGGCTAGACTTCGGAGCTCGCCGTGCGCATCCGCAACTTCTCCATCATCGCCCACATCGACCACGGCAAGAGCACCTTGGCCGACCGCCTGCTGCAGGCCACCAAGGCCGTCAGCGAGCGCGAGGCGCGGGCGCAGCTCCTCGACTCGATGGACCTCGAGCGCGAGCGCGGCATCACCATCAAGGCGTCCGCCGTCACCGTCACCCATCGCTATCAGGGCGAGGACTACGAGCTCAACTTCATCGATACCCCGGGGCACGTCGACTTCACCTACGAGGTGAGCCGCGCGCTCAAGGCGTGCGAGGGCGCCATCCTGGTGGTCGACAGCACGCAGGGCGTGCAGGCCCAGACCGTCGCGAACGCCTACCTGGCCGTCTCGAACGACCTGGCGCTGATCCCGGTCATCAACAAGATCGACCTCCCCGCGGCGAATCCGGACAAGGTGGCCATGGAGGTCGAGCAGGTCTTCGGGCTTCCCGCCGAGGACTGCCTGCAGGTCAGCGCCAAGAGCGGCCGCGGCATCAACGAGCTCCTCGACCGGATCGTCGAGAAGCTGCCCCCGCCGCCGCAGCAGCGCATGCAGCAGCTGCGCGCCCTCATCTTCGACTGCAAGTACGACGAGTACCGGGGCGTCGTCGTGTACATCCGCGTCTTCGACGGCCGCATCCGCGCCGGCGACAAGATCCGGATGATGGGCTCGGGTCGCACGTTCAACGTGACCGACCTCGGCCGCAACACGCCCTTCCCGCAGAAGATGAAGGAGCTGAACTTCGCGCAGGTGGGCTACCTCTGCGCGAGCATCAAGAGCCTGGCCGACGTGCGCGTCGGCGACACCATCACGCTCGAGAACGACCCGGCCGCGGAGCCGCTCCCCGGCTACGAGGAGCCGAAGCAGATGGTGTTCTGCGACTTCTACCCCGCCACCGACGAGGAAGGCACCGGCAAGCGGGCCGACTTCGAGGCGCTGCGCGAGGCGATCGAGAAGCTCCACATCAACGACGCCAGCTTCACCTACGAGACGCAGCACTCCGAGGCGCTCGGCTTCGGGTTCCGGTGCGGCTTCCTCGGGCTCCTCCACATGGACATCGTGCAGGAGCGCCTCGAGCGCGAGGGCAACGTCAGCATCGTGCAGACCGCGCCCACGGTGAGCTACCGCGTGCTCCGCCAAGACGGCAGCGAGATCGAGATCCACAACCCCGCCGACCTGCCGGACATGGGCACGGTGCTCGAGATCCGCGAGCCGATCGTGAAGATCGAGATCATCTGCCCCAACGACAACATCGGCGACCT
>CANLMX010000045.1 GCA_947492385.1 Planctomycetaceae bacterium | reverse complement strand
GTCTCCGGAACGCGCTGGCGGCCGTTGGCGACCTCGTCGTGGTTCTCGGTGTAGATGATGCGCTGCTGCATCTGGCCGTTGAACGACTTCGTGACGGCGTCGCGCACCGTGAACATGTTGCGGTCCGCGTCGTTCGCGGCCTCGATCACGCTGCGCACCGGGAAGGCAAATGCGCCGTCCCACTGGGTATCGAAGCCCGCGCCGCCCGCACCCGTGGTCTTCCCGATCCACTCGTTCTCGCCGAGGTCTTCGGCGATCATGAGCTTGCCGGGCCACTGCGCGTCGGCCGAGTCGTTGCACCACTGGAGCAGGCTCCAGCCGTCCGGGATCTCGACGTTGGCGTACGGGCCCTGGTAGTCGCAGGTGCGGATGAACTTCGTCCCGTCGAAGCGCAGGCCGTCCATGCGGAACTCGTCGAGCCACATCATCGCGTTGTCGCGGATGAAGCTGCGCACTTCGCCACGGCCGTAGTCCGGACGCGGGCCCCAGGGCGTCGAGTGGCGGGCGTCATCCTGGTAGAAGAAGATGCCGCCGCGGTTGTTGAGGTTCCAGCCGTCGAACTGCCACAGGTCCATGTCGTTCGGGCCGAAGTGGTTGTAGACCACGTCGCCGAACACCGCCATGCCCCGGGCATGGGCCTGGTCGACGAACGACTTCAGGGCATCGGGGCCGCCGTACGAGCTCTCGACCGCGTACTGGTGGGCTGGGTTGTAGCCCCAGCTGTTGTCGCCAGGGAACTCGTTGACCGGCATCAGCGCGATCGCGTTGACGCCCAGGTCCTGCAGGTAGTCGAGCTTCTGCGCCGCGGTGGCGAAGGTTCCCACGCCCTGGTGGCCGGTCGGCCGGTAGAACGTGCCCGGGTGGATCTCCATCAGCACAAGCTCGGTCCAGCCCGGCGTCTGGAACTGCGGCGTCTGCCACTGGTAGGCGTTCGGGTTGTAGACGATCGAGTTGCCGACCGAGTTGGTCAGGCTCCGCGCCCGCGGATCGTTCTTGTAGTACGAACTGGTTCCGCGGCGGATGAAGAACTTGTACTGCGCGCCGGCGCCGACGGTGGGCACGTCGCGCGACCACCATCCGTTGCCCTCGTTGGAGAGCGACGTTGCCGACGTGCTCCATCCGTTGAACGAGCCGATCACGTTCACGCTCGTCGCGTTCGGGGCCCATGTGCGGAACGTGGTGCCGACGGAGCCGGTGGTCGTGGTGTACGGGACCGCGCCGACCCCCGGGCGCGTGGACACCTGCGCGAAGGCCGCGCCGGCGACGAGCGAGGAGGCGACCAGGACGAACGCGGAGGCGGGGCGTCGGATCATGGTGAGGACGGGTCTGGCAGGTCCGGGAATGGCGGCACGCGCCGCCGAAAAAAGGGTAGCCCGCATCCCGCCCCGGGAAAGGACAAAATCACGGAATCGATGTCCGAATTGGACGGCAGACGGTCCGGGAGGCCGGAAACCTGCGGATTCAGTGCCCGAACAGGTCGGTCGGCGCGAACATCCCCTTCTCCTCGAAGTACGCCAGCGCCTCCGGCACGCTCCGGAAGATCCGGGTGGCGGTCTCGGTGATGAACGGGCTCGGGTTCTTCTTCGGCTTCCACACCACGTAGACCTCCTTGGTGTGCTCGAAGGCATGGTGCAGCTCGCGCTCGACGCCGCTCGAGAGCCCGGGCTGCCCGCTCGGCAGCTCGGGCACCAGGCTCACGATCATGTCGCTCTGGTCGATGAGCTTGAAGTCGCGCATGTAGATCTGGCCGTCGACGTCGCCCGCGATGTCGAGGATCTCTCGCACCGGAACCCGGATCGGCGGCCCGCCCGCGCGCCCGCCGAAGCTGTGCGCCTCGACGTCGATGAAGTCCTTGCCCGTGCGCGCCGCCTCGATGCCGCGGTCGAGCAGCAGCTTCTCGTCCACGTCGCCCGGGTCGAACGTGACGAAGTGCTTCGCGAGCTCGGCACGGAAGTGGTCGATCTCCGCGAGCACGTCGGGCATGTCCATGACGTGGCTCATCGGGAAGCTCGGGTAGACCTTGCGCATCTCGGGCCTCGTCACGAGGCGGAGCGCCGTCTCGACGGTGTCCTTCTGCCGCCCGCGGCTCAGGATGAAGAAGTTGTTGCCGCATCCGAGCGCCTGCGCCATGAGCTCGGTGGCGAGGATCTCTTCCTCTCGCCAGACCATGCAGTCCTTGAGCGTGGCGTCGATCTCGTGCTCCTGGTGCAGCCGGTGGTGCACCACCTCGATGTTGTCGACCAGGCAGATGAACATGTCCGGCTTCAGCATGTGCAGCTGGTCGAAGTCGAACGCGCTGAAGAGCCCGTGGCGCCAGCGGAACGTGGCGTGCGTGTTGACGATGACGTTCGGGTGGTCGGCCGCGGGGGCCGTCGCCGAGATCACGTCCTTCAGCACGGCGCGCCGCAGGCTTGCCAGGCGCGACCAGGGCAGGTCGAGGATCCGTCCCGGGCGCACGTCCGGCGCCTCGGCGTACATCATGTTCCCGACGTTGAACAGCTCGACCTTGCGGTGGGTCCGCTCGGCGGCGTCCACCACGGCCTGCAGGTAGGGCTTCTTGTCGACGCCGATCTGGCCGGTGACGATGGCTCTCATGGGACGTGGATCGTAGGGGCAACCGGCATGCGCGGCGCCCGTCGTCGCGGTTCCGCGCGCATTCGCCGCGTCACGCGCGCACGAGCAGCACCACCGCGTGCGCCTCGATCGCGCGGCCTTCTCCGACGGCATCGACGCGCTCGTGCGTCTTCCCCTTCAGGTTGAGGTCCGCGGCCGGCACCCCCAAGATGTGGGAGAGGTTGGCGACGATCTCGGACTTGCGGGCGCCCATCTTGGGGCGTTCGCACACCACGGTCATGTCGGCGTTGACGACCTGCCATCCGGCGTCGCGCACGCGTCGGGCGGCTTCGAGCAGGAAGTCGCGGCTGTCGCGCCCGTCGTTCTCGGGGGCATGGTCCGGGAAGAGCTGCCCGATGTCCGGGGCGCCGATCGCGCCCAGCAGCGCGTCGGTGAGCGCGTGCATCAGCACGTCACCGTCGGAGTGCGCCACGGGGCCGCGTTCATGCTCGAATTCCACGCCGCCGATCACCAGCCGCCGTCCAGCGCCCGCAGGCGCGCGCGGCTCGAGGCGATGCATGTCCCAGCCGTGGCCGATGCGCATCGCCGCCGGGTGCTGCGTCACGTCAGCCGCCCGACGTCGGCGAGGGGCGGTCGGTCTTCGGCGCGCGGGGCTGTCCAACCGGTCCCACCGCGTCGGGGCCGGTCTGGAGCCGGTACGACTCGTCCGGGCGAGCCTGCTCGGGGGCCGGTCGGTACGTGACCTCGATGCGCCGGCAGGCCGACGGCGGGCAGCTCAGCACGTTCTCGAGCTTGCCCGTCTGCGTGCCCTTCTTCCACAGGCTGTACATCATGCGCGCCGGGCGCTTCACCGGGTCGTCGCCGCCGTCCTCCTCGAAGTTGAACGTCAGCTGCTTGCCCGGCGGGATCTCCATGATGAAGAACGGCGTCCCGTTGGGATGGTCCGGCGAGCGCTCGCACGCGTTCATCACCGTGACCGTGGTGGGCAGCAGCGACGTCGATTCGTAGGTGAAGCCGCCGCCCGTGTGCGGCATGAAGCCGCCCGAGGTGCTGTAGCAGCCGGCGATGGCGGCGCTGAGTGCAAGCAGCGACGCGGCGGCGATGCGGCGGGCGGTGACGGTCCGGGCGTGGGCGGTGTGCGCCATGGGTGCGTCGATCCTACAGGGTGCGGACGAGGTCCGTGAAGGCCTCGCCCCGGTGCTCGTAGTTGCGGAACTGGCCGAAGCTGGCACATGCCGGCGAGAGGAGCAGCACGTCGCCATCGCGCGCGCGCCCGGCCGCGGCGTGGACCGCGGCCTCGAGCGTTCCGCAGTCGAGCGCGGGCGGGGCCGGCGCGAGCCGTCCGGCGGTGGCGCCGATCGCGTACAGCCCCGCGAGCCGCGGGGCCAGGTCGCGCACCTGCGACAGGTCCACCTGCTTGTCGCTGCCGCCGACAATGAGGTGGATCCGCGCGGGATCGGGGAATGCGGCGACGGCAAGCATCGTCGCATCGGGCGTGGTGCTCTTGGAGTCGTTGTAGCAGCGCATGCCGCGGTGCGTGCCCACGTACTGCAGGCGATGGGGCAGGGCGCGGAAGCGCGCGAGCCGCGCGACCAGCGCCGCCCGGTCCACGCGCTCGCCCGCGCCTCGCAGCGCCGCCTCGGCGGCAAGCACGGCGAGCCGCGCATTGCGCCGCTGGTGCTCGCCGGGCACCTCGGGCAGGTCGATCGAGGCAAGCAGCGCGTCGAGCTCGCCGTCGGGCGGAAGCGTGGCACCCGCCCACCATGCGCCGCACGCCCGCGCGCACTCGGCGGCCGCGTCCCGCTGCTCTCGGTCGAACAGCGTGACGAAGGCGTCGCCGGGCCGCTGGGCCGCACGGATGGCGCCCTTGGATCGTCCGTAGTGCGCCACCGTCCCGTGCCAATCCACGTGGTTGGGCGCCAGGTTCGTGAGCACGGCGACGCGCGGCGACCATGGCGCATGCCCGGCAAGCGCCGCGCCTTCGCCAAGCCACCACAGCATGGCGCTCGAGAGTTCGAGCACCGTCCACTGGCCGGCGGGTCCCGAAGCCCCGAGCAGCGATCCGCCGATGTTGCCCCCGAGCCGCGCGGCCCCCGCGGGCTCGTCCAGCACCAGGTGCACCATGGTCGAGGTGCTGCTCTTGCCCGCGCTTCCCGTGATCCCCACGGTCCGGTCACGGTCGAGCCGGTCCACGGCAAGCCGGATCTCGGTGGTGACGGGCGTGCCGACGTCCCGTGCCGCGGCAATGAACGGGTCCTCCCACGGCTTCGGCACGGCCGGATTCGCGATCACCAGGTCCGCATCGGCGAAGTCCGCCGCCTCGTGGCGCCCAAGCCGCAGCTCGACCCGCCCCGCCGTCCGCTCGCCCGCGAGCTGCTCGAGCGGCGCCGCGAGCGCAGCCTCGTCCGCACGGTCGGTCAGCAGCACGCGTGCGCCCTGTGCGCACAGCCACTTCGTCACCCCGAGCCCGCCGCCGAACCGGCCGAGGCCCATCACCGTCACGCGTGCACCATCGAGCGTCCGTGGGAATGCCTTCATGTCGCGTCCTTGCGTCGGCGGCGCGCGTCCTGCGCGCCGCATCGTGGTCACCGGGTCGGCGTGATCGAGGGCGACGCCGGAAGCGGCGCCAGCAGCCCCATCAGGTCATCGGCGTAGCTCGTGAGCGTGCGGCGGTCGGTGATCGGCCCCTGGGCGTCGCCGCGGATGAACTGCCGCACGATACGGTCGTCCTCCGAGAGCGTCGCGGCCTCGTCGGCCGACGTGCGGCGGATGCGCTCGTACTCGTCGCGCGGGGCGATCTTCAGGCACCGGCCCTTGTCGAGCATCACCATGCGGTCGGCGATCGTGAACGCGCTGTCCATCTCGTGCGTGACCACCACGCTGCTCACGCCGAGCTTGCGCGTGAGCGTCAGGATGAGCTGGTCGATCTCGGCGCTCGTGACGGGGTCGAGGCCCGCGCTCGGTTCGTCGTAGAAGATGATCTCCGGGTCGAGGGCGAGCGCCCGGGCCAGCCCCGCGCGCTTCTTCATGCCGCCCGAGATCTGCGCGGGGAACTTGTCGGCGTGCTCGCGCAGTCCCACGGCCTCGAGCTTCATCTTCACCTGGATGTCGATGAGGTCGGGCGGCAGGTCGGTGAGCTCGCGCATCGGCAGCGCGACGTTCTCCGCGATCGACATCGACTGGTAGAGCGCCGCGCTCTGGAACAGGATGCCGAAGCGCCGCCGGAGGCCGTCGAGCGTGGCTTCGTCGGCCTTGGCGATGTCCTGGCCAAGCATCGTGATGCGCCCCTGCGTGGGAGCGATCGCGCCGATCATGAGCCGAAGCAGCGTGCTCTTGCCGCAGCCGGAGCCGCCCATCACGACGAGCGTCTCGCCGCGGTGCACGCTCAGGTCGAGCCCGCTCAGCACCGTCTGCTGGCCGAAGCGCATGACGAGGTCGCGGACCTCGATCACGGCCTCGCGCTCAGCGCGGGCCGGACTCGGTGCCTGCGGATCGTTGGGCTTCGGGTCGTTCATCTTCCGGGAACACGATACGCGTTCCGTCGGGCATCTTGAAGAGGAAGCGCTTGATGCGGATCGAGTCGATCGCCTCCGTCGAGGCGGGCCGCGCGAAGGTGACCACCACCGGGACGGTGACCGGTGCCGTGCCGAGTTCGCTGCCCGAACCCGCGAAGACCGCCTCGTACGCGGCCGGCAGCTCGCGCTCGGGCACCGGTCCCTCGGCCGCCGGGGCGTGCTCGCCCATTCGCACCTCGAGCAGTTCGCCGAGCCGGGTGCGCACGGGCGCCACCCACGCCTCGAGCTGCGCTGCGGTCGCCAGCGAGCCGGGTTCGGTCATCTGCTGGCGGAAGCGCTCGGCGTCGCCGGCCCAGGCGGCGCGCAGCGCGACGTCCGGACGCATGGCCAGTGCCTCCGTCGCCTTCCACACGCCCCACGCCGCAAGCACCATGAGGCCGGTCGCCACCAACCCCACCGCGATCCCGGCCCACGCGAGGGCCCGGCCCCGCAGGTCGGTGCGCCGGCGCATCTGGAGCAACGCGGTCGCGCCCAGGACAGGTGCCACGGCGCTCCCCACCGGGAGCACGGACAGCACGATGGATGCCACGGCCAGCGGGCTCCATCGATCGGGACGCGGGTGCGCGGCTTCGTTCACTTCGGATTCTCCTCGGGCGTGGTCACGACGATCTCGAACGCCTCGTCGCCCACCATGCCGCGCAGCGACCGCATGATGAGTTTCGGCGGCAGCGTGCCCGGCACGGTGCCGAACTCCGCGACGCCGAACGCCGTCGCATGCGCGCCGTCGGCGTTGAATGCCACCGAGATCGTGGGTTCCGTGAGGCCCGTGACCTCGCGTCGCGTGATGGTGACGCCGCGGATCGGCCCCGCACGCCGCACCAGGGGCTCCGGCACCTGTCCGCCGGTCACCGCGGACTGGATCGCGGCGACCGCCTGGTCGTCCATCGCTGCGAGCGTGCGCGCCTGGAACGCGCCCAGCAGCCAGCCTTCCGCGATGACGATGGCCGTGGCCAGCGCCATGCCGCCCAGCGCCAGCGTGCGCCCGCGCAGCGTGCCGGGCGCGCGGCCGATGCGCCGAAGGGCGACCGCGCCCAGGATCACTGCGGCCAGCGCGGTGAGGGGGCACCAGCCGCCCACCGCCGCCACCAGCATGGCCGCCAGGGCCATGGGTTCCAGCCGACGCGCATCGGTCGCGGATGGGGCGGGGCGATCGTCCACGGCTCCGCACGGTACGCAAAAACGCCGCGGCCCGGCGCGAGGCCGGGCCGCGGGAAGTCATCGCGTTCGGACCGGGTCAGATCGTCGAACCCCACTGCGAGAGCAGGAGGCCCAGGTCTGCGCCGTCGACGTTGTTGTCGCCGTTCAGGTCCATGCTGCCCGAGGTGCCCCACTGCGACAGCAGCACGCCCAGGTCGACGCCGTCGATCACGTTGTCGCAGTTGGTGTCGGCCGCTTCGCACGGCGGGGCCGGGATGCCGGGGCCGACGGCCGCCACCGTGGCGGACGTCGCGGGGCTGCCCGCCGACGCCGCCTTCCACAGGCCGAGCGACGCATCGCCGGCGACCGGCGGCGCATCGGCGTCGAAGCGGAAGTTGTAGAGCGTGGACCAACGCAGCGCGTTGGCGTTCGCGTTGCTGTTCGGCTCGCAGGTCCAGGTCAGCATGCCGTTGGCCTGGGTGGCCGCCCACGCGGCGTTGGAGTAGCCCTCGCCGTTGAGGTAGGCGGGCGACTTGAAGCCGACGTTGCTGACCGTGACGCCCGCGGGCACCGGCACGGAGAACGATCCGCCGCAGCGGTCCGAGTTCAGGTTCTGGATCGCGTATTCGTAGCGCCACGTGCCGTTGCCGTTGTCGATCGCACGGTAGGCGACGAAGAAGCGACCGTCGCCCGCGACGTCCACGGTCCGGATCACCACGTCCGAGTGGATGCTCTGCCACGCGTAGATGCCCGGGAGACCCCGCTGCGTCGTGCCCGAGAGCGTGAGCGAATAGCCTTGGGTGTTGCTCCACGTGGAGCCCACGGTGATGCGGCGATACGACGCGTTGTTGTCGTCGTTGCCCGCGGTCGCGTCATCGATGTGGATGTACTGGCATTCGCCGAAGTACGCGGCACCTGCGTTCTGCGCGGGGTCGAGGTCATTGCGAGCCACGGCCAGGCGTTCGCGGATGGAGCTCGGAATGCCCGAGGGTGCCGCAGGGTCGGTGTAGGTGCCCGAGAAGAATCCGGTCGACGGGTTGATCGGCCCGCGGCTCTTCAGGTCGTTCTGCGCGCCGTTCAGGCTCGCGGTGTACGGGTCGGAGCAGCCGACGCCGAGCACGGTGGGGCAGCCGCCGCCGGCCGGGGTGCACGTGCCGCAGATGTTCTCCTGCAGCGCGCAGAAGCCGTGCTTGCACCAGCTGAGGCCGATCTGCTCGATCGCACCGTTCTTGACGCGGTACATGTTCTGCGGGATCGTGGGGTGCTTGTTGCTCGGGTTGGGCTGCCACAGGAGCTGCGTGGTGCCGATGTTGCAGCTGGTGGAACCGATCGCGTACGACGCGTATTGGATTCCGTTGAAGGTGCCGGGTGCGTAACGCGCCACGTCAGGAATGTCGCCGACGATCACGTCGGGGCCCGTCGAGGGCAGGCCTTCGCCGCCACCCGCAGGCAGCGCAATGGCGTTCATCTGTCCGATGCCGAGCGCAAGCCCGGTGGCGGTGATCGTTCCGACGAGTACGCGGGTCTTCATGATTCGTGGGTTCCTTGTCAGGGTCCAGTGAGGTGCCGGGAGGTCCGGCGTGGGGTTCGGCCAACGGCGCCCCGAGGGGCACGCGTCCGAGGGCCGCGTTGTTCCGCGGCTCTCGCTTCGATCTATAGGCCCGAACCCGGGACGGGGTTCTGGCCAAACAGAATCTAGCACCGTTTTTTCCGGTCGGAAGCGCGGGGCCGTCGCTCAGGCCGATTCCTGCGGGTGCAGGCCCCGTAACCAGATTCGGACCCCTCCCACCCTCGAAATGCAACGCCGCCCCGGCACACGGCCGGGGCGGCGCGAAGGTTCCATGCAGGGCCGTGTCGGCGGCAGGATCAGCGGCGACGACGGCCGGCGCTCAGGCCCGCCACCCCGAGCAGCGCGATCGCGCCGGGGGCCGGGACGATCGAGAACTCGAAGACGCCCTGGCTCACGGAGTTGTCCGAGCGACGCATCGAGGCGCCCATCTTCCACGCGAGGCTGAGGTCGGTCACGTAGAACTGGCCCACCATCATGCCGAAGCCGGCCGAGGCTGCGGCCGCGCTCGAAGCGCCCGTGTTGACGCCATCAGCGTTCACGTACGCCAGCCGGTTCGCCCCAAGCACCGACAGGTTGCGCGCCGGGCTCGACGTTCCCGCGATGAAGAAGCCGCCCGTCGCGGGCACGCTGTTCAGGTACGGGTTCGTGAAGCCTGCATCGTTGGACGCCGTGTTGAAGGCGTTGACCGTGGTCGCCTCACCGGTGTCGACGTCGGTGTAGGTCACGTTCCACGGCGGGTCGCCCTGCGTCGAGCCGTTTCCCGTGAAGGCCTGGGTGGTGGTGTTGAACCCACCGCCCACCGTCAGGAAGCTGTCGAGCGTGGTCCAGTTCTGGCTGCCCGAGGGAGCCCACACGCCCTGCGCACCGGCGCCCTGCAGGAAGCCGCCCGCCGAGCTGGTCGAGATGAAGCCGGCGCTGGGCTGGCCCACGGTGCCGCCGTAGACGTTGAGCAGCACGTCCGTCGAGCTGTTCGTCACGGCGAACACGTTGATGAGCGATCCGCCCGCGACCGAACGCACGCTTGCCGTCCAGCCGATGAAGTCCGCCTGGGCCGCCGCAGCGAGCCCGGATGCAGCCACAGCTGCACCGATACCAATCTTCATGATGTTCCTTTTCCCGCCCATGGCGGGGACAGAGGGTGAGGGGCCTCAGGGTTCGTCCGCCACGGCGTGGGAACGGGAGGGGATCTCCCGCCGGAACGATCCTGAAGCACGGTCACTCTGCCACCGCGGCCGCGGGGGTCAAGGAATCCGCCGTGAAAAGAGCGCGTTCAGCGTCGTCGACGGCCGACGATCGCCAGGGCCACCAGCCCGAGCGCCAGCGGTCCGGGACCGGGCACCGGCACCGGGGCGCCGAACGTGAAGTCGTCCATCACGAAGCCGGTGCCGCCGCCCCCGGTCCAGAACAGCGAGCCGCCGGCGGACGAGATTCGGAGCTCGTCGATGTCGGCCATCCCGTCGAGGCCGCCCACCCAGGCGGCCTCGGTGGGCGCACCGAGCACGACGCTGGCCGAGCCGACCGTCGCCCCGCCGCGCAGGCCCGTGAACGAGAGCGTCAGCCCCGCATTCCACGCGGCCGTGAACCACGCGCCCGCGAAGTTGAATCGCTCGGCGCGGCTGATGCGGATCTCGGCGCCCCACGCGTTGAAGAGCGCTTGGTCGCCGCTTGTCACGCCTGCGCTGTAGCCGTTCGCGAAGCCGCCGGTCCGGAAGACGCCCACGCTGTGCGCGGGGGCGCCTTCCGCCGACTGCGACTGCGTGCCGTACCACGTGAAGCCCGCGTAGTTCGCGGTGACCGTGCCGACCGATGCGAAGACTCCGTCGCCCCACTCCGTGAGCGTCGTGGCCGGAATCTCGTCGAAGCCGACCACGCCCGCGTGCGCGACCGCCGAGACAGCCAGCGCGCCGAATGCAGCGCCGAATTCCCTCATGGTGTTCATCTGGTCCTTTCCTTCCCGCCCGGTGCCCCCGGGTCCCAATCCGATGGTCCTGTTCCCAATCCCCGCGATCGGGGGCCGTGCCGAATGCCGGCGGCCGGCCCGGCGCGCTGCGTGGATCCTGGATCGGCCCGATGGTGCCCGCGGGGTGAATGCGAGCGTCGTCCGAAGTCCACGCAGCGGCCGGGACCGACCGCGGCCCCTTCCTCCCTTACCGGCGGCGGCGTGCCCCGCGCAGGCTTCCGCCGAGCGCGAGGACCGCCAGCACGCCCGGCGCAGGAACCTGCACCGTCATGCTTCCGCCGTCCTGTGAGATTGATCCGTTGGCCCGGCGCACCGACGCCTGCATGTCCCAGAGCATCACGCTCGGGGCCGCATCGGCGATGTAGAGGTGTGCCACCAGCATGCCGAAGCTGCCGGCCGCGGCGGCCGCGCTCGAGCTGGACACGCGGTTGTTCAGGCTGGCCAGGCTGCGTGCCGGGCTCGAGGAGCCCGCCACGTACCACCCCGCCGTGAACGGCACGTTGTTCGCGTTGCCGTACCCAGGCGTGTTGAAGGTGTCGATGCCGCCCACGGTCCAGAGCGGGTCACCCGCCGTGGCCGAGTTGCCGGTCCAGGCGCCGGAGGTCGTGTTGAAGCTGCCGCCGACCGTCAGGAAGCTGTCGAGCGAGTTCCAGCTCTGATTGGTGCTGGGGCGCCAGGCGAGCTGCTGCGCCTCGGTGGTCGACTGCGTGAAGCCGCCGCTCGCGGTGGTCGAGACCCACCCGATGAGCGAGGCGCCCGGATAGCCGCCGTAGACGTTGAGCAGCGCGTCGCCTTCGTTGGCGACCAGGAACACGTCGATGAAGAAGCCGCCGCCGGAGGCGTTGCGGACGTTGGCGGTCCAGCCCAGGACGTCGGCGTGCGAGGCCGAGGCGACGGTGGCCGCGGCAGCGAGCGAAGCAAGGAGGTGCTTCATGGTGAGGGTCTTTCCCCGCGGAAGGCGGGCGTGCGCGTGAGGGGTGCGCACGAGGGGTGAGGGTGGGGTGAGGGGCCCGGTCCGGCCGGTGCCCGCGGCCCCGAGGGGCGCGCGGACACCGGCACGGCCGGTTGCGAATCAGTGACGAATCAATCCAGGCTCAGGCGCGGCGGCGGCGCGAGGCGAAGCCGGCGACGCCGAGGAGCGCGAAGGCGCCGGGGGCGGGAATCGGCACCGTGAGGCTGAAAGAGGCCTGGCTGAGCGAGTTGTCCGTCCGCTTGAGCGTGGCGCCCATGTTGGTGAACTTC
>CANLMX010000044.1 GCA_947492385.1 Planctomycetaceae bacterium | reverse complement strand
GGTGACCTTCTTGGCCATGGTTCCTACCTCCGACCGAGCCGGCCCTCCTTCGGGCGACCGCAGGGTTCCAAGAGCCTGCGGCGGATCAGTCGTACAAGCGGTGCGGGATGAAGAGGGAAGAGTGTAGCGGAAGCGCCCGTGGATTCAAGGGGGCGCATGCGTGGCGCGGGCCGCCACGGCGCGCCGGGCGGTCGCGTGTTGCGCTGCCAATAATCCGGCGAGCTCAGGTTCCCCAGTTGCCGAGGAGCGTGCCGAGGTCGATCCCGTCGACCGTGCCGTCGCGGTTGAAGTCCGCGCGCGAGTTCCCGATGCCCCATGAGCCGAGCAGTTCGCCGAGGTCGATGCCGTCGACGTTGCGGTCGCCGTTGAGGTCCCAGGGATAGGCCCGGCCGCCGTGCGTCAGCCGGTCGGCGCCAATGACGCCGAACGGGATGCCGGGGCCCTCCATCCGCAGGATGCAGCCGGCCCCGCCGCCGTACTCGAAGAACTCGACGCGGACGGCGTGCTTGCCCGGCCCCAGCACGATGGAACCCGAACGCTCCACCATCCCGTGCAGACCGTCGTTGTTGACCACGAGCTGGTCGCCGATCCACACCCGCGACCCGTCGTCGCTCTCGATCGCGATGCGGTGGGTGCCCGACTGATCGACGCGCAGCCAGCCAGTCCAGACGGCGCCGACCTCGTCGGCACGCCCGCTGCCGGCGAAGGCTCCGCCGGTCGAGGCGACGTCGATGTTCGGCATGACCTGCTGCGCGTACGGCGTGAGCGCATCGAAGTCAGGCAGCGACTCGGGCGCGGTCAGCGCGTAGTACGAGACCGCGAGCCCGGGCACGTCGCCCTTGGCGTTCTCGGGATGGCGGATGGGCGTCACCGAGACCGTGGTGGTCGCAGGCTCGGACAGCCCGCCCGACGCCTCACGCACGCGGTAGGTGAAGCGGTCGGTGCCAGCGAAACCGGGCGCTAGCGCGATGCGCACGCCGGGAACCGCACCCGCTGCGGGAGGGATCACGGTCAGCGGGAAGCCGGCCTCGCTCGTGGCGGGCACGCCCTCGAGCGACACCGATTCACAGTTGGCGAGCGCCTCGTTGGCGAGCACGTCCAGCACCGGCGTCGTGCCCTGCGTGACGACCAGCGCCTCGGAGACCGACACCGCACCGGAGTTCTCGCTGGTGAAGTTGCAGTACGCGGCGACGAAGTTCGTGATCGACTCGACGTTGAGCGGGTGGAACCGCAGGCCGATGTTCGCCAGGCCGCCCGAGCACAGGTGGCAGTAGCTCATGATCGTGCCCTGCGCAGTGCATTCCTGCGCGGTCTGGCATTGGCCGAAGTAGCCGTTGGACGCACACGAGTCCCCCGGGGCGGGGCAGTAGTTGTGCGTGTGCGGCGCGCCCACGTTGTGGCCCAACTCGTGGGCCGTGACCATGATGTCCCAGTTGCCGCCGTTGTAATCGGCCAGCGGGTACGGGAACCAGCCCGAGAGGTTGCCCGACACGGAATAGGCGTAGCTGCTGGCGCAGGCAGCGCTCAGCCACGCGACGCCGCCGCCGAGGCCGCGCCCGCTGAGCATGGCGGCGACGTTGCGCTGCACCGCGCCCATGTTCGCCTCCCAGTGGTCGCGGAACTCGAAGAGCTGGTTGCCCGCGCCCGACTGCGTCCATGGGTCGCCGTCGGACTCCCAGATGCGCAGGAAGGAGACGCTCGGGCGCACCTGGAGGTCCGCGTCGTAGATCTGCGAGATGCCCGCGAACAGCGTTCCGACGTAGGCGGTGAGCGCGGCCGACGGGTCGTTCGACGCCGCGAAGTTCTGCCGCAGTTCCCAGTCGGTCTCGACGGCGACGCGCAGCTGGCGGCATGGTTGCGCGCCCGCGACGCCGCCTTCGGGCTGCACGGGCGCGTCGGGCGCGGGCTGCGCGTCGCAGATCCACGGATCCCACCGGAACGTGCCCTCGGGCACGTCCGACAGGATGAAGCTGGTGACGGGCCCGGTGCTGCCGGGGCGCGGGCTTGCGATGACCGCGGTGCCCCACGCGCCCTGAACGAAGCCCATGACGCCGGTCGGCGTGCGAGCGAGCATGGCGCGCGAATCGGGCTCTCCTTCGACGGAGCCGGACCAGTACTGCGCGTCGGGCCGGGCGATTGGGCGTTCGGTGACGCGCCCCTTGGGGTCGATGCGCGCCGCGACGATGCGCGCGTCGGCGGTGAAGGGGTCCGTGCGGCGGAGCACCAGGGTGGCGGTGCGCGCCGGGCCGATCGGCATCCCCGTGAAGCGGACGAACTCGTCGCCGGCCACGGCGTCGAAGGCCGCATCGACTGGCGCGAGCGCAGTGACGGAGGCGCGCAGGTGCTCCGGCACGGCCGTCGGAGGCAGCACCTCGAAGGGCGCCGGCGCGGCGCGCTCGATCGATTGGGCGGTGGCGGCGGCGGACAGGGTCGCCGCAAGGAGCGCGGTGGGGATCGCGAGTCGCATGTCTTCCGCGACTGTAGCCGCTCTCGGACCTTGGGGAAGCGCGGGCTGGCCGGATGGGGGAAGTTTCCGGGGCCGTGGACCGGTCGATCCGGGCGCGCTCCGTCCGGCACCCGCTATCGGACGGCCAGCGCGCACATGACCTCGACCCCGGTGGCGATCGCGTCGTCGTTGAAGTCGAAGTCCGGGGCGTGGAGGGGCGGGAAGGGGGCGCCGCCCGGCGCGAGGCCGAGCGCCCAGTAGCAGCTGCGGGCGTGGGGCCCGTAGAAGGCGAAGTCCTCGCCGCCCATGACCGGGGCCGCGAGCGTCCGGACGCGGTCGGCCCCGAGCGACTCGCGTGCGACCCGCTCGAATTCGGCGACGGCCCCCGCGTCGTTGACGGTCACCGGGTAGTTGCGCTGGATGTCGACCGTCGCCCGGCAGCCGTGCGCGCGCGCCACGCCCTCGGCGACCTCGGCGATGCGGCGCTCGACAAGCACGCGGGTCGACTCGCTGAGCGAGCGCTGCGTTCCTTTGATGACGGCGCGTTCGGGGATCACGTTGAACGCGTCCCCTGCCTGCAGCACCGTGACGCTGACGACCGCGGCGTCGAGCGGGTCCACGTTGCGCGCCACGATCGACTGGAGCGCGGTGACGATCGCCGCGGCGCAGACCACCGGGTCGTGCGCGCGGTGCGGCCATGCCGCGTGCGCGCCCGCGCCCTCGACCGTCACCTGGAAGCGGTCGCTCGCGGCCATGATCGGCCCGACGCGCGTCGCCACCGTGCCGAGCGGGAGCTCGGGCCATCCGTGGAGCGCATGGATCGACGTGACCCGTGGCCCGAGCCGCGAACCGTCGAGCGCGCCGTCCTCGACCATGCGCTTGCCGCCGGCGCCGCCCTCCTCGGCGGGCTGGAAGACGAGCGTGACGGGGCGGGGAAGCGTGGCTTCCGCCGCAAGCCGCGCGAGGACGCGTGCCGTGCCGAGCATCACCGCGATGTGGCCGTCGTGGCCGCAGGCATGCATGCGGCCGGGCGTCCGCGACGCGTGTGCCCGCCCAGGCGCGCGCTCGTGGATGGGCAGGGCGTCGATGTCCGCACGCAGCCCGACGCACTCACCCGCGGGCGCGGGAAGGTGCGCGAGGATGCCGGTCCCTCCGGCGAGGCCCGTGACGTGGCGCACGCCGGCGTCCCGCAGTTCGCGCGCGATCACCTGCGACGTCCGGACCTCCTCGTAGCCGACCTCGGGATGCATGTGCAGGTCGTGCCGGATCGCCACGAGCCTGGGGAGTTCCTCGGCGGCCAGTGCCCGGATTCGCTCGACGGTGGGTGCGGTGGGCATGAGGGCAGGCTACTTGCGCAGGGGCGGGAGGCCGCATGCCTCGCGCCCGGCGTTCAACTTCGCGAAGGCACCCTTGTCGTGGTGGATGAGTCGGCTGAGCTGGCTCATCGTGATGCCGAGCAGCGCCGCGGCCCCCGCGACGTCGTACCGCCGCGCGACGACCAGGTCGAGCGCCTCGGCGAGGAGTCCGGGGTAGTCCTCGTGGTCGGGATTGACCGGCAGCTTGTTGCCTTGGCGCCGCCGCTGCCACAGCGGACTGCAGGCATGCACGTCGCGCGAGACCAGCGTGCGCGCGTGCGACGCGAGCCGCCTGCGCAGGCGCTTGATCGCGTTGCGCCGGTTCTCGATCTGGCTGCGGCGCTCGGTGGCCTGCGCCTCGAGGCCCGAGGGCCGATGCACCACGAACACGGCGGTCTCGACCCGGTTGCGGTGCTGCCCGCCGGGGCCTCCCACGCGGCCGTTGGTGAACTCGCATTGGCGGAGGAGGTCGGACTCCTCGAGAGTTGCCGGATGGGGCGCGTCAACCATCACGTAGGCGGGGTCGACGAAGGGCGGTCGGTAGGCCACGCGCGCATCGTAGGGAAGGCCGGGCGCGCGGCCGTTGGCAGCGGGGCGGGGGCGCGCTATCATTCAGGGCTTCGCGGATGTGGCGAAACTGGCAGACGCGCTAGATTCAGGTTCTAGTGGGGTAACACCCATGGAGGTTCAAGTCCTCTCATCCGCACTGCGCGGGCTCCCGAGGTTCGGGAGCCCGTGTCGCTTTTCGGGACGCTTGCTACCGTGTCCCCCGGCCATGATGAGCGCGTACCTGGATTGCAACGCGACGACGCAGCCGCTGCCGGAGGTGGTGGCGGCGATGGTCGAGTCGCTCGAGCGCGGATGGGGGAACCCGTCGAGCGTGCATCGCGCCGGGATCGACGCGCGGCACGCGGTGGAGCTCGCGCGTGAGTCGGTGGCGAGGCTCCTGGGCGCGCAGCCGCGGGAGGTCACGTTCACGAGCGGCGGCACCGAGAGCGCGTCGCTCGCGATCGCCGGGACGCTCGACGCGCTGGCCGGCCCGCGGACCGTGATCTCGATGCGGACGGAGCACAGCGCCGTGCGCGAGGCATGCGAAGCGCTCGAGTCGCGCGGCCGGGCGCGCGTCGCGTGGGTGCCGCCGTCCGCGGGCGGCGTGATCGACCTCGCGGCGCTCGATGCGGCGCTCGATGCGCACGCTGGCGACGTTGCGCTCGTGAGCGTGATGTGGGCAAACAACGAGACCGGCGTCGTGCAGCCGGTGCATGCGGTCGGCGAGCGATGCCGCGCGCGCGGCGTGCGGTTCCACTGCGACGCGACGCAGTGGGTGGGTCGCATGCCGACCGCGCTCGCGGGCGCGCCCGTCGACCTCGTCACGCTCTCGGCGCACAAGTTCCACGGCCCGAAGGGCGTGGGTGCGCTGTGGGTGCGGGGCGGCGTCCGCGTGGCGCGGCAGGTCGCGGGCGGCCCGCAGGAGCGCGAGCGGCGCGGCGGGACGGAGAACGTGCCGGGGATCGTCGGCATGGGTGCCGCGGCCGACGCGGCCGTGGCGTGGCTTGCCGACGAGGCTGCGCGGACGCAGGGCGCGTCCATGCGCGATCGGCTCGAGGCCGGCGTGATGGCACGCGTCCCCGATGCCGTGTTGAACGGCGCGGGCGTCGAGCGCCTGTGGAACACGACCAACATCGGGTTCCCCGGGCTCGAGGCCGAGGCACTGCTCCTGCTGCTCTCGGAGCGCGGTGTGGCGGCCAGTGCGGGTGCCGCGTGCTCCAGCGGGTCGCTCGACCCGTCGCCGGTGCTGCTCGCGATGGGCGTGCCCGATCGCGTGGCGCACGGGAGCGTGCGGTTCAGCGTGTCGCGCCTGACGACCGAGGACGAGGTCGACCACGCGATCGAGGCGGTCGCCGCGAGCGTCGGGCGCCTGCGCCGGTCGGCGTGACGGATACGATTTCCCCCATGAACCGACCGCCGAACGCCGTGGTGCGTCCGTCCCTTGCCGCCGCGATCATCGCGGTCCTGTGCGCGCTGGGCCTCGGCACGCGCGCGTACGCGCAGGGCGCGATCGGCGTCGCGACGTCCATCACGGTCCAGCAGTTCATGGAGGACCTGGCCAACTACGGCACGTGGACGCCCGACCGCACGTGGGGCTGGACGTGGCAGCCGCGCGGCGTGCTTCCGAACTGGCGTCCGTACATGCAGGGCGAGTGGCAGGTCGCCGAGGGGTTCGGCCTGTACTGGCACAGCTACGAGGCCTTCGGCTGGGCCGTCTACCACTACGGACGGTGGATGTGGCAAGACCACCGCGGGTGGGTCTGGCTCCCCGACAAGACCTGGGGCCCCGGCTACGTGAATTGGGCGTACGGCGAGGGCTACGTGGCGTGGACCCCGATGGCGCCGACGAGCCCGGGCCCACAGGGCATCGTCAATGGCCATTGCAAGAACCCGGCGTGGCAGTGGATCATCGTCCCGCAGCCGTCGCTCCTCACGGGCAGCGTCTGGCAATGGGCGATCCCGAGCGCGCGCAACGTGAACATCCTGCCGCACCTCACGCAGAGCACCGTGTACTCGGGGGTGAGCGACTACAGCATCCCGAAGGACATGCTGCTGGCGATCTCAGGCAGCGGGGATCCCGCGCAGGTGGTCTCGTTCCAGATGACGCCGCTGGCGGTCACGCAGGGGAACAACCGCGGGGTCATCCTGGCCTATGCGCCCGTCCTCACGGGCGGTGCGCAGCCGCTCTCGCAGGGTTTCAAGCGCGCGATGCCGACGCCGCCCCACGCGCCGCCACCGCCCTCGATGCCGAAGCCGCCCCTGCCGCCGACATGGCGGCCGGTCGCGCCCTCGCAGGGAATGACCGAGCAGCAGGGCGAGGCGCGCCGCGACCAGCTGCTGGCGGTCTACCGCCACGGCGAGGCGCAGCGCGTGGCGCTCGCGCAGAGCTACGACCCGTATGCGCCGCCGATCAGCACGTGGAATGCGAGCAACGCGCCCCAGTGGAAGGCGAACGAGGACGCGGAGCTCAGCGCCGAGGACCAGCGGCAGGTGGCCCTGCAGCGCGTCGGCGCCTACGGCGGCTCGCCGTATGCCGCGCCACAGCAGCCGCAGAGCTTCGAGGCGCCACAGGGCAAGTGACCGCTTGCGCGCGCACGGCTCGCCGTGCGCGGGGCGTCATGCGCGGCCGCGCCACGCGCGGTATCGGGCGATGAGCGCGTCCGTGCTCGCGTCGGGCGCGGGCTGCCGCGGACCATCCAGCATCGGCAGCAGCGTCCCGCACACCTTCTTGCCGAGCTCGACGCCCCATTGGTCGAAGCTGTTCACGTTCCAGAGCGCGCCCGCCGTGAACGTGGCGTGCTCGTAGAGCGCGACGAGCCGGCCGAGCGCACGCGGCGTGCGCTTGCGGCAGAGGAGGAACGATGTGGGGCGGTTGCCCGGCATCACCTTGTGCTCGACGAGGTGCTCCGGCGTGCCGAGCGCGCGCAGTTCGTCGGCGGTCTGGCCGAAGCCCATCACGCGCGCCTGCGCCACGGCGTTCGCGAACAGCATGTCGTGCATGCCGAGCGAGTCGGCGTTCGGCTCCGCGAAGGCGATGACGTCCGCGGGCACGGTGACGTTTCCCTGGTGGAGGAGCTGGAAGAACGCGTGCTGGCCGTTGGTCCCCGGCTCGCCCCAGACCACGGGGCACGTGGTCCAGGACACGGGGCGGCCGTCGAGCTGCGTGCGCTTGCCGTTGGACTCCATCTCGAGTTGCTGCAGGTAGGCCGTGAAGCGGTGGAGGTGCTGGCAGTAGGGCAGCACCGCGTGCGCCCCGAACCCGAGGTAGTCGGTGTTCCACACCTGCAGCAGCCCCATGAGCACCGGGAGGTTGCGCTCGGGCGGCGCCTCGAGGAAGTGCACGTCCACCTCGCGGAAGCCCGCGAGCATGTCGCGGAACGCATCGGGCCCGATGGCGATCATGGTCGCGAGGCCGATGGCACTGTCCATCGAATAGCGGCCGCCGACCCAGTCCCAGAAGCCGAACATGTTGCCGGGGTCGATGCCGAACTGCGCCACGAGGTCGGCTGCGGTCGACACGGCCACGAAGTGGCGCGCGACGCTGCGTTCGTCGCCGCCGAACGCGGCGAGGCTCCATGCGCGCGCGGTGCGGGCATTGGCCATCGTCTCCTGGGTCGTGAACGTCTTGCTCGCGACGATGAAGAGCGTCTCCGCGGGGTCGAGGTCCTGCGTCTTCCATGCGAAGTCGCCGGGGTCGACGTTCGAAACGAACCGGAAGTCGAGGCCGGGTGCGGCGAAGTCGCGAAGCGCGTCGTTGGCCATCGCGGGGCCGAGGTCGCTGCCACCGATCCCGATGTTCACGATGGCGCGGATGGGGCGGCCCGTGTGGCCGCGCCACCGTCCTGCACGCACCTCGTCTGCGAATGCCGCCATGCGGTCGAGCACGGCGTGCACGTCGGGCACCACGTCCCGGCCGCCGGTGCGCATCACCGTCCCGCGCGGCGCACGCAGCGCCACGTGGAGCACCGCACGGTCCTCGGTGACGTTGATGCGCTCGCCCGCAAACATCGCCCCGCGCCGGGCGGCGAACCCGGACTGCCCGAGGAGGGCGAGGAGGTCGCCCATCGCCGCGGCATCGACGCGCTGCTTGCTGAAGTCGAGGTGCAGGTCGTGCGCCTCGGCGGACATCGCCTGTGCGCGGCCGGGCTCGCGGGAGAACAGCTCGCGCAGGTGGATGTCGCGGAGGCGCGCGGCGTGCGCCAGGAGCGACCGGTGTGCGGGCAGCGTGTCGAGCGGAGCGGGCGCGTTCATGGCGGGGCGTAGGATAGGGCGATGCCGAACGCCGTCCCCACCGCCGTGCTCTCGATGGCCGGACAGTCCATCTGGATCGACAACATCACGCGTGCGATGCTGGGCGGTCAGCTCCAGCGCTTCATCGCGGAGTGGTCGGTCGTGGGGCTCACGTCGAACCCGACGATCTTCGCCAAGGCGATCGCGGGAAGCAAGGACTACGACACCCAGGTGGCGGAGCTCGCCGCGAAGGGCATGGGCGACGAGGAGATCTTCTTCGAGCTCGCGCTCGCGGACCTCACGCGCGCCTGCGACCTCTTCGCGGGCGTGCATGCGCGCACCGGCGGCGTCGACGGATGGTGCTCGCTCGAGGTGAGCCCGCTGCTCGCCTACGACGCGGCGAGCACGGTCGCGCAGGCGGTCGCGCTCCATGCGCGCGCGAATCGTCCGAACCTCTACATCAAGGTGCCCGGCACGAAGGAAGGCATCCCGGCGATCGAGGAGCTCACGTTCCGCGGCATCCCGGTGAACGTCACGCTGCTCTTCGACACGGCGCACTATCAGGCGGCGGCCGAGGCGTACCTGCGCGGGCTCGAGCGCCGCGTGGCGGCGGGCAAGGCGCCCGACACGCTCGGCGTGGCGAGCCTCTTCATCTCGCGCTGGGACGCGACGCTCGACGCGAAGCTGCCGCAGGCGCTGCGCAACCGCGTGGGACTGGCGATCGGCGCAGATGCACACGCGGCGTACGTCGAGCTCTGCTCGTCGCCCCGGTGGCTGGCGCTCCAGGCGAAGGGCGCGCGGCCGCAGCGCCTGCTGTTCGCGAGCACCGGCACCAAGGACCCGGCGCTGCCGCCCTCGCTCTACGTCGAGGGCCTGGCCGCGGCGAACACGGTGAACACGGTGCCCGAGGCCACGCTCAAGGCGTTCCATGCCTCGGGCCGCGTGACGGCGGTGCTGCCGCCGGACGGCGGCCCGCTGCGCGCGGCGCTCGACGCGGCGCATGCCGCCGGCATCGACCTTGCCGGCACGGCTGCGGCGCTCCAGGAGCAGGGCGCGAAGGCGTTCGTCCAGAGCTGGAACGACCTCCTCAAGGACATCCGCGCGAAGTCGGGGGCGCTGGCGGCATGAGCGCCCCGACGCACGGCTTCCTCGACGAACTCGCCTGGCGTGGCCTGCTGCACCAGACCACGTCGGACACGCTGCCGGCGTATCTCGCGACGGCGGGCCGCATCGCCTACGCGGGCTTCGACCCGACGGCCGACAGCCTGACCGTGGGCAACTACGTGCCGATGAAGCTGCTCGCGCACTGGCAGCGCGCAGGGCACCGGCCGATCGTCCTGATGGGCGGCGGCACCGGCCTGATCGGCGACCCGAGCGGCAAGAGCGCCGAGCGCCAGCTGCTGACGCCCGATGCGGTGGCGCACAACGTGTCGCGCCAGCGCGAGATCTTCGCGCGCGTGATCGACTTCGCCGCCAAGGGCGACTGCGCCGCGACCGTGGTCGACAACGCGGACTGGCTGCGCGGGCTCGGGTACATCGAGGTGCTGCGCGAGGTCGGCAAGCACTTCAGCGTGAACCAGATGATCATGCGCGACTCGGTGCGCACGCGGCTCGAGGGCCGCGAGCAGGGCATCAGCTACACCGAGTTCAGCTACATGATCCTGCAGGCGTACGACTTCCTGCACCTCTTCCGCACCGCGGGATGCAGCGTGCAGCTGGGCGGAGCCGACCAGTGGGGCAACATCGTCAGCGGCATCGACCTCGTCCGCCGGGTCGAGCAGGGCGAGGCCTACGGCATCACCAACCCGCTGGTCACGAAGGCCGACGGCGGCAAGTTCGGAAAGAGCGAGAAGGGTGCGGTGTGGCTCTCGGCCGACCGCACGAGCCCGTTCCGCTTCCACCAGTTCTGGCTGAACACGGCCGATGCCGACATCGGGCGCTTCCTGCGCTGGTTCACCTTCCTGCCGCGCGAGCGCGTGGAGGAGCTCGAGCGCTCCGCCGCCGAGCGCCCGCAGGAGCGCGAGGCGCAGCGCGCCCTCGCGAACGAGATGACCGAGCTCTTCCACGGTCCCTCCGACCGGGCCGACGCCGAGGCCGCGGGCCGCGCGCTCTTCTCGGGCGAGGTCGCGGCGCTCGACGCGCGCACCGTCGAGGAGATCGCCGAGGACCTTCCGCAGACCGTGCTCGAGCCGGGCGAGCTCGGGGGCGAGGGGCTTGCACTCCTGGACCTGCTGCCGCGCACGACGCTGGCCGCCAGCAAGCGCGAGGCACGTGATTTCCTGGCTGCCGGCGCCGTGCTGGTGAATGGCGGGAAGGCTGCGGCCGACGCCCGGCTCACGCCGCGCGACCTGCTGCACGGGCGCGTCGCGCTGCTGCGGCGCGGGAAGAAGAACTGGCACGCGGTGCGCGCCGGCGGGTGACCCCCGGCCGGAGCGCGGCCCGGGCGCGTTCAGGGCCTGGGTGACGCCACGAGATCGACGAGCACGGCCTCTCCGCTTCGGACGCCGCCGGCCTCGATCACACTCACGCCCTCGGGAAGCCTCCAGAACGAGACCGCCTGGCGGACCCGCCCGGGGAGCTCGGGCGCCGACGCGAGGTCGACGATCGCCGCGGCGGCGAACGTCCCGGAGCGAAGCGCGTCGATCGATGCGCGCGGCCCGCTGACGACGACGCCCGAGATCGCCTCGGTACCGGGCGCGGCGGCGACGGTCCACGACTGCGCCACGTCCGCGGGCACGCTGACGCGCACCGGGACCGAATCGATGCGGAACTCGGAATCGGCCTTCAGCAGGGCGAACGACACCTTGGCGCGCGGCGGCACCACGCGGCACAGCTCGCGCCATCGGCCGAGCGATTCCGGGAGGCGCAGGTCGACGTCCACCTGCTGCGGCTTGCCGGGTTCGAGGTTCTTCGTGTCGACGATGGCGTCCACGGCGAGCCGTCCGAGCGCCTGGCGCGCCGCGGCCGGCACCGTGAGCGACACCACCGCCGGCTCGACCGCGATGTCCCCGCTCACCGAGGCGCTCGGGAGGACGGCCGTCACCGGGACCTGCTCGGTCACCAGCTCGCCGACCTCGAACGGCACCGTCTCGGGGCGGACGCGCACCAGTTCCGCGCCGCTTTCCGCGATCGCTGCGTTCGCCTGCAGCACGTCGCGCAGCGCAAGCACGTGGCTGCCCGGTTCCGACGGGACGCCGTCGGCGCCCGGCGACAGCGGGATGCCCGCGCGAAGGGCGGTCTCGGCGCGCTCGATCGACCGTCGGGAGCCACGCAGCTCGACCGACACCGTGACGGCCGCGGACGGCGCGACCCACGTCGCGCGCGGGTCAGCGGGGGAGAGTCGCACGGTGCCCGCGAGCGTCGCCGTCTCGCGCGTCCGGTCGTTCGCGTAGGCCCATACGAGCAGGGCGATGACCGCGGCCGCAACCACGTTCAGCGCCTCGCTGCGCCAGCGCGGTTCGTGCTTCATGCCGCGGCCTCCTTCGCCGGTTCGCCGAACCCCTCCTCGGAAGCGAGCGCCTTGCGGAGCTCGGCCGCGAAGGACTCGAAGGGGATGGGTTCGCTGAGCGTGCCGGCCGACGCGATCCGGATGGCGCCCGTCTGCTCGCTCACGACCACGACCACGGCGTCCGATTCCTCGGTGGCGCCGACGGCGGCGAGGTGACGCGAGCCGAGCCGCGGGGGCACGGAGCTCGCATCGGCGAGTGGCAGCTGCACGTTGGCGGCCACGAGGCGGTCTCCGCTCACCACGACCGCGAGGTCGTGGAGCGGGCTGTTGGGCCAGAAGATCGCCTCCAGGAGCCGTGCCGAGACGGCTGAGTCGAGCGCCACGCCCGTGCGCACGGCGTCGCCGAGCGGCACCGACCGCTCGATCACGATGAGCGCGCCGAACTGGTTGCGGCTGAGGAACTCGACCGCCTCCTCGATCGCGGGCGCGGTCTCCGAGAAGCGCGTGTCACGACCTGCCAGCCAGCGCGACTGCCCGAGCCGGACCAGCGCCTGCCGCAGTTCGGGCTGGAAGATGACCACCAGCGCGAGGGCGAGCGTGCCTGCCAGCGCCTCGGCGACGAAGCGCAGCCGCACGAAGCTGTCGCTTCCGCCGCCGGCGAACCGCAGGCTCAGGATGATCGCGGCCAGCACGACGATCACGCCCTTCAGGACGCCCGCACCGCGCGTGCCGCGCAGGAACCGCAGCACCACGAACACGGCCAGCCAGATGGCGGCCAGCTCGACCGCGATCGCGACCGGTTCGTTGCCGCGGAAGAGCTGTCCCATTCGCTCCAGCATCGCGGCGAAGCGTACCGGGCGCGCTTCGCGCGCGGCGGGCATGGTTCCTCGGCCCGCGTGCCCGGTACGATGAGTCGCATGTCCCGGACCATGGATGGTTTCACGCTCGGCCGATTCACCGCCTCATGCGCCTCGACGGGGTCGCCGATCGCGTCCGGCGACGCGATCGTCGCGACGCTGTGCGAGGCCCCGGAGACCGTGGAGGGCCACGAACTCGTGCGGCGCGACTATGCGGTGGCCGCATGGGACGCGGGCGCCCGCCCCGACGGGCTGCTCTGCTTCTGGCGCACCGTGGCGCCTGCGCCGGACCAGAAGCGGCGCATGTTGGTGGACGACGACACGCTGCTCGAGCTCTTCGACCGGCTGGAGGGCGACGAGCGACCCCAGCGGATGGCGTACCGCTGGCTCATGTGCCTCATCCTGCTTCGGAAGAAGCTGCTCCGGCACGTGCGCGTCGAGCGCACCGACGGCGGCGAGCGGTGGCTGGTGCAGAAGCGCGGGATGGACGAGACGATCCCGCCGATCGCGGTGACGAACCCGCAGATCCGCGAAGAGGACCTGCAGGAACTCGCCGAGCATCTCGGCGACGTCATGCAGAGCGAACTGTGACCGGCGTGCGCGCGGCGCTCGCCGCAGCGTGCACGGCGCTCGCCGCGGCCGCGGCCCTGGTCGGCTGCGCCGCCACGCCGCCCGCGTGCGCCGCGGCACACGGCCCGGTTCCCACCGAGGAGTCGATCCGCCGGTCCGAGGAAGCGCGCGCCGGGGCGCTCGCGTGGGTGCATGCGCGAGGCGTCGCCGAGCTCCGGTGGCGCGACGCCTCCGGAGACCACTTCGAGCAGGGCGACCTCGACTTGCGCTGGTG
>CANLMX010000043.1 GCA_947492385.1 Planctomycetaceae bacterium | reverse complement strand
GCCCCGCTTCGTGCACAGGCGGGCCACCCGTTATCACCAGACCAGGAGACTACACGATGCGCTTGATCGCCACGATGGGCACGGCTGCCCTCCTCATGACGGCCACGAGCATGGCCCAGGTTTCGATCACCGAGGTCCGCACCGGCTCGTTCAACACCGAGTACATCGAGTTCAAGGGTGCTCCTGGCACCTCGCTCGGCGGCATGACGCTGCTGGTCATCGGTGACGGCACCGGTGGCTCGGGCGTGGTGGAATGGCGCTACCCGTTCGCGGCGACCGACGTCATCGGGCCCAACGGATACCTGGTGCTGCGCAACCCGGGCGACGACGTTCCGCCGTTCGTTGACGGCAACGGCGACGGAGCCAACGACAACCTCCAGCGTCCGTTCGGCCTCGTCGTGGACTCGGGTGCCACCGATCTCCCCTGGCCGCGCGTCGCGGGCAACTGGAACGCGGATGTCACGCAACTCGAGGGCGGCGACAACCAGACGTACCTCCTCGTCTCGGGCTACAACGGGACCGACACCTTCGTCACGCGCGCGCCGAACAGCGGCAGCAACGGCCAGGACCTCGACACGAACGATGACGGCGTGCTCGACGTGACGCCGTGGGCGTCGATCGTCGACAGCATGGTCATGAAGCAGTCGAACGGCAGCACCCCCGGTTCAGGCAACGAGTGGTGGTACGAGACGAATGCGGCCCGCTGGTGCGGGCCGTTCGAGTCACGCTCGGTGCAGACCGTGACCACCGGCGGCATCGTCGGCGTGTGGACGTTCAACCTGACGGGGCTTCTCCCGGCGCTGTCGTCCGGTGACGGGGACCGGTTCCAGGCCAACCGCTTCCCCATGGCGCCGGAGTCCGGTGACCAGGCTGCCACCGCGCTCCTGAGCCTTGGCGGCGGCACGGTGGCCGATCTCGCGACGGACACCGGCGGCAACAGCTACTTCAACTGGCTGCGGTCGTTCACCGGAACCACCACGAACGCCCCGGCAGGAGCCCTCGCCGGCGGCGCACTGTCCATCCGCAACGGCACCGCGGGTGGCAACAACGGCAGCTACGTGGAACTGTCGTTCACCATGGCGGGGCTCCAGGGCATGAAGGTGACCTGGGCCGCGCAACGCACCTCGTCCGGGTTCAACTCGGTCCAGGCCTCGTACTCGCTCGATGGAACGACCTTCACCGATTTCGGAACGGCGATCACCTATCCGACGAGCTTCGGGACCGCCGTCCAGACGGTCGACTTCGGCAACCTGCTCGACAATGCGGCCTCGGTGAAGGTCCGTCTGACGGGTTCGGGCGGCTCGACCACGAGTACGAGCGGCAACAACCGCCTCGACAACATCACCCTGCTCTCGAACCAGACGACCGCGCAGGTGGTGGTGTCGACCTACGCATCACCCGTCCATGGCTTGAAGTCGGCGCAGGGCGGGTGGGTCATCGGCAACCTCACCCCCGCGGCGGATTCCTTCGACACCCCCGGCAAGGACAACGCGGTCATCCCGACCTTCGCCTGCGGTGACGCCGGCGCCGGCGATTGCGCCGTGGCCCACGGCAACGGTGGCTGCAGCGACCAGTGCTGCTGCGAGAGCGTGTGCGCGACCGACCCGTTCTGCTGCGACGTCCGCTGGGACGCCATCTGCGCCACGGCTGCGGCCGGCTGCGTGGGTGGCGGCGACTGCGGTGGCAGCGAATGCCCGGCCGACCTCAACGGAGATGCCTCGGTGGACGGTCAGGACCTCGGCGTCCTGCTCGGCAACTGGGGCGCGGGCGGCGCGACCGACCTGAACGGCGACGGATCCGTCGACGGCCAGGACCTCGGCATCATGCTGGGCGCGTGGGGCCCCTGCGCGGGCTGAGCCCTCGCGACATCAGCTGAGACCTTCCCCGCGGACCCGGCCATCGGCCGGGTCCGCGGTGCGTATGGGGTGCGTATCGTGGGTGCATGATTCGCGCCGCCGCGACCCTTCTCGCCGCGCTCGCCTGCCAGTCGGGCACCGCCCCTCCCACGAAGGCCCCCGCGACCTCGCCGACGCCGGCCTTCTCGACCCTCTCCGGGCGTCCCCCCGAGTACCCGGCGAAGCGCACCGAACCCCGCATCTGGGAAGCACGCTTTGAGGCCAGCATCTGGGCGCCGCGCGACCGCAACAACCCGCAGGAACCGATCCAGGCGAAGGACCTCACCATCTGGATGCCGCTCATCCTCCAGTCGACGTGGAGCCAGGTCGACGTGCAGTCGCTGCGGCCCGAGGTGTGGGTGCACGACACCCGCCAGACCATGGGGCCCGACTCGACGAAGATGCGCCAGGGGCTGTCGCAGGGCATGTCGGCGATCGGGTTCCCGTTCGCGAACCTGAGCACGCAGAGCCTGAAGTGGGCGGTCACGATTCGGGCGCAGTGCTGGAACGCCGTGGTCGACGAGTCGGCGGCCGCACGCATCACGTGGCCCACCGACTGGCCGGCCGAGGCGCAGGAGTCGCTCGGCGCCGCACCGGGCTTCGAGGTCGGGCATCCGGACTTCAAGGCGTTCGTCGACCGCGTGTCGGGCGGAAAGCTCCGATCCGTGACGCCGTGGATCGCCGCCAAGGAACTGGTGCGCGCCACCGTCAATGCCTATCGCGCGTACGACGACGACGGCATCCGCATCGAGAACGGCTTCCCCCGCGGCATCGTGTTCAACGGCGCGCGCGCCACGCTTGCGGCCGGCAGCGGCACCAGCCACGACTGCGTGGCGGCATGCGTCACGGTGCTGCGCACCGCGGGCATCCCGGCGCGCGCCGTGCTCGGCATGGCCGAGGTCGACAGCAGTTCAAGCGGGACCTCGCGCACGCGACTGGTGAGCTGGGCGGAGTTCTGGCTGCCGCAGGCTGGGTGGATCCCCTTCAGCCCCGACCTTCTGCGCTCGCAGGCGCGCGGCGGGCTCAACGTGGAACGGCCATGGAAGTACTTCGGCTCATGGGACGGCCTGAACGAGTGCATCCCGTTGTGCTACGGATGGGAGCTGCCGGTGGCCGGCCACCGCTCGATGCCCTTCCCGGCCGGCTTCGTGTGGAACTCGTCGATGACGCCCGACCAGTACGCCCGCATCAACGACCGCATCGCGCTCCAGATCCTGGGGCGCGGGCGAGCGAAGGAGTGATGGGAGCGGCGCACCGGGCGCGCCGCGTCGCCTACTTCGGCACCTTCACGAAGGACAGGATCCGTGCGCGCTCCCCGGGGCGATCGACCGACGAGCGGTCGATGGTCATCATGTACCGCGAGTCATCGATGATGTTCTCGGGGTCCATGCCGTTCCACTGGCCCGTGAGCGGGTCCTGGCGGATGGTGCGCACGCGCACCCACACCGTGAAGACGTCGCTGCGGGTGGTGACGATGTTCGAGATGCCCTTGAGGAGCGAGTTCTGCTCGATGGCGTCGCCCGCGGTCTGGTCGTAGCGGTAAATCGCGTCCTCGAGCACGTCGGGCGTTGCTGGGTCGTCGGTCTCGACGATGGGCGCCGCGGCGGTGCCGGTGGCCGGATCATCGCGCGCGATCGTGAGGAGGTGCTTGTCGAGCGAGGTGCGCCCCGAGAGCGGGAACGCCTGCGCGACGCCGGTGCCGAGGTTCAGGGGGACGCCGTCGGTGCGGAAGGGGAACGCGCCGCCGGTGGCGGGCGTGGCGGGACCGGACACGGGCGCGTAGACGCCCGCACCGTTGGAGGCGAACGTCCAGTTCGTGCGGAACGGGTCGAGCCCCGCGGCGCGGGTGGACCAGCCGACCGCACGGTTCCAGCTGGCTCCGACCGCAAGGGCCGGATCAGCCGCGTCATTGACGCCGTTGCGGTTGACGTCGGACGCGGCGTTCAGCGCGATCTGCTGGACGTCGGGAATGCTGTCCGCGTCCCCGCTGTCACCCGTGGTGGAGGGAACGAACTCTGCGCCCTTCGTGAGAAGCGCAAGTTCGCCCAGGCTGTCGAAGCCGCGCCCAGCGCGCATGGCGGGTCCCCATTCGCGGTGGTTCTGGTCGCGGGCCAGATCGAGTCCGCGGCTGTAGTAGCTGGGCATGTCGGCAAATCGCTGGCCGCTCAGGTCCGGCTGCACGTTGCCCTTGTTGCGCCACAGATCGATCGCCTCGGCCACGCGCATGCGCGGTGCGGGCACGCCGTAGTCGAAGGCGATGGAACTGGGACGAGTCGGATCCAAAGGCGTCGGCTCAAGCGCAAGGAAGTCAAACGGCGCCGCCTGGTGCAGCGGCTGGATGGAGCCCGGCCCAGCCGGCGTGGCCAGCGGCTCGCGGATGGTGCGGCGCTCCCACAGTTCCGTCGACGAATCGAGCAGGTCGGCGGGGTTGGACTCCGACGTCTTCGCCAGCGGGAAGTCATCGTCGTACACCAAGCGCGTCATGTGCGGCATGGCGCGCAGCACCTCGACGGGCGCGGTGTTGACGTTGATGAGCCCGGGCGTCAGCTTGCCCTCGAAGTTGCGGGCCAGCCGGAAGCGGCGGTCTTCGGCGGCGGCGCGCTCGGCGAAGTCGATAACCGACGTGCCGGCAGTGATCTCGTCGGGGGTCCACGTCGGATTGTCGAAGGGCTTCGCGCCGCGGTCGTCGATCACGAATGCGTCGAGCAACGCTGCACCGCCCGGCAGGCGCGAGTTGAACCCGATGCCGTCCTGGAATGCCACGTTCGCGAGCGCCGGGTCGGTGATGACCTGAGGCATCGTCTGCGTGCCGCGCAGGAAGATGTCCGGGCGGTTCGGAGCCGGCACCGTGGTGTCGAACTGCATCGGGTCGATGCAGAGCCGGTTGTAGAACGCCTGGTTCGATCCGTAGGACGGCAGCACCTGCCCTGAGATCGGGAACGGCAGCGCGAACTTCGGGAAGAAGAGCTTCGACTGGCCCGTGGTCGGTGCGTCGCCCACCCGCTGCGCGAGGATCTCGGGCAACGTCGCCCACGTGTACGTGGGCTGGCCGGGGAACGGCCGCTCGACGAGGGGGCCCCATAGCGGAACGTCCAGGATCTCGGCCACCTGGTCGAAGTCCGCGTCCTTCTGGCGCATGCGAAGCGGTGCGAGGAAGTTGGTGCGGTCGTTGCCGAGCGTGAACGCCGGTGCGGAGCATCCCTTCTCGCCGAAGTTCACGCGCGTGGTGCCGCCCAGCCCGCCGGGCGCGAGGCGCCACGCCGGATACCCGTAGGTGCGCGTGCCCGCATCCTCCACGATGCGCGTCGGGAAGAAGGTGGGCTTGCCGCGCGCGGCCACGCCCCAGACGTTCGTGTAACTCACGTTGGTCGGCCAGCGCGCGGGCGGGAAGCCCCCGACGCCGGGCGCACGGTCCGGAGGCGACGTGAAGCCGATGACCTCGCCGCGGGGCAGCGAATTGCCCGCAGCGATCACGCCTCCGACCACCGCGTAGCCCGGCGTTCCGGCCGACGTCGACTGGCGGATGGGCGACGACGTTCCCGTCGAGCGCGCGAAGGCGTACCGCGGGGTGCGTTCATCGAGCGTGATGATGCCCTTGCCTGGCGTACCGTCGGGCTGGCCGTTCTGCGTGTCGAAGAGCCACTGGCGCGCCGAGCGCGCCCACGCGACCCACATGTCGCCCTTACCGCCGGCGAGCGTCGGCCCACCCAGGCGGATCCCGTCGATGGAGAGCCGTCCGCTGCGGCACTCAATGCTCGGAATCGGAGGGAACGACCCGCCGTTGCCCTGCCGCATGATGCGCTCGACGCGGTCCACGAACCGCTGGCCCGAGTCGCCGTTGGCGTTCATCGAGACGTCCAGCTCGTTCTCCCAGCGGTCGACGACGACGGAGGCTCGGTCGCCGTTCGCGGCGCTCGGCGCGGAGAACCGGCGGAGCTCGATGAAGGATCGCTGCGGCGGCGACCCGGTGCTGCCGACCGTCGTCGACGGGCGCCAACGGTCGACGTTGCCGGAGGAGTCGAGGCCACCGTAGGTGGTGGTGCGCGTGGCGTCGAAGAGCAGCGTGCCGCGGCGCGCGAAGCGATTGCGGAAGGTGCCCCAGGCGGGTTCGAAGAGCGCGTTGGCGTCGGGCTGGAACTGTGCGTTCGGCGACCCCGCGGGCGCGGTCCCGCCCGGAACGCTGTCGTCGGCCAGGTTCGCCTCGGCGGCCGAAAGCACACCGTCGTTGTCCGCGTCCAGCGGCGCGCCGAGATCCAGGAAGTCGAGCCACGCGTCACGGGGGAACGGTTCTCCGTTCGGGAACGTGCGCGGCACGGTGAAGACGATCGCGGTACGCGGTTCCTCGGGCGTGCAGGGCCCGAGTTCGACGTTCGGGCCGTAGGTGTTCCCGCTGGTGGTCGTGCCGTCGCCGAGCGCGAAGAGGAACCGTTGCGGGGCGCCACTCGACGGGTTGATGCGCAGCTCGAAATCCGCCAGCTTCACCGGCGCCTCGTACGGGTTCGCCACCTGGGCCACGAAGACGACCGCGGGCCACGTGTCCTGGTCCGCTGGGTCATAGGTGGTGAAGTACTCGCCGGCCCCCGAGTCGGTGCAGTCGGGCAGCTGGGCCTCGTCAGCCTGGGCCAGGCACGCGCCGGGCAACGGGCACCCGGCGCCGGTGGCGACCGCGCCGTCAATCTGGGCCTGCGTGACCTTCGACTTCGGGAACACGAAGGCGATGAACACCTCCATGAGGAACGGCTGCTTCTCGTTGCCGATGAAGCCTGCGTTCGCGAGCGAGACGCCGTTGGGCCAGGACGTGTTGCTGTCCAGGGGGACGGGGACCGCGTCGGTCGGATGCAGGGGCGCGTCGAGCGCGATCGAACCCGGCTGGTTGTTGATCGGCCGCTCGCCGTCACGGTAGCTCAGCACGTTTGCCGCGTAGCTGGCGATCATCATCTTGGTCCAGCCCGTGGAACGTGCGCGCTCGATTGACGTGTCGCCCGGGCGGCCGAAGTACGAATCGTGGCTGGAGCGGTCGCCCTCGGTGTAGACCAGCGCACGCCGCATCACGCGCTGCAGGTCGGCGGCGAACTTCCGGTCCGCGAGCGCGACGTCCGACGCGGTGGCCGGCGTGCCGTCCGGGCGCGGCTCGTCGTTCGGGCGGCGCAGGTCGATCTTGCGGTTGAAGCGCAGGAACTCCTGGCGGGCGAGCTCGAAGTCGGACACGTCAATGCGGCCGTTGCCGTCCACGTCGCGCACCGGCTGCCCGAGCGGGTTGTTCGCACCCGGCGGGATCAGCGGATACGTGGGCGGCGTGCCGGTGTCGTAGAAGACGACGTTCGGGTGGTACGGCAGGTACGAGTCGGGGGCGCCGTCGCCCGTGACGTCGTCGAGCACGCCGTCCGGGATGCCGTCGAGCACGCCGTCGCCATTCACGTCGCCGTCGAAGTCGGGCCCGCGCTGCAGGTAGGCGCCCTTGGTGCGCTCGGGCACGTACCGGTTGTTGAAGTTGAACGCGCTCCACAGGCGCGGCGGCAGCATCTCGTTGCGTGCGCCCGAGATGGTGGTGAGGTGGCGCCGGTGGTCGAGCAGGAGCTCGGCGCCGCCGCGGGGGGCCAGGCCGATGGTCTCGCCGGCCGAGGTGGAGGCCGTGGCACCGAGCGTCCACGCAGCGCGCGCGCGCCAGTCCTGGACGCGGACATCATCGGGATCGAGGAAGCGCGAGGTCTCCTCGCGCGAGCGGGTGGAGCGGAGGAACTGGCCGAGTCGGACTTGGTCGCTCGCCAAGGCGCTGGCGTTGTTCAGGGCGATCTCGAGCCGACTGATGGTCTGCGGCGCGTTGAGTCCGTTGCTTGCGCGCAGTTCGATCTCGTCGTCGGCTCCGAACGGCGTGAGGGTGGCGATGCGGCTGGCGGTGATCGGATCGATCAGCTCTCCGCCGTTGGCCATTGCCTTGAAGTACGTGAGACGGTCGTTGGCGCGGGCGAGCGCGAACAGGTCGCCGTACAGCTGCGTGGACCCCGTGATGCCGAGGTCAGCGGCCGTGTCGAACAGCGGAAGGAGTCGGTTCGAGGTCGTGTCGCTGGTGCCGGGCTGGCCGGTGCGCGCGGCGGTCACCAATCCGGTGAGCTCGAGGATCGAGGGCTGGTAGGGATCAGCCAGAGTGCCCGAGGGGTCCGCGGGCGCGGGCCCCCTCCACGCGCCTTCCCAACGAGCGGGGTTCCACCCGACGTCTACACCGGCCGACGGCCCGGTGGCATCCCGAGAAACTGCATAAACGAGGCGGTCCTTCGGGTACTGACCCGGTGGTAACGGATCCGGAAGATTCGGCAGTGCTGGCCGGAACGTGAAGTTCACCCGGTACTCCGGGTCGTTCTCGCGCGCGTTCATGAAGCCCACGGCCGGGTCACGGAACGCGGCCGGGCGTCCGTTGGTCGCATCGGTCTCGTCGTACGACTCGCGTCGCGTCACCAGCGCCACGTCCGACGGTGTCTGGCCGATCGTGTTCGATCGGTCGGAACGGGTGGCGGTGTTGACGTTGATCATCCCGCTGTTGTCGATGATGCGCACCGCGACCAGCTGGCGCGTGCTGCGGTCGCTGGACGTCGGCGCAACGAACCAGAGCGAGTCCGTCCATCCGTCGCCATCGGCATCGGCCAGCGTGCGGGCGATGAGGTTGCGCGGCGTCGGCTGCCCCACCGCGTAGCCGCTGGGGATGGTTCCCGCGGTCTGGTCAGCCGAGGTGAAGACCTTGAATTCGTCGGCCGGCGACCCAAATGCGCCCAACTGCAGGAAGTTCGGCAGCGCGTCGGTGCGGCGTCCGGGGTTCGACGCACCCGCGACGAATCCGGTGATCATCTGCTGGTGCGGCGGGGGCGCGGCCGCGTTGAATGCCGTGACCCCGACGTTGAACCAGTCGCGGACGCGGGTCGTCCAGTCGTTCGGCTCCAGCACCAGGTGCCCGCGGGCGTCTTTGCCGGTCACCAGCGGCTCGCGCGGTGCCACGAACGGAAGCCACTGCTCGTACGGCACGCCCAGCGCGAGTTCGCCAAGGGCCGTACCCATGGCGCCGTCCTTGATTCCCGCCACTCCGCCCGGCAGCCCCTCGAGGCTCGAGATGTCCCAGCACACGCGGAACCCGTTCTCGGCGGTCGAGATCCAGCTCAGGTGGGGCCAGTGGCTGAATCCGAGGCCCTCGGGCGAGAGGATGGCCGGCTGGGTGGGCCGACCAAGATTCGGCTGCGTCTGAAGCGCCAGGTTGCCCCAGTTGGTCGTGAACGCAGGCGTCACCTGCGGCCCGGGAGGCGCCGGGTCGACGAAGTTCACCAGCTGCGTGGCGAGCATCGCACGCACCGGCTCGTTGCTTGCGAGCCACCGCGAATCACCGAAGCCAGGATTGCCGGTGGCATTGGACTCACCCGTGACGTCACCGTACCGGGCGGGCCAGTTGGTGTACGGGGTGGTCGAGAACGGCGCGAAGTTGTAGCCGTCGATGAAGTTGTCGGTGCCCTGCGCCAGCGTCCGGTTGACGATGGTGTCGACGTAATCGACGCCGTAGCGCACCTCGAGCGGCTCGGGCGGCAGGCGCGGGAAATCGCTCCGCGCCAGGAAGGCGCCGAACGCCGGGCTGGCCGGGTTGAGACCGGTGGCCGTGTTGGCCTGCACCTGGGTGGGCAGGCTCGACGTGTCGATCCGCCGCACGAAGAGTGCGTCCGCCACCTGCTGCGCCACCTGCTCCACCACCGTTTCGGTGCGGTCATCGCGACCCACGGCCTTCTGCTGCGCTGCGGCCTGCGCGCGACCGGACTGCGAGCGCACCAGGAACGCGGTGGCGATGATGACCAGGAGCACCAGGATCGCCGTCACCAGCACGAGGGTGTTGCCGCGGCGCGCGGCGGTCGGCATGGGGCGCTGGGTGTTGCAGGTGGTCACGGTGGGCTCCATCGGTGCGCCTCAGTCCTTGCGGCGCTTGGGCACGTCGATCACGAACTGGAACTCGCGGCCCCGGTCAAGCACCAGGCGCGGGTCATGGATGGTGGCGGTGATGCGGATCTGCGTCGGCCAGGGCGTGTAGTCGTCGCGGAGGACGATGGTGCCGTCCGGAGTGACCACGTAGGCTTCCTCCTGGTTGAAGCCGAAGACGGCGGTGTAGGCGCGGACGCCAGGTGCGCTGGCGAGCGGTGTCGTGATGGCCGCGGGATTCCCGGGGAACGCAGCACCACCGACACCCTCGATCGACTGGGCGACCACCCCCATGTGGCGATTCGTGAACTCGAACGGCGCTCCACCACCCAGCTCCTGGTGAGGCACGATCGGCATGGATTGCTGTGCAAGCGTGACCCCGGTGGACGCATCCGGGAGCCCGAACCACGGCTGCCCGCCGGACCGGCTCGGAGGATCGCGATCGACGGCCGCCCAAGGCGCCGTGGCGAACGGTTCAAAACCTCGGAGCACCCAGAGGTTGTTGACGTTCGACTGGTCGTACCCAAGCCCGGTGATCACGCGGACGGGCACGATCGATCCGTTCGGCAACTCGCGGACCTGCTTGCCGATGATCGCGCCGGACCCGTCGACCTGCCGACCCGTGCCCGCTTCCCACGTCCAGTCAACCCGGAACGAACTGCAGTTCGTGACGAGCGTGGGCGACACCAGCATCTCGCTCTTGCGGTCGTTGTTGGTCGCGGCCTTCTCGGAACGAGGCCAACCGAGCAGGCCCACGAAGGGTGCGATGCCCGTCGGGACGGCCTGGGTGGCGGGAGTTCCAAACACGCCGCGCATGATCCGGTCACGCTGCGTCGAGTAACTCGTCACCGTCCCGTTGACGGGCATGTTCGCGCCGATGACGGTCACCTGCGTCGCCGCCGGCCAATCCTCGTCGGGCGAGGTGGTGTCCACGGGCCACCCGAGCGGCGGCGCCGCCGCAGTGGGCGCAAGGCCCGCGAATGAGGTCCACGGCGCGGACACGGATCGCACCTCGACGTTCGGCGGAAGTTCGAGCGGCGTGGCCAACCGCAGCGTCGGCGCGATGAGTCGGCGCACCTTGTCGAGGTCGCTCGCAGCCACGTCCACCCAGCCGGACTGCAGCAACGGGCTCGGGATCACGTTCTGGCTCCACGAGATCCAGTTCCGGTCACGCGTCTCCTGGTAATAGGACAGCGCATCCGACGTGTTCGGCGCCTGCGACGTCGTGTTCGACCGATCGCCGAAGATGCTCGGTGCGGCGCTGGCGCCCTGCGTGCCCGCGAGCGCGAGGTCGACCGGTTCCGGGTAATAGATGGCGCGGCCGCCGTCGTCGGCGAGCAGCGTGGCCTTGCGCGCCAGCACCCACTGGCGTGCCTCGGGCTGGTTCGGGCTGACGCGTGGGTTGGCGGGTTCGATGGTGGTGCCATACCGCCAACCGACGCGACTGTTGGACGCGACCGAGGTCCATGTCCACGGCACGATCGGCGCGCGGGCGGCACCGACCACGCCGGTGATGATCGGCCGCACCGGCGAGTTCACCTGGGGCGGGTCGTTGACGGGGTCGTTCGGGAGCCCGGGCATCTGCACGCCGTGGCCGTAGCGCACCATTGCCACGCGGGCCTGCTGGCCACCGCCCGCAGCCACCAGGTCGCCGGGACCTGCCCATCGGGCACTCGTCTCGCTGCCTGCGGTGAAGAACACCAGTTGGTCGCAGCGAAGCGTCGCGGTTGCTGGAAGCTGCGGGTTGAGCAGCGGCCCGCCTGCAGCGACGTTGACGTTGTTCGGCACCTCCACGCACTGGATCGCCATGAACCCGTCACGGCAGATGCGCTGCAGGTCGCGGCGCAACTGTTCCTCGATCACGGTGCCCTGCTGCAGGACGTCGGCGTTCGCTTCGCCGGTGGACGAGACCTTGCTTGCGGTATTGAAGATCTTGCTGGTGGCGATGATCACCGCCAGCAGCACGACCACCGCGACCAGGAGCTCGATGACGGTGAACGCGCGGCGCATCAGAGGTCCCTCACCGTGGCGTAGATGGGCACCAGCTGCGTGCCGTTGGCGTCGATGATGACCGGCACGTAGTGCATGGTGCGCAGCCCCGGCACCGTGTCGTTCGGAAGCTCGTAGTCGTCGAACGCCTGCGCGTCCGGCATGCGCGGCACGGGCGCGGAGAACCGCACCTGCACCGGGTCCTGTGGGCCGCGTCGGCCGATCGCCACGCGGTGCACGTTGCCGTTGTTGTCGACGATCCACTGGCCCGGCGACTGCCACTGCACCTGCACCTGTGGCAATGCTGCCGCAGGGAAATCTCCGGGAAGGAGGCCCTGCCCCGCCGCCCCGGTTCCGGACACGAACGTTCCGGTGGTGTACGGCCCGACGGTGCCCATGTTCAGGACTCCCACGGGCTGTTGCCAGCCCTGGGCCACCTGCGTGCCCGTGTCCTGGCCCGTGGTCGCGGCGCCGGCAGAGGCGGACGTCGTCGCGGTCACGCGTCGGTACGGGACGGGCGGGAGCGCCGCCATGCCCGCACCGACCGCATTGTCGTACGTGCCGGTTTGCCCGGTGGGTGCCGCGTTCCACGGCTTGAGCGCCCCACCGACGCCCACGACGCGGAAGACGAAGATGGCCACCTGCACGCGGCCGCCCGATCGGCGGAACATGCACTCCCACGCGTACTGCGGTGGCACCGTGACCGCAGCGCCCGATGGCACCGAGGGCCACCACCGCTCGCGCTGGCTGACGAAGATCGCCGGCGCCGCCAGTGACTGCACCGTGCTGTACGGCGCGCCGTACAGCGTGATGCCGAGCCCACCGGCGATGCCCTGAGGGAACTCGCAGAACTCCTGGGCGCCGCCGCCAGTGCCAGGGCCCGGCGGGCCCGGGCGCTGCGCGACGGCCGCAAAGAGGTCAAGGGTGCCGGGTTGCTCGGCCGTGGGAAGCGTCAGCAGGTTGGCCTGGGCCTGACGGACCACGGCCGGGCGGATCCAGCTCCAGTCCCCGGGCGCGGGCCGGTAGGCGAAGCTCTGCGAGGCCACCGACTGGCCCAGCACGTCGAACACCCCGAACTCCTCGAAGGTGCCGAAGTCCGCAGAACGGACGCGGCTCCGCAGCGTGCCGAGCGCCTGCTCGGCGATCACGGGCCCGAGTTGGTCGTCGGCGCTCTGCTGCTGCTGCGCAATGCCGGCCGGGAACAGGGCCGACACCGAGATGATGCCGATCGCCAGGATGAAGACCGACAGCAGCAGCTCGATGAGCGAGAACGCGCGACGGACCGTGGCGGGCGCTTGCGTCATCGCTGCAGGATCCCCGCGACGCCCGTGTAGCGATTGAAGGTGATGCGGTCGGACTGCTCGTCGATGAAGAGCGACAGGTCGCGGACGCGCGGCGGGACGTTCGCGACCTGCCCGTTCACGGTGTTGCCCAGGCCGCCGACGTTCGGGCCGCGCCATGCCGCCGTGTCGAAGCGGTCGCGCGCCTCGGCCATGTTGAACACCGCGAGGTACGGGACGAGGTCGACGAAGGTCTCGTCGATGGGCTCGTCGTAGTAGAAGTAATTGAGATTCGTTCCGGCCGGGTAACCAGCAAAGTTCGTGGTTCCTCGTGATGGGAATCCATTGCCGTCGAGGTCGACGAAGGGCTTGGCCCACGCGTTGCCGTCCGATGCCGCCACCGTGTCGATCTCGACGACCTGCTCGCCGAGGCGAGACACCATGCGACCATCCGGCGCGAACAGGATGCCGATGTTGTTGCCGACCTCCGAAAGCGTGGGATTGAACGTGTAGGTCGGCGGCGTGGCGGCGAAGTTGGCGGTCCCGACGAACGTCGGCTGGGTGAACCAGAACTGGTCGGACGCACCGTACGACGTACCCGCTCCACGGAAGAACCCCGGCCCCGCCACGTAGACGCCCGACGGCAGCTCGCGCTGCGGCACGCCCGGCACCGGCAGGAACCGTTCGCCGTACACGTCCGCGGTCGAGGGCATCTCGACCCCGGCGGGCAGCGGCGTCGACGGCGTCACCACCTCGCCGGTCCACTTCGACGTGATCACCTGCACCACCTGAGGTTCGCGCGGAACGATCCGCGAGCGGCGGTCGGGCGCGATGCGGAAGCTCACCAGCACGTAGGTGTTGTCGCGGATGGCGATCGCACGAGCGTTGCCGAGCGACGCGATCAGCGTGTTCGTCGCGTTCGCGAGCTTCGCGTCGCGGGTCACCTTGCCCACGCTGATGGCCGTGAGCGTGGCCAGCACCAGCAGGATGCCCATCACGACCAGCAGCTCGAGCAGCGTGAACGCCACGCCTCGCCGACGGGCGCCTCGCGCACGGACGGGATTGGGGGTGCGCACGCGGCTCACGACGGGGGATCCAGCGGATAGAGGTAAATGTTGTCGCCCGCGGCCGCGGCGCGTGCGGCGGCGGCGGCGGCAGTGGTGCCGGTCATCTCGGGGCTCTCGCCCGCGACACCGAACAGCCCGTCCGGCCCCGCCGAGACCATGCAGATGCGGCGGTTGGAGCAGACGCCGAACACGCGTTCGTACGGCGTACGGACGGATCCGTCGGGATCCGATAGGCCACCGTCGACCAGCGGCCGAAACGCACGCCCCGGGAACACGAACGCGATGCGATTGCCCCAGGTGTCGACGAACTCCGACCGGGTCGACGCCGAGCCGCCGCCCGAGGCGCGCGCGCTCGGCAGGTAAAGGCCCGATCCGGTGCCACCGATGTTGACCCCCGGATACTGCGAAGCGTTCGGCTCGGCCCGCAGCAGCGACTGCGGCACGGGCCCGAGGATCGTCCGGATCGAGTCGTACTGCCGAAGCAGGTTCACCGCGAACACGCCGATGCCCCGCGCGCGGTTCACCCAGATGCGGTCGCCCGTGTTGTTGGCGGGGGCCGGCGCCGTGCCGGGGTTGCGGATGTCGAAGACGGCGTCCACCGCGCCGGTCGGGAAGACCTCCGTGGTCTCGCCGGTGCCGAACGCGCCGTTGAACGTCATCTGGCGCCCCATCTGCGCCTCGAACTCGTTGAGCCCGCTCTCGAT
>CANLMX010000042.1 GCA_947492385.1 Planctomycetaceae bacterium | reverse complement strand
TGGCGATCGCCGTCGAGCATGTGGCGCCAGCCCTCGGGGCCGCGCGCGATCCCCTTCACGCTGCGGGTCTCGATGACGCGTCGGACCACCTCGACTTCCCGCTCCGTTCCGTCGGGCCTGCGCAAACGCAGCCTGCACGAGGTCCCCGGCTGGCCCGGCAGCAGGGATTCCAGCTCCGCGAACGCGATGCCCTCGGTGGTGCGCCCGTCGACCTCGACCAGCTGGTCGCCGGGAAGGATGCCCGCCTCGAGCGCGGGCGAGTCGTCGATGGCGGTGACGACCACGGGGAACCCGTCGCGCACGTCGAGCTCGACGCCGATCCCGACGTACGACCCCGACACCTGCGTTCGGAGCCATCGCTCCTCATCGGGGCCGAGGTACGTGCTGTACGGGTCGCCGAGCGCGTCGACCATGGCGGCCATCGCGGCCCGCTGCATCGCCCCCGCGTCCGGCTCGGCCACGAACGCGCCGGCGATGATCGCCCGGAGGTCGATGATCGGGTCGAACCAGCGGTAGGCATCGGCCGGCGGCGGGGCGCTCGGCGCGACCGCGGCCGACGCGGCGAGGATCGCGGTCGCGAATGGGGTCACGGCGCGATCATAGGTGGCACGCGGCCACCCATACAATCGGTCCGATGGAGACAGGCCGCCATGCAGAGGTCGACATCCGGGTGGAGCCCGCGGTGCTCGTGGGAGTGCGCCTCGGCGGCACCGACGCGGAGTTCGAGGCTTCGCTCGACGAACTCCGGTCGCTCGCCGAGACCGCGGGCGTGCGCGTGGTCGGGACGCTCGAGCAGCGTCGCGTCGCGCCGCGCGGCAAGACCTATATCGGCAAGGGCAAGGTCGAGGAGCTCGCCGCGATGTGCCGCGAGCTCGGCGCGCGCGTCGTGATCTTCGACAACGAGCTCGCCCCGAGCCAGATCCAGGAGCTCGAGAAGGAGCTCTCGGTGAAGGTGATCGACCGCAGCGAGGTGATCCTCGACATCTTCGCCAACCGCGCGACCACCAAGCAGGCGCAGCTCCAGGTGGAGATCGCGCAGCTGGAGTACACCGCGCCTCGGCTGCGCGCGATGTGGTCGCACCTCGGCCAGGTGACCGGCGGCGCACCCGTGGGCGTCGGCACGCGCGGCCCCGGCGAGCAGCAGCTCGAGATCGACCGCCGCATCGTGAAGGCGAAGCTCGACAAGCTGCGGCGCGAGCTCGGCGAGATCGAGGCCCGGCGGACCCGCGAGGTGCGCCAGCGCCGCGAGGAGCACTTCACCGCCGCGCTGGTGGGCTACACGAACGCGGGGAAGTCGAGCCTCTTCAATCGGCTCACGCGGGGCGGCGCCTACGCGGCCGACAAGCTGTTCGCCACCCTCGGCACGCGCGTCGAGCAGTGGAACCTCGGCGGCGGCAACGCCGCGATGCTCTCCGACACGGTCGGCTTCGTGCAGCGCCTGCCGCACCACCTCGTCGCCAGCTTCCGCGCAACGCTCGAGGACGCGATCGCGAGCCACGTGATCCTGGTGGTGCTCGATGTCGCGGATCGTTCCGCCCGGATGCAGTTCGACACGGTGACCGAGGTGCTCGACGAGATCGGCGCCATCGAGCAGCCGCGCATCCTGCTCCTCAACAAGGTCGATCGCCTCGCCGGGACGTGGTCGCCGTCGGACGGCCCCGATCGCCGGCTGCAGGAGTGGCTCGAGCGCGTGCCGGACGCGATCCCGATCTCCGCGACCGAGGGCACGGGGCTCGACGACCTGGCCGCGCGCGTGCTGGGGCTCATGAAGGGGGACGTGCGCGCGTGCACCCTTCGCGTCGCGCTCTCGGACGGCCGCACCGTGGACTTCATCGAGAAGCGCGTTCCCGTGCGCGAACGCCGCTGGACCGAGGGCCACGTCGAGCTCGACGTCGAGATCGGCCGCCGCCAGCTCGAGCAGCTGCTCGCCGGCGGCGCACGCATGAGCATCGACGGGCTTCCCGCGCACGAGGGGCTTCGCGCCCTCTGGCCGCCTCCCGCGCAGCGCGAGCCGCGGCGTGCGCGCCCGCACGACTCGTTCGCCGTGGGCGAGTGACCGGGCGCTCACCCCGCGCCGAGCGCGCGACGGAGCACGTCGGCGGCCGCGCGCTCCGCGTCGCGAAGGGGGCCCGGGGCGCGCTCCCACACGCGTGCCGGCGCGGCCGCGTCGAGCGGCATCCACGCGACGAGGTCGCTCATCTCGTACTGGCCGCGCGACCAGAATCCGTCGTCGGCGCGGCCGTGCGCCACGCGGTGGCCCCGCGGGGGGAACCGGTCCCATCGTTCGACCACCGTCCCGAGCAGCGCGGTCTCGACCGCGTCGAGCGCGCCCGCGCCGTCGCTCACGATGCATACGGCGTTGACGGCGCCCGGCATGAACTGGACGTATGCCTTGCGAAGAAGCCGCTGCACGCGCGGGATCGCCGACTCCCACTCGGCGTCCGCCCCGGTGCGCAGCACGGCGTGGGTCCCGGCCGAGGGTGCCGCGATCCGCGCCGACCCAATCCAGCCGCCGTCCTCGCGGCGCGCCACGAGTTCCTCGCCCACGCTCGCCTGACGGACGAACGGTTCGAGGGCTTCGCGCAGGGCATCCAGGTCCACGGCGCCCGACGTGGGCGCCCAGCGCACCGTGACCGACACGGGTCGCGCGATGCGCGTGATCGGCAGCAGCGCCTCGGGCAGCGCGGCGGCCTCGCCCGCCGCTGAAGGCGAGGCGATGCGCTTCACGTGGACGAAGAAGTCGGTGCCGTCGCACCGCACCCGGAAGTCCGCGTGGCGTCCGTCCGCGGTTGGGTGCTCGACGTCGAGCCGGCATCCCGACTCGAGGAGCCGGCGCGCAAGCACCGCCTCGGCCACCGAGCTCAGGAACGTGTCCTCGCGCCCCGACGGGCGCTCGAGCGCCTCGACGAGCCGGCGGATCTGCCGGCCCGCGATGCGTCCGCCGCGGTCACCCGCAGGCGGGGTCATCCAGGCGAGGATCTCCTCGCGCAGGCGCTGGACGTCGACGGGAGCGCTCAACGCCCCGAGGGTAGCGGGGCAATGCCCGAAGACGCAGGGCCCACAAGCGAGCGACGCCGCGCGGGGCGGCGTCGCAATGGCAACTCGCGGACTTGAACCGCGGACCCGCGCATTTTCAATGCGCTGCTCTACCAACTGAGCTAAGTTGCCTCGTCACGCCGTCGCCTCGGGGCGCCGCCGTGCCGGTTGGATTGTCGCGCTCAGGTCGCCTTCGCTTCCGCGCCAAACGACCTCACCGCAGGAATGCGGAGGGTACGCGCTCCGTCGTCGCTGTCAAGGTGCGGGGCGCAGCTGGCGGCCCGCCCGAGTTCGACCTCGAGGCTTCCGAGCAGCCGTTCCGCGAGCCAGTGGCGCAGCGGTCGGATGGCCGGGAACGTGCGCAGGTCCGGCGGCCGCACGCCTCGCGGGCGGCGCGCGGCGCGCGGCCGGGCCGCGGCGGCCTCCGCGAGTACCGCGTCGGTGGATGAGTCGCGGAGGTCGGCCCAGAACCGGCGGGCGAACTGGATGCCGCGGGTGCGGTCGAGCCGGGACGCGCATGCGCGGTCGAACGCCGGCCCGAGCGCCGTGATGAGGTCGGCCCAGGCCTGGGGCTCGCCGCGCACCAATGCGGCGGCGTGCACGGCGCATCGGATGTTCGAGATGCAGCGCTCGGCGCGCGGGGCGCGGCCGAGGCCGGCCCGCTCGAGGTGCTGGATCACGTCGTCGGCGGAGATGCCGTAGCGCACGGCGAGCTCGCCCGCCTCGCAGAAGTACGCGGTGCGGACGGCCGCGGCGATCGACGGGTGGAGCGGCGTGCATGCGGCAGCCGCGACGTGCGATGCCGTGCGCGCGTGCGTCGCACGTGCGTCGCCGGGCGCTTCGAGCGTGTCCCAAAGCGTGGCGTTCGATTCGTCGTGATGCATGTGGTGGGTCGCCTCCTTGCGAGTCCGTGCCGCGCGCGACGCGCGCCCGCATCCATCCTGGAGCGTGCGCGGAGTGTAAATGCGCATCGGGCCGCGTCAATTGCGCGCGCCTGTTTCCGTGCGGATTTCCGCGTGCCGCGTTCAGTCGACCCGGACGTCACCGAGCAGCCCGCGACGCATGTCACGAAGGGCCGGGAACCCGTCGCGCCACTTCACGAAGGACGCGCGGTCGAGCTCCGCGACGAGCACGCGCTCGGCGTCGCCCGCCTCGGCGATGACTTCGCCGCTCGGCGCGACCACGAACGAGTCGCCGGCGTGGTCGACGTTGGGATCGCGTCCGATACGGTTGCACGCGACGACATAGGCCTGGTTCTCGATCGCACGCGCGATCGCCAGCGCGCGGCGGTGCGCCTTTCGCGGCGCGGGCCAGCAGGCGCCGACCATGAACACCTCGGCACCCGCAAGTGCCGCGAGGCGAAAGAGTTCGGGGAAGCGAAGGTCGTAGCAGATCATCGGCGCGACGCGCCACGTGCCGTCGTCGGCGTGCACGTCGACCAGGGTCACCGAGTCGCCGGGCGCATAGTGGCGGTCCTCGCTTCCCGGCGAGAAGAGGTGCACCTTGCGATACGCGCCTGCGACGGAACCGTCAGGGCGCACCACGGATGCGACGTTGAAGAGCCGATTCCCGGACGCGTCGCGCGCGGCGTGGCCGACCTGCATCCAGATGCCGTGGGACCGAGCCACGCGGGCGGCCGCCTCGATCGGCTCGGGGCCGTCCTGCGGCGGCGGGTCCATGGTGAACCCGGTGTCGGAAAGTTCGGGAAGCAGCACGAAGTCGCCCCGTCGCAGGTTCGCGGACCCGGCGAGTCGTTCGATGGTCGCCCAGTTGGCGGTGCGGTCCCTCCACGCGACGTCGTACTGGAACGCGGCCACGCGCATGCGAGGAACGTACCTCGTCCGGGAAAACGACGCGCCCCCGCCCGGGAAGGGCGGGGGCGTTCAAGGGCGACCGACGGGATTTGAACCCGCGACCCTCAGGACCACAACCCGATGCTCTGCCAACTGAGCTACGGTCGCCGTGTCGAAGGGGCAGGATGCTATCCGGCCCCCGGTGGAGGGTCAATCCCTGCGGGTTCCGGGGCGATCTGGCCGAGATGGTGCAGCCCCGACGTGGGTATCCTTGGCCACTTCGCACTCTGTTTCGGGAGCACCCCAGATCATGACCACCGCGACCGCCGCCGCCCCCCGCGCCAAGCACGACTTCGGCACCGCCACCGTCCATGCCAACCTCGCCGCCCCCCGGCTGGTGGAACTGGCCCTGGCGCGCGGCGAGGGCATCCTGGCCGCGAACGGCGCCCTGAACTGCGACACCGGCGCGCGCACCGGCCGCAGCCCCGAGGACAAGTTCCTCGAGGACACCGCGAAGATCCACGGCAACATCGCCTGGGGCAAGGTCAACCAGCCGGTCTCGCCCGCCCACTTCGACGCGATCTACGCCAAGGTCATGGACCACATGCGCGGGCGCAAGGACGTGTTCCGCTTCGACGGCTACGCCGGCGCCGACCCCGCCTACCGCCTCAAGGTCTCGGTCTTCACCGAGGAGGCCTGGCACAGCCTGTTCGCGAAGACCCTCTTCATCAACGCCGAGCCGAACGAGCTCCCGAACTGGTCCAACGACTGGACGATCATCGATGCGTCGCGGCTCGAGCTCGAGGACCCGGCGAAGTACGGGGTCAAGAGCAAGCTCTGCATCGTGCAGAGCCTGGAGCGCAAGCTGGTGCTCATCGTGGGCACGCGCTACGCGGGCGAGATCAAGAAGTCCATCTTCTACGCGATGAACTACGACCTGCCCGAGGTCGGCGTGTTCCCGATGCACTGCTCGGCGAACGTGGCGAAGGACGACCCGACGAACGTGGCGGTCTTCTTCGGGCTCTCTGGCACGGGCAAGACCACGCTCAGCGCCGACCCGAAGCGCCGCCTCATCGGCGACGACGAGCACGGCTGGTCGGACCGCGGCGTCTTCAACTTCGAGGGCGGGTGCTACGCCAAGTGCATCAACCTGAGCCAGGAAGGCGAGCCGCAGATCTGGAACGCCATCCGCTTCGGGAGCGTCATCGAGAACGTGGTGGTCGACCCCGTCACCCGCGTCCCCGACTACGACAGCTCGGCGCGCACCGAGAACACGCGCGTCACCTACCCGCTGGACTTCGTGCCCGACGCGGTGCTCCCCTCGGTGGGCGCGCACCCCAAGAACGTCATCTTCCTCTCCGCCGACGCCTTCGGCGTGCTGCCGCCCATCGCGAAGCTCACGCCCGAGCAGGCGCAGTACTACTTCGTGAACGGCTACACCTCGAAGCTCGCGGGCACCGAGGCCGGCGTCAAGGAGCCGACACCGAACTTCAGCGCGTGCTTCGGCGGCCCGTTCATGCCGCGCGAGCCGATGGCGTATGCGGCGATGCTGGCCGACAAGATCAAGAAGCACGGCAGCGACGTGTGGCTGGTCAACACCGGATGGACCGGCGGGCCCTACGGCGTCGGGCACCGCTTCAAGCTCAGTTACACCCGCGCGATCCTGAGCGCGGTGCTCGACGGGTCGCTCGCGAACGCGAAGTTCGTGGAGCATCCCGTGTTCGGCCTGCGCATGCCGACCGCCGTGCCGGGCGTCCCGGCCGAGGTGCTCGACCCGCGCAACACGTGGGCCGACAAGGCCGCGTACGACGCGAAGGCGAAGGACCTGGCCGCCCGATTCCGCGCCAACGACGCGAAGTTCACGCTCAGCGACGCCGTGCGCGGTGCCGGCCCGAAGGCCTGAGGCCCGCGTGACCGCCACCGTCGCCGTGCAGCCCGCCGCCGACGTGCGCTTCGAGGACATCCTCGCGGCGCGCGAGCGCATCGCGGGCGGGGTCTTCGTGACGCCGTGCGTGGAGAGCCCCGCGCTCTCGGCGATCACCGGCGCCGAGGTCCACGTGAAGCTCGAGTACGAGCAGCGCACGGGGAGCTTCAAGGAGCGGGGCGCGTGCAACGCGCTCATGCAGCTGGGGCCCGAGGAACGCGCCCGCGGCGTCATCGCGGCGAGCGCGGGCAACCACGCGCTTGCGCTCGCGTGGCACGGCAAGCGCCTGGGCATCCCCGTCACCGTGGTGATGCCGGTGCACGCGCCGATGGTGAAGCAGCGGCGCTGCGCCGAGCTCGGCGCGCGCGTCCTCAACGCGGGCGACACGATCGCCGATGCGCGCATGCGCGCCGACGAGCTGGTCGCGGCCGAGCGGCTGACCTACGTCAACGGGTTCAACGACCACGCGATCGTGGCGGGCCAGGGCACGGTGGGCCTCGAGATCCTCGAGCAGGTGCCGGGTGTCGAAGCGATCGTGGTGCCTGTCGGCGGCGGCGGCCTCATCGCGGGGCTGGCGCTCGCGACGAAGACGCTCCGGCCCGCGGTGCGCGTCGTGGGAGTCGAGCCCGAGCGGTGCGCGAGCTACGCCGCCGCGCTGGCGGCCGGTCGGCCCGTGCGCATCGACTCGGGACCGACGCTCGCCGACGGCCTGGCCGTGCCCGAAGTGGGCGCACGCAGCTTCGAGATCGCGCGCACGCGCGTCGACGAGGTGGTCACGGTCACCGAGGACGCGATCGCGCTGGCCATCCTGCGCCTCGCCGAACTGGAGAAGGGTGTGGTGGAGGGCGCGGGCGCGGCGCCGCTGGCGGCCTTCCTCGCCGGCAAGCTCCAGGGGCTGCGCGGCAAGCGCGTGGTGCTGGTGCTGTGCGGCGGCAACATCGATCCCCTGGTCTTCAGCCGCGTCATCGAGCACGGCCTCGCGGTGGATGGCCGGCTCGTGAAGTTCACCGCGATCATCAGCGACCGTCCGGGCGGCCTCGCCGACCTGGCGGCCACGCTCGCTAAGGCTGGCGCCAGCGTGCAGCAGATCCACCACGAGCGCACCTTCGGCGAGGCGGACGTCTCGACCGTGATGGTCCAGTGCGTGGTCGAGGTGCGTGACCGCGTGCACGCCGAGTCGCTGTACGGCGCGCTCGAGGCTCGCGGCGTGCGCGTGACCGCGCGCAGTTGAACGGCGCGCCGGGCCCGGTCGCGGCGACGTCCGCGCGTGTTATTCCCGGATTCCGAATGCCCGGCCTTCAGCCGTGCCCCGTGCGGCCCGATGCGGAGTCCCATGAATGACCCGACCTTCGGCTTCGGCAAGGACGCGCTCACGACCGGCGAGGTGGCCCAGGTGTGCAACGTGGCCGCACGCACCGTCAGCAAGTGGATCGACTCCGGGCGCCTCGAGGGGTACCGCATTCCCGGCTCGCGCGACCGCCGCGTGCACGTCGGCGCGCTGCGCGCGTTCGTCGAGGCGCACGGCATTCCCGTGGGATCGGCCGCCGCGGGCCCGCAGGGCTCGGCGCGCAATGCCGGTCGCACCCGCGTGCTGGTCGTCGACGCCGACCGCACCGCCACGCAGACCCTGCGCGGCGTGCTCGAGGACCTCGGGTCGTTCGAGGTGGCGGTGGCGTCCGACGCGTTCGGAGCGGCATTCGCGTCCGGGACCTTCGTGCCCGACGTCGTGCTGTTCGACCGTTCCGCGGGCGACGCGTCGGCCTTCGCGGCCTTCGCGCGCCGGACGCCGGCCCTGGCGGGCGCGCGGCTGGTCCTGAGCGGCACGCCCGACGCGACCTGGAACGGCACGGCCCGCGACGCGTGGAACGCACGGCTCGCGAAGCCCTACGCGGTGCGCGCGCTGGTCGAGGCCATGGAGACGGGTCGTCCGTCCCTATGCTGCGCATCCCATGCGGATCGCGCTCTCACGGCTTGAGCCACTGGTCGGCGACCCGGACGGGAACGTGGCGCGGATGACCGAGGCGGCACTCGCGGCCGTGCGGTCCGGGGCGCAGCTGGTCGCGTTTCCAGAGCTTGCCGTCTGCGGCTACCCGCCGCGCGACCTGCTTCAGCGCGCGGGATTCATCGAGGCGTGCGAACGCGCGCTCGGTTCGATGGCCGAATCGCTGGCGACGGCGGGGGCGGGCGATGCGCTTGTCGTCGTGGGGTGCCCGATGCGCACACCCGGCGGTCGGCTCGTGAACGCGGCAAGCGCGCTGCGCGCCGGCCGGGTGGAGGCCGTGCACGCCAAGCGGCTGCTGCCGCAGTACGACGTGTTCGACGAGCCGCGCCACTTCGATGCCGGGCACACGGCGACGGTGGTGGCGTGCGCGGGGCGCCGCGTCGGGCTCCTTGCGTGCGAGGACCTCTGGCGCGCGCGTGACGTCGGAGCGGCCGCCGCCTACCTGTCCGATCCCGCGGCCGAGTGCGTCGCTGCCGGGGCGGACGTGCTGCTTGCCGTGTCGGCAAGCCCCTTCGCGGTGGGCAAGGCCGCAGCGCAGCGCGCCGTCGCCGCCGAGGCCGCGCGGAGGCTGGGCGTGCCGGTGCTCACCGTGAACGCGATCGGTGCGAATGACGACCTCGTGTTCGACGGGCAGGCGATCGTTGCGCGCGCCGACGGCACGGTCGATGCGGGCGCGCGCTGGATCGAGGGCTCGTTCGACGTGGACCTCTCGGCACCGGGCCGCCCGTCCGCGGATCCCGTCGCGTGCGACGACGCCGAGCGCTGGGACGCCATCGTCTGCGGCATCCGGGCGTACGTCCGCAAGACCGGGCACCGCACCGTGGCGCTCGGGCTCTCGGGCGGCATCGACAGCGCGGTGGTGGGCGCGCTGGCCGCGGCCGCGCTCGGCGGAGACCGCGTGACCGGGCTCCTGATGCCGGGCGCGCACTCGAGCGCGGGCTCGCTCACGGACGCGCAGGAGCTCGCACGGCGCTGCGGCATCCGTGCGATCGAGGTGCCGATCACCGGCGCGCACTCGATGCTCGCGTCGCACCTGGGATCGGCCTTCGCCGCCGCGGGCGCGTCGATGGCGGGGCTTCCCGACGAGAACCTGCAGTCGCGGCTGCGCGGCCTGCAACTCATGGCGTGGTCCAACGCCTCGGGGGCGCTGGTCCTGACCACCGGGAACAAGAGTGAGTACGCCGTGGGCTACGCGACGCTGTACGGTGACATGTGCGGCGCACTCGCCCCGATCGGCGACGTCCTGAAGACCGACGTGTGGTCGATGGCGCGCTGGGCGAACGCGAACCACGCGCGCGCGGGGTTTGCCGCACCGCCGATCCCCGAGCCGAGCATCACGAAGGTGCCGAGCGCAGAGCTCCGTCCGGGGCAGGCCGACCAGGACTCGCTGCCGCCCTACGAGTCGCTCGACGCCATCGTGCGCGCGTGGGTCGAGGAGGAGCGCACGGTCGACGGCGTCGTGGCCGCGACCGGGCTCGGCCGCGCGGAGGTCGAGCGCTGGACGCGCGCGATCGATCTCGCCGAGTACAAGCGCGCGCAGGCGCCCGTGATCCTTCGCATGGGCGCGCGCGCATTCGGGCGCGGCCGGCGGATGCCGATCGTCGCGCGGCCCGGCACCGCGGGCTGAGCCGCGTCAGCCGGCCACGCGCTGCCCGCCGCGGAGCAGTCCGCGGAAGGCGGAAGGAACTTCCATCCCCGGCATCGGCAGCCCGTCGCCGGGCACCTGGAGCAGCTGGTCGGCCTCGATGCAGTACGCCGTGAGCGCGCCGCCGTAGGCGCAGCCGGTGTCGATGTTCGCGAAGTAGGGCGCGCCGTCCGCATCGCGCAGGATGATCGGCTCGACCACGGGCCGGTGCCCGACGACGATCAGGCCGTCGCTTCCGTCGTAGCGCTCCCACCAGTTCGGCTCGCCCTCGAGCGCCTTGAGGTGCACCTTCGTGGTATCGGGCGTGCCCTCGATCCCGAGCTTCGGGTCGATGCCCGCGTGCATCACGGTCCACGCCCCGCGCGGATGGCGGACTTCGACGCGGTCGCACGTCTCGGTGAGGATCCACGTGGCCTCGCGCATCAGTCCCGCGCGCTGCAGCAGCTCGACCGCGACGCGCTCGGTGCGGGGCAGGAGGTCGAGGTTCGCGCCCGACTGCATGCGGACGATCGCGCCCAGCAGCCGCAGGTCGTGGTTGCCGCAAGCGATGTCGATGCGCAGTCCGGACGCGCGCCGGTCCATGATGGCCCGGACGACGCGTCCCGGCTCCGGGCCCTTCGTGAAGAGGTCGCCGACGAGCACGGCGCGCGCGCCCGGGAACCAGCGGTCGACGAGCGACAGCAGCCGCTCGAGGTGGACCCCGCACCCATGCACGTCGCCGATCACGACCGTCGCGCTCCGCCCGGGGCGAAGCGGCGTGCGTCCTGCACCGAGGGACCCATGGCCCGTCCTGGGCTCGTCCATGTCGGGAAGTGTCGCATGGACGGCCCCGACGTGCCACCGGGATCGGGCGGTCACAGCGATAAGATTTCGTGGATGCCGATTCGCCTGCTTCCCCGCCAGTTGGTCGACCAGATCGCCGCGGGCGAGGTCGTGGAGCGGCCGGCGAGCGTCGTGAAGGAGCTCGTCGAGAACGCGCTCGATGCGGGCGCCACCCGGATCGAGGTCGATGTCGAGGGCGGGGGCGTCGACCGGATCGCGGTCACCGACGACGGATCCGGGATCGCGGAACCGGAGCTGCCGCTGGCCGTGGCAAGTCATGCCACCAGCAAGATCACCTCGAGCGACGACCTGGCGGCGATCGTCACGATGGGCTTCCGGGGCGAAGCCCTGGCCTCGGTGGCCTCGGTGTCGCGCCTGTCGATCACGAGCCGCCCGCGCGAGGCCGTCGCGGCGGCGCGCATCGCGGTGGATGGCGGCGACGCCGGGCCCGTCGCTCCCGCGGCGGGGCCGCCCGGCACGCGCGTCGAGGTGCGCCAGCTGTTCTGGAACGTGCCGGCGCGGCGCAAGTTCCTGCGTTCGGCGGCCACCGAGCTTGGCCGGATCGAGGAGGTGCTCGAGTCCATCGCGCTCTGCAGGCCGGGCGTCGCGTTCCGGCTCGTCTCGGACGGCAAGGTGCGGATGGACCTTCCGGCGACCGACGACCCGGCCCGTCGGGTGCGCGCGGTGCTCGGCGACGTGGCCGACGCGCTGCTCGAGGTGCAGGCGGACCTCGACCTCGGCGGTTCGCCGCTTGCGGTCTGGGGGCTCGTCGGCCGGCCGGAGCTCGCGCGCGCCTCGGCGCGCGCGCTGCGCTTCGCGCTCAACGGCCGCGCCGTGCTCGACCGCACGCTGACGCATGCCGTGCGCGAGGCGTTCCGTGGCCTCGTGGAGCCCGGACGCACGCCGCTCGGATTCCTGGCGATCGAGCTCGACCCGTCGACCGTGGACGTCAACGTGCATCCGGCCAAGACCGAGGTGCGCTTCCGCCAGCAGCAGGCGGTCCATGGCGCGGTGCTGCGGTGCGTGCGCTCGGTGTTGCGCGCCGCGGACCTGGTGCCGGCGTTCGAGCTGGGCGGGACGCGTGGCGGCGGCCTCGACGCGGCGGCCGCGCACCCGCTCGGCGCGGGGGCGGAGCGCGCCCCGGGACCGGGTGGTCCGATGCCCTCCGCCTCGTTCGAGACCTTCGCCGCGTGGGCTGCCGCGACGGCGGTCGCGCCGCCGGTGGTCGAGGTCGCGTCCGCGGGCGCCGGGCCGCTCCTGCACGGCAACCGCACCGCCCGCCGAGTGATGCAGGTGCACGGGTCGTATCTGGTGGTCGAGGACCGCGAGGGCATCCTGGTGGTCGACCAGCACGCGCTTCACGAGCGCGCGATGTTCGAGGATCTGCACGCACGCATCGCGCAGTCGCCGCTGGAGTCGCAGCGCATGCTGGTCCCCGCGGCGGTCGAGGTCGACGCGCGTGCGGCCGAGTGCGCCGACGAGGCCGCGCCGCTCCTCGCACGCCTGGGCATCGAGCTCGTCGCCGCGGGCCCGCGGTCGGTGCTGGTGCAGTCCTTCCCGACGTTTCTCCTCGGTCGCGGCGTGGAGCCGGCCGAGTTCGTTCCCGGGCTCTTGGCGCGGATCGCCGACGACGGCCGGGCCGACGTCGAGGCCGCGCTCTCGGAAGTGCTCGACATGATGGCATGCAAGGCCGCGGTGAAGGCCGGGGACCGGCTTTCGGGCACCGAGCTCGAGGCGCTGCTCGACGCGCGTGAGCGGCTTGAACGCGCAAGCAACTGCCCGCACGGCCGTCCCACTTCGCTTCGGATCTCGCTGCGCGACCTCGAGCGCAGCTTCGGGAGGTCGACCAGTGCGTCGCGCTGAGGCCGTGCGCGCCGAGTGGGACGGTGCGGTCGATGGCGGCCGCCGCTTCTCGGTGGCCGGCTCGTGGGGCACTGCGTCCGGCGTGGTGGCCTCGGCGCCGGTGCGCCATGGATTCCGGCTCGGCCGTCGCAGCGACCAGGCGCCTGGCACGGTGGCGCTGGTCGCGCCCGCGTTCCCGGGGCTTGAGGACGCCGCCCCGGCGGTCGGGCTCGACGACGCGCTGGCCGCGGGGCTCCTTCGCGCCGGGTGCGGCGTCGCGCGCGTGCTCGCGCTCGATCACGCGCAGCCCGGCGACGTCGAGGCGTGGATCGACGCGATCGTCGACGTCTCGGTCGCCGCGACCGGCTCCGCGCGGCCCGCGCTCGCGGGATCGTGGATGGCGGGCCCGGCCTGCGCGCTTGCGGCGTCACGTCGCGAGGGGCTCGCGTTCGTGGTGCTCGCGTCGGCGCCGAGCGCCGAGGTCATGGCCCGTCGTACGCCGGAGAACGAGGATGACCCCGCGTGGACCGAGTCGCGCACCCTGCGCCTGGCGGACGCGCTTGCGGCGATGGCGCCGCTCGAGGCCGTGTGCATGGATGAGCGCCCAGTGCTCGTGGTCGGCGGCGCGGCGGACGGCGTGCTTCCCGTCACGCACCTCGAGGCGTGGCGTGCGGCACTCGAGGCCAACCAGCGCCCCGTCCAGGCGATCGAGGTCGCGTTCCACGACGCGTTCATGCGACCGGTGGGCCCCGGGGCCGGGGACGACGGCACGGGCCTCGGGCTGATGGCCCATACCGTGGAGCAGTGGGCGCGCCGCGCGCTCAGTCGCGCGCCGGCTCGTCGCGCAACGTGATCACGTGGTGGAAGACGACCTGCCCGGTGCGCATCATGCGGCGCACGTAGGGCTCGCACAGCCCGCAACCCGTGCCGCAGCGGAACTCGCGCTCGAGGTCCTCGAACGTGGTGCCGGGGTTCTGTTCGCAGTGGTCCCTCAGCCGTTCGAACGGCACGGCATGGCAGACGCAGCGGTCGATGCGCACGTCAGGGCCCCCCGTAGCGCGAGTCGTCGTCGGAGAGGAACCCGTTGTGCGGGAAGCCCATGATGCCATCCGCGAGGGCGGGCGTGGCGACGCCGCGCCGCGGGCCCGCGTCGACGCGGGTCGACCCGTCGAGGCACGCGACGCAGGTGCACGCGCCGTGGTGTCGGAACGCCTGCGTGCCGGCGCACGCCACGGCGAGGTCGCCCTCGGCCGCGCCCGACGGCGCGCGCATGAACTTGTTCGCCCCGCCGCGCCAGCCGCCGTCGCCGAAGAGCGCGCACGAGGCGTGGTCGCGGATCGCGGTGATGGGCGTACCCATGCGCGCGGCCTGCCAGCCCGCGCGCATCGCGCCGTCTTCGCCCGCATGGGGCAGGGTCCCTTCGTGCCCGATCACGCTCGTGTTGTAGTTGTAGCCCGTGTACGGGTCGCTTCCGGTCGGCGGGCCTTCGTACGCGGGGCACTGCTGCACCGCCAAGGGGACGTCGGCGTACGACCAGAGCGGGCCGGGCCGGATCTCGCCGCCCACGCGCACGAAGTCCCACGCGCGCGTGCGGATCGTCCCTGCATCGAGCTCGTAAAGGACCGCCGCCGGCATGGCGCCGTCGTTGGACGCCGCGTAGGCGTGCGCCGCCGTCGCGAGCTGGCGGAGGTTCGACGTGCACGCCGCCGTGCGCGCGCCGCCCGCGGCCGCGCGCAGTCCGGGAAGGAGGATCGCCATCAGAGTCGCACAGACCGCGACCGCGACCACGGTCTCGACGAGCGTGAATGCACGGCGCGTCATGACCACGCCCCGAGCATGGCGCCGAGGTCGAGCCCGTCGACCATGCCGTCGCCGTTCATGTCGGCGGCGCACGACGCGCACGCGCCCCACACGCCGAGCAGGATGCCGAGGTCGCGTCCGTTGACCGCGCCGTCCCCGTCGAGGTCGGCCGCCTGGGCCGGAGCGCGCACGGCGACGATCGCATCCACCTCGGGCACGAACGCCGCGTCCGCCGCCACCGTGATGCGCACGAAGCGCGCCGATTGCAGGCCAAGCGGTGCGAGGTCGATGCCCGTGCCTCCCGCGGCGCCGTCGTAGGCCGCGACGAGCGCTTCCCACGGGAGCCCCTCCAACGACACCGGCGTCAGGGCAGGGTCCACGGGACGGGCAGGGTCGGTGGGCGCGAGTCCGGGCTCGGTTGCGTACGGCTCGACGTCGGAGTAGCCGAGCGTCGGCAGCCCGCCGTCGGCCTCGGCCTCCGGCACCGCGATCCACGCGACACCGTCGGAACTGAGTTCGATGGTGCCGCCCTCGCTGAACGTCCCGGACGCGACGCCCGACGGGTACTCCGCGTCGGCGCAGAATGCGTTGCCGTAGACGATGAGGTCGATGCCGAAGGGGTTGCGCGCATCGTTGAGCACCGGTTGCTCGAAGGTGACGACGAGCGACCCTCCGCGGCCGATCGAGACGATCTCCCCGGGCATGAATGCAGGCCGGAACGGGGTCACGGGTCCTGGCTCGATGCCGGCACCCGTGAACTGCGTGGGTGGCCCGAGCGCGGCAAGCGGGTTGCGGTACGCAGCGCCGGTTCCGGTTCCCGGCGCATAGGACACGACCTGCGCCGCGCAGCGCGGGGCCGGCGGGTCCGCGGATGCGGCGCGCCCGAAGGCACCGGATGCGAGCGCGGCCACGATCGCCGCAATGCGAGTGACGTCCATGCACGCCGCCTCGGTCGCTCCGCGACCGTGGGTGGTCCGCCGGCCGTGCGCCCAAATCGCGTGGGCATGGCCGATGCGCAGGCCGGTCTTCCGGCTTGGGGCTCCGGGCTCGCCTTCCCATCCG
>CANLMX010000041.1 GCA_947492385.1 Planctomycetaceae bacterium | reverse complement strand
CATCGACGAGTTCCAGGAGCTCTTCATCGAGGACGACAAGGTCGCGCAGGACTCGTCGCTGCTGCTCGATCGCCTGGTTCGCCAGGGCCGGGCCTTCGGGATGCACGTGATCCTCGGAAGCCAGACGCTCGGCGGCGCGTACAGCATCGCACGCACCACGATGGGCCAGATGGGCGTCCGCATCGCGCTACAGTGCACCGAGACCGACAGCCAGCTGATCCTTTCGGACGACAACACCGCGGCCCGCCTGCTCACGCGGCCCGGCGAGGCGATCTACAACGACGCCGGCGGCCTCGTCGAGGGAAACAGCCCGTTCCAGGTCGTGTGGATCGGCGACGAGGAGCGCGACGCGCAGCTTCGCACGGTCACCGAGACCGCCGCGCGCCGGCCGTCGGCGCCGCGCGCCGCGCCGATCGTCTTCGAGGGCAACCAGCCCGCGGACCCGTGGTCGAACGGACCGCTCCGGGCGGCCCTCGCGGCGGCGCCGGACCCGCGGCAGGCCTTGGCCCCGAAGGTGTGGTTCGGCGACGCCGTCAGCATCAAGGAACCGACCCACTGCGTGCTCGCGCGCCGAAGCGGCGCCAACGTGGCCATCGTGGGCCAGCGCGACGAATCGGCCGCGGCGGCGATGGCCATGGCGATGGTCGCAATCGCGGCGCAGTGCCCGGCCGACGGTGCGCGGATGGTCGTGCTCGACGGCACGACACCCGACGACCGCCTGCACGGCCGGCTTGCCGAGGTGCGCGGCGCGCTGCCGCACGACATCTCGATCCCGTCCATGCGGGACGCGGGCGAAGCCATCGTGGCGCTGGGCGAGGAACTCGCCCGCCGCAACGCCGACGGCGCGTCCGACCGGCCCGGGGTCTTCCTGCTCGTGAACGGCGTCCACCGCTTCCGTGCGCTTCGCCGCAACGAGGACGACTACGGATACTCGTCGGGGGATGCGCCGCCGTCGCCCGACAAGGTGCTGGCCCTGCTGCTGAAGGAAGGCCCGCTGGTGGGGATCCACTGCATCCTGTGGGCCGACACCGTGGCCAACCTCCAGCGCTGCGTCGAGCGCGGAACCATGCGCGAGCTCGAGACCAAGGTGCTGTTCCAGATGGGCGCGAACGACTCAAGCGCGCTGATCGACGGGCCCGCCGCGAGCCGGCTCGGCTTCCACCGCGCGCTGCTCTCGGACGAGGAGTCGGGACTCCTCGAGAAGTTCCGGCCCTACGCACTCCCGGACGAGCGGTTCCTGCAGGACGTCGCGGCGCGCCTTCGCGCGCGCGGCGACGGAGCGCGCGCATGAGCCGCAACGCCGAGCTGGCGCAGGTGTTCGCCGAGATCGCGGACGTGCTCGACCTGACCGGCGCGAACGCCTTCCGCGTGAACGCCCACCGCAAGGTGGCGCGCGCCATCGAGGAGTGCGGCGAGGACGTGGCGACGATCGCGCTCGCCGATCCCGCGCGCCTGCGCTCGATCCCCGGGATCGGCGACTCGAGCGCGCACAAGATCGAGGAATGGGCGCGGACCGGCCGCGTCGCCGAGCGCGATGAACTACTCGCCACCGTCCCGACCGGCGTCCCGGGGCTCCTGCAGGTGCCGGGCCTCGGCCCCAAGCGGGTGCGGACGCTGTGGCAGGAGGGCGGCGTGGACTCGGTGGACGCGCTGCGTGCGCGGCTCACGGCGGGCACGCTCGGGGGCCTCCCGGGCATGGGTCCCAAGACCCTGAAGGCCATCGAAGACGCGCTGCGCTTCATGGAGGCCTCGCGCGGGCGGGTCCGCCTGGGCGAGGCGATGCCCGTGGCCATGGCCTTCGCGGAGGTGCTTCGTCGCGTTCCGGGCGTGAAGCGCATCTCGCATGCAGGCAGCCTCCGCCGCGGCCGCGAGACGATCGGCGACATCGACCTCGTCGCCAGCGGTACCGACCACGCGGCGCTGCATGCGGCCATCCGCGCGGCTCCGGGCGTGGTGCAGGTGATCGCCTCGGGCGAGACGAAGACCAGCGTCCGGACCGATCGCGGCCTGCAGGTCGACCTCCGCACCGTCGACGACGACCGGTTCGGTGCCGCGCTCCTCTACTTCACCGGGAGCAAGGAGCACAACGTGCGCCTCCGCGAGCGGGCGCAGCGGATGGGAATGCGCCTCAACGAGTACGGCCTCTTCACGGACGACGGCGAGGCCGCGCCGCAGGACCGGGGCGCGATTCCGCTGGCGGCCAAGGACGAGGAGGACGTCTACCGTGCGCTGGGACTCCGGTGGATGCCGCCCGAGCTCCGAGAGGACCATGGCGAGCTCGAACGCCACCCGCCCGAGGACCTGCTGCGCATCGAGGACATCCGGGCCGAGCTCCACTGCCACACGACGGCAAGCGACGGCACGCTCGAGATCGAAGCCATGGTGCAGGAAGCCGTCCGGCGCGGCTTCCACACGATCGCGATCACCGACCACAGCCGTTCGCAGGCGCAGGCCAACGGGCTCGACGCGGCCCGGCTCGCGACGCACGCCGCGGCCATCCGCGAGGTCGCGAAGGCCTGGTCGAAGCGCATCACGGTGCTCGCCGGGAGCGAGGTCGACATCCTGGCGGACGGGTCGCTCGACTACCCGGACGAGGTGCTCGCCGCGCTCGACTTCGTCGTCGCCAGCCCCCACAGCGCGCTGCGCGCCGAGCCCGCTGCGGCCACTGAACGGCTGCTCGCGGCCATCCGACACCCGCTGGTGCACGTGATCGGCCACCCGACCGGCCGCATCGTGGGCGCGCGCGAGGGGCTGTCGCCCGACATCGCGCTCCTGGCGAAGGAGGCGGCCGCCCGGAAGGTGGCCCTCGAGGTGAACGCGAACGCCATGCGGCTCGACCTCCGCGACTCGCACGTTCGCCTGTGCGTGGAGGCAGGGTGCCTGGTGGCGATCGACACCGACGCGCACGGTGCGGGCGATTTCGACGAGCTCCCCTACGGCGTGGCGACCGCGCGGCGCGGATGGCTGCCGGCGTCGCTCTGCGTGAACGCATGGGACCGCGATCGCCTGCTCGCGTGGGTGCGCTCGAAGCGCTGAGTGCGGCGAGTCAGAACGCGAACACCAGCTGCACGTCGAACAGGTTTCGGCCCTGCCCCACGGGACCGCTCTCGTCGGTGTAGCTGTACTGGAACTTGATGGTGGCGGTCCGGTCGACGTGCCAGCCGACGCACCAGTCGACGCGCCACACGTCGTTGCCCCACGGCGTGGTACCGCCGAAGCCGTCGGCGATGTCGTCATAGAGCTGCTGGTTGAAGCGGCCGGCCGTCCACCAGCCCGGCATGAACTTCCACTTCGACTCGACGAACCATGTCCACAGGCCCACGGCGCCGACGGGGCCCGGGACCTCGAACGAGACCCAGTGGGCCTCGGCCCAGGTCTCGACGGGGCCGTGCGCCCATGACACGTCGATGCCCGCCGCCTGCTGCGAGTAGTCCGTCCACGACCCGGACGGGATGCCCGGGGCGTTCGGGACGAGGTACGCACCCGAGCTGCCCGACACGCCCACGTTCCAGTCGGTGACCGGCCGGACGCCGAAGCGCCCCGTGTAGGTGAGCGCGTTCCCGTAGAAGCCGTGGTTCCAGAGGTCCCACTCGGTGGGCCGCGAGCTCAGGGCGTTGTTCTTCACCTCGAACGCGTAGTCGAAGATCGCTGAGGTCCCGTCGAAGCGGAAGCCCGTCGTGTAGCTCGGGCCCCAGATGGCGGTGAGCCACTTGTTCCGCGGGATCACCTGGTTCTTTCGGTTGAGGAACGCCGCGCGGCTCGGGGCCACGGTGGGTGCATCGTTGCCGTCGCCCACCGTCGTCACCCACTCGTAGGCGAGCGGCGCGTTCGTCATGGGGTTGTCCCACTCGAAGTACCGCCGCGCCCACTGCCCGTAGGACGTGCCGAACTTGCCCGCGGTGAACCGGAGGTGGCCCTCGGCGGGGTCGAGCTGGAGGTAATACTCGTCCGGCCGGACCTCGGCGTCGCCGTCCGTGGGGTCGAACCCGCGGTCGACGCGACCGAGCGCGAAGAGCGTCATCCAGTCGCTGACGTCGAGCTGCCCCAGGATGCTGAGCCGCGGCGACGGCAGGTAGGTGTCGGGGTTGACGATGATGCCGGGCGGAGGCTGGCTCATGAACAGGTTGTCCATGGTCAGGTACAGGTCGAAGTCGAGGCTGACCTGCCCGTCCGGCGTCTCGAACAGCGTGAAGTCGCGCACGGCGTCGGCCACGTCATCGAGCGGGTCGCTCGCGGATGCCACCGGCACAAGGGCAAGCCCCGCCGCGAGCGCGATCGCCGCGGAGCGCGCCGGCACCGCGCAGGCGACGCCGCCCTTGGTCTCGTTCATGCGCATGCGTGGTCCTCCTGCATCACGAGTTCGAATGCCTCGACCGGGCCGCTGAAACCCTTGGCGTCGAGCGGGGCGAGCGCAGCGTACGTGCCCCACCCCGCGCGGCGCCGTGCCTCGCCGTCGACGAGGACCCGCATCGCGGGGGCCTTTGAACAGAGACGCGCCGCAAGGTTCACTCGCGCCCCAAGCACCGTGTAGTCAAGCCGACGTTCGCTGCCCATGCAGCCCGCAACGACCGGACCGAACGCGCATCCGACGCCGATCTCGATCGACCGGGACGCACCCGCATTGGCTCGGGCACGCGCCGCAACCATCGCATGGGCGCACCGGACCATGCGCTGCGCGTCATCCGTGCCGGTCTTCGGTGCACCGAACGTGACCATGATGAGGTCGCCCACGAACTTGTCGACGGTGCCACCATGGGCATACGCGACCTCGGTCAGGAGCGTCATGTGCTCGTTGACCATCGCGATCACGTCGACCGGATCCATTCGTTCGGTGAGCGTCGTGAACCCGCGGATGTCGCAGAACAGGATCCCCACCTCCTGCGTCCGACCGCCGAGGTCGAGCGCGCCGGCCATGAGCTCGGCCGCCACCTCCGGATCCGCCACGGCGTCCAGCACGCGGCGGTACTGCTCGCGCATGGCAAGCCCCGCGGCCATGTCGTTGAGTCGGCGCTCGAGGGTCGCGAGCTCGCCGGCTCCTTCGGCCGGAAGCCGCACCGCGAAGTCGCCGCGCTCGATCCGTGCGGCGGCCTCGCCCATTCGCTCGACGGGTCGCGAAAGCCCGCGCCCGAGGAGCATCGCCGCGACCAGGCCGACGACCAGCGCGGCGACGCCGGCAAGCGCGGCACGCCCGAGCAGCGCGCCGACCGCCGCGCGAAGGGCGGCCAGGTCGGCGATCGCGACCATCGATGCTGCAGGCACGCTGCCGGCGATCGGACGCCGCAGCACCAGGAGCGGCGTCCCCGACGCTCCGTCGACTTCCACCTCCGGGGCACCCGAAGCGAACGCCGTGCATGCCGTTGCGCGCGCGGGTTCGCCGAGCGCGCCGCCAAAGAGGGTCCCATCGGCGAGGATCGCGCCCTGCACGCGGGTGCCGTCGGGAAGCACCAGAGGGTCGGGCAGGCGCACCGGCGACCACACGACCAGCGTTCCGATGCGCACCTCCTCGACCACGTCCTCGATCGGCACGCGCAGCACGTCGTACGGCGCATCGTCGACGACGCGCACTCCGCTCGCCGCCCCATCCGTGTCCGCCGAACCGGCCGCCATCGGCGCGAGCAACCGCTCCTCGGCGCCGGGCATCGCCGCGATCACCTCGAGTCCGCCCGCCACCAGGAACCCGGTGCCGGGCCCAAGCCGTTCGATCGCCCCCCGCAGCTCATCGACCGCCGTCTGCCCGATCGACTCGGCGTCACCTGCCCCGACCACCGACACCATGCGGGGCGAACGCGCGAGCCGCGTCATGTCCTCGAGCGTCCGCGCCGTGGCCGCAGCGCGCGCCTGGGCCATCGCATCGACGCGCGCCTCCAGCGAGCCGCGCAGCGCGCCGAGGTACGACCGCCGCACCTGTGTCCCGCCCGCGACCGCCACCACGACGAGCGCCACCGCCACGGCCCCGGTGATCGCCAGCGCGATCCGGGCCGCGAAGCTCACTTTGCGACGTCCTTTGCCACGTCCTTGCCGGTTGCGGTGGCGAGGTCGGACCAGTCGACCTCGAGCGACTGCCCGGCCTGCAACGTGACGGTGCGCTCGACCGCCTGCTTCGGCGAGAGCCAGACGTGCACCACATGCGTGCCGGGCGCGATGCCCTCGATCGCGAAGCGCCCCTCGGCATCCGTCACCGCATGCCACGGTGTGTCGACCACCAGGAGGTTGGCGCGCATGTGTTCGTGCACCTCGCAGAAGAGCTGCACGGTGCCCGGCTTGTCCATGACGACGGGATCGGGCTCCTCCCCCTTGCGGAACCGACCGAGGTCGAACCGCTTGGCCGGCGAATAGCTGAAGACGCTGTGGTAGAGCGCGTCCTGGTTCGGGAACACGATGGGCGTGCCGACCTGCACGACGGCCAGCGCCGGACGAAACTGGAACCCTCGCTGCTCGATCCGGAAGGGCTCCGCCTTGGCGGAGTCGAGCGCCGGGGCGCCCGAACCGACCCACACCACGCTCGCAGGCGCTTCGGGCGGTTCGACCTTGAATGCCGGCGGCGGGCCGTAGTCCTTGATCGCCGCGGGAGACTTGCGACTGAGCACCGGGACGCGCCCGATGAGCCGCGCGGTGGTCGCCTTCGGCGCCGTCTCAGACGCGTTCGCAGGCGCAGGTTCCTGCGCGACCGCCCCGGACAGCAGCACCACCATCGCACCCACGATGCACGCGGCCATTCTCATGGCGTGAATCATAGGGCTAGCGCTTCTTGCGCTGCTTGAACCGTGCCTTGGGGCTCTCGGTCATGGTGGAGCCGCGCATCGGGAAGCCGGGCATGCCACCCATGCCTGGCATGCCTCCCATGCCGCCCGCGGGCATGGCGCGCGACAGCTCCTTCATCGCCTTCATTTTCCCGAGCGCACCCATGCCGGACATCTGGTGCATCATCTTCTGCATCATCTCGAACTGCTTGACCAGCCGCGACACATCGTCCAGCTTGGCCCCGCTACCTGCCGCGATGCGCTTCTGGCGACTCCGGTCGATGATGCCCACGCGGTCGCGCTCCTTCGGCGTCATCGACAGGATGATCGCCTCCATGCGGTCGATCTGCTTCTCGTCGATGTCGACGTCCTTGAGCATGCCGCCCATGCCGGGAAGCATGCCCAGGATCTGCTTCATCGGGCCCATGCGCCGGATCGCGCGCATCTGCTTCAGGAAGTCCTGGAGCGTGAACTGGCCCTTGGCCAGCTTCTCGGCGGCTTCCTCGGCCTCCGCCTCGCTGACCTCGCTCTTGGCGCGCTCGACCAGGCTCACGACGTCGCCCATGCCGAGGATGCGGCCCGCCACGCGTTCGGGATGGAACTCCTCGAGCGCATCGAACCGCTCGCCGGTGCCGACGAACTTGATGGGCGCGCCCGTGACCGTCTTTACGCTGAGCGCGGCACCGCCACGGGTGTCGCTGTCGAACTTGCTGAGGACGATCCCGTCCACGTTCATCCGCGCGTGGAACGCGCGCGCGCTCTGCACGGCGTCCTGGCCGGTCATGGCATCGACCACCAGCAAGATGGAGTGCGGCTGCAGCGTGCGGTCGATCGACTCGAGCTCGCGCATGAGCTCGTCGTTCACGTGCAGGCGTCCCGCGGTGTCCAGGATGAGCACGTCGAACTTGCCGGCGCGCGCCTGGGCCAGCGCGCGCTGGCACACGCCCACGGCCACGCCCACGGCCTTGCCGTACTCGGCGCACTTGTCGGGCTCGCCGTGGAACGCAACGCGCCCGGGGCCCGTCGCCTCGCGCGCGACGCCCTCGATGACGGTCTGGAGCTGCTCGACGGCCGCGGGCCGCTGCAGGTCGGCCGCGGCCACCATGACGCTCTGACCGCGCTTCTTGAACCATGCGGCCAGCTTGCCGCACGTCGTCGTCTTGCCGCTGCCCTGCAGGCCGCAGAGCATGACCACCGTGGGCCCGGGCTCGACCAGCGCGATGTGCCGGTCCACCGGCCCCATCAGCCCCACCAACCGGTCATGCACGACGCCGACCATCTCCTGGCCGGGTTCGAGGCTCTTCGTCACCTCGCGCCCGATGGCGTCCTGGACGCAGTCCTCGCAGAAGCGGTCGACCACCTCGAGGTTGACGTCGGCCTCAAGGAGCGCGGTGCGCACCTCGGCCATGGCCTCACGGACGTTGGACTCGCTGATCCGGCCTCGGCCCGTCAAGGACCGCATGGCCGAGCCGATGGACTCGCTCAGGCGCTCGAACATGACGCCAAGTGTAGGGGTGCCCCCCCGGGGGGCCGGTCGGCCCGTGGGTCAGGCGGTCGGGACGCGGATGGCCGAGGCCGCCTGTTCCGGGTGGAATGCCTCGGCGAAGTCGTACACCCCGCAAAAGTCCTCGAGCGTGTCGTGCGGGGTCTTGCTCATGGCCCCGGCCTCGATCATGGCAAAGACCATCCGTCCGAAGTCATCGGTCCGGTGGATGCCCCAGCCGGCCAGCACGGCGGACGCGAGCATCCCGTAGCGCTCGAGCGCAAGGTCCCGCAGGCCCACGCAGAGCTGCTGCCCGGTGACGTGCTCCCCGTGCGCCAAGGGCTGCAGCCCCGGCTCCTGGGCGCGCTGCTCCTGGACCTGCCGGACGGTGTGGCGCAGCCCGTCCTGGACGAACTGGTACGCATCGACCGGGTAGGGGCCGGCCTTGGCCAGGATGGCGGGGACGTCGGGATCCTTGGTGGCGTGTGCCATCGCGTCCCTACTGTATCGGGCGGCGCAGCCCGGGGACCTGAAACTGGCCAAAAAGAACGCCGCTGGGGGTGCCATGGGGCATTCCGTGGGTCCATTTCGCCGTTACACTGCGCTGGTCCCGTTCGGGGACTGTCTTTCACAACGCCGGCCCATGCGAGCGCATCGCGGGGAACCGGCCTCACACCACGCTTTGGGAGGATCCCAACGATGAAGCGCGCATGGATGACGAGTGGTTTGCTCGCAGGAACGGTTCTGCTCAGTGCAGGATGCGTCCCGGAGCAGAAGTACAACGACCTGCTCACCGCATACAAGGGCCAGGAGCAGCAGCTGCTCACGGCGCAGAACGAACTCTCGACGGCTCGCGCCAACGAGGAGCGGCTGCGTGCACAGGTCGCGGCGACGATGGCGGACCTCGAGGAGCTGCAGAAGCGCATCGCCAACGGCGATGGCGATATCAGCGCCTGGATCGCCAAGTACGAGGAGCTCAAGAAGCAGCTCGAGTCGCTCGAGGTGACGCAGCTGCCCAAGGACCTGTCCGACGAGCTGCTCGCGCTTGCGAACGAGAACCCCGACGTGTTCGAGTTCGACCCGCGCACCGGCATGCTGCGGTTCAAGAACGACTTCACGTTCGACTCGGGCAGCGACCAGCTGAAGTCCGGCGCCACGGCGGTGCTCGGTCGCCTCGCCACGATCCTCAACTCGCCCACGGCGTCGAAGTTCGAGGTCAAGGTCGTCGGCCACACCGACAATGCGCCGCTCGTGCGCACCAAGGCGAAGTTCGGCACCAACGTGATGCTCTCGGTGTTCCGCTCCGCCAGCCTGCGCAACGCGCTCGTTAAGGACGGCGTGTCCGCGCGGCGCTTCCAGGTCGCGGGCTACGGCGAGTTCCGACCGGTGGTGGTCAACGGCGCGAAGGGCGCCGCGGAGAACCGCCGCGTGGAGCTGTACCTGACGCCGCTGGCGTTTGACGGCCCGACCGACGGCACGAGCGAGGAGCGCACGCGCGCCGAGACGCCGGTGGCCACGAAGGCGCCGGCCACCAAGGCTCCCGCGGCGGCCCCGGCCGACGACGACGAGCCGACGAAGTGACGCTCGAATGAACCATCCGCCCGGCCCATGAGGCCGGGCGCGCAACCCAAAGCAAGCGAGGCGGCAGGCCAACCTGCCGCCTCGCTGCGTTTCATGCCGTCCTGCCTCCGGGCCCGTGATGGCGCGCGACCCCGGCGGCGCCGCCGCGTCAACTCACTCGAACCCGCGACCGGTGCCCTTGCCGAGCAGCGGGCGAATCCGCACGTTGCGGAACTGGATCCACGCACCCTCGCTCTGCAGCGCGATGCGGCCCGGGACCTCGGCGACGTCGGTCGCGACGTTCTGCAGCTGGCCGTTCACGTAGAGCTCGATGCGCGTGCCGTCGACCACGATGCGATAGCAGTTCCATTCGCCGATGGGCTTCTCCGAGCACTGGCCCATGCGCGTCGTGTGGCGGCCGCTGGTGCGCTCGGGCGCCACCTTCGCGGGGAAGTCGCCGATCAGCCAGATGTCTCCGGCACGCCGGTCCTGGAGCTGGGCCTCGAAGCTCTTCGGCCACACCTCGTCGGTGTCCTGCACGCGCAGCAGCACGCCGCTGTTGCCGGGCCCCTTCTCGGGGAGAAAGCGCCACTCGGCCTCGAACTCGTAGTTCGTGTACTTCGCGGTGGTCGCGATGTAGCCGACGGGCGTACCGGTGCAGTTGATCACGCGGTCCTGGACGAACCAGGTCTTCGACGGGTCGGCGGACGCGTCCGGGAGGAACGGCTTCCAGCCCTCGAGGTCGCGGTCGTTGAAGATGAAGTTCCATCCGCCGGGGTCGCCGGCGCCCGATCCACCCTGCTCGGTCCAGCGGGTGCACGACGCGAGCGCACCCGCGACAAGGGATGCGAGGATGAGGGGCCGTCCGATGTGGGCGATCGTCATGACGGGGATGCTATCCCCGGCGGGCGGCGCATTCCGGGCGCCACCATGCCTGCGTCCGACCATTCGAGTTCGAGCCGCTCGGTGCCCGAGACGAACCCGTCAAGCCAGCGGCCGATCGCCTCGTGACGCCAATCGCCTTCCTGGAAGAGCGGCGTGTCCCCACCGACGACCGACGCCCTGCGCCCCGCCCGGCGGGCCTCCGCGACGGACAGGTACCAGCGCGAGAACGAGCCGCGGGTCGTGACCAGGTTCGATGCGAGCCCCACCGATGCACAGCGTGCCTGGAGCGCGTTCCACAGCTGGTCGCTCTCGGCGCGCACGCGCGGGTCGTCGGCCAGGGGGTGCGGCCGCTCGGACTCGGGCGTCGACGCCTTCGCGGCCTCGATGGCGGCGGCTACGTCGTCCGCGTGCTCGTTCAGCAGCCGCCTCGGCATGCCGGACACGCTCATCACGCCCGCGCGATCGACGGGCTTGCGTTTGGCGAACTCGATCACGGCGCTGTCGGGCATCACGACGCGCGCGGGCAGGTCATGTGCGCGCGCAAGTTCGTACCGGAGCATCACGAGCGCGCGCGCGACGGCCGCCTGGCTGGGGCGGAGCGGCTCGGAGCGGTTGATGCGGCGCATCTGGCCGTCAGGCTCGAAGTCCGCGCCGCGCAGCTGCTCGCGGCTCTCGGTCGAGGCCCACGCAAGCCGGCCAAGCGCACCAAGCCGTTCGGAGAGCACGTGCCACGCCAGGTGCAGGTAGCGCACGTCATCGGCCGCGTAGCCGAGCTGCGCCTGTGTCAGCGGGCGGGCATCCCAGTTGGTGAACGTGTGCGCCTTGCCGAGGCGGTAGCCCGTCGAGGACTCGACCACCGCACCGAGGCTCGATGGCCACGGCATCCACGCCAGCGCGGCCGCCACCTGCGTGTCGAGGATCGACTCAGGCTCCAGGCCTGCGCCCCGCCGCAAAATGTCGACGTCGGTGTCGCCGCTGTGGACCAGCACCGTGCGCCCGGGCGCGGCGATGGCGCGAAAGAGCGGCGCAAGCCCCGAGAGGTCGCTTCCCGACACCCCGAACGGCAATGGATCGACCAATGCGATCCGTTCCGGCGTGGCCACCTGCACCAGGCACAGCTTCGGGTAGAAGCTCTCCTCGCCGATGAACTCAGTGTCGTAGGCCACCACGCCGTGGGCGCAGATGTCCGCAACCAAGTCACCGAGCTGTTCCTGCGTCGTGATGACGTCCGCCGCACCCGGGAGCACCATCGGATGCTCCAACGGCGCGCGACCACCTCCCGCCTCGCGCGAGGCGGCGGCGTGTTCCTGGGAGCGCTTCTTGCGTCGGTGGTTCACGGCGCGGGCATCCGGGCCTGCGGCGCCGGCAATCGGGGACGAAAGCGGGAGACGGGACTCGAACCCGCAACCTGCTGCTTGGAAGGCAGCTGCTCTGCCATTGAGCTACTCCCGCATGCGGGCCGCGCAGTCTAGCAGCGCGGCACGGTCGGTCACTTGGCGTCAGTCTCGTTCGCCGCGGGCGCCGGCCGGACGTCGACGATGACCTCCACGGTGCGCGCGGCCTTGGCCCCTTCCGGCGTGCGTTCCCACGGCCGGGCAAGCTCGAAGCGCATGTGTGCCTCGCCCTGCCCGACCGCAGTCATGCCGAACGTCGTCATCGTGGCGCCACCGACGCGTCCGTCGGTGGACATCGGGGTGACCGCTCCTGCGGGATCGGACCCCGTCGGCTGCATGACGGCCGGCACCGGACCGGAGAGCGACCACGCGTATCCGGTGCCCGCAAACGCACCGAGCCGGACCTCGAGCCGTTCGCCGACCGTCATCTGGCCGCGGACTTCCTTCGGTGCCGCATCGACGCCCGGCGCCGCCGGGACCTCGAGCACCAGCATGCCGCCGGCGGAACGGTTCGTGGCACAGCCGCACGTCGCGAGGAACGCGAGCCCCAGACCGACGGCCGCAACGGCGCGCATCAGCACGACTCGACCGCCTTCCGAATCGCGTCGAAGTCGACCTGCTGCCCAGCCTCGGCGTTGACGTGGGCATAGACCACCTTGCCCTTCGCGTCGACCACGAAGGCCGCGCGCTTGCCGACGCCCTTCAGCCCCATGAGGTCCTCGTACAGCGCACCGTACGTGCGGCTCACGTCCTTGTTGAAGTCGGACAGCACCTCGAACGGGAGCCCCAGCTCCTCCTTGAACTTCGCGGTGACGAACGGACTGTCGACCGAGATGCCGTAGACCGTGCATCCGAGCGAGCCCCATCGCTTCCAGTCATCGCGAAAGGTGCACATCTCGGTGTGGCACACCGGGCTGAACGCCAGCGGGAAGAACAGGATCACCACCTTGCGGTGGCCGAGGTCGGCACCGACGTCCACGACGTGTCCGGGGCGGGCGGGAAGCTTGAACGCAGGGGCGGTGGAACCGACGGAGACGGACATGGGGCGCGGGCCTCGGGAAGACGTGCGGAATGCGCCCGCCCACGTGGGCGAACGTCCTAGAATCATATCCTCCCCAAATCGGGGCCACCGATGCCAAACCCGCGTCCGGTCACGGTTCGTAGCGGTTTCCGGAGCATGTCGGTGACCGCAGGCGCGAGGCGACGGATCGCCTCGCGGACCCGTGACGATAAGTTGTCGATTTTCGGGAGTTTGGCGGTTGGAGCCTCACGTGAAATACGAAAAGATCGTGGGCGAACGCCGCCCCGCCCAGGACCCTGCATGAAGCCGACTCGATCCCACGGCCTTTCCCGCGCCCCGCACCTGCTTGCCGCCGCCCTGCTCGCGCTCGTTCCGGGCGCCGCGCAGACCGCGTCGGCACAGACCTGCGGTTCGCCGATCGTGGCCGGGATCGGATCGACGCCGTTCGCCACGCAGCCGGGCGCACCGCTCCTGAACCTCGCGGGGCTGTGCGATGTCTCGCAGACCAGCGCCGACCGCATCCACAATCCCGCGTGGTTCGAGTTCACGGCCCCGTCGAGCGGGACGTTCGTCGCGGACACGTGCGGTTCGATCAACTTCGACTCCAAGATCGCGGTGTTCACGTCGTGCGGCCAGCTCAACAGCGTGATCGCCTGCAACGACGACGCCTCCGGCTGCCTCAACTCGCAGGGACAGCCCTTCGCCTCGCGCGTTGCGTTCCAAGGCGTCGCGGGGACCACGTACTTCATCGCCGTGGGCGGCTACGCCACCTCGACCAACGGGTCGGGCTCGCTCCAGGTCAACGCCGACGCTCCGCCTCCGGGTGGGTGCGCGTCGGCAACCGTGGCGGCGATCGGCCCGAATGCGTTCAACACGTCTTCGAGCTCGGAATCGGTGGACCTCTCGGGGCGCTGCGACCCCGGCGCCTCCGGTGACGACGTCATGCGCCGGGTCGCGTGGTTCCGCTGGACGACGACCACGACCGGCCGAGCCGAGGTCTCGACATGCGGCACCGCAGGGTTCGACACCCGGCTGGCCGTCTTCGCCTCGTGCGACCAGGCGTCGGTGATCGCGTGCGGCGACGACACGCCCGGATGCGTCGGATTCACCAGCCGCCTGGCGTTCGACGTCACGGCGGGAACGGACTACCTGATCGCGGTCGGTGGGTTCGACGCCTCGAGCGCCGGATCCGGCGTGCTGGTGGTGTCGCCCACGGCCACGCCCCCGACTTCCTGCGGCACCGGATCGAACGATTGCTGCGTCGCAAGCCCTGACGGAACGCCGCACTGCTCGAACGCCGCGTGCTGCGAACTTGTCTGCTCCGACGACCCCTTCTGCTGCGCCTCCGACGGCGAGTGGGACGACGTCTGCGCGGAGCGAGCGGCGGTCCTGTGCACCAGCTGCGGCGCGGGCAACTGCACCCTCCCGACCGCCACCGCGACCGAGACCGAGTCCTGCGGGCAGGACGTCAACGCGGGCTGCAGCACGCAATCCGCAGGACCAACCCAGCCGATCGCTCCCGGCACCAGCCTCGCCGGCAAGGTATGGGCCTTGGGCGGCACGCGTGACACGGACTGGTACTCCTTCGACGTTCCCGCCACCGCGACCGCCACGGTGACGCTCCACTCCAACGGCCCGTGCCAGGCATTCATCGTCGATGCGTCGTGCCCGGGCTATTCGGTGCTCGGCCAGACCAACCCGAATTCGGTCGCCTGCCCCGTCTCGATCTCGCGTTGCCTGGTGCCCGGCTCGTACCGCATCGTGGTGCTGATGTCCGTCTTCGACGGGTTCCCGTGCACCGCCTCGGGTGAGCGCAACGCGTACGTCGTGTCGCTCTCGCTGGGTGCGTGCGATGCCACGGTCCCCGAGAACGACGACTGTGCGAACGCCGCTCCCGTGCCTGCCGCGGGCGCGAGCGTGGCGTTCGACACGCGCCTTGCGAGCAACTCCGCCACCGTGCTCGGTCCCGCCTGCGACGAGGGCAACGGCACCGCGATCGTCCGCGACGTCTGGTACTCGTGGCGCCCGGCCGCGGGTCCGGTCCGCGTCTCGACGTGCGGATCGGCGGATTTCGACACGCGCCTCGGCGCCTACGTCGCGTGCGGCACGGAGGTCGTCGCCATTGCGTGCAACGACGATGCCGCCGGCTGCGACGGCTTCACCAGCAAGATGCAGTTCACCGCCGACGGTTCCACCACGTACCTCATCCGCCTCGGCGGGTTCGAGGGAACCGGGACTGGCAGCGTGCGTTTCCTGCGCGTCGCCGTGCCGACGAACGACGAGTGCGTGGCCGCGACCCCGATCGGCGACGGCACCCACGCGTTTGCGACCGAGGATGCCACCACGTCGGCCCCGGCCCTGCCGCCGAGCTGCGACGAGGGCTTCGGGCTCGACCTCGAACGCGACGTGTGGTTCCGCTACGTGCCCACGTGCTCGGGCACCGCGGTCGCCACCACCTGCGGCAGCGCCGACTTCGACACGCGCCTCGCGGTCTACGCGGCGTGCGGCGATGCGGTGCCGCTGGCGTGCAACGACGACTGGAAGGGCTGCAGCGAGCTGACCAGCCGCGTGGAGTTCGCGGCGGTCGCCGGCACTCCGTACCTGATCCGCGTGGGCGGCAATGGCGCGGCGGGCCTGGGTTCGCTGACGGTCTCGTGCTCTGGCGGCGCGCCGGGCAACGACACCTGCGCCGGTGCGACCGTCGCCACGGTCGGACCCAACGCGTTCAACAACGTGCTCGCGGCAAGCGACGCGCCGCTCGGGGCGCTCGGCGGATGCGTGGGGCCGGACTCCAGCAACGACGTCTGGTTCCGGTACGTCCCTGCGGCGTCGGGAGTCGCGACCTTCGACACGTGCGCGGCGGCGGCGTTCGACACCCGCATCGAACTGTGGCTCGGCTGCCCCGAGAAGGGCGGATCGCCGCTTGCGTGCAACGACGAGGGCTGCGGCCAGCGCTCGACGGTCAGCCGGTTCGTCGAGTGCGGACGCCAGTACTTCGTACGCATCGCGTCGCCGGACCCCAACGGGCGAGGCACGGGCATCCTGACGATCGCGCAGGAGGGTTCGGGCTGCCCGCAGCCCTGCTCCGGCGACCTTGACGGCGACGGTGCGGTCAACGGACTGGACCTAGGACGGCTGCTCGGCCGATGGGGACTCGACGGCGTCTCGGACCTCAACGGCGACGGGAGCACCGACGGCATCGACCTCGGCGTGATGCTCGGCGACTGGGGCACGTGCCCGTCCGTCACTCCATGACCATGCACCGCTCGTCCCGAAGATTCGCCCGATGGATCGCAGCCGCATGCGCGGCGGCCATCGCATGGGTGGCCCCGGCCGCGCACGCGCAATGCGGCGGTTCATCCGGCAGTTGCCTCGAGCCGCACGCCGGCGGCGGCTGCTCGGACGCCACGTGCTGCACCACGGTGTGCGACCTGGATCCGCTCTGCTGCTCCGAGGCGTGGACCTCGGCGTGCGTCGCGCTGGCGGAGAAGTACTGCCAAGGCCTGTGCGGCGCGCAAGCCAGCGGCAACTGCCGCACCGCGCATGCCAACCCGGGCTGCAACGACGAGGCATGCTGCTCGGCGGTGTGTGCGTCCGACCCCGCATGCTGCTCGGTCACGTGGGACGCCGCGTGCGCATTCCAGGCCGAGGCGTTCTGCAAGGGCGGCAACCCGGTGGAGTGCGGCCTGCCTGGGCAGGAATCGTGCATCGCGCCGCACGCCTCGCCCGGCTGCGAGTACGCAGACTGCTGTAAGAGCGTCTGCGGCATCGACCCCTCGTGCTGCTCCGTGAGCTGGGACGTGGTCTGCGCCCAGCTCGGCATCACCTACTGCTCCGGCTGCAACGTCACCTGCCCGCCGGAGTCGCGGCCCGAACCCGAGTCCTGCGGCGAACGGCTGAACGACCCCTGCGCCGTCGCCGGCCAGCAGCCCACGCTCCTGTCCGTGAACGTGCCGGTG
>CANLMX010000040.1 GCA_947492385.1 Planctomycetaceae bacterium | reverse complement strand
CGGAGAGGACGAGCGCGACGACGAGCACGGTGTGCATGAAGGGCCGCGCAGGGTACCCGGCGGCGCGACTAGCATTGACGCGCCTTGGCCGTCCACACGCAGCTCCTCGTGAGGCGCTACCTCACCACGCGCATCATCCCGCTCATCGCGGTGGCGGCGGTGGCGCTGTGCACGGCGCTCGTCATCATCGTCGTCAGCGTGATGAGCGGCTTCCTGGAGAACCTCCGGAACTCGGGCCGCACGCTGATGGGCGACGTCGTGCTCAGCCGTCCCGTGCAGGGCATCCCGTGGTACGGCGAGCTGGTACGCGACCTCGAGGCGCTTCCCGGTGCGCAGGCGGCGTCGCCCTTGGTCGACACCTACGGCTTGGTGCGGATGCCCTACCCCGACGGCCCGAGCAAGGACGTCGTCACCGCGCAGGTGTGGGCGATCGACCCCGAGAGCTTCGCGCGGGTGACCGACTTCGACCGCACGATCTGGTGGAAGCCCGCGGCGAGTCGGGAAGACGCGCTTGCCATGGGAGAGGACGACCCGCGCCGCTCGATCGGCGACGGGCCGCTCAACGACGCACGCGCGATGCGCGACCTGGCCACCGGCCGTCCCGGCGCGCTGCTCGGGATGCACGTCTCGGTCGCCAACCAGCGCCAGCGCGACGGCAGCTACCGCCCGCGGGTCGCGCACTGGTGGATGCCGCGGCACGAGGTCTCGGTCACGCTGGTCCCGATCAGCGAGCGAGGCACGGTGTCGCAGTCGAACTCCCGCACGTTCAAGGTGGTGAACGAGGTGATGTCGGGTGTCTTCCAGGTCGACCGCAACCGGGTGTTCATCCCGCTGAAGGACGGCCAGGAGCTGCTGCGCCTCGACGAGGCCCCGATCGTCGACACCGAGGCCGAACCGGACGCGCAGGGCAACTACCCGGTGGTCGGCACGTCGCCCGCGCGCGCGACGCAGGTGCTGGTGCGGGCGAAGCCGGGGACCTCGGCGGACGAGCTCAAGGAGCAGGTCGAGAAGGCCTACGAGCAGTTCTGGCTCCGTGCGTCGGCGGATCCGGCCCGACGCACCAAGCCGCCCGCACCCGAGTCCGTGTCGATCATGACGTGGAACGAGCGCCTGCGGGACCTGATCGGCCCGGTCGAGAAGGAGCGGCAGATGATGATGATCCTCTTCTCGATCACGGGACTGGTGTGCGCTGGGCTCATCCTGGCGATCTTCTGGGCGATCGTCGCGGAAAAGACGCGCGACATCGGCATCCTGCGTGCCGTGGGTGCGGGGCGCGGCGGCGTGATGGCGATCTTCCTCCGCTACGGGCTCGCGATCGGCGTGGCCGGCGCGCTCATCGGCACCGGACTCGCCTGGGTCGTGGTCGGCAACATCAACGACATCCACCACGCGCTCGGCGAGCGCGCGCCCACGTGGGCCTGGGCCGGCACGTTCCTGCTTGCGGCCCTCGCCGCGGCCGGCGCGGTGCGCGGACTGGCGCGTGCGAGCGCCCTCGGGACCCTGCTGTGGTCCGTGGGCGCGCTCGCGCTCGCGGGCGTCGGCACGGGCCTCATGCTCCACCAGGGGTTCCTGATGTGGGACCCCGCCGTCTACTACTTCGCGACCATCCCGAGCACGATGGACTGGGCCGCCGCGCGCGTGATCGGCGCGGGAGCCGTGGTCTGCAGCGTGCTCGGCGCCGCCGTGCCCGCCGCCCGCGCCGCGGACATCGACCCGGTGCGCGCCCTCCGATACGAATGACGGACGAACCACGGTGACCCACGCCTCTGCACAGCCCCAACGCTCGCCCGCCGCCGAGGACGGGACCGCGATGCCGCTCCTCGAGGCCGAGGACGTGCACCGCACGTACCGCCTCGGCCGGACCGAGGTGCCGGTGCTCAAGGGCGCCTCGATCCGGGTGAAGGCCGGCGAATGGGTGGCCATCCTCGGCTCGAGCGGCAGCGGCAAGAGCACCCTGCTGCACCTCCTCGGCGGCCTCGACCGTCCCGACGCGGGCGCCGTCCGGTTCCGGGGCGAGTCGATCAGCCGCTTCTCGCCGCGGCGCCTCGACCGCTACCGCAACGAGCACGTCGGATTCGTGTTCCAGTTCTATCACCTGCTGCCCGAGCTCAACGTGCTCGAGAACACGATGATCCCGGCGATGGTCGGCGTGGGCCGCTTCGAGTGGCTGCGCCGGCGCGGCGAGATCCGGGAGCGGGCGCGGGCGCTGCTCGAACGGTTCGGGCTCTCGCACCGCGTGCGGCACCGCCCCGCGGAACTCTCCGGCGGCGAGCGGCAGCGGGTGGCGATCGCGCGCGCGCTGATGCACCGGCCCGACGTCCTGATGGCGGACGAGCCCACCGGAAACCTGGACGCGAAGACCGGGGAGGCGATTCTCGAGACCCTGGCGGAACAGCACCGCGCAGGGCTCACGGTCGTCATGGTGACCCACGACCAGTGGATCGCCGCCCGCGCCGACCGGATCGTTCATCTCGTCGACGGCCGGGTGGCATGACGGCCGCCGGGTGCGCCTAGAATCCCCCTGATGCGAAACGCGCCACACAGGTTCGCGGGATGCGCGGCTCGTGCCTCGGCCGCGTGCGCACTGGCCACGGCATGCGCGTGCTCGACCCGGGACCCGTACGACGACCTGCTCTGGTACTACCGCCCCGAGCCGGGCAGCGTCATCATTCCGCGCGAGCAGCATGGCCCCCGGTCGCTGGCGATGTTCCACGGCACGGACGGCGCGCCCATCGACTGGAACGGGCTGTGGAACGGCGTCCGGTGGGCGGACATCGTGATCGTCGGCGAGCAGCACGACGATGCGAACGCGCACGAGGTGCAGCAGGCCATCTGGTCCGAGACGATCGCGGCTTGGCCCGGCAGCGCCGTGTCGCTCGAGATGCTCGAGCGCGACGAGCAGCCGACCGTCGACGCGTACCTCGCCGGCGAGATCGACGCCGCCACGTTCGTCGAGCGCACCGACTCGCGCGACTGGGCGTCGAAGGGGACCTGGGACGACTTCTACCAGCCCGTCATCGACGAGGCGAAGGCCGCGAAGGCGGCCGTCATTGCGGCGAACGCGCCGCGCGAGTACGTGCGGCGCGCGCGCACCGAGGGCTACGAGGTGCTTGAGGCGCTGCCTGCCGACGAGCGGGCCCTCTTCGCGATTCCCGCGAAGGATCCACCCGCGTCGTACCGCGACCGTTTCCGCGACTTCATGTCGGGCGGCGGCGAGCGCGAGGTCGACGAGGCCCGCGTCGACGAGGTGCTCCGCTCGCAGCGCATGTGGGACGCGACCATGGCGGACTCGATCGTCCGTGCGTACGAACGCCTGCCGTCGCACGCGAAGGTCGTGCACCTCGTCGGGCAGTTCCATTCCGAGTACGACGGCGGGCTGGTCAGCGAGATCCAGGCGCGCGCGCCGGGCGCGAAGGTGCTGACGGTCACCGTCCAGAAGGGGATGGCCCGTGCGCTTCGCGAGGAGGACCGCGGCAAGGCGGACGTGGTCGTCTACGGCGTGGCGCCGAGGCTGCGGTGGACCGGCTTCCAGGCTGGGCTCAAGCCGCCGGCCGAGGAGCGGCCTGCCGAGGAAGAGGCCCCGGCGTGGGGCTTCGCGTATTGAGTTCGTCCGGCCTCGCGGGGGCGAGCCGCCGGGGCGGCGTCACTTGCCGAGCAGCTTCGCGAGGTCGGCCTGGGTATCGACGACCTTGAACAGCTTGTCCATCTTCATCATGGCCATCAGGCTCTTGAGGTCCTTGTTGAGCCCGTAGAGCACGGGCTGCGCGCCTGCGGCCGCGGCGGCGTTGCGCGCGCCGATGAACATCGAGAGTCCCATCGAGCTCATGAAGGAGACGCTGGTGAGGTCCATCACCAGGAACTTGATCGCCTTCAGCTTCAGGTACGGACCGATGTCCTCCTGGATGATCGGCGTCTCGCGCTGGCCGATGTTCGGCCCGGCGAACTTGATCTGCACGATCGGCCCGTCCCAGGCGACCTCGGCGAGCGGCGTCTTCTTCCTGTTGGGGGGGAGTTCCATGGGCCGCGGGTTATACCACCTAAGGCATGTGAAGGGGGTGCGGCGGCGCGCCCGGTCGATGACGCGCGTCCGCAGGTGCGTCAGTCGCGGCGCAGCATCCCCGGCACCAGCAGTCCCTCAAGCGCCATCGAGCCCGGCTCGCCGCGCAGCCATGCCACCGCGCCCTTGCGCATGGCGACCCGGGCGGCGCCTCCGGAACACAGTTCCGAGACCAGGAGCCCCAGCACCGGCTCGTGCCCCACGAGCGCGATGCGCGCATCGGCGTGCTGTTCGCGGACGAGCTCCACGATGCCCGCGACCGCGGATGCGTCGTCGGACTCGAGCAGCTTCGTCCGCGCCGGCTTCGGCCACCCCGCGTGCGCCCGCAGGATGCGCGCGGTGTCCCACGCGCGGGTCCAGCCGCTTGCGAGCACGAGGTCGACGTCGGGACGCCACCTTCCGATGCGGCGCGCCATGCGCTCGAACGCCTGCGCACCGTCGCGCGTGAGGGGCCGGAGCGCGTCGTCGGGCCAACGCTCGGCATCGCGTTCCTCGGCACGGGCATGGCGGATGACGAAGAGCTCCATGGGTGCATGGTACTGTCACGCCATGGTCGAAGGCTCGGTCGCGATCGAGAACGCGCGCGTCGTGACGTGCGTGCCACCCGCGGAAGGCGGCGCGCTGCGGGGCGCGGCAATGCGCGCGCTGCGCGTGATCGAGCGCGGGCACGTCGTCATCGAGCGCGGCATGATCGTGGCCGTCGGTGAAGGGCCGGTCACCGACCGCGCGGTCGCCATGCGCATCGACGCGCGCGGCCGCGTCGCGATGCCGGCGCTGGTCGACTGCCACACGCACGCGTGCTGGGCGGGTGACCGCTTCGGCGAATGGGAACTCAAGCGCGCCGGGGCCTCGTACCTCGAGATCCTGAAGTCGGGCGGCGGCATCCTGTCGACGGTCGAGGCCGTCCGCGCGGCACCCGCGAAGGCGCTGGCCTCGCGGCTGGCGGAGCGGCTCGCCGAGATGCGCGCCACCGGCACGGGCGCGGTCGAGGTGAAGACCGGCTACGGCCTCGATGCGGCGAACGAGCTCAAGATGCTCGAGGCGATCCTCGCGGTGCAGGCGGTGTGGCCCGCGCCCGTGGTGCCGACGCTCCTCCTCGGCCACGCGCTCGATGCGTCGAATCCTCGGCAGGTGGACGACATGTGCGCGGCGCTCGAACGCGCAGCCGACCTCGCGCCCGGTGCGGCGGTGGATGCGTACTGCGAGGACGGCGCGTGGAGCGTGGCGATGTGCCGGACGCTCTTCGGGAAGGCGCGGCGGCTCGGCGTCCCGGTGCGGCTGCACGCCGACCAGTTCAACGCGCTCGGCGGGCTCGAGCTCGCGCTCGAGTTCGGCGCACGCAGCGTCGACCACCTCGAGGCGAGCACGCCCGGCGGACTCGTCGCACTCGCTGCGAGCCGGACGATCGCCGTGCTGCTTCCTGCGTGCGGCTTCGCGCTTGACGGCCGGTTCGCGGATGCACGCACGATCATCGACCGCGGCGGCGCGGTCGCGGTGGCAAGCAACTGGAACCCCGGAAGCGCGCCCAGCCCGAGCGTGGCGTTCGCCGCGGCGCTTGCGTCGCGCCACCTGCGCATGACGGCCGAGGAGTGCATCGCGGCGGTCACCCACAACGCCGCGTGCGTGCTGGGACTCGAGCGGCAGTGCGGGTCCCTGGCGCCCGGCATGCGCGGCGACGTGATCGTGCTGCCCCACCGCGACGAACGTGCGCTGGTGCACGAGGTGGCGGGCCCGGGTCCCGACGTGTCGATCCTCGCGGGCGACGTGCAGGTGCGCGTGGCCTGAGGCGCCGTTCGATCTCGTACCATCCCTGCCCCGTGATCGTCACCGACCCCAAGGACATCGCGCACGCGGAAGCCGCCGCCGGGCTGGTCGTCGAGACGCACCGCCGGCTCGTCGGCTTCCTCCGCGCGGGGCAGACGCTCGCCGAGATCGACGCGTTTGTCGGCACCACGCTCAAGGACCTCGGCTGCGAAAGCTGCTTCCTCGGATACCAGGTGCGGGGCCATCCGCCGTACCCGAGCCACGCGTGCTTGAGCCCCAATGACTGCGTCGTCCACGGCACGCACCTGATGACGCGCGAGCCCACCAAGCGGGGCGACCTGCTCTCGATCGACATCGGGGTGCGCCACAAGGGCTGGATCGGCGACGCGGCGTGGACGTACTCGTTCGGCGAGCCCGACAAGCTCGCGCGCGCGCTCATGGAAAGCGGCAAGGAGAGCCTGCGCCGAGGCATCGCCGCGATGCAGGCGCACCGACCGCTCATCGACTGGGCCAAGGCCGTGCAGGGCCACGTCGAGAAGGAATGCGGGTTCCACCTGGTCCGCGGGCTCGGGGGCCACGGCATCGGCCGCAGCCTGCACGGCGCGCCGTTCGTGTCGAACGTGGTTCCCACCTACCCCGGCGAGTGGGGGGAGGCATGGAAGCCCTGGAAGCCGGGCATGCTGGTGGCGGTCGAGCCGATGATCGCCATCGGCACGACCGAGACGCGTACCAAGGGCCGCGAGTGGCCGATCTGGACCGCGGACCGGTCGCTGGCCGTGCACTACGAGGCCGACGTGCTCATCACCGAGCAGGGTCCGCGCAACCTGACGGCGGGACTGTTCGAATTGTCGGACGTGATCGAACGGTGACCGGTTCGGCGGTGCGGGCGGGGCCTGCACTCGGAACGCTCGTATGATTCGGGGAATCCGGAGGATCCGCATGCCGAGGTACAGCTACGTGGCGCTCGACTGCACGGGGGACGAGATCTGCGACGTCGTCAATGAGGCGACCCGGGAACAACTGGTCGCCTCGCTCGAGTCGCAAGGCTTGGCGGTGCAGACCATCGCGGAGGTCACGGACGCGGACGATCCGGACCCGATGGCCGCCGAGGATGCATGCCACGTCGCGACGCAGGGTCCACGTCAACTTTTCGTTGCGTCCATGGACAAGTCCGTCGACAAGTCCATCGACAGTTCGATCGACGAAGCCGTCGTGCCCCAACGGGAGCTGAGCTCGCGCGAGGTGCTGCGTCTGGCGCAACTTGATTCCGTGCATACGTGGACAGGCCACGGCGAGCGATGCCTCGGACTGCTCGAACCGCTTCTCGTGGGGCGAGTCACGTTCCAGGACGCCGTCGCGCAACTTGCTTCGGCAAGGCTCGGTGGCAGGGTTGGCCGCACCTTCGACCTGATGGCGGCCAAGGTCGAGCGATTCCACAGCCTGATCGACCTTCTCGAGGAGCATCGTGCCGTGCTGGGCGACGTCGCAATCGACTACCTCCGACTCGGCGAGCCGAACTTGGGGATCACGGAATCGCTTCGCAGGTATCGGCGAATGCGGCAGTCGCAACGCGACTTCGCAGGCCTCCGGTTTCGCGCGGAGTTCCGATCCGTCACCAGGCGTTTCGCGTGTGCCTTCGCGGGAGCCCAAGAGCTCAGCGGCGACGTCGTCCGGAGCATGCGCTGTGCGGCGATCGAGACGCGCCGGCCGCTCCGGGTTCGATTGGCATACGGGATCCGAATGGTCTCGGAGGGCGAGTCCCTCGGCATTTCGCTGCCGCAACGGGCCCTCTTCTGGGCGGGCTTCGAACCTCGATTCGTGCGCTTGATCGGTGCGGCCGAGGACCTGTCGCTGCTGCCCGAGGTCCTGAGGGCCGCGGCCGCGGCCTGAGGGGGTGAGCGGTTCGTGCGCAGGCGAGGCCTGACGGTGCGCGCCATGCGCCCCGCAGGGAGGTTTGCCCACTCGCGCGTCGATATCCTCCGCGCCCATGATCACGCTCCTCGCGTCCGCCGCGCTCGCGTTCGCCCCTGCCGTCCCGCCGCAGACCCAGTCGCGGCCCGTCACCGACGACTACGCCGGGACCAAGGTCACCGACGACTACCGCTGGCTCGAGCCGCTCGAGAAGGACTCGCCCGAGGTGAAGGCGTGGACGGATGCGCAGCTCGCGCACCTGCGCTCCACCCTCGATCCGCTGCGCTGCCGCGAGGACCTGCGCGCGAAGCTGACGCCGCTGATGCAGATCACCAGCTGGGGCGTGCCCATCATCCGCGGACCCGGCTACTTCTACGCGCAGCGCGACGGCAAGATGAACCAGCCCGCCGTCTACGTGCGCCAGGGCGGTGCGAACACGCCTGCGAAGGCGGTCATCGACATGAACGTGGTCGACACCACGGGCCTCACCAGCATCGACTGGTGGACGCCCTCGTGGCAGGGATCGAAGTTCGCGTACGGCACCAGCAAGGCCGGCGACGAGATGAGCGTCCTCAAGGTGCTGCACCTCGAGGAGGGCGACTGGAAGCCCCTGAAGGACGAGATCCCGGGCAAGGTCAGCTTCGGCGGCTGGAACCAGTGGGGCGACGGCTTCGTCTACAGCCGGCTGTCGGACCCGAAGGATCCGTACAGCCGCGTGGTGGCGTTCCACAAGCTGGGCGAACCGGTGGAGAAGGACCCGGTGATCATCAAGCAGACGAAGCCCTCGGAAGTGCCCTTCGCAGGGCTGACCAGCGAGGACCGCTGGGTGGTGATCGGCCTGACGCGCGGCTGGTCGGAGAACGACCTGTGGGCCGCGAAGCTCGATGACGTGCGCAACGGGCGCGACACGCGGGTGGCGGTCGCCGTGGGTCGCGGCGCGCAGTTCACGCCGGTGGAGGTGGTGGGCGACACGCTCTACATGACCACCACGCTTGGCTCGCCGAACGTGCGGCTGGTGGCGGTCGACCTGAACAGCCCGGCCGAGGCCTCGTGGAAGACCGTGATCGCCGAGCGGCCGGACGCGGTGATGAGCGAAGTCGAGTTCGGCAAGGACGAGATCGTGGTGGTCTGGCAGAAGGACGCGCACGACTCGGTCCACACCTACCGCTACGACGGCACCAAGGTGGCGGAGGTTCCGCTGCCGGGGATCGGGAGCGCGTCGATCGCGTGCGACCGCAAGCACACCGAGATGTTCCTGAGCTTTGCCAGCTACAACAGCCCGCGCACGGTGTATCGCTGCGACATCTTCTGGAAGCCTTACAAGCCCGAGGTGTGGGCGAGGCCCGAGGTGCCCGCGAAGCTCGACGACATCGAGGTGACGCAGGTGCGCGCGGCCAGCAAGGACGGCACGCAGGTCCCCGCGTTCGTGGTGATGAAGCGCGGCACCAAGCTCGACGGGAACAACCCGTGCGTGCTCTACGGCTACGGCGGGTTCGACGTGTCGCTGACGCCCGAGTTCATGCCCGACATCGTTCCGTTCCTCGAGAAGGGCGGCGTCTACGTGGTGGCCAACCTCCGCGGCGGCGGCGAGTACGGCGATTCGTGGCACAAGGCGGGCATGCTGCAGAACAAGCAGAACGTGTTCGACGACCTGTACGCGGTGGCGGAACGCCTGATCGCGGACAAGTACACGTCCAGCGCACGGCTGGCGGTCATGGGCGGCTCCAACGGCGGGCTGCTGACCGCCGTGGCAGTGACGCAGCGCCCCGAGCTGTGGTCGGCGGCCATCAGCGCGGTGCCGCTCTGCGACATGCTTCGGTACCAGAACTTCCTGCTCGCGCGCTACTGGGTGCCGGAGTACGGCTCGAGCGAGGACGCGGCCGCGTTCAAGTGGCTGAGCGCGTACTCGCCGTACCACAATGCGAAGAAGGGGACGAAGTACCCGTCGGTCATGTTCACCGCCGGCGAGAACGACTCTCGCGTGCACCCGCTGCATGCGCGCAAGATGGCGGCGATGCTCCAGGCGTGCACGTCAAGCGACATGTCGGCGGAGCCGATCCTGCTCTACGTGGACCGCGACGCGGGGCACGGCGCGGGCAAGCCGCTGGCCAAGCGCATCGACGAGCGCGTGGACCAGTGGTCGTTCCTCATGTGGCAGACCGGCGCGTGCAACTGAGCGGCGCGGCCGGCGAGGCGGGCGCGACACGCGAGGCAAGCGCCGCCCCTGCGCGGCGCGCGCGCGTCGGCGCGCTGGCGTCCGGCGGCGGACGGACGGTCGCCAACCTCGCGGACGCGTGCGCCCGCGGCGAGGTGCCGGCGGAGGTCGTGGTCTGCGTCGTGACGCGCGCCGATGCGGGCGCGACCGAGCGCTGCCGCGAACGGGGCATCCCGGTCGTGGTGGTCGCCCCCGAGCCGGCCGCGAGTTTCGACGACCGGGTGGACGCCGCGCTGCGGGCACACGGGGTCGAGTGGGTGTGCCTGTGCGGATACCTGCGACGGTTCCGGGTGGACGCGTGGCGCGGAAGGGCGCTCAACATCCACCCCGCCCTGCTCCCGGAGTTCGGGGGGGCCGGCATGTGGGGGATGCGGGTCCACGAGGCGGTCCTGGCGGCGGGGCGGCAGGAGTCGGGCTGCACCGTCCACTGGGTGGACGACGAGTACGACCATGGCGCGCCGGTGGTCCAGCGCCGGTGCCCGGTGCTGCCCGGGGACACCCCCCAGGCGCTTGCGGACCGCGTGTTCCGCGAGGAGTGCGCGGCCTACCCGGAAGCCCTCCGCGCGGTCGTCGGACGATGATCAGGAACGTCATTCCCGATTTTCCGAACCGCGCGGCCGCCGGGGCGTATTCTCCACTGAGGTTCCGATGCGCATGGTGGTCGCATTCCTTGCGGTCATGGCGCTCGCCGGCCAGGCGCCGGCGCGGCGATCGGCACCATCGGACGCCCCGCCGCCCCCGGACCAACCCGAACCGGACGCGCCCGCGCCACCGAACGTCGACCCCGGCGAGGACGTCGCGCCGGGCATCAAGGAGCGCCCTGCAGGCACGCCCGCCGGCCCCGGCCGCAAGGGCGCGACCGCGCCGCCCCCGCCGCCGCGCCGAGGGCGCGGATCGGACCGCACGCCCGAGACCCCCGGCGGCGACACCCGCGCGCGCCGCCAGCAGCAGGCCTGGCGCGAGTCGCACCCCGGCGACGTCTACCGATACCTCGACGACCCCGCACACCGGCTGGTCTTCGCCACGTGCCTCGACGAAACCAGCCACGCCGACATGGCGTCGACGCTCGCGCGCCAGGCGGACCAACAGGCCGCCACGCTCTTCGGCGGCATGCCCGAGGCCGAGGTGTTCATCGCCATCGCCACGCCGGCGGACATCCGCCGGACGTTCGACAACGACCCGCGCACGGCCGGCATGTACGAGCACCCGCTCCGCCGGATCATCACGGGCGACATCGGCACCGTGCTGCGCCACGAGTTCACGCACGCGATGCACTTCGGGCACATGGAGCGCACGGGCCAGCCGCACGCCATGTGGGTCCAGGAGGGCCTCGCCGCGCTCTACGAGCGCTACGAGCTCTCGGAATCCGGCGAGATCGTCTTCCTCCCGACCGCGCGGCACAACGACGTGCGTCGGCTGGTCGCGCAGCGCAGTGGCCCCGTGATTGCACCCATGATGGCGATGAAGCCGTCGCAGTTCATGGCCGCGAGCGACGACCTCTACCCCGTCGCCCGCTCGTTCTTCGAGTTCCTCGCCGACCAAGGCAAGCTCCGCCGCTGGTACCGCGCCTACGTCGATGGCTTCGCGGACGACCGCACCGGCCAGTCCGCCGCCGAAGCGACCCTCGGCAAGCCGGTGGCCGAGGTCGAGCGCGACTGGCGCGCCTGGGTCAAGGCCCGCCCCGCCGTCGACGTGAAGGTCGGCAAGGGCGACCGCGTGGTGGGGGTCACGGTCACCGATGCCACCGACGGCGTGCGCGTCACGGCGATCGTGCGCGGGTCGGCGGCCCACCGCGCAGGGCTCCGCGTGGGCGACGTCATCGTGTCCGTGGCAGGCACCGAGGTCCGGTCCTCGCGCGAGTGGACCGAGGCCTCCGCGTCGCTGCGAGTGCCCGAGGCCCCCATCGTCGTCCGCCGCGGCGACGAACGCATCGAGTTCACGCTCCGCTGGGAGGGCCAGGCGTCCGCCCCCACCCGCCCGGCCGTCCACGCCAGCCGTCTGCCCGCCGGAATCGATCGGCCCGGATTCCGCGCGGGTTCCCTTGACCGGGCCTCACGCACAACGGAGAGTCGAGCATCATGCACGTGACCATCAGCGCCAAGCACATGGACCTCACGCAGCCCATCCGCGAGTACGTCGAGCGGAAGATGGCCAAGCTCCCGCACTTCTTCGACCGCCTCCAGGAGATCCGGGTCGTGATCGAGCGGATCCCGAACGGGTTCCACGTGGAGGTGATGAGCGACGTCGAACGCCACCGCGACTTCGTCGCCAACTGCAACCACCGCAACCTGTACGCGTGCGTCGACCTCGTCACCGACCGCGCGGTTCGCCAGCTGCACGAGTGGAAGGACCGCATCCGCGGAGCCAAGAAGCACGTGCAAGGCCTGCGCCGGCGCGCCTGACGAGGCGGCCCGCCAACCTGTACGCTGTGCGGCCGTCGGACCCGTCCGACGGCCGCTTGCGTCTGGGCCCTTCCCCGGCCGACGCCCCCGTGCGGCCCCCGCCCCGGACCCTCCATGAAGCTCCGCGACATCGTCGTCGAGAAGGCCATCGTCGCACCGCTGAAGTCGACCAAGCGCGACGATGCGATCAAGGAACTGGTGGACACCCTCGCGAAGGCCGGCGCCGTCGATGCGTCGCTCGTCGACGAGCTCGCCAAGGCCGTGATCAAGCGCGAGAAGAAGGGCTCCACCGGGTTCGGCCACGGCGTGGCCGCACCCCACGTCAAGACGCTCGACGTCCAGCGCGTGCACGCGGCCGTGGGAATCGCGCCCGCGGGACTGGAGTTCCAGGCGCTCGACCGCCAGCCCGTGCACGTCGTGTTCCTGCTGCTCTCGCCCGAGGAGCGCCCCGAGGAGCACATCGACGCCATGGAGTGCATCTTCGGCGTCCTGACACAGGATCGCTTCCGCCGCTTCCTCCGCCAGGCGAAGTCGCCGGCCGACGTGTGGGGACTGCTCGAGGAGGCCGACTCCGCCTCCGAGGGATCCTGAGCCCGGAGGACTCCCGCACGTGACGCGCGCGCGCACTGTCATCCGCAACTCGCTCGGGCTGCACGCGCGGCCGGCGATGGCGTTCGTCGAACTCGCGAACGCGCACGCCTGCGAAGTCACGGTCCGCCGTGCGGACGGCGACGAGGAAGTCGACGGCAAGAGCATCATGCAGATGCTGCTGCTCGCGGCCACCGCCGGCACCGAGCTCGAGATCGCGTGCGACGGCGTGGACGAGGGCGCGGCGGTCGCAGCGCTGGTGCGGCTCGTTGACTCGGGGTTCGACGAGGAATGAGCGAAGCGATGCCCATCGAGCGGGTCACGATCGTCGGCGACGGCCAGATGGGCGTCGTGATGGCCGCGATCCTTGCATGGCGCGGCACGGCCGCATGCGTGTGGGGGCCGTTCCCCGCGCCGCTCGAGGAACTCGCCCGCACCCGGCGGACGACGCGCCTGCCCGGCATCGAGCTTCCGGCAGCCGTGGCCGTCGAGCCTGACGCCGAGCGCGCGCTCACGGGCGCAACGATGGTCATCAACGCGATCCCGACCCAGTTCGTGCGCGCGGCGTGGCGCGACGCGGCGCGCCACGTGCCGTCCGGCGTGCCCGTGGTCAGCGTCACGAAGGGAATCGAGGACGAAACCCTGCTGCGCCCGAGCGAGATCCTCGCGCAGGCCGTGCCCTGTCCGTCCGGCGCATCGCGCCCGGTCGCGGTGCTGAGCGGCCCGACGATCGCCGCAGAACTCGCGCGGCGGCTGCCCGCGACGATGGTGAGCGCCGCCGCGGACCATGCGCTGGCCGAGCGGGTGCAGCACGCGTTCTCGATGCCGTGGCTGCGCATCTACACGAACGGCGACGTCGCGGGCGTCGAGATCGCCGGAGCCGCGAAGAACGTGGTCGCGCTCGCCGCAGGAATGATCGACGGGCTCGGCATGGGCTCGAACGCCAAGAGCGCGCTGCTCGCGCGGGGCCTCGCCGAGATCGTGCGGTTGGGCGTCGCGCTCGGCGCACGGCCCGAGACCTTCTTCGGGATCGCCGGTGTCGGCGACCTCGCGACGACGTGCTTCAGCCCCGAGGGACGCAACCGCTCGTGCGGCGAGGCGATCGGGCGCGGCGAACCGCTGGACGCGTACCTCGCGCGCTCCGACAGCGTGGTCGAGGGCGTGGCGACGTCGCGGGCGCTGCTGGCGCTTGCCGCACGGCACGGCGTCGACATGCCCATCGTCGCCGCGGTCGAATCGATCCTCTTCCGGGGCACGACGCCGAAGGACGCGATCCGCGGGCTGATGGGCCGCGAGGCCGGCGCCGAGCGCGTGGGCTGAGGAGCGGGGCCGCGCACCCCGCGCCCCCACCCGGCGTACCATTCCGCGCCATGACCAGCGCCAGCGTCACCGGCGCGGGGAACGACCCCGCGCAGCACCGCAACGCACCGGCCGCCGAAGGCCTTGCCGCCGGCGGAAGCCAGCTTGAGCGACGCCTCGTGGTCGCACTCTCGGGCGGCATGCTGCTCTTGGTGAGCTGGCTGGCGCGCGCGGCGTTCGGGTTCGCCGAGAACGTGACCCAGATCCCCGCGGCGATCGGTGCCATCGTGGTGGCGACGCCGCTGTTCGCGGGCGCGCTGCGCGAGATGCGCGAGGGCCGCCCCGGCGGGAATGCGCTCGCGAGCCTGGCGGTGCTCGCGGCGATGGCGAACAACTTCTTCCTCCAGGCCGGATTCCTGGCGTTCTTCCTGTGGCTGGCCGAGCTGGTGCTGAGCCGGACCGCGTGGGGCGCGCAGCGTGCGATCCGCGAGCTCGTCGAGCTGACGCCCGACGAGGCGCGCGTGGTCGGCGAAGGCGGCGCCGAGCGCCAGGTGCCGCTCGCGCAGGTGCGCGTCGGCATGACCGTGCGCGTGCGCCCCGGCGAGAACCTTCCGGTCGACGGCACCGTCCGCACCGGCAACACCAGCATCAACCAGGCCTCGCTGACCGGCGAGAGCGTTCCCGTCGAGGCGCAGCCCGGCACGCAGGTGTATGCGGGCACCGCGAACCTCACCGGGCAGATCGACATCGCGGTGACCGCGGTTGCCGGCCAGACCACGATCGGCAAGGTCGAGAACCTCATCCGCGAGGCCGAGAAATCGAAGACCGCGCGGCAGGAGCTGATCGAGAAGCTCTCCAACTACTACGTCCCCGTGGTGCTGATGGTGGCGGGCCTCGTGTGGTTCTTCACCTCCAAGAGCGACGACCCGAACGTCCGCGACGCCGCCGCGGTGCGCGCGATCACGGTGCTCGTGGTGACCACGCCGGGCGCGCTGCTGATCGCCTATCCCACCGCGATGGTGGCCGCGTTCGCCGCGGCCGCGCGCCTGGGCATCATGGTGAAGCAGACCAGCACGCTGGAGGCCGCGGGCTCGGTCGACACCGTGGTGATGGACAAGACCGGCACGCTGACCACCGGCAAGTTCGCGGTCAGCCGCCTGGTGCCCGCCGACGGCGTGGACGGCGCGCTGCTCCTGCAGTCGGCGGCCGACGCCGAGCAGTCGTCGAACCATCCGCTTGCGCGCAGCATCATGGAGACGGCGCAGCGCGCTCGGATCGCTCCGGCGGCGACGAGCGGCTACCGCGAGGTGCCGGGGCGCGGCGTGCAGGCGGACGTCGGCGCGGGCACGGTGCACGCGGGCCGCGGCATGTGGATCGCCGAGCTCAACCCGGCCGCCGCGTCGCAGGTCGCGTCGGTCGAGGAGAAGCTCGAGGGCATGAGCGGCGTGCACGTGATGCTGGGCGACCGCTACCTGGGCGCGGTCGGGCTCGAGGACAAGCTGCGCCGCAACGCGGCCGAGACCGTGACCGAGCTGCGCCGCCTGGGCGTGCGCAAGGTGGTGATCTTCACCGGTGACCGGCTGGGCGTCGCCAAGCGCGTCGGCCAGGCGGTGGGCGTCGACGCGATCGAGGCCGAGTGCCTTCCCGAGGAGAAGCACGAGGAGCTCAAGTACCTCATTCGCAAGGGAAGCCGCACGCTGGTGGTGGGCGACGGCATCAACGACGGACCGATCCTCGCGAGCGCCGACGTCGGCGTGGCGATGGGCCTCTCGGGCAGCGACATCGCGACCAACAGCGCGGGCGTCGCACTCATGAACGACGACCTGCGGAGCATCCCGTTCCTGCTGGAGCTCGCGCGCAAGGCGAAGGGCATCGTCGCGGTGAACATCGCGGCGAGCCTGCTGCTTGCGCTGGTCGGCCTGGCGCTCGCGGCCACCGGCCGCATCGACATCTGGGTGACCCCCTTCTACCAGGCGGCGGCGTACGTCTTCGTCATCGCCAACAGCCTGCGGCTGGTGCGGTTCGGCGAGGACTTCGCCGCGAGCGAGGAGATGCGGCGCGCGCAAGAGGCGCTCGCGGCGGCGAAGCCGGTGCGGGCCGCGGCGCGGAAGTAGGGACCTGGTCACCCCGGGCCGGATCTACCGCATCCCGCGGAACATGAAGTAGGCCGCGCCCACCAGGCACAGGCCCGCCCACAGGAAGTCGAGCGTCAGCTTCTCGCGCATGTACCACGCGGCGAAGCCGGCGAACACCACCATGGTGATGACCTCCTGCATCACCTTGAGCTGCTGCAGCGAGTAGCCGCCTTCGCCGAAGCCGATCCGGTTGGCGGGCACCTGCACGCAGTATTCGAGGAACGCCACGCCCCATGACATCAGCACCGCGGCCCAGAGCGGCGCGGCCTTCGCGTCCTTCAGGTGCCCGTACCACGCGTAGGTCATGAAGACGTTCGCGATGACGAGGAGCGCGGGCGTGGCGATGCGGGCAGGAATGATCGATGCGTCGGGCATGGCAGGCCCAACGTACCTGCCGCTACCCTGCCCCGCATGCACCGGTGCCCCCAGTGCGACTACGCGTTCGGCAGCCTTCCGGGCGTGCCGAAGGGTCGGTTCGACGCCTTCTCGGCTGATGTGACCTGCCCCGAATGCGCGTACGCGATCCCCGCGGGTGCGCGGCTCGTCGCCGGAAGCAGCATCGAGGCCGGCGCCCAGCCACTGACGCACGCACGCCGGAATCGCCAGGTCCTCGTGGCCTTGGCGCCGATGGGCTACCTGTTGATCACGGGCCTCCAAGGAATCTCCGACCTCGCGTTGAAGTGGTCCGCCGGCGTCACGGCGTGGGACTTCCTGAAGGTCGCGACACTGCCGCTCGTGGGCTTCATCCTCTGGCGCACGTGGATCAAGTGGACGCCCCGCCCGGAGCGCGATGACCGGGCCCCCGCAGCATTCGACCGACGCTGGATCTGCGCGCCCGGGGCGCTGATCGTGTTCGAAGGCGAGCCGAGCGGCACCGACACCTCCGTCCCGCCTTGGAAACGGCATGACGCCGCAGACATCCACTCGATCGTGGCAGGCAGCCCGTTCGACCGGCGCCGTCGGTGGAACGCCAGCGATCGTCCGGTGGTGGCCCTGACCGCCAACGTCTGGACCCGCGGCCGTGACGGGCGCAGGAACGACCTGTCGGCGAGGACGGTGTTCGTCGACATCGACAGCGACCCCAGCCCGCCCGGCGTCGATCGGACCGTTGCGCTGCTCGAGGCCGGGAATCGGCTGGCCCGTGCCGTGCGGGCGTCAATCGTGACCGGTGAAGCGATGAACGAGCCTGCACCGGCCGATGCCGGCGATGGCGCCCCACCGCCCCTTGCGATCGAGGGGCCGCTGCACGCGTACGCGCCTTGGCCGCAGCCAGCGAACGTGCTCAATACCGCGTTCGCCTTGCCGATCACCTTCGCGATGCTTGCGATCGGCGTCTGGGCGATGTTCATCTGGGCCGTGCCCGTGACCGCTCGCCAAGGGATCACGCCAGCGCTGGTCGCGGCCGCCGCCGTGGGCGCCGTCGTGCTTCCGGCCGCCATCCTGACGTGGGTGGTGCTGCTGCGGCGCCTGCGCCGACGCACAATGATCGGTTGCCACTGGTGCGTCGGGCCGCACGGCATCCGGGTCACCGAGCGTCACCTGACAGCGAAGGGCGAGATGATCGAGGAGTTCACGCGGGACGTGCCGGCCAGGGACATCGCCACGATCGAACTGCGTTCGAGACAGGGCCGGATCCGACTGGTGGCATGCGGCCGGGACGGGCGCGAGGTCGCGGGCATCGCACCGGACGCGCTCCCGGACGACGGCGCCGAGGCGTTGGCGCAGCGCGTGCGCGAGCGCGTGGCGTGCGAGCGGCCGCTCCGAGGCCGCCCTACCCCCTGAGCGCCGCCTGCGCGCGCTCGACCACCACGTCCTGGTCGGCCTCGGCCGGCAGCGCCACGAAGAGCGCGCGCTCGCCGATCATCCCGAGCTGCTCGGCGGTGCCGCGGACGCTGAGGACGTCCGTCTGCACGGGCATCGAGTTGTCGGCCGCGAACGACTTGCCGAACGT
>CANLMX010000039.1 GCA_947492385.1 Planctomycetaceae bacterium | reverse complement strand
CCTGGATCGAGGTGCGGTCGTCGTTGAGGACCTTGTAGATGTCCTCGTCGTTCTCGTACCGCCCCGCCCCGACCTCGCCGCCGAGCTTCGTCCAGTAGAAGGCGTGCGACTGCGGGTGGCGCCAGTCGAAGGGCCCGAACTCGCGCGTGTAGCGCGCCATGACGCGCGGATCCATATTGTAGACGTCAAGCAGCACGCGCTTGCGGAGCCACTCGACCAACGCCGCGATCGACTTGCGCCGCGACTGGTCGGAGAACACGTCGTCGATCGCCGCGTAGACGGGATCGCGCCGGCGGAACTGCTCGTGGAACCCGAAGATCTTCGCGTAGCCAGGCCCGACGCGGATGGAGTTCCACCGGCCGAGCGCCATCAGGAGGTCGCGGTCGAGCTGCAGCTTGAGGTCGGGCGAGACCTGGCGCAGACGCTCGCGCAGCGCGTCGACCAGCTGCGCGACGCCCGGGTCCTTCGCCACGAGCTCTTCCCACGTGTCGGGGGCGTCGGCGATCCGCTCGAGCCACGTGGCGCGGTCCTCCTGCTCGGCCGGGGGCTCGCCGAGGACCAGGTGCCATTCCTTCGCGAGCTCGCGCTTGTAGTAGAAGTGCGCGTCGTCGCTGAGCCCGTCGATCTTGTGGGCGAACCACCAGCCGAGTTCCTTGAAGAGGATCAGGTCGTTGGGGTTGTAGCGGATGCCCTGCCCACGCACGAGGTCGATGCCGGCGTTCACCAGGCGCCAGCGCTCTTCGGGCGTCTTCATCGCCACCGAGAGGTTGTAGGCCAGGTTGTGCCCGTGGAACGCCCACACCTCGCCGAAGCGCGGCTGCAGCTTCGTGATCATGTCGGCCAGCCGCCGCGCGTCGTAGTACTGGCCGTCCTGACGCATCTGCTGCAGGCGGATCCACAGGTAGTCGACGACCAGGCCGCGCAGCGCGCCGACCGCGGCGCCGACCGCGACGATCGGCGGCGCTCCCTCGACGGAGACGTTGGTGTAGCGAAGCTGCGCACGGTCGCTGGCGGCGAGGATGCGCGGAAGCAGCGCGCCGGCGCCCGCCACCGACGCGACGGCGACGGCCACCGACAGGAACTGGATGGTCCGGCTGCGCATGCGTCAGGACTGGCCGCTGTAGACGGCCACCTCCTTCCGCCGCATCACGGCCCACCCGAAGAGGAGCGTCCCCGCCGTCCACGCAAGCCCGATGCCGCCCACCGCCTGGAACATCGTGATGCCGCGGATGACGCGGCCCTGCGCGAGCGCGTCGCTGGGGCTCTGCGCGGCGAAGCCGCCCAGCGCCCACTCGATCGAAGAGGCCACCGCCAGCACGGCACGCTGCGCGGCGGCGGCGACGGCGCCCGTCTTCGGGTCGATGTACCAGTTGTCGATCGACGTCGCCAGGAACGGCGTGAGCGACGCCATCGAGAAGACGCCGAACGCGAGGAGCACCGCGATCGGGAAGCTGAGGAACGAGCCCGCCACCGTCGCGAGCGCCGCGAGGAACGCGAGCTTCGCCACGTCGACGACCAGGGCGCGCGCGAGGTTGCCCGCGAAGGTGGACTCGGTGACCATGACCTCGAGCGAGTCGGGCTGCACGAACACGGTGATGGTGTTGGCGACCGGTTCCTTGGCGCCCTCCTCCATGCGCAGGTTCCAGAGGCGCACGCGCAGCGTGCCGTCGGGGCCGACGAAGCGGGGCTCGACGCGCAGCGAGTAGGCGTCACCCGGAACCCATTCGCGCGTCTCCCACATCCCGGACCCCTCGCCGCTGGTCCACTGGAACATCGTCGTGAACCGCTCGTGCTCGTCGTCCCCGCCGCCATGCAGCTTGAAGCGGAGCGCCACCGGAAGCCCGGCGCGCACCGCATCCTGCAGGCCGCGGAACGTGAATTCACGGCTGTCGCCCGGTCCGATGCGCCGCTGGCCCTCGAGGAACTCCTTCTGGCTGGCTTCCGCGATGGCACGGCGCTGCGCGGCCTCGTCCACGGTGCCGTTGGCGATGTCGGCCTTGAGCACCGCGTCGCGCTCGATGGTCTCGTTGACGATCTCGGCGAGCCGGGGCGCGGGGATCACCTCATACTCGGGCCGCGTGCCGGTGCGTGCGACCAGCACCGCGGTGCGCACGTCGCGCGCGTCCTGCTCGTCGACGGGCCGCTGCGACGCCAGGTAGACGGTCCCGGTGGCGATCAGCAGCATGCCGCCGAGTGCCACGGCCGAACCCAGCGCGAGCGTGCCGAGCCACTTGCCGAGCATCCACGACGCCGCCGACACCGGCTTGGTGACCACCGACCACACCTGGCGGTCGCGCATCTCGCCCGCGGTGCTGGCGCAGCCGAAGAAGAGGACGAAGACCGCCGCGAACGCGAAGGTCGCCGTGTGGCCCCAGTCGAGGAACCCGGGGATCGCCTGGAAGAGCGGGTCCTGCGGACCGCGCGAGAGCGCCAGCATCGGAAGCACCATCGCGATCGGGAGCGCGAATCCGGGCGCCGCGAGGCTCCGGACGCCCTCGAGCGCGGTGTTCGAAGCGACCGCAATGGGTCCGCCGCGCCCGAAGAGCGCCGCACGCGCCGCGCGCCAGAGGAACGCGAAGAGGAGCAGCGACGCCGCGGCGGCGGCCACCCACTGCGCACCGACCTGCCAGCCCGCCGCCCAGAGCGCGAGCGCCGCGCCCACGACGGGGACGCCCAGCTCGAGCACCTGCAGCATGAGGCCAAGCCACGCGGCGAGCGCAAGCGCACCGGCGGCGGAGGCGGCGAGCACCAGCACCGTGGATGGCGATCGCGCCAGCACGGACGGCAGCCAGGCAGGCACCTGGTCGGCCACCAGGCGCCACGCGAGCTCTGCCTTGGTGTCCTCGGACATCGAGCCGTCGTCCTCGAAGAGGTCGAGGGGACGCGCAAGCGCGCGGGGCCCGCCGTACGTGCGCCCGTTCGCTGACACGGTGGCCTGCGAGATGAGCTGCATCGCCGCCGGGTCGCGCTCGGCGGCCGAGCAGCGCCCCAGCGCGGCACGGATGCCGGCCTGCTGCGAGGCGAGGTCGTTGGCGACGCCGAACGCGGGCCATGCGATCGCCGCACACGCCGCGAGCGCAACGATGGCGGCCGCCGCGCGCGCCGTGCGCGGGCGCATGCGGTCTTCCGCCCAGCGGTGGACCCGCCGGAGCAGCTCGATCACGACCCGCCGCCCCCGCCCAGGAGGTCATCGATCACGGAACGGTCGACATCGGTCGCGGACTTTTGCGCGGGGCGCGACGCCGGCGCGGGCGTCGCAGGCGGTGCCGTCGGCGCAGGCGTGGGCGTCGGCGTGGCGGTCGGCGCGGGCGCCGCGGGCGCGGGCTTCGGCGCGGCGGCCGGCGCAGGCGCCGCAGGCGCGGGCGTCGCGGAAACCTCGGTCAGCTCGCGCAGCACGTCGCGCGCCGGACCGACGGTCGCGGGCGCCGGACGCGGTTCGGCCTTGGCCGACGCGGGAGCCGGAGCGTCCGGGGCGGCGACGAGGTCGCCGATCAGCCGCTCGCCATCGGACTCCTCGCCGCGGAGGAACGCGGCGGTGGGACCGCCGGCCTGGGCACCGCTCGTCTCCGCACGCTCCTTGCGGGCGTCCTCGACGATCTTCACGAAGAGGTCCTCGAGGCGCTGCCTCGGCGCCGCGATGCGCTCGACCGGCACGTGCGCCTCGTCGCGCAGGAAGCGCTCGACGCGCGCCGTGGACGCGGCGTCAAGCCGCGGCACCGTGATCACGGTGCGTCCCGAGTCCTCGAGCAGCTGGTCGACGGTCCCTTCGCTGCGGATGCGACCGCCGTAGAGGATCACCATGCGGTCGCAGACATCCTGCACGTCATCGAGCTGGTGGCTCGAGAGGAGGATGGTCTTGCCGCGGCGGCCGAGCTCGAGCAGGAGGTCCTTCACCTGCCGCGACCCGAGGGGGTCGAGGCCCGAGGTCGGCTCGTCCAGGATCAGGAGGTCCGGGTCGTTGATGAGCGCCTGCGCGATGCCGAGTCGCCGCGCCATCCCCTTCGAGAACTCGCCGACCTGGCGGTGCGCGACGTGCGTGAGGCCCACCATGGCGAGCAGCTCCTCGGTGCGACGGCGGCGCACGGCGTGCGCCAGGCCGAACAGCCGTCCGTAGAAGTCGAGCGTCTCGGTGGGCGCCGGGAACCGGAAGAGGTAGGACTCCTCCGGCAGGTAGCCGATGCGTCGCTTGACGTCGACGTCGGAGGGATCCTTCCCGAACACCGTGAGCCGGCCCTTCGATCGGTGCAGCAGCCCCAGGATCATCTTGATCGTGGTGCTCTTTCCGCTGCCGTTGGGGCCGAGCAGGCCGAAGATCTCGTCGCGGCGGATGCCGAACGAGATGCCGTCGACCGCGACCGCCTTGCGGCGCATCCAGAAGTCGGAGAAGACCTTGGTGAGGCCGTCGGCCTCGACCACCAGCTCGTGCTCGGCGTCAGGTGGCATGGCGCTCCTCGGCCGTCACTCGCGGCCGAACCCCTTCTCGGCGCTTCGGTCGAGCCGGCGGCCGGGGGCGTCGATCATGATCTGGCGGCTGCCGAGCTGGAATGCGTCGGGCGAGCCGCCCGACATCGACTCGGCCCGGCGGCGCTCGACCTCGGACTGGCGTCGGGCCTGCATCACCTCGGGCGAGCTCTCGATGCCGATGCGGACCGGGCCGCCCGAATTCGGGGCGGCGACGACCTCGGCGGTCTTCGACGACATCACGTCGCGCAGCGCGTCGAGCCACAGCTTGCGCACGAGCTGTCCTGGGTTCTCGCGGAAGCTGGGCGCCAGGCCGGCGACCCGGCCGAGCTGCTTGCCCAGCGTGGCACGGACGCCGGCGCGGTACGCCTGCGCGCGTGCGATGATCGCGGCGGTCTGGCCCACGCTCGCGCTGCCCTCGAAGCGGGCGCCGAGCTCGGACATGACCGCGTCGGCCGCGGCGAGATCCCCGCGGGTGAGCTCGATCTCGTACCGCTGCACCAGGTCGAGCACCTGCTGCCATTCGGGACCGGCCATGCCGACGAGCGTCGCGTTGGCGTCCTGCTGTGCGCGTTCGAGCGAGAGCTTCGCGTTCTCGCGCGACTCCTGCACGCGGCTGAAGGCGTTCCGGATCGCCAGCGGCGCGATCTTCTCCGGGAGCGTCACCGCGCCGAGGCGGATGCCGGACTTCATCGCGTCGAGCTGCGCCTGCGCCTTGGCGCGCAGGGTGGCCTCGGGGGCCTCGCGCGACTCGAGCAGTTCCTGCAGCGTGAACTCGGCGGCCGTCTGCACCATGCCCCGCTGCAACGCGCGACGCACCACCTCGCGCAGTGCCTCGGGCGGGAACTCGCCGAGCGTGCGCACCACGTCCTCGACCGTGAATTCGGCCGAGATCCGGACATGCACGAGGTCGCCGTCGGCGGTGACGAGCGAGCCATCCTCACCGGGACGGATCGGGTCGTCCGCAAGCGCGGCCGCGGTGGCCTGTTCGAGCGTGCCCACGCCGTCCTTGAACCGGGGCCAGAACTCGCGATTCAGCTGCACCGCGTCCTTCTGCGGGATGCGGATGATCTCGCCCACGGGGTACGGCCAGAACGGCTGCAGCCCGGGCGACACCGCCTCCGCGCCCGGCTCGCCCTGGATGCGCCCGAACACGGCCTTGACCCCGGTCTGGCCCTCCTGGACCTGCTGGAACCCGCTCAGCAGGAAGACCGCGACGAGCACCACGATCGCGCCCTGGAGCACGCGGTAGCTGAGCCGCAGCGCCTCGCCGAGCGATTGGTTCGCGGGATCCATCGCCTGCCGCATGGCGGCTTCGGCACCTGCGGTCGCGGCGACCTCGAAGCGCGCGCTCGCCTCGCGGCGCGGGGCTTCGGGGGCCTCGGCCTGGTCGTCGGGCGGGAGCTGTCCGGGCTGTTCGCTCATGGCTCGCTCCGGTGTGGGTTCACTTCTTCGCGGGCGCACGTCCGCCCGGCTGCGGGATGCCCTTGGCATCGACCGGCGCGTCAAGGTCGATCAGGTGGAACGGCGCGCGCGTGGTGTCGGTGATGTAGGTGGTGCTCTGCGAGAGCGACATCTTGAGCGTGTCGAGCCACGCGAGGAAGATCGCGAGGTCGGCCTCGCCCTTCATCTCCTGGTAGTAGCGCGTCGCTTCCTCGTTGCCCTTCGCCTCGATGCGCGCGGCCCACTGGTCCGCGAAGTTCATGATGATGTCGGCCTGGCTCTTCGCCTGGCTGCGGAGCGCCTCTGCGGCGCTGGCGCCCTTGGCCTCCTCGAGGTTCGCGAGCGTCTCCTGCACGGCGGCCATCCGGCGCAGCACGGCGACGCTCGTCTTGCTCGGCAGCACCACCTGCGAGATGCCGACCGCCACCGGCATGGTTCCCGCGAGGCGCGTGCGCCGCAGGTCCTCGAGGATCGACGCCTCGGCCTCGGCGATCTTGCCCGACTGGCCCACGAGGTCGGCGAACGCGTAGCCGCCGATGGCGCGCAGCGCGCCCTGGAGCTGCGTCTCGAGGTCCTTCGCGGCGCCGTCGACGGTGCCGTAGCTGGTGAAGAACCGCAGCGTCGCGTCGGCGTCGGAGTCGACGCGCCAGGTCATGTAGGCCTGCACCATCACCTGCTGGCCGTCGCGCGTGAGCACGGTCTCGAGCGGGCTCTCGATGAGCTGCTGGCGCGTGTCGATGCGCGTGACCTGGTCGATGAAGAACGGGGCCTTCAGGTGCAGTCCCGGGCGGGTCTCCACGCCCGCGGGCTTCCCGAAGCGCGTGACGACGGCCACCTCGTGGAAGTTGACGGTGTACGTGGTGTTGTAGAGCACCAGCACGAGGACGATGAGCGTCCCCACGACGAAGCCGATGGTGCGGTTCATTGGTTTCCGTTCCCGCCCGCGGCGGGCTCCTTCTTGTCGAGGTAGTCGGCCAGGTTGAGGCCCGACTCCGCCTGCTTCATGGTGACGTCGAGGTCGGCGCGGCGCGCGACCTCGGGGCCGAGTACGTACTTGACGCGCACGCCGGTGAGCGCGCGCCCGAGCACCTGCATGGTCTTCAACTGCTTGTACAGCTCCGGGGCGGCGCGGTACGAGGGTGCCTGGCCGAGCACCTCGGCCGCATCGCCCGCCGCGCCCATCACGATGCCCCATCGCTTCGCGCGCGCGGAGGCGACGACGTTGGTCGCCGCGCCCCGGCTGGCCATCAGGAGCCGCTCCGCCTCCGCACGGGCGTCGCGGGCCTGCGGGGACGCGTCGCCGTGCTCGCGCTCCGCGGCGTCGAGCGCGCCGATCGCCGCGACGAGCTCCGCCGCGCGCTCGGGACTGCCGGCGAGCGCGGCCATCGAGGCCCGCACCATGCGGTCGGCCTCCTCGCGCACCTTGCGCGCGTTCTGCGTGTCGATCGCGATCTCCTCGAACATTCCCGTCCCCTCGCCCGCCGGCGGCCTCAGCGCCGGCACCTGGACGGCGACCACCTCGACGCCTGACTTCGCCGCGTCGAGCGCCTGCTGGATCCGTTCGCGGAGCGCGCGCACCAACGAGTCGCCGCGGGGGGAAAGCACCGCGTCCATCGGTTGCGTGGCAAGGTGGCGCGTGACCTCGCGCAGCGCGATGTCGCGGAGCAGCCGCTCGCGCACGTCCGCGCCGGAGCGGCGGAACCGGGCGTCCGAGGCGAACGCGAGCCAGTCCAGGAGCCCGCCCTGCGCGATGCGGTAGCTCAGCACCACGTCGGCGTCGACGAGCGCGAACCGCTCGGCCACGCCGCGCGCCGCCGCGTCATCGCCGCCCGCGGCCGACACGTCCCCGCGCACCTTCTCCGAGAGCTCGGGCGCGGCCACCAGGAACGGGAAGCGGTCGGGGTCGACCTTGGCCTCCTCGCCCCACGCATTGACCCGCCCGACCTTCAGCGGCTTCGGCCCCAGCGTCACGGAACGGATGCGCGCGACCTCGTGCACCGATGCGGTCTCGATGGGCCACGGCCACTTCAGCATCACGGTGCCTTCGTAGACGTCGCCGACGATGGCGCCTCCGCGCAGCCGCACCGCCTGCTGGCCCGGAGGCACGACCACGATGCACGAGAGCAGGACCAGCACCGTCGCGCCGAGCGCCAGCAGCCACGCGGTGCTGCGAATGAGCAGCTGGTATCCCCAGCTCGACGCGATGTCGAAGCCGAACTGGTAGTTGACCGCCTCGTTGATCGAACGGACGATCGAATCCGGCGCCGCGACCAGGCTGAGGACGCGCGAGTCGAACGCCGCCCGCGCGAAGTCGCCCGGCCGGCGCGGCCGGTAGAGCGAAAGCACGAAGTTGAGGACGATCTCGCCGGCGATCGCGATCTCGCCGATGCCGATGGCGGCCACCGTGCGCTCGAGGAACTTCGCCTGGCCGAACGCATCGGCGACCAGGCCCACCGCCACGGCCGCGAGCGCGAGCGACGCCCCCACCGTGACGCATGCGCCGCCGCGGAGGTTCTGCCATGCTGGCTGCTTGGCCATGCCCGCGACGAAGCGCGAGAAGATGAACGTCACCAGCGCCAGGCCCACGCACACGGCCAGTTGCCAGCCGGTGGCCGCGCCGACCGAGAACGGGGCCGGCACCGGCTCGCCCGGGCGCACGTCGGCGGACAGACTGGCCACGTACCCGACGCTCCAGGCGCCGGCCGTGCCGAACGCGGCGGCGATCGCGAGGCTGGCCACCGGCAGCAGGATGCGGTGCATCCACTGGAGCCGTCGCGTGGCCACCATCGAGTCGTCGGCACGCTCGGAGTCGAAGACCGAGGCGTCTCCCCGGGCCCCGCGGAGCTCGGCCGCCTCGAGGGCCTCGAGGGCGGCCAGACGGTGCTGGTGGAACACGACCGCAAGCACCGCCCACGCGATGACGCCGATGAGCGGCACCACCGAGGCGTGGACGAGCGCGGTGCTGCCCGAGCCGCGGCCGAAGACCAGCAGCACGAGTCCGAGCGCGAGCAGCAGGATCAGGCCGAGCCCGGACACGCGGGTGGCCTGCTGGTGCGCATACTGGTCAGTTCGCATGGTCTGGGGGACAGGCATCCGTCGGCGTGCATGCGCGGCGGGAACGCCCTCCGCGTCGCTGCAGGCAGGGTAGTGTATTCCCGGTCCCGAGGCGCCGTCGCGGCCTCAGGGAGAACGCCATGGAATCGATCGTCCACCTCTGGGCCATCGCCCGCAACACCGCCGTCGAGTGCCTCCGCCAGCCGGTGGTGCTCGCCGTGCTGGTGGCGGGCACGCTGCTCGTGGTGCTGAGCATCCCGCTCTCGGGGTTCACGCTCATGGACGACCAGCGGATGTTCGTCGACATCGCGCTCTCCACCGTCTTCGTCTGCGGAACGCTGCTGGCGGCGTTCCTGGCCACCAACGCGCTGAGCCGGGAGGTCGAGAACCGGACGGCGCTGACGGTGATCTCGAAGCCCGTCGGGCGGCCCGCGTTCGTGTGGGGGAAGTACCTCGGCGTGACGGCGGCCCTCACCGCGTGCACGGCCTTCCTTGCGCTCGTCCTCATGCTGGTCGAGATGCACGGGACCATGCAGACCGCGACCACGCCCTACCACCGCCCGGTGCTGACCATCGGCATCCTCGCGATGCTCGCGGCGGTCGGCGGGGCTGCGTGGGCGAACTTCATGTACGGGTGGAGCTTCCCGGCGACCACCGTGGGGCTCGGCGTGCCGCTGCTGGCGCTCGCGTACCTCGTGTGCCTGCTGTTCGAGAAGGACTGGACCCCCGTGTCACCCGCCCGCCAGTTCGAGGGCGGCCTGTGGGTTGCGGTCGCGATGATGTGGCTCGGGCTCGCGGTCCTCTCCGGCATCGCGGTGGCGATCTCGACGCGATTCGGGCAGGTGGTGACGCTCGGCGTCACGTTCGGGGCCTTCGTGCTCGGCCTGATGAGCGACTGGCTCGTCGGCCGGCGCGTGGCGGCGACTGGCGCGATGCTCGAACGCATGGCGGCGGACGGAGCCTCGGCGGGCTCCGACGCGAGCGTGGCGCAGCACTGGGCCCTCAAGGCCCTGTACGCGGTGATCCCGAACTTCCAGGTGTTCTGGCTCTCCGACGCGGTGCAGCAGAAGCGCGACGTGCCGCTCGATTACCTGCTGCCGGGCGTCGCCTACGGGATCGCGCTCATCGTCGCCAGCCTGTGCGTGGCGACGGCGCTGTTCCAGCGGCGCGAGGTGGGGTGATGAGCGCCGCGCCCGTCGGCGCGGCCCGAACTCAGTTCTGCTGACGACGCATGTCCGCGAGGCGCTTGCGCAGCTCCTTGAGCTGCTGCTCCAGGCGCTCCTGGTCGAGCCCCTTGCCCATCGCGCACGGCGGGCAGCGCTTGCACCACGAGATCAACTTCTCGAGGATCTGGATCTCCTTCGCGGCCTGCTCGACGGGGGTCGCCGCCGGGATGTTCGCGCGGCCGATCTGGTAGTCGACGTCCTTCTCGCAGTCATCGAAGAGCTTCTGGAAGGCCGCCGCGATCTTGCGCCCGTAGTCGCTGACCTCGTACCACTCCGGCAGGCCGAGCAGCTTGCCGAGCTCTTCCTCGGTGTCCGCGGTGCCCTTGCTGAATCCCGAGTCGAGCGCGTTGCTCGCCTTGAAGACCAGGTTGTCCTTCGCGTCGGAGAGGACCACCTCCCCGGGTTCGCCGGTGATCTTGTCGTGCCACGTCACCTTCCCGGTCACGGGGTCCTTGGTGTAGGTGAGGATCGCCTTCGCGAGCACCATCGCCTCGAACACCATGCGGGGTCGGCCGTTCTGCTCGATCACCGCCCCGATCTCGTTCTTGAAGGCGTCAAGCTGCGGGCCGTAGACGGTGTTGGCGCCCGCGATCATGGTCGACGCGCCGAGCGCACCGACCGTGCGGAAGTAGATCTCGTCGCAGTGCATCGAGGTGCAGGCGGCGGCCGAGATGGCTTCGCGCACCCACGCGACCACGCGGTGGCGCTTGCGGATCTCGCCGAGCGACTTGCTGATCTCGAAGATCTCGGTGACGAGGCCGCCGGGGCTGTCGATGTCGAGGACGATGATCTGGCCAGGGCCCCACTTGTCAGCCTCGGCGGCGACGAGGTCCATCTCCTCGTTGCGCGCGGTCTGGCCGACGCCGCCCTTCCACGGGAGCACGAAGACGCCCTTCTTGGGAGCAATGCGGAAGCCGTTCTCGTCGAGGGGATACCCCTCCTTGTCGGTCTTGCCGGAGGGCTTCTGCGCACCGGGCGCCGCGGTGGGAGCACCCGCCTTCCCGGACGTCGGTGCAGTGCCCGCCGCCGGGGAACCCGCGGCGCCGGACGCGGCCGGCGCTGCGCCGAGCGTCTTGATCGACACGATGCTCGAGAGGAACATCGGGCGAGCCACCTTCTTCCCGTTCACCTCGGTCTCGACCGTGAGGATGCCCTTGTCGAGGTCGATCTTTGTGACCGTCGCCGTCACGGTGCGCGTCGCCAGCTGCTCCTTCACGGCGATCTCGACGCGGTCGCCGACCGAGCCCCACCACGAGCCGGAGGCGAGCTTGACCTGCTGCTGGCCCGCCTTGCCCGACTGGGGCAGCGGGGCAAGGGCCGGGGCGAGCGCGAGCGAGACGGCGAGGAGCGTCGTGGCGATCATGGATGGGTGGGGATCAGGAGGTGCGTGTTGACGTGGAATCGACCGTCGGTGCGCTGCGCGTCACCCGCGGCCCGGGCCGGTGCCGCCGCCGCCGCCGAGGCGTCCGCCGCCTCCGCCGCCGGTCCCGCCGCCCGAGTTCCCGCGGCGTTCCTTCTGGATCTGCTTGATCTGCTCGGTGAGGTTCTCGATCAGGAGCTGCATCTGCGCGTCGGTCAGGCCCGCGCGCCATTCCCACATCCGCGCCAGCGGCGGGTACTGCTTGCAGATCGCGCGGACCTTCTCCATCGCGGCCTTGCGCTTCGGCAGGTCCTTGACGGGGTCGTCGACGGGCTGCTGGTACTCCTCGACCAGCTTCTGGGTCTCGGCAAACCGCTTGCGCCATGCGGCCGTGTAGTCGTCGAAGATCTTCTTGCCTGTGTCGACCTTGACGTACTCGGGATAGCCGAGCATGTACATCAGGTCGTCCATGTCCTGCGCGATGCCGTCGGTCAGGCCGGTTTCCTCGGCGACCTTCGACGTGAAGCGCGCGGACACCTCGTCGGTGGGGTCGACGACGTACCAGTCGCCGTTCGTGTCGGCGCGCCACGTGGTGGCCCGGCCGTCGATGCTGCAGCTGAGCTTGCGGTCGGGGCGGACCAGCGCCTCGGTGAGCGGGATCGGGTGCCCGCCGAGCTCAAGCACGCCCTGGGCGATGCCCGTCCACGCGCTGAACATCTTCGCGCGGATGTCGGCGTCGTTTCCGCCGCCGAGCGAGGCGACGATGTCGAGCCCGGTGATGTTGGCCTCGGGGGACATGAACATGTAGGGCCACGCCAGCGCGAAGAGGCTGGCGATGCCGCGCGCGTCCTCGACGTACATGACGGCGGGGTACTCGGCGATCTCCGTATGGAGTTCGAGCGCCAGGTCGCGGTACTCGGTGAGGCCGCTCGCGAGCCGGCGAGGATCGATCTTGTCGTCCTTCATCTGCTCCTTGACGGCATCCATGTACTTGTCGAGCGAGCGGCCGTCGCGGGACTTGATGCGGAACAGGATGATGTCGGGCTTCTGCTTGCGGACGTCCTCGATGACCTTGTCGTAGATACCCGGCTTGCCGTTGATCTCGCCGTGGATGTCGGTGCCCATCTGGCCGACGAGCGGGATCTCGTAGACGCGCGGCGGCGCGGAAAGCTGCGTGTCGACGGCGTACGGGCTCTTGCCCGGGCGGTTGTCCGCGGTCCGGCCGAGCGTGAACGGCTTGGCGGGCGCCTCCTTCTCGGCGGGCACTGGCACCTCGACGCTCTTCAGGTCCGAGCCCCCAGGAGCGCCCGCGGGATCCTGTGCAGGCTCGGATGCGGGCGCCTCGGCCGGCGGGTCGGTGGCCGGGGGCTCCGAGGGCTCGTCCTGTCGGACGGCGAGCGCAAGGGCGACCGATGCGGCGGCGATGAGGTGGAGCATGGCCATGGGACCTCGAAGTCTAGCGGGACGGGGCGTCCCGCCGAACGCAGAACGTCCCGGCCCGGGCGGGCTTGCGCCGGTTCAGGGCGTCCCGAGGGACTTCGCCGCCTCGAGGGCCTCGACCCGTCCCGCCAGCGCGCCGTTGAGCTGCAGGTCGTAGACCGCGTCGAGGACGGTCTTGAACCGGGGGCCCGGGGACAGCCCGAGCGCCACCAGGTCATCCCCCGTGACGAGCGGCGCGGGCCGCAAGCCCTCCGCGCACAGCGGGGGCAGGTCTGACGCCACGCGGTCGGCGATGCCCTGCCCCTCGGCGGCGAGCAATGCGCATGCGCCGCCGAACCCGGGGGCGGACGCCATGCGCTTGCGGAGCGCACGGTCCGCTGATGCCCACCGCTCGACGATGCGCGCGCGCATGCCGAGCACGGCGACGAGCGCCTCGGTCTCGTCGTTCGAGAGGACGAGCGCCTCGCGCCAGGCGAGGCAGCGCGCCCGCGCGTCGTCGGCGTGCGGGATGTCGCCAGCACTCGACGGCGCCGTGCGTCCGTCGTGCGGGCGGCCGAGCATCCAGGCGGCGAGCGCCTCCTCAAAGGGCGCGCCGGGCGGGAGCGCCGCGACGCGCGCGAGATCGACGGCGCATGCGGGCTCCAGGAGCACAGCGGGCGCGAGTCCGAGCCCCTCGACGAGCTCCACCGCGCGGGCGCGCGTCGGGTGCGCGAGCATCCGACGCAGCTCGTTGCCGATGCGCTCCCGGCTCACGGCGCGAAGGTCATGCGCCACGCGGCGCACGGCGGCCTCGGTGGCGGGTTCGACGGCCAGCGCGAATCGCGCGGCGAATCGCACCGCACGCAGCGCGCGGAGCCGGTCCTCGGCAAGCCGCGCGTCCGGGTCGCCGATCGCGCGAAGGATGCCCGCCGCGAGGTCGGCGCGGCCGCCGACATGGTCGATGATCTCGCCGGACTCCGGGTCCTCGAAGAGGCCGTTCACCGTGAAGTCGCGGCGCAGCGCGTCCTCGCGGTCGTCGGAGAATCGCACCGCATCGGGCCGTCGACCGTCGGCATAACTGCCATCGGCACGGAACGTGGCCACTTCGACCGTGCGTCCCCCATGGCGCACCAGCATCACGCCGAACGCCTCGCCGACGCCGATCGCGCGCGGGAACACCCGGCGCACGGCATCGGGCGTCGCGTCGGTGGCGACGTCGTGGTCGGCGGGCTCGAGGCCGAGCAGCGCGTCGCGCACGCATCCGCCCGCAAAGAGCGCACGGAAGCCCGCGTCGCGGAGCCGTCGCGCCACCCACGTCGCGGCGGCTCGCGGGGTCACGGGCTGGCCGTGGCCGTGTTCGCCGCGCGGCTCGGTGGTCACGCAGGGTCCTCCCAGTACGGGCGATCGGCAGGCCCGGGAGGCGGAAAGCGTCCGCCGCTTCGGGCGCGAAGGCGCGCGCGGCAGTTCATGCGAAGTTCCTCGATCCTGCGCCGCAGGTTCTCCAGGAGTACGTCGCTTCCCTCGCGCGCCCACGCCCGCACCGTCTCGGGCGGGATCGGCTCGCCGACCTCGACCTCGAGCCAGCCCGTGGGTGCGGGAAGCCGTGCGCCCTTCGGCCAGACGTCGGTCGCGCCCTCGATCGCCATCGGCACGATCGGCACGTCGGCCTTGCGCGCCAGCAGCGCGACGCCGGGCCTGAACGCCTTCGTGCGGCCGTCCTCGTTGCGGGTGCCCTCGGGGAACATGAAGACGCACCGCCCCGCGGCCAGGTGCTTGAGCGCCGTGCGCAGCGCGCCCATGTCGCCCGAGCCGCGCTCGATCGGCACCGCGCCGAAGCTCCGGATGAGCGCCGCAAACGGCGCGAAGCGGAACAGGCTCTCCCGCGCGATGATCGTGTACGGGCGGTCGATCGTGACGCTGCCGCACACGGGCGGGTCGAGGTAGCTCTGGTGGTTGCTGACGACGAGGATCCCGCCTTCCCGCGGCAGGCGCTCGCGTCCGGTTGCACGCAGCCGGTACGCGACGCGGAATGCCGCGAGCAGCGAGGACGCGCATGCCGTGTACCAGGCGACACTGACGTTCCCGCGGCCGGGTGCGCGGCGCGCGGCGTCGAAGAGCGCGGTCATGCTCGGACGGCCGCGCACGGGGAGGCGAGCAGCCCGGCCGGGACGCGCGCACGAACGCGACGTTCGAGCTCGTCGACCACCTGCGGGAGCGTCAGGAGGCTGGTGTCGATCCGCTGGGCTTCGGCCGGGCACACGAGCGGACCGTCGGTGCGGGTCTCGTCGAGCAGGTCGCGCTGCTGGATCGCGCGCAGCACCGCCTCGTAGTCGGCGGGCCGGCCCTGCGACCGCATCTGCTCGACGCGCCGGCGAGCGCGCACCTCGGGGTGTGCGTCGAGGTAGAAGCGGACCGCGGCATCGGGGAAGACCACCGAGCCCTGGTCGCGCCCCTCGGTCACCAGGCGCGGATGCCGGTGGCCGATCTCGCGCTGTGCGCGCACCAAGGCTTCGCGCAGCGGCGCCTGGCGCGCGACGATGCTGACCACGGTGTTCACGTCCTGGTCGCGGATGCGCTCGGTGAGGTCGCGCCCCCCCAGGAGCAGGCGCGGGGGACGCTGCGACCAGTCGAAGACGAGCCCCTCCTCCGCGATGCGCGCGGCGAGCGCCTCGCCGTCGTCGGCGGCCACGCCTTCGTCGATCGCGACCACCGCGGCGGCGCGGTACATGGCCCCCGTGTCGAGCATCTCGAGGCCGAGCCGCTGCGCGAGCTTCAGCGCGACGGTGCTCTTCCCCGTCCCGGCGGGGCCGTCCATCGTGACGATGACGCCCTCGGGTGCGCTCATGCCTCCTCGACCTCCGCCTCGGCGGCTTCTTCCTCCTCGTCGTCCTCGACCTCCTCGGGCTCGATCAGCGCCGCGAGCATGTCTCGCGCGGCCTCGATGTTGCCGATCGGGTCGGTCTTCGCGGAGTAGTCGATGCACACAGTGTTGCCGTAGCCGACTGCCTGGATCGCGTCGAACATGGCCTTGACGTCCCAGGCCTCGTGCTTGCCGGACTTGCTGAACGCCTTCACGCTCGCCTCGATGGCCTGCGCATAGGGCGCCAGCCTGCGGAGCGCGTCGACGGGGTCCTTCGTGGTGGCGGCCTGCGCGAAGGTGGGCATGCTCCCGATGCGGAAGCCGCCGATCTTCTTGATGAGGTCCGAGATGCGCTGCGGATCGCCCGCGCCGCCTTCACCGGGGCGGATCAGCAAGTGCGTGTCGTAGCGATCGAGCGCGGCGAGCGACCGCTTGACGTTCGCAGCCACCGAGTCGAAGCCCTCGGGCGTGGACGGGATCGAGGCAATCTCCACCGCGACGCTCGGCGCGCCGAGCTTGCTCGCCGCCAACCCGAGCTTTTCGACCCGCGCGATGCACTCGGCCGGCGCCTGCGCGTAGTCGAGCACGCGTTCCTCCACCAGGACCAGGATCGGGCAGCGCGCCCGGTCGGCGCGGTCGCGCAGGCGCTCGAGGTCCTTGACGGCCATGCCCTTGAGCAGCGGGACGTGCACGTTGAGGCCCTTCAGCCCCAGGTGCTCGGCGACGAAATCCGGCACCTCGATCGGCTCGAGCGGGCGCTTGTCGCGCTTGACGTGCTGGAGCGACCGGCTGGTGACGGTGAGAAGCATGTTCGTGGGGTGCGCCGCGGAAGTCGGAGCGAACGCATCGTACACCCGGGGCTATCATTCCCGCCCTGCCCGACAGCGCGAGGTTCGCGCAGTGCGGGCCATCACCCGGAGCCGACCGATGCCCACCCCCACGAACTGCCGCTACAGCGAGTCTCACGAATGGTTCCGCCCCGAGGCGGACGGGACGGTGACCATGGGGATCACCCAGCACGCGGCCGATGCGCTCACCGACATCACCTTCGTGCAGATGCACAAGGCCGGTTCGGCGGTCAAGGCGGGCGGCTCCGTCGGCGAGGTCGAGAGCGTCAAGACCAGCAGCGAGATCTACGTGCCGATCGACGCGACCGTCGCGGCGGTCAACGACGCGGCGCACGCGGACCCGTCGCTCCTCAACAGCGACCCGTACGGCAAGGGCTGGCTGGTGCGCCTCTCGGGGTGCGACCTGTCGAAGGCCGCGGGCCTGATGGACGCGGCCACCTACGACTCCAAGAATGGCCACTGACGCCGCCAACGCGGCGACACCCTCACCCGGCCCGCGCAGCGACGCCCCGGCGGCGTTCGTGCGCGCGCGCGACGTCCGCAAGGCGTACCGCACGGGTGGGCGCGAGGTCCACGCCCTCCGCGGCGCGAGCCTGGAGATCTCCGAGCCCGGCTTCTACGCCATCATGGGTTCCTCGGGCAGCGGCAAGAGCACCCTGCTCCACCTGCTGGCGGGGCTCGACCGGCCAGACTCGGGCACCATCGAGGTCGCGGGTTCGCGCATCGACGCGCTCGACGAGCGCGGGCTCACCGTCCACCGGCGCACCCGCGTCGGCGTGGTCTTCCAGCAATACAACCTGTTGCCGACGCTCTCGGCCATCGACAACGTCATGCTTCCCGGCGTGCTCGACGGGCGTCCTCGGGCGGCGCTCCGTGCACGTGCCGCGGAGCTGCTCGCGACGCTCGGGCTCGCCGACCGCGCCGACCACCGGCCCGAGGCGCTCTCGGGCGGCGAGCAGCAGCGCGTGGCGATCGCGCGTGCGCTCCTCTTCGAGCCGCCGGTGCTCTTCGCCGACGAGCCGACCGGCGCGCTCGACAGCGCCAACAGCGAGCGCATGTGGCGCATGCTCGACGAACTCGCGCGCGAACGGCGCATGGTGGTGCTCATGGTGACCCACGAACCCGCGGCAGCCGCGCACTGCCGGCACGTCTTCGTCATCCGCGACGGTGCCGTCGCCGGCGGCTTCGACACGAAAGGCCTGAATGCGAGCGACCTGGTGGTTCGCGCTGCAGGGACTCTCGGCACGGCGCGGTAGGACCGCGCTGCTGGCCGTGGCGGTCGCGCTCTCCGCCGCGCTGGTGGCGGCGGTGGCCTGCGGACTCGAGACCGCCCGCGGCAACGCGGAGGCGGGGCTGCGCCGATCGATCGGCGACGTCGACGCGCGCCTGGTGAACCGCTTCGGCGCGGCATTCGACGCGGCCGAGGCCGAGCGCGTGCGCGCGTTGCCGGGCGTCGATGCGGTGGGAGTCAGCCTGGGCGGATCGCTGAGCCTGGTGCGCGCCGACGGCGCACGGGACGCGGACGGGCGCCCGCGGCGCACGGTGGCGCAGGCGCGCGGGCTCGAGTCCGCCGGCGACCCCCGCTTCCGCGAGCAGCGGATGCGCGAGGGGCGCCTGCCCGAGCGTGCGGGCGAGATCGCGATCGACCCGCTCACCGCGAAGGCCCTCGACTGCGGCATGGGAACCGAGCTGGCGGTGCAGCGCTTCGGCGACCCGATCGCGCTCAAGGTGACGGGCATCATCGACCGCGCGACCCTCGGCGCGCTGCAGCGGCCGTACGTCGTCGTCGAGCGCGCGACGCTGGTGGAGGCGAACGGTTCCGACGAGGCGACCACGGTGATGGTGGCGCTCCGCGACGGCACCGACGTGCCCGGGTGGGTGGCCGAGCATGCGCCGAAGTTCGCCGAGCCGCTTGCGCTCGAGCCGAGCGAGCTCTACACGACGGGATTCGACCGGCAGGTCGAGGCCATGCGCCTGGGCTTCGTGCTGGTGAGCCTGGTGGCATTCATGAGTTGCGCGTTCATCGTCGGCACGGGCATGACGACCGCGGTTGCGGAGCAGCAGCGCGAGCTCGCCGTGGCACGGTGCGTGGGCGCGAGCCGGGCACAGGTCTTCATGAGCCAGGTGTGGGCCGGAACGGCGCTGTGCGGCGCCTCGGGCGCGGCGGGCGTGCCGCTGGGCGTCGGGCTCGCACTCGCGCTGCGATGGTGGTTCCGCGAATGGCTCGACGATGGCTTCTTCATGAGCTGGTGGGGCGTCGCGCTCGCGGTCGCGGGCAGCGTCGCCGCGGGCGTTGGAGGCTCGCTGTGGCCCGCGTGGCAGGCCGCACGCACCAGCCCGCTGGATGCGCTGCGCCCGCAGGCGCACGCGCCGCGGCTTGCCGGGATCGCATGGCTCGCGCTTGCAGGCACCGCGTGCATCGGAGCGCAGCTTGGGCTGCTTGCGGCGGTGCGCGACCCCCAGGCCCGGTTCTGGTCGTACGCGATCCTCGGGCTTCCGCTGCTGCACGCCGGATGGTTCATGCTTGCGGTGCCCACGCTGTGGGTCCTGGCGCGCGCGCTTGCGGGCCCGCTCGAGCGTTTGCTGCGCATCCCGCGCGGGCTGCTCTCGGGTGCGGTTCGACAGGCGCCCTTCCGGCTCGGGTTCACCGCGGGTGCGCTCATGGTGGGCGTCTCGATCCTGGCCAGCACGTGGACCAACGGCACCGCGGTGGTGCGCGACATCAGCGAACGCGTGCGCATCTCGGACGGGTTCGTGTTCAAGGCCAACGGCATGACGGTGGCCGAGCAGGAACGCCTGCGCGCGCTGCCCGGCGTCATGGGCACCGTGCCGATCGGCTACCTGCCGCTCAAGGTGATCGGCGAGACGGTCTTCGGCATCGACGGCGTCGCGACGCCGAACGTGGTGTGCATCGGCTTCCCGCCCGATGACTTCCTGGCGCTCAACCGGCTCGAATGGATCGAGGGCACCCCGGAATCCGCGCTGCCGAAACTGAAGTCCGGCGAGGGCGTGCTGGTCGCGAAGGAGTTCCTCGTGGCGCGCGGCAAGCGTCCGGGCGACCGCATCCGCCTCGGCGGCGGGCGCACCGAGAAGGACTACGAGATCGTGGGCGTGGTCGGGGCGGCGGGCCTCGACGTAGCGGTGCAGTTCTTCGGCATCCGCAGCGTCTACACCGAGAACGCGGTCAGCTGCGTCTTCATGGACTTCGACGAGGTGGCGCGCAGCTTCGGCAGCCGCGACGCGTTCATCCTGCAGGTGGACGTGGACGATGCGAGCCCGCCCGAGGCGGACACGGCACTGGGCGAACTGGTCACCGACACGGTGCCGGGTGCGGTGTTCGCGAGCGGACGCGCGATCCGGCAGGCGATCCTCCAAGTCGGCGACCGCATCCTCGCGATCACGAGTTCGATCGCGTTCGCGGCGCTCGCGCTCGCGTGCTTCGGGGTGGGCAACGTGGTGGCCGCGAACATCGGCGCACGGCGGTTTGAGTACGGCGTGCTTCGCGCCACGGGCGCGACGCCGGGCCTGCTCGTGCGACTGGTACTGGGCGAGGTCGTGCTGCTTGCGCTCGCGGGGGCGGCCGTCGGCACCGCACTCGGGCTGCACCTGGCGCGCATGGGCGTGCTCTGGCACAAGGAGCTCGGCGGGCAGGAGATCGGCTTCGATCCCCCCATCGGCCCGATCGCCATCGGTTGGGCGGTGGTGGCGGCGATGACCATGGCCGCGGCGATGCCCGCGGTGCGCGGGCTGGTGCGCCGGAGCGTGCGCGAGATGATGGCGTAGGGGCGGGTTGCCCTACGCTTCGACCATGTTCCGCCTCCACAGCCCCTACCGCCCCATGGGCGACCAGCCCGAGGCGATCGGGCAGCTGACGGCGGGCCTGGCGCGCGGCGAACGGCAGCAGACGCTCCTAGGTGCCACGGGGACGGGCAAGACGTTCACCATCGCGAACGTCATCGCACGCACCGGCAAGCCCACGCTCCTCATCAGCCACAACAAGACGCTCGCGGCGCAGCTCTACGAGGAGATGAAGGCGCTGTTCCCCGACAACGCCGTCTGCTACTTCGTCAGCTACTACGACTACTACCAGCCCGAGGCGTACATCCCGCAGCGGGACATCTACATCGAGAAGGACGCGAGCCGCAACCAGGACCT
>CANLMX010000038.1 GCA_947492385.1 Planctomycetaceae bacterium | reverse complement strand
TGGCCGAGTCGGGCTGGCCTTGGAAGTACGACGGGTTGCTCCCCATGGTCGCCGTCCACTGCGCTTGCGTCACCTCGTACCGACCCAGATAGAACGCGTTCGTCAGCGTCACCTGGTGCACGGGCTGCTCCAACCAGGAGTAACACCCGTACAGGTCCGACCCCATGATGCACCCCATCTGGAACGTCCCCGGCGGAACCAAGAGCATCTCCACCTGCGTCGCCGTGTCGCGCACGCGCCACGCGAGGCCCGTGGCCGCGATCGCCGCACGCAGCGCCGGGTCCGTCACCACCGCCGGGTCCGGCTGCGCTTCCACCAGCGTCGCCCACGACGGCACCGTCACCGGACACTCACCCCACGCCACGAGGACCTGGCCCAAGTCCGATCCCGTGACCACGCCGTCGCCGTCAAGATCCTCGGAACACTGCGCGCACGGTCCCCATGCGGCAAGCACGCCAGCGAGGTCTGCGCCGTTCACGACGCCGCTCGCGTCGAGATCGGCAGGACACTGGCCGCGGGCGGTCGTTGCCGCCAGCGATACGGCCGCGGAGGTCGCGAGAACGAGGGCGAGTGCACTGACGGGGGCGAAAGAGGTCGAGGTCTTCATGGTCGTGCGGGGGCCTGCGTCCACGGCGAGAGATACGGCAGACCGGCGGCGGATTGTTCGAGAATTCCGTCGTGGAAGACACATGAAATGGACGTTGCGGCCGGGCGCCTGACCGCCGCACCCTGCCGTACACCCCGCAACGTCCGCGAAAGGACTGCCCCGAGGGGCCCGGATCAGCCTTCGGCCACGCGGTGACCCGCACGGATCTCCGGAGACCCGGAAACGGAACTCACGGGTTCCTCGCGACGCGGAACCCGAGGCTGTTGATCGTGTAGTCCGGCGAGACGCCGGTGAGGTTGCGGTAGGACGAGCGCGTGAGGTTCGAGTTGTAGAAGTAGGAGCCGCCGCGCATCACGCGGTCCGACCCACTTGCCGGACCTGTTGGGTTCGTCTGGGCGTCGGCCGTGTACGAGCCAAACCGGTCGCTCACCCACTCCCACACGTTGCCCAACATGTCATGGAAGCCGAGGGCGTTGGCCTGCTTGCCGCCGACTGCGTGCGACTCGCCACCCGAATTCCCACCGCAGCACGATCCATACCAGGCCAGCGCACCCAACGTGCTGTCATTCGTCGACCCGTTGGAGAACGGTGTCTGCGTGCCCGCTCGGCACGCGTACTCCCACTCCGCTTCCGTCGGGAGGCGGAAGCCCGTTGCGCTCAGGTAGCCCTGGATGGTGTTCCAGCTCACCTGCTCCACCGGGCGAGTGGCAGAATCCGACACGCCCTGGTGGTACGACGGATTGCTCCCCATCCGCGCCACCCACTGCGACTGCGTCACTTCGTACCGCCCCAGGTAGAACGCGTTCGTCAGCGTCACGTGGTGCACCGGGAGTTCCTGACCGAAGCACCCGTACTGGTTCGACCCCGTGATGCACCCCATCTGGAAGGTCCCCGGCGGCACCAAGAGCATCTCCACCTGCGTCGCCGTGTCGCGCACGCGCCACGGGCGGCCCGTGGCGATGATCGCCGCGCGCATCGCCGGGTCCGTCACCACCGCCGGGTCGGGGAAGCGCTCCACCAGCGTGGCCCACGCGGGAACCGTGAAGCACTCGCCCCAGTTTCCGAGCTGAATCCCAAGGTCAATCCCATCCACCACCCCATTCGTGTTCAGGTCCGCCCCACACGACTCGCATGGCCCCCACGCCGCCAACAACGCTCCGAGGTCCGAGCCGTCGATCACGCCGTCACCATTCAGATCGCCGATGCACGATTGCGCGCGCGCGTCCGGGGCGACGGCGAGCGTAAGCAGGACGGCCGGAAGGACACGAAGAACCGCCGGACGGGCGTGGGGGGCGAGAACGGCGTGGCGGGAGCGCATTGAAGGACCCTCGGGTGAACCGGGGGGAACGGGGGGGCGGGGACGCAACCCGTGACCCCTACGGTAGCCCAGATGAGCCACGACGCAAGCAGGAGTCCGCGTCAGGCCGCGCAGATCTCAACCCCCCGGCAACGTCCGCGGGAGAAATTGGTCCCGGAGGAGCGGGACCAATTTCGTCACTTCCCCGGCAGGCGCTCCAGGATGCCGTCGATCAGCCCGTACTCGAGCATCTCCTGCGCATTGAGCCACTTGTCGCGGTCGCAGTCGTCGTGGATCTTCTGCTTGGTCTGCCCGGTGTTCTCGCTGTACAGCGTGTACAGCTTCTCGCGCAAGCGCAGGATGTGCTTGGCGTGGATCTCGAGGTCGGTGGCCTGGCCCTCGATGACGCCGCCGATCAACGGCTGGTGCATCAGGTTCTCGGCGTGCGGCAGCGCGAAGCGGCGGCCCTTGGTGCCGCTGCACGCGATCACGCTGCCCATGCTGGCGGCCTGGCCGATGATGTAGGTGGCCACCGGGCACGGGATGAAGCGCATGGTGTCCACGATGCCCAGGCCCGCGCTCACGCTGCCGCCCGGGCTGTTGACGTACATGCTGATCTCGGCCTTCGGGTCCTCGTTGGCCAGGAACAGGAGCTGCGCGACCACCAGGTTCGCCATCGCGTCGCTGACGCCGCCGCCCATGAAGACGATGCGGTCGTTCAGCAGGCGGCTGTAGATGTCGTAGGCGCGCTCGCCGCGGCCGGTCTTCTCGATGACGATCGGGATCAGGGTCATGGTTCGTTCCTCAGTCCTGAGCCTCGGGACGCACGATGTGCGGCACCTCGGGCATGCGTTCGATGATTCGGTCGATCAGCCCGTACGCGAGCATTTCCTTCGCGTCGAGCCACAGGTCGCGATCGCAGTCCTCGGCGATCTTGGACTCGGGGTGGCCGGTGGCGTCGGCGTAGAGCCGGTTGCACACGTCCTCGATGCGCTGCATCTGCCGAGCGAAGATCTCGAGGTCGGTGGCCTGCCCCTCGAAGCCGCCGATGCGGCCCTGGTGCATCAGGTTCTCGGCGTGGCGCAGCGCGAACCGCCGGCCCTTGGCGCCGCAGCAGGCGATGACGCTGGCCATGCTGGCCGCCTGGCCCACGATGTACGTGGCCACCGGGCACGGCAGCGAGCGCATGGTGTCGATGATGGCTAGGCCGTCCGTGATCGAGCCGCCCGGGCTGTTCACGTACATGCTGATCTCGGCCTTCGGGTCCTCGTTGGCCAGGTACAAGAGCTGCGCCGTCACCACCTGCGCCATCGAGCGCGCGACCGGCCCGCCGACGAACACCACGCGGTCGCGCAGCATGCGGCTGTACAGGTCGACCAGTTCCTCGCTCTTGCCGCGCTTGTCGACGACCAGCGGGACGGCGACCCACTCGTGGTCGTCGTCATCGTCGTCATGCCGCCCGGCGTTGCCGAGCGGGTGCGCGGACCGCGAGTGGATCAACGCTTGCCCTTCTCCGGGAACTCCGCCACCAGGTCGACCAGGCCGTAGGCCTTGGCCTCGTCGGCGCTGAAGTACTTGTCGCGCTCGGCGTCCTTCGCGACGCGCTCGACGTCCTGGCCCGTGTGCTTGGCCAGGATCTCGTTGAGCTGCCGCTTCATCTTCAGGATCATCTCGGCCTGGATCTGGATGTCCGAGGTCTGGCCGTACACGCCGCCATGCGGCTGGTGGATCATCACCTTCGCGTGCGGCAGGATGACGCGCTTGCCCTTCTGGCCGACGGCCAGGAGCACCGCGCCGCCCGAATACGCGCGGCCGATGCAGTACGTGGCCACCTCGCTCGAGATGAACTGCATCGTGTCGTAGATGGCCAGCGTGTCGTCGACCGCGCCGCCGGGGCTGTTGATGTAGAAGTTGATGTCCTGCCCGCGCTTCTGGTTCTCCAGGTAGAGCATCTGCATCATCACGCGCGCGGCCGAGGCGTGGTTGATCTCGCCGATCAGGAACACGACCCGGTTCTCGAGGAGCAGCTCGTCGATCGTCATCTCGCGCGTGCGCTGGTACGCGACGCTGGCCATGACGTCGCGCGGCAGCACGCCGGTGCCGATGCCGGCGGCAGCGAGCGATCCGGTCGTGGCGGTCATGGCGCCATGGACGCCGTTGTGGTACTGGCCGATCGGGAGGTTCGGGAGCATGCGTTCCTCGGGTGCGGATGCCGCGCGGAGCGCGCGGGGGCACGGATCATAGCCCTGTGCCCGAAGGCTGTTCATCGGCGCGAACGCGGGGCGACTTGCGCGAATCCACCTAGGATCCGCCGCATGCTCACGCCGACCTGCATGTCCCTCGCCTTCACGCTCGTCATGCAGGCCACGCCCGCCGCGTCGAAGCCATCGACCTCGAGCCAGCCCGCGGCCGCGAAGGGCGCACCGTCCCCGACGGGATCGCAGGACTCGGCGGCGGCATCGCAGGACTCCGCGGCGGCGGCGACCGCGGGTCGCCCGCTCATCCTCGACCGTGGCCTCACCGACGACGACGCGGTGGACGGGCTCGACGTCCCGATGCAGCCCGGCGGCGGACGCCCACCGCAGCAGCCGCCCTTCTCGCTCGGCGGCGGCTACATCCACCAGTTCGGCGCGGACGTCCAGGGCGGCGGCACGCTGTCGGTGGACCGCGTGTACGCCAGCTTCTCGTCACGCGTGCTGACCACCGACAGCTTCACGCTGACGGTGGCGATGGGCTATGAGCTCGGCCTGTACCACTGGGGCGGGACCACGCAGCTGGGCACGGCCGAGCCGTGGGACAGCGTGAACCTCTTCGGGCTGCAGGTGCGCGGTGCATGGCGTGTGTCGAAGGAGTGGATGTTCACGGCCGCAGGCATCTTCGCGCTCGCCGGCGAGGCGGACGCGGATGCCGGCGACAGCATCTACGGCGGCGGGCTCGCGAGCATCGCGTATGCGCCGGACCAGGACATGATCCTGGGCATCGGCGTGCTCGGCGTGACGCAGATCGAAAACAACCCGATCGTGATCCCGATCCCCGTGCTGCACTGGCGCTTCGACCCGGAGTGGGTGCTGTCGACCATCCGCCGCCCGCCGGCCAGCCCGTTCGTCGGCATCGACGTGGCGTGGGAGCCGGAGAAGTCGAAGGTGGACCTGGCCGTGGGCGTGGGCTGGCAGCAGCGGCGATTCCGGCTTTCGGCGAACGCCGACCCGACGATCAACAACGGCGTCGGGCTTGACCAGTCGTGGGCCGCGTTCCTGACGCTCGGCTACGACATCATGCCGGGGCTGCGCATCGACGGCCTGGTGGGATGCCAGTTCCTGGAGTACCTGGAGCTGCAGAACTCCACGGGCGGTTCGCAACGCGACGCCACCGTCGACCCAAACGCCCTGCTGGGCGTGTTCCTGACCTGGAACTTCTGACGGGCCGGCGACCGGTCGAGCACGAGCGCGCGCGTGCTCGACCCGCTACGCCTCGATGAGCTCGCCGCGGTCGACCATCGCAAGGACCGCGGTCACGCGTTCGGGCGCGAGGCCGAACATCGCGGCGAGTGCCGCGCGGTAGGCGGCCATCTGCTTCCGGTAGGGTTCGATGCGTTGGTCGAGTTCCGCGCCGGAGACGCCTCGCGCGCCGGTCTTCCAGTCGACCACCTCGGCGCGCTCCACGCGGCCGCCCCGCAGGCCGAGCACCACGCGATCCATGCGGCCTCGCACCAGTCCGTCCTCGGTCGCGAGCGCGAACGGCATCTCGACGCGCACTTCGAGCGCGTCACATCCCCAGGACGCGCACCGTGCGCGGCGCAGGACGTCGGCCATCGGCGTGGTGAGCGCCACGTCGACCAACGTGCGCACGGTGCGCGCAAGCTCCGCGTCGATCGGACGCCCCGCATCCATGGACGCAGCCGCCGTCACCTCGGCCGGGTCGACCATGCGCGGATCAATGTCGTCGAGCCACGTGAGGCGCTCGAACCACGCATGGGCCAGCGTTCCGCGCGTGCCATCGTCCTCGCCGGCGAACTCGCGCTCGAAGAACCGGCCTTCCGGTGCCTCATGCGCGCTGGGCGCCCGCACCGCCACGGGCCGCGGCGCATAGTCGACCGCGGGAGCCTGCGGACGCTCGGGTGACGACGCGACGGGTTCGGGTCGCGCGGGCAGCGCTCCGGGCGGAAGCCCGTGGGCGGGCGCGTACGTCCACACGAGCTCGGCCGGCTTCGTGGCGTCGGGCGCGTGGGCCTGCATCGCCTGCTCGAGGCCATCGAACGCACGCCGCAGGATCCACGCGGCCGTGACCTTCGGTTCGTCGTCCTTGGAGCGCGGCGGGCACACCAGGTGCACGGCCTCGCGTGCACGCGTCACCGCCACGTACAGCGCGGATAGCTCGTCGGACAGCCGGAGCACCGTGGCTTCGGCGCGGAACGCCGCAAGCAGCGGCGAGAAGTCGCAGAACTGCAGCGGCGCCACGGGCGCCACTGCCGTCGGGCCCGCAAGCGGGTCCGGAGCCAGCGCCACCCACTCGCCCGGGCCGGCCGCAAGCCGGCCCATCGTGCGTCCCGTGCTTCCCACCACCACCTCGTCGAACTCGAGGCCCTTGCTGGCGTGCACCGTCATCACGCGCACGCGCGCCTCCTCGCCGGTGCGGGACCGGCGCGATTCCACCGCGCGCACGAAGTCGCCCGGGCTCGCAGCCATCGCTGGCGACGCCTCGTGCGCGAGCGCCGCGAGCTGGCGAAGCCGCTCGGCGTCATTGCGCGAGCAGGCCGGCCGCAGCATGGCGGCATGGCGCTCGACCCATCCGGCCAGCCCGTGCTCCAGGAGCGACGCACGCACGCGCCCCGAGAGCTCGCGGGCGGCCCGCTGCAGCGGCGCGCCGCCGCCATGGCGCTCCATCGGAACGAGGCCGAGCAGCGCGCACGCGGGCTCGCGCGTCGCGAGGAAGTGCGCAAGCGTGTCGAGCGGATGTTCGGCCACGCGCAGCAACGAGAGCAGCACGACGACCGCCGCCGAGTCGACGAGCGGCGAGCGCCCCTCGTCCGAGACGTCGATGCCCAGCGCGCGGATGGCCGAGACGCAGTCGGCGACCTCGGCGTTGGTCGACACCAGCACGCCGATGGTGGCACCAGGGCGCTCGCGCACGCGCGATGCCACGATGTCCGCGACCCCCGCGGCCTGCACATCACCGCCCGTGCCGGGGACCACGTATGCGTGCACTGCACCGGGCATCCGCGCATTGCGCGGAGCGGCCGCATGTACCGCGAACGGCCACGCATCAAGCGCGCGCGCCAGCGGCGAACGGCCCGGGTCGCCCGTGACGTCGAGACGGGCCTCGCGCAGCGCCGCGGCGGCACCTGCGGGAGCCTCGTCGAGCGGTGCGCCCGCGAGGCGTGCCGCGAGCGGCTCGAACAGATCGTTGACGAACGCGAGCACCACGGGGCTCGAGCGGAAGCTCGTCGCGAGCGTCACGTCGGCGTCGAGCCGCTCCTCCTCCTCGACGGCCGCAAGCAGCGCCGGCGTGCCACCGCGCCATGCGTAGATCGACTGCTTGGGGTCGCCGACGACCAGCAGGCGGCGATCCGCACCCGCCGCGATCTCGTCGACGAGGGGCCGTACGACGGCCCACTGCGCGGGTGACGTGTCCTGGAATTCGTCGAACGCAAGGTCGCGCACCATCCGATCGAGGCGCTCGTGCATCCGCTGCAGTCCCTCGCCCCCGAGCGCGTTGGCCTGCGCGAGCAGCGCGGCGACGTCGCCGAAGCCGTACGTGCCGGAGCGACGCCGTGCCGCATCGAGCGCCTCGCTGACGAGTGCGGCCAGGTCGGCCGTGGCCGCCGCGCGCTCGCGGACCGCGCGTTCCACCTCGGCGCACGCGTGCGCGCGCACCACCGAAAGCCAACGCTCCAGTTCCGGTGGAGGTTCCTGCTTGTAGTAGAGGCCCTTGCCCTGGAGCGCGCGAAGCAGCGAATCGTCGAGCAACGCGAACCAGTCGCCGGCCGCCGCCAGCGCACGGACGCGTGCCACCGCTTCCTTCCAGTTGCGCTCGTACTTGGCGGGAACGGGCGCGGTCGCAAGCCCCTCCACCGCGTCCTCGAGCTCGCGCTCCGTGGCGCGCGCGGCGCACGGGAATAGCGGCCGGCCGCCCCCCATGGAACGCTCCCACGGGGCGCGCGGATCGCCATGGAGTCCGGCACGCATCCAGAGGTCGAGCGCGTCTTCCAGCACGTCGTCGATCGCGGACTGCACCTGCGGCTTCGGCGCGCCGTCGCCGATGCGGCGTGCGAGCTCAACGGCGCGCGCCGGGTCCGCGGCGATCACCGCACCCACGGCCTCGGCACGCAGCGCGTCGAGTTCGTCGTCGTCGCCGATCCGCCAGTCCTCCGGCATCGCAAGCTCGGGCGCGAACGCCCCGGCCAGCTGCACGAAGAATCCGTCGATGGTCGAGATGGACACCCGGTGCAGCGCGTCGACGAACCGGTCGAGCGCCGCGGCGTATTCGGCCGCGCCGAACTCGCCGACCTGGCCCTCGGCGGCGAACTCACGGCGCTTGGCCTCGCTCGAGGCACCCTGCGCCAGGTGCAGCAGCACGCGCTCGACGATCTCGCCCGCGGCCTTGCGAGTGAACGTGATGGCCAGGACGTCCTCGGGCGCGGACGGGCCCTCGGAGCCGCGCGCCGCGAGCATCCAGCGGACGACGCGGTTGGCGAGCAGGTACGTCTTGCCGCTGCCGGCATTCGCGACCACCACCGAACGGTCCGCGGTCATGGCCGCACCTCCCGCGCGAGCCCACGCATCCCTACGCACCATGCGGCGGCGAACGGGTCGTCGACGCCCGGCGACCAACTGCCGTCGTCGGCGAAGTCGCCGGCTTCCACGCGTCGCGCGATCCGCTCGGCCTCGGCCTCGGCCTCCGCGGCAAACGAGTCGTCCCACCCGCTGGCCATCCGGAAGCCGGTGAGCGAGGGGTTCGACGGGAGTGCCACATATCCAAGCCGGTGCGGCGGGACGTCGATGCCCATCGAGCGCAGCAGGACGCGGTAGAGCGGAAGCTGCAGGTCGATCCAGCGGCCACGGCTGGTGCGGTGCTGCGGGCCGGGGTCCACGGCCTCGGCGCTGGTCTTGTAATCGAGCGCCGCGAATCCGGCGTCCGGGTGCATGTCGATGCGGTCGATGCGACCCGTCAGCCGCACGTTGGTCGCACCGATGCACGGTGCGGGCGTGCTGCCGTGGTGCGTGCCGAACGTGAGCTCGACGTGCTGTACGCGCCAGCCCTGCCCGGCCCACCTCGACTGCGCGCGCGCGAACGCGCGGATCCGCTCGCGTGCGATGGCCAGCTGCACCGAGAATGCGCCGCGCAGGTCATTGACGAAGCGCTCCTCGCGCACCGCGTCGAAGTGCGCAAGCAGCGAATCCTCGATGGCGCGCTCGCGCGTCTCGGGCGCTTCCCCGGCCGCCGTCCGCGCCGCGGCGTCGACGCCCCACCGCTCCAGCGCCGCGTGCACGAAGGAGCCGAAGCCCATCGCATCCAGTTCGTCGGCCTGCTCCCACGAGCCGTCGAGCCGCAGGCGCGGATCGCGCTTCAGCCGGAACAGCGTGGGGCTGACGAGCCAATCGCGGAAGGAGGTGACGCTGATGGTCGTGATCGGGGCGCTGCCCTCGGGCGCGAGCCTCGGCCCGAACCCCCCGTGCGCAGGCATGGAGGCGGACCACCGGCCCGCGGAGGCGCGCGAGGCGTGCGGATCCATGAGCCACGTGACGCGTGCCGCAAGGGCCTCGCCGCGCACGCCCAGGACGAGGCGCGACGGGCGCAGTGGCTCGCCGTCGGACGCCGTGCGCCCCGTCACGAGCCGCAGCGATCGCTTGCGTGCCACCAGCCCATGCATGATCCACGCATCGCGTGCCTGCCTGCGCCGCGCGCATGCCATGCCGAGCGGCTCGCGCGCGGAGTCGGGCAGCCAAGGGTCGACCACCAGCCCTTCGGGAACGATGCCTTCGTTCATGCCCGTGATGGCCAGGTCCGGCGCGTCGTCGAGGCCGGCATCGAGCCACCCGAGCAACTCGATCCCATCGGACGGGCCCTCCGCGGGAAGCGACTGCGACGCGATGCGGTCAACCACCATGCGCAGCGCCGCGGACGGATCGACGCCCTGGGCGAGCGCGTCCGGCAGGGACTCGAGTTCCCCGATCGCGTCGCAGACAGCGCGCGCCGCCTCGATCGATGCGGGCGATCCGGGACGCACCAGCGTGTCCAGCACGTCGCGCAGCGCGGTTCCCGCGACGCGCGCATCCGTGGCCGCGGCCACCTTCGCAAGCAGTCCGTCGATCGCCTCGACCGCGTCGGTCACGGACGCCAATGCCGGATGCCCCGTGCGGTGCGGCACCGCGCGCGCACCGCTCGAGGCCACGAAGTCCGCCACCCGGACCGCGGCGTCGTGCACGTCCTCGCCGTCGAGGAACCGCACCACGTCGGGATGGCCCGCGAGCCGCTTGAGCGCGTCGCACGACCGGGACGCGATCCACTCCGCGATCGCCGCCACCAGCAGGCCCACCGAGGCATCGGCCGCGGTGCGTCCGGGCGGCGGCGTCACCCGTACGCCCCACGCCGGAAGCAGCGTCGCGACCTCGGCCGCGACCTGCGGGTCCGGCACCGCGATGCCGAGATCGCACGAACGCCTCGGCTGCGGACGTGACGCGATCCAGTCCATGACGGCCGCGGCCTGGTCCGCGGGCGTGCCCGCGGGCACGATGCGCGACTGGCCCGCATCGATGCGCACGCGCGACCACGCCTCGTGCACGGGAAATCCGCATTCATCGATCGGAGCCGGAAGGTCCCCGGCCGCCGCGTGCACCGTCACCGTGACGACGACGCCCTTGGACGCGAGCGCCTTGAGCAGCTGCCGGTGCAGCGGATCGGGGTCCGCCATGAGGACGAACGCCCGGCGCACAGACCCGGGCCGCACGTCGCCCGCGCGCGCTGCCTCGCACGCCTCGGTGGCCGGATCGACGACTCCTGCATCGGCCAGGATGCGCGACCGCACTGCTTCGAGTGCAGCCAACGCGTCCCACCGAGCATGGTCGGCGCCGGGCACGCGCCGGCGCTCCCGCTCGCCCACCTCGGCAAGCGAGCATGCCGCACTGGCTGCGTCGCGGTGCAGCGCCGCCACGCGCGCCGCGAGTGCTTCGACCGCGGCGTCGTCGGGCGCTTCGTCACGCGCAAGGTGCGGAAACAGGGGCCCCGTGTCCCGGCACGCGCGCACCGCCGCGCGCCACGACGCACGGATGCCGAGCGCCCCGAGGCGCGGTGCGCGTGGCAGCACGAACCGCGATGCAAGCTCACCCGGCGTGAGCACCGTCGGCGCGATCACCGCGACGCCGAGCGATCGCGCACGCTCCGATACGTGCCGCTCGAACGACCGCCTGGCACGCGCCGCAGGCACGACGACCAGCACGCCCGAGCCGTCGGCGATCCCGGAGCGCACCGGCAGTTCCGCCAGCACGAGCTCCGCGAGCGCCCCGGTGAGCGAATGGCCTGCCGGAAGGACGGTGTGGGACCAACCCATGACGAACGGAATCATGGCAGGACCGGGTGAAGCACCTGCTTCACCCCTCGCCACGGGCCACGATGGCCTCGAGGACCGCCATCTGCGCATCGCGCACCCGCAGGTCGGGCGCGCACACGTTCACGTGCCCGAGCTTGCGCCCAGCACGCGCACGCTTGCCGTAATCGTGCAGGTGCGCCCCGGGGACCGAAAGCAGCCGCTCGCGCGGAGGCATGCGACCCACCAGGTTGATCATCCCGGCGAAGCCGCGCGCCTCGGTCGACCCCAACGGCTCGCCCGCGACGGCGCGCACATGGTTCTCGAACTGGCTCGTGAGCGCCCCTTCGATCGTCCAGTGGCCGCTGTTGTGGACGCGCGGCGCCATCTCGTTCGCCACCAGCCCCTCCGGCGTCACGAAGAACTCGATCGCCATGACGCCCACGTGGCCGAGCGCGGCCAGCACGCGGCACGTTGCACGCTCGGCCTCCCGAGCGATGTCCGGGTCGACTCCCGGCGCAGGCGCCACGGTGCGGTGCAGGATGCCGCCGCGATGCTCGTTCGCGCACAGCGGGTAGGCGCGCACGTCGCCGTCCGACGACCGCACGGCCACGACGCTCGCCTCCGACGTGAACGGGACGAACGCCTCGTAGATGCACGGCACGCGCCCGACCGCGGCCCACGCGGCCGGGACGTCGGCCGCGGAACGCACCACGGCCTGGCCCTTGCCGTCGTAGCCCATGCTGCGCGTCTTCAGCACGCCGGGCACTCCCACGCGGCCGCACGCCGCCGCGACCCCTGCCTCGGAGTCCACGGCCTCGAATCCCTGCACGCGCAGACCGTGCGCGCGGAAGAACTCCTTCTCGAGGATGCGGTCCTGCGCGGTCCGCAGGCTCATGACGCCCGGAGCCAGCGGCGCGCGCTCGGCGATCGCCCCGAGCGTCGCGGCCGGCACGTTCTCGAATTCGAACGTGGCGCGATCGAGCCCGTGCGCGAACCGCGCGATGGCGTCGGGGTCGTCGAACGCGCCGGCCACCACCTCGCCGACGGCCGCGGCCGGGCACGCCGGATCGGGATCGAGAAAGCGGAATCGATGCCCGATCGCGATGCCCGCGAGCCCGAGCATCTGGCCGAGCTGTCCACCGCCGACGACGCCGATCAGCATGGCTGCTGCGCCGAAGGCCTCGGCAGCGAGGGGTCGACGTGCGCCATGACCTTCGCGGTCTGCTGGGCGCGGAACGCGTGCAGCCGCGCTCGCACGTCCGCGTCCTCCGACGCCAGGATCGCGGCGGCGAAGAGCGCCGCGTTGCGCGCGCCGGCCTCTCCGATCGCGAAGGTCGCCACCGGAATCCCCGCGGGCATCTGCACGATCGACAGCAGGCTGTCGAGCCCTGCGAGCGCCTTGCTCTGGACCGGCACGCCGAGCACCGGCACGGCGGTCTTGCTGGCGCACATCCCCGGAAGGTGTGCCGCGCCGCCGGCACCCGCGATGATGGCACGCAGCCCGCGACCCTCCGCGGAGGACGCGTACTCGAACAACCAGTCCGGGGTCCGATGCGCGCTCACGACCTGGCACTCGTGGGCCACGCCCATGGTCGCCAGGAGCTCGGAGGCATGCCGCATCGTGTCCCAGTCCGACTGGCTGCCCATGATCACGCCCACGCGCGGCGGGCCAGGGGGGGACACGGGTTCACTCATGCCCGCATCGTACGTCGGCAACGGCGCTTCTCGGACGCGAAAGGCCTTGTGCACGCGGCTCGGTGCGCAAGGAAATGGTTCGGAAACCAGTGCGTTTCCTGCATTTACGCGCGAAAACGGGCTCCGTGCCTTGCTTTCACGGCGTTCGGGGGCATCTTGCGGGCACTACGCGCGCGGGTGCACCGTTCCCGCCCCGCCGTGCGTATGGAGTAAAGGGTGACAATCCGGATCCACGCGGCCGTGTCCCCGGCCGCGACTCGACCACGCCTCCACGGTCGCGCCAGCAGTTGTCCGCTGCGCGACCGCACACTTGGGGCGGAGCGCGGGTGTGAACGTTTCCCGTTCACCCGCATTGAGTTCAGAAAAGGGACGGACGCCGGCCGGAAACCGGCGTCCACCCGGCGCGCTCCCGCGCGCCGGGACGGCCTCAGGGGCGCGGTCCAGGCGTGGAACCGCGTCCCTGGGTCATTTTTGCGGGTCATCGGAAAACGCCGAACGCGATGCCGACACTTCGGAGGGCATCGCGTCGTGCGAGTGAGTTCGTGTTCACGCCGTCGCGCGGTCAGCTGGCCTCGGCGCGCGGGTGTGCCTTGTCGTACCCGTCGCGCAGGCGTCCGCTCGTGAGGTGGGTGTAGACCTGCGTCGAGCTGAGCGACTGGTGGCCGAGCAGCTCCTGCACCGCGCGCAGGTCCGCCCCGTTGTCGAGGAGGTGCGTCGCGAAGCTGTGCCGGATCGTGTGCGGCGAGATGTCCGGATCCAGGTTGGCCTCGACCAGGTACTTCGCCACCTTGCGGCGCACCGAGCGGCTGGACAGCCGCCCGCCGTTCTTGTTCACGAACAGCGGATCGTCCGAGCCCGTGCGCTTGCCGCGCGACTGGAAGTCCGCATCCACCATCGAGAGGTAGTGGCGCAGCGCCTTCAGCGCGTGGCTTCCGAGCGGCACGCGGCGCTCGCGCCGCCCCTTGCCGCGGATGATGATCTCCTCGCCGGTGTCGTTCAGGTCGCCGCGGTTGATGGCGACCACTTCCGACACGCGGATGCCCGTCGAGTACAGCGTCTCGAGGATGGCACGGTCGCGTGCGCCGAGGACGTCCGAATCGTCCGGCGCCGACAGGAGCCGCTCGATCTGCTCGACCGAGATCGCCTTCGGCAGGCGCTTCGCCTGCTTCGGGGTGCGGATCAGCACCATCGGGTTCGAGGACGCGAGGCCCTTGCGCTCCATCCACTTGTGGAAGCTGCGCAGCGTCGCGATCTTGCGCGCCATGGTGGCGGCCGAATACTTCTGCTCGCCGAGCTTGCCCAGGAACTCGCGAATCAAGTCCACGTCACACTTGAGGATGCGACCGGTCACCGTGTCCGTGCCCGTCGAGCGGGCGTCGAAGGCCTTGCGCTCGCGGTCGAGGTCGACCTTGATGGCGGCCTTGGCCTCGATGAACTCGACGAACTGGCGCAGGTCCAGCCCGTAGCACCGGCCCGTGTACGGGCTGAAGTGGCGCTCATCGGTCAGGTAGGTGAGGAACTGCTGGATGAGGGCGAGCGTTGCGGTGTCGTTCATGGCCATTGGCCTCCCTTGCACGGTCCTGTCGGTTGCGCGGTCGTTTCGCGCCGTGGCGCGGAGTTCTCGGAAACGGATGCCCGCCACCCTTATCGGAGACGGGCCGGGTTGTCCTGAAGCCGAAGGTGAAGGAAGAATCCGATTCCGGGAACCTTCTGTCCAAGAAGTCCTACGCACGAGTCGAGCCCGGCGGCGCACCCGGGCGTCAGGATTGCGCGGAGCCCCAATTCCGTGGAATGCGGACGTTTGTTATTGGCCATTATGAAGTGGCAATGCGCCATAAGCCCCTTCTCCATACAATCGCTCCCCTTCCATTCCACCCCCGTGCGCGCCCGCCGACCGCCGACGATTGCGTAGCTCAGTTGGTAGAGCAAGCGGCTTTTAACCGCTCGGTCCTGGGTTCGAATCCCAGCGCAATCACTCCGTCCTCCACGGTCTCCCACACCCACCGCAGAAACCCTGGATGATCGTCCTCCACGCCAACTGGTCCCACGGATCGCTCCATGTCTGGGGTGAGGATGCACGTCGATTCGCAACGGTCCGTGGCACGGGCGCGGCCGCAGGCACGCATCCGTACGCCGCCGACGCCGCCGCGCTGCGTGCCGCACTGGGGCCAGAACTCGATGCCGCTCGGCATGCATCCGGGGACGACGACCGCGTGGCCGGCATCGATTCGGTTCGCGACGCGACGCTCTCGATCCTGATGCCCGTCGTCGAGCTGCCGTCGGGACCGCTCCCAATGCCGAGCGACCGGCTCGCCGCGCAGGACGACGCGGCTGGCTTCGATGCGGAGCCCGAGGAAGCGTTGGTGCCGGTAGACGTGCCCTCCGTCGCACTCGACGCGCGGACCGCGTTCGCGCTCACCCGCACGATCGATCCGGAAGCATGCGAAAAAGGCGTCACATGGGGCCACGACGCGAAGTGGTGGCAGGCCGTCGGCCGCTTCGCCGAGCACCTCGTCGCCGACCAGCGCGTCATCCCGACGGTGGTGCAGGAGCGCTCGGGAGCCATGTTCGCTGCGTGGCGTCCGTGGCTCCACGATGCGCCGAACCACGCGCGCCTGACGTCGATCGTGCGGGGCACCCCGGCGATCGTGCGCGCGGCCGAGGGCGCGGGCGCGGCCGGTGCCGTGGTCGAGCAGTCGATGGGCGCGTTCGTCGACGCCACCGTCCGCGACATCCTCGAGGCCGAGAGCTACGCCGAAGCCATCGATGGCCGCGACCCCGACAAGGACCCGCACGTCGCGTGGCTCGCGGGGCTCCTGGGCCGCGAGCACGCGGTGAGGCAGCCTGCCGCCGTCGAGTCGAGCATCGTGCGCACCGCGCGCCAGTGGATCGCCAACCTGGAGGACATCGGCGAAGGTCGCCAGATGCGGCTGCTGCTGCAGCTCCTGGAGCCGCCGCCGGAACTGCTTCCTTCGGCGGACGGCCACGAGGACGACCACCCGTGGCGCCTTTCGTTCTCGCTCGTCTCGTCCGACAGCCCGCCGGTCGTCATCGACGCGGAGACGCTCTGGACGCGCGCCGCGGGCGGGAGGGCGGGCAAGGGGCGCTCGTCGCAGGAGACACAGCAGCTGTGCGACCTGCTCCTGCAGGAGCTCGGCCGGGCGAGCCGCCTGTGCCCGAAGATCGAGGACGCGCTCGACGACGGAGCGCCCACCGGGCTGGACCTCTCGACGAAGGAGGCATACGAGTTCCTCCGCGACACGCGGCCCGTGCTGCAGGAGGCCGGCGTCGAGGTGCTGGTGCCCGACTGGTGGGGGCAGACCGCCAGCCGCGTCGGTGCACGCCTCATGATCGACAGCGAGGATGCGCCCGCGGGTGACGGGCGCGGCGGCGGCATCGGGCTCCACAGCCTGGTCAACTACAGCTGGCAGATCGCGCTCGGCGACACGCCACTGACGCTCGAGGCGTTCCAGGCGCTCGCGAAGAAGGGCATGCCGCTCGTCCGCATCAATGGACGATGGGTCGAGATCCGGCCCGAGGACCTCGAGCGGGGCGTGAAGTTCCTGAAGGCGAACGCCGGCGGGCAGGCGACGCTGGTCGAGGCACTGCGACTGGCGCACTCGGACGCCGCCGACGGCGCCCTGCCCGTGGTCGGCCTGGACACGAAGGGCTGGGTCGCGGACGTCTTCGGCCCGGCGGACAGCACCGAATCGATGCAACTGGTCGAGCAGCCCGAGCGCTTCCAAGGCTCGCTGCGGCCGTACCAGCGCGCCGGCGTCAGCTGGCTCGCGTTCCTCGAGCGCTACGGCATGGGCGCGTGCCTCGCGGACGACATGGGCTTGGGCAAGACCATCCAGCTGATCGGCCTGCTCCAGCACGAACGCCAGTCCGCGCCCGAAGGCGAGCGCGTGGGCCCGACGCTGCTGGTGGCGCCGATGAGCGTGCTCGGCAACTGGCATCGCGAGCTCACCCGCTTCGCGCCCGAGCTCGTGGTGCACCTGCACCACGGCCTCGAGCGGCCCCAGGGCGACCGCTTCCTGCACCTGGCGCAGCGCGCCGACGTGGTGGTCACCACCTACGCGCTGGTCACCCGCGACAAGGACGCGCTGAACCAGGTCGAGTGGCGCCGGGTGGTGCTCGACGAGGCGCAGCACATCAAGAACCCGCCGACGAAGCAGACGGCCGCGATCCGCGCGCTGCGCACGAAGTTCCGCGTGGCGCTCACGGGCACGCCCGTCGAGAACCGCCTCACCGAGCTCTGGTCGATCATGGAGTTCTGCTGCCCCGGCTACCTCGGCACGCAGAACGACTTCCGCAAGCGCTTCGCGCTCCCGGTGGAGCGCCACCGCGACAAGCGCCAGGCCGAGCGCCTGCGGCAGCTGGTACGGCCGTTCATCCTGCGCCGCCTGAAGACCGACCCGAAGGTCATCACCGACCTGCCGCCGCTGGTCGAGACGCGGCAGCAGATCCCGCTCACGCCCGAGCAGGCCTCTCTCTACGAGCAGGTGGTGAACGACATGCTCAAGCGCGTCGACCAGGCCGAGGGCATCCGCCGCCGCGGGCTGGTCCTGAGCGCGCTGGTGAAGCTGAAGCAGATCTGCAACCACCCCGCGCACTTCCTGCGCGAGGGCATGCCGCAGGCCGCACCCGAGGAGGACGAGGGCACCGAGGGCGCGGCAGGCGAACAGCCCGTCGAGCGCCGCATCGTCGTGCCCGCGGGCGTGGTGCGCGCCGAGCGCCTGAGCGCACGCAGCGGCAAGAGCATCCGCATGATGGAGATGCTCGAGGAGGTCGTCGCGTCCGGGGACCGCGCGCTGATCTTCACGCAGTACCGGCAGATGGGCCACCTGCTGGTTCAGATGATCCGGCAGGACCTCGACCGCGAGGCGCTCTTCCTGCACGGCGGCACGCCGCAGGCCAAGCGCGAGCAGCTGGTGCAGCGCTTCCAGAGCGAGGATCCGGCGGCACCGATCTTCGTCCTCAGCCTGAAGGCCGGCGGCGTCGGCCTGAACCTGACCGCAGCCAACCACGTGTTCCACTACGACCGCTGGTGGAACCCCGCGGTCGAGAACCAGGCGACTGACCGGGCATTCCGCATCGGGCAGCTCCGCACCGTGAACGTCCACAAGATGATCACCGTCGGCACGCTCGAGGAGCGCATCGACCAGATGATCGAGCAGAAGACCGAGCTTGCGAGCCAGATCATCGGCAGCGGCGAGCAGTGGCTCACGGAGCTCAACACCGCGCAGCTGCGCGACCTGCTGTCGCTCCGCGGTGCATCGGTGGAGGACACGGCATGAGCGCCGAGGGATTCGAGCTCCGTCCGCCCCAGCGCAAGCTCGAGCAGCCCAGGCGCGTGCGCCACGGGATCAAGTTCCGGCGCAAGCTCGGGCTGGACGACCTGCCGTGGCATGCGGCCGCGTTCGTCGCCGCATGCGAGGAGGGAATCCGACCGGATGCGAAGGTGCTCGGGATGGAGTACGCGCTCGCCGGCCAGGTCGCGAACTACGTCGTGACCCCGGGCGCGGTCGAGGCCTCGGTCCAGGGGCGCGGCGTCAAGCCGTACCAGGTGCGGATCGCCGCGCGGCCGCTCTCGCGCGAGGACTGGGACAAGGTGATCGAACGCATGGCGTCCGAGGCGGTGTTCGCCGCGCGCCTGCTCACCGGCGAGGTCCCCGAGTCGATCGAGGACTGCTTCCGCGCCATCGGCCGCCGGCTGGTCCCGGGCGAAGGCGACGGCGTCCACACGCAGTGCGACTGCGGGCTGCCGCAGCCCTGCAAGCACGTTGCGGCGGTGGCGGCGCTGGTGGCCGAGCGCATCGAGGTGGATCCGGTGGTGCTCTTCCAGCTGCGCGGGCTCGAGGGCGAGCGCCTGCTCGAGAAGCTGCAGGAGCAGCGCACGCTCCAGACCTCGGGCGTCTCGCAGGCGCACGCGGCTGCGACGGAGGACGAATCGGATTCGGGGCTGCAGCCGCTGGAACTCTGCGCATCGGACTTCTGGCGCCCGGGGGCGCCGCTTGACGAAGCGCTCGCCATGCCTGCCCCCGAGCACGTGCCGCACGCGCTCCTGCGGCGCATGGGCCCCAGCCCCATGGGGGGGAAGTTCCCCATGGTGGGCTTGATGGCAAGCATCTACGACAGCATCCGGGCCCGCGCGCCGCGCGAGGGCGGACAGGCCTAGGCGCGGCGGTACGTGATCCGCAGGCAGTTGCCCGGCGGCACGTACTCCACCGACGTCATGTACGCGCGCATCAGCATGATGCCGCGTCCCGAGGGGATCTCGATGTTCTCCTCGGCGGTGGGATCAGGGACGGTCTCGGGATTGAAGCCCTCGCCCTCGTCCTGGACCTCGAGCTGCATGAGGCCGGCATCGACATGGCAGCGCACGGTCACGCTCTTGGTCGTGTCGCCCTTGTTCCCGTGGCGGAACCCGTTGACCAGCGCCTCCTCCAGGGCCAGCCGCACCGCGAAGGTGCAGGCCTCGCCGTAGCCGAAGTCGTTCAGCGCGCGGCCGACGTCGGCCTGGAGCGACTCGATCGAATCGCGCTGCTCGCGCAGCACCCAGGTGCGCTCGAATGGAGCCCGGTGGCTCGGCGATGGGCCGGGGTGCGCCATCGCAGCCTTCACGCGGCCCCGCCGAGGCTTGCCTTGGCCGCGGCCAGGTCCTTCTCGATCCGGAGGACCTTGTTCAGCTTGGTGATCTCGAAGATCTGGAGGATCTGGGGAGCGATGTCGCAGAGCCGCAGCTGGCCATCCTTCGCGCGGACGCGGTTCATCACCGTGAGGAGCGTGCCGAGCGCGGCCGAGGACAGGTGCTCAACGCCGGTGAAGCTCACAACCAGCCGAGGCCGCGGCGAGGCATCCACGAGCTTGGTCAGCTCGTTGCCGATCTGCCGGATGACCACCTCGTCGATCACGTGCTTCTCGGTGAACTCGATGCGGGTGCACTCGGGTTCGTTCGAGATCCGGATGGGGCCGTGGGCGCTCATTGCCCGCAGTGTAGTGGCGCTCGCGCCGCCGGGCCCCCAAACGCCGCGCCGGGAGCCCGAAGGCTCCCGGCGCGGGAGGAGTCACAGGTTGCACCGCGGGCGTCAGAAGCCCGACGCGCCGGGAGCCAGCTGCTGCCGGAGGCCCGGGAAGAGCGTGTCTTCCTCTTCCTGCTGGATGATGATCTCGGGGCGGATCAGCAGCAGCAGCGAGGTCTCGCTCTTGGTCGTGATGCGGTTGGTGAAGAAGCGGTTGACGACCGGGATCTTGGAGAGGAGCGGCACGCCGACCTCGACCTCGAACTCCTGGACGCTGCGCGCACCGCCGAGCAGGATGGTGCCCTTGTCCGGCACGGTCACGGTGGTGTTGATCTGCGTTCCGGTCACCTCGGGCAGCTGGATGACCGCGCGGAACTGCTCGGCGCGGCCGCCGCCGCCGCCACCGCCACCACCGCCGCCGGCGGCACCGGTCACGGGCTGCTCCTTGAACTTGGCGTTCTGGTTCAGGCCGAAGTTGACCGTCATGGTCACGTATCGGCGGTCACCCGAGATGCACGCCTCGATGTCGAGCACGAAGCCGACGATCAGCTGGCCGATGATCGGCGAGAACGCACCCGAGTTGTCGCCCGTCACCGGCACGACGTTCGAGATGTAGCTGATCACGTTTCCGACCGCAATCCACGACCGCTGGCAGTTGTAGAGCGTCAGGCGCGGTGCGGTCAGCACGATGTTGCGCTGGTCCGCCATGGTGGCCGTGATGAGCAGGTCGACCTGGATGTCGTCGAGGTACGTGAAGCCGGTGGTGAGCACCGGGTTGTTCAGCACCGAAGCGCCGAAGCCCGAGAGGCCGGCCGCCGCCAGCGAGTTGATGAGCGGCAGGCCTTCCTGCTGCACGTTCACCGGGGTGATCTCGCCCTGCTGCACGCCGACCGGCTGCACCGGGACCGACGATCCGTAGGTGATCTGGTTGCCCGTGCCCGCGGGGAGCGGCGGCGAACCGCCGGTCGGATAGCCGGTCACGCCGACGGTGGCGTTGGTTCCGGGGTTGTTCTGGCCGAAGCCGTCCCAGATCACCGGGTTCTTGAGCCGGCCGATGTTGCCGCCGCCCGGCGAACCGCTGACGGCACCCTTGCCGCCCGGCTGGTAGAAGAACTGGCTGAGCTGGAAGTTCGGGTCGACTGCCTTCGCCGCGGACCACATGCGGTCGTTGGTGTTGAAGTACATGTCGAAGTCGATGCCGATCTGCTCGAACCAGTCCATCGTGACCTGCACCAG
>CANLMX010000037.1 GCA_947492385.1 Planctomycetaceae bacterium | reverse complement strand
GACGCCGCGCGCGCATCGGCGTCCGACGCCAGCGACTGCGACTCCGGCATCAGGCCCGTCTCCCACGCCAGGATCTCGTCCTCGATCGCCGACACCGACGCCGACGCCAGGTCGCGCGAAGACTCCGCGGAATCCGCGCGGGCGGTGGCGCGATCCGCGGCCGTGGCGGCCAGCGCATCGAACCGTTCCTGCCCGTCGCCCACCGAATCCGCGAGCGATCGCACGAAGCTTCCGCCCGCAAGCCCGATGGCCGTCTCGTCGGCCCCGGTGTCCTCGCCGGCATCGCGCCGCGCGAGCGCCGCGTTCCACTGCGCCCATTCGCCGATCAGGCGCGAGCGGGCCGCAAGCAGGTTGTCCGCAAGCTGCGCAAGCCCGCCGAACCGTGCCCGGTCCTCGTCGGTCACCGCCTGCGCAAGGCGCGCGAGCACCGCGTCCCGCGCGGCGGAGGCCTGCGCAAGGTCGGACGTCATCTGCGCGAGCTGGTCACGCGTGCGCGATGCCAGCGCCACCAGCTGCGGGGCCGCGCGGCTCGCCGCGAGTTCTTGCACGACCTGCGTCGCCTCGGCGACCGCGGCGCGTGCCGCGTCCAGCACCGCGCGCGCCTCGCTCCCCTCGTGCACCGCGGACTGGAGCGCCACGAGCGCGAGCGAGAGTCGCCCTTCGCCGAGTGCCGCATCCATCGACCGCAACGCGACCACCAGCTGCGACGCATCGCCTCCGGCGGCGTCCGCGACACGTCCTTCGTACTCGCCGATCGTCGCCTCATCGTCACCGGCCGCGGCAACGACCGCGGCGATCGCCTCGGACGCATCGCGCGCCTCCGACGCAGCCGCATCGAACGAAGCGACCTGCTCGGGAAGCGACCGTCCTGCAAGCTCGATGCTGCCGCGCTCGCCCGAACCCCGTGCGACCGCCACCTGGTCGAGCGCCTCGCGTGCGAGCTCGCGCTTCGCCGACGCGAGGTCGCGCAGCGCCGCGAGCGCCTCCAGGTGAGTCGCGGACTGCGGGTCCTCCTCGACGTCGGCAAGCATCGCGTGGATCGCCGAGGTGACGCGGCCGTGCGCGTCGGCGATGCGACGGTCGCTGTCGGACGCGAATTCCTCCGCCCGGGTGACAAGCGCCCGGTTGATCACCGCCAGCAGCGAGTTGCCGTCGGTGTCGGGCTTGGTGTTCGTGACCGTGGCCTCGGCCTTCGCCGTGGTGGAGTTGGACTGCTGTGCCTGCGCCGGACTGCCCGCCGCCGCCGGCGAGGGGCCCGTCGAGGCCTGAACCACCGTCTCGGCCGCGCTGGTGGCCGGAGGCGCGGCGGCCGCAACCACCGGCGCCGCGGTCGCTACCACTGCGCTGTGCGCCGGCTGCTGCACGCCCGACGAGCTCGTCGCGGAACCCGACAGCGCGACGGTCGTGTTCGAGAGCGCGTACTTGAGCTCGATGGCGCGCATCGTGTTCGTGCGCGCGCCGACCACCTCGACCTGCTTCAGTGCGCCGGTCGCGATGGCGAACGTCGTGCCGCGCACCGCGAGCGTCGTGCTCGGCGTCACGACCTTGAAGTCGTTCGTGAGGCCGACCTTGTCGACCTTGAAGTCCGCGCGCCCACTCTTGACGGCCACGGTCGTGCGGAGCACGTCGCCGTCGCGCACGGCGGTGGGAAGCTGGAACACCGTGCCGGCGTCGATCAGCGCGGTCGCGTTCGGACCGATTCGCAGCGCCGCATGCGACCGCAGGCCGGTGCGTACCTCGGAGCCCGTCGGAATCACGTCATTGACGTTTGCAGGCTGCCACGCAGCCTCGGAGGTCGGCCGCCATTGGACCTTGCCGCCGACATCGATCACGGTCGCCGAGAGCGCCGCGCCCGCGGGGACCGCACTGGACGATCCTCCGGTTGGCGCACCATTCGGGGCCGCACCTGCCGCCATGGCGGGGGTCGGGTTCGCATCCTGGGCGTTGGCTCCACGCACCAACGCCGCTGCACCGAGCGCCAGCAGCATTGCCGCCACGCCATGACCGATCCGCGCGGACGCGGGGGCCTGAAGGGAGACACAGTGATCGACCAAGACGGGACGCATCTTCGATTGATAGTGACGGCAACTCCGCGGACCACACCAACGGGTGTTCCGCGCTCAGACGCACGCAGCAACAGGTCCGACACCGAACGCACCGAACCTTCGACAGGACACACGGTTGCGATACAGCGCGGGTTCGGTCAAGGGGAAACCTTCGGGTTGTATCCGGTTCACCTGCGGTCGCGCGGATTCCCGTGACCAAACCTGTCTGAGGTCCGAGAATATCAGGTTCAAACATCGCCGGGACGAGCCCCCGTCGGATCCTCGGGCGTTACTGCACGACCCCGCCACTCCCCCCGGTGGCGACCGTTCCCCCGCCACCCGTGGCGGCGACGGCGCTGGCTGCATGCCCCGCCGCCCGACCGGCCGCCGCGTCGGCGAGCCCGGCCTGCACGAGGGCTCGATCCGCGGCCGCCTGCGCCCGCGACACGAACCCGGCCATGCTCCGACCGAACATCCGTCCGGCATTGGAGGATGCCGTCTCGGCGAGCTGCTGCGCCACGATCGCCTGACCCGCAAGCTGCTGCGCCGCCTGGACGGCAAGCGCCCGCGCTGCCGCGCTCGACGCGGCGGATCCAGCCGCCGACTCGGTGTCGGCGCGGCCGGCGAGCGTCGCCACGACCGAGTCGTAGAACTGCGCATCGGCACGAAGCGACTGGGCCGCCTCGTCCGCCGACTGGATGATGCCGAGCCGATCGACCGCGGCCGCCGTGAACGCCACCGCGCCGTCGCCGAACGCGGCGAGCGCCGCCTGCGGGGCGGCGGCCGCCGACTGATGCCCGAGCGCGATGTTCCGTTGCGTCCCGGCCTCCACCGCGCGGTCCGACGCAAGATCTGCGGCCGCGCGCGAAAGCGCTGCCGCGAGCACCGAGTCGTCCCGTCGGGCGCCCGCCGTCTCCGAGTCCAAGGCATCGACCGCGGCAAAGGTGGCCAAGGCACCCGCGTGTGCATCGGCCTCGCGCGCCTCGGCCACTTCGCGGAGTCCCGTGGCGGCGTTGGCGGCGTGGTCGGCGCGGCCCGCCGCCAGCTCCGCCCCGTCGAGCGCGGCCACGAGCTGCGTGCTCGCCGTGGACATCACGTTCAGTTCCGCAAGCGGAACGGAGGCGGGATTCGCCGCGTCGACGATGGCCGATCGCGCACCCTCAGTGAAGGCAGCGAAGGTCGCGGCACCGAGCTCGTTCGCGGCGCGATAGTCACCGAGATCGGCCGCGAACGCTTGACCGTCGGCACCCGCAGCCACCGCGCGCGCGTCGACCAGCAGCGATTCGACCTGACCGCGCAGCCCGGCAACCCACGCCGGATCGACCGCACCCCCAGCCTGCATCGCCTGCAGCTGGGAGAGCACCGCTGCCTGGGCCGACTCGGCGCTCGAAGCCGATGCCGCGGCCGCCGCAGCGGATCCGGTGGCCTCGACGGCGCGCTGCGCGATCGATGCATCATCGAACCGCCCCGACCCGAACATCGCCTCGAGCTCGGCCGCAAGCTCCGCGACGCGCTCGGCGGCCGAGCGCGCAACGGCGGCGGAGTCCGAGGCGTCGCGGGCGCCGGACGCCGCCTGCTCGACCGTCGACACGACGGACTCCGCGCCCGCTTCGAGCAGTACATCCAATGCCGCTTCGGCGCGCGCCAGCAGTCCCTGGGGTCCCTCAAGGGAGGACAGGCGCGCGTCGAGCGCCGCGACGCTGAAGTCATCGGCGAGCGTGCCGGACGACGGACGTCCGGAGCCGAGCGCCCCCAGGAACGCGGCGTCGAGCGCGTCGAGCGCGGCCACCACGGACTCCGCCGAGGAACGCCCGCCGACCGGTGCCGCGCCGCCGGCAGCCAACGACTCGACCTGCGACCGCACGGCCGAAATCGCGTTGCCGGCGCCGCCATCCGCCCCGGGCCCCGCGAGCGCCTGCATCCGCGCCGCACGGGCGGAGGCGGACTCGAACTCGACCTGCAGCGCGCGAAGCGGCTGCACCTGGGCCAAAGCGCCCTGGGCGACGTCTGCGCGCTCGGCGGCCACGGCCGCCGCGCCCGCGGCATGCTCGGCGAACCGATCGGTTGCCGCGAGGCCGCGACCGCCGAATGCACCGAGCCCCGCGTCGACCTGACCGCGCACGGCCTGCACGATCGCCGAGACCGCGGCCGCGTTCGATGCCAGGGCCTGGTTCACCTGCGCGCGCCATGCGTCGACCCCGCCAGTCAGCGGGACGAAGTTGGCACGCAGCAATTCCTCGGCTTGCGCGCGCAACGCGGCGGCTGCGGCGGATGCCGCCTGCGCGCGCACTTCGGGATCGTCCGAGTCGACGCCCAGGCCCGAACCCTCGCCCGGGCCGGCCGGCTGCACGCCGCCTCCCTCGATGGCCGCGCGCAATTGCGACGCAGAGAAGCCGAACTCGGCCCCGAACCGCGACTCGAGCGAGTCGGCAAGTTCAAGGAGGAGTTCGCCGGTTGCGGCGATGTCGGCGACGAGCGCCTGGTCCGAGGCCGCCGAGGCATCGCTCACGGCGGCCAGCTGCGCGGTCAGCAGCAGGCGCTCGAGCGCCGCCTTCGACTGGCGTTCAACGTCCGCGATCGCGGACTGCCACGGGTCGCCGTCGCGCAGCGCGATCGCCTGCGACTCGCGGATCCCAAGCGCTCCGATCGCGGTACGCATCGACTCGAGCGCGCCGCGCGCAGCGACGATCGACTGCTCGCGTGCCGCGGCGTCCGCGAGCGAGAAGCCGCCGGCGGTGCGGAGCGTGAGCCGGATGTCGGAGTACGTGGCGACCGAATTCGCGTTCCATGCGTTCACGAATCGGATCACCAGCCCGTCGGACGCGTTGATCGAAAGGCCTTCGCGCGAATCGGAGTAGGTGCCGGGCGCCTGCGATGCCGGTCCGCCGTAGAACGACCACTGCCAGCCGTTCAGGGTGCCGCCATTCTGAAGGACATGGCCCGGCATCACGTAGTTGAACCCACCCCACTGGAGGCCGTCGATGCCGAGCGCCGCGTCGGATGCCCACGTACCGTTCGCGGTGCCGCCGAGGAAGTTGAACGTGAGGGTGAACCCCGTCACCGTCCCCGCGAGGTCGTCCACGGACTGCGTGATCCCCTGACGGCCGGAGAACGACCCGCCGCCGAGGTTGACCGTGCGTTCGCCAACGAGCGTCGCCAGCGCGGCGTCGACCACGCCCGACTGCTGGCCGACCTGCGCCGCAAGCGTCGTCGCCTCGTCGCGCACCACGACCGCCGCGCCGGTCTCCGTGCCATCGATGAGCGCTAAACGACCCGATGCCTGCGCGAGCAGGTCCCCGGCCGCCTCACCTGCGGCATCCACCGACGCCTGGGCCTGCGCGACCTTCTGCTCGAGCGTCGCCACGGTGGCCTCGGCGCGAGCCACGGCCTGGTCCATGCGCGACGTGCCCGCGTCGACCAACGACTCGTAGGCTGCCTGCGCGGCGCCCAGCTCCTCGCCGAGCGCGCTCGCGCGGTCCTCGACCTGCGCATCCAGCGCCGCGAAGTCCGCGATCAGGCGCGTGCGCACCTCGAGGATGCGGGCGTACGTCGAGTCAACCTGGTCGAGCAGCCCGGCGCGCGGATCGTCCGCAGCCGTGGCGCGCGCCGCGCGGACCGCAGCGAGCGTGGCCTGGGTCCGGACCAACGCGTCGGTCGCGCCGGACAGGAACCCGAGCGCGCGCTGCGCCTGCACCTGAAGCTCCGGAAGCGCACGCGACTGCGCGAGCGCCGCCACCACCTGCTGCAGCGTGCGCACGGTGTCGCGCGAGGCCGATGCGATCGACTCGGCGCCCTCGCCCGTGCCCACCGCACGGTCGAGCGCGTCGAGCGCCTCGCGGTACGCGACGATCGCTTCCTGCGCCTGGACCGAGAGCACCTCTCCCGCGAGCGCGACCAACAGCCCCCGCCCGTCGTCGAGGCCATCACCCATGGATTGCAACGAATCATGGAGCGACTGGATCGACTCCTGCCACTGCGCGACCGGGAGATCCTCGCCCGCGTCGTGGCCTTCGACCGCGGCCGCAAGCGCCCCGCGCGCGTCCGCCGCGCCCGCGGCCGCCGCATCGAACGCGGCAAGCGTTCCCTGCGGCCCGGCGAGCGCGCCGGCGGCCGCATCGAACGCGGTCTCGTGCACTTCGACGGTGCGCGCCACCGACTGGCCGGCGGCACCGCTCTCGCTGCCCGCCGCGAGCCCTTCCTTCGCGTCCTCGAGCCGGTCAAGGGCGGCGAGCGCCGCGTCGCGACGCCGCTCGGCGAGGTCGCGCAGCGCAGCGAGCGCCGTGGCGTTCGCCTGGAGCAGCTCCTCCTCGCCGAGGTCCGTGAGCAGCGCGCCGATCGCATGCTCGACCTGGTCGTGCGCCGCCGCGACGTTCGCGCCGGCCTCGTCCGTGAGTTCGGTCCCGCGCGCGACGAGCGCGCGGTTGATCGCCGCCAGAAGCGATGAGCCGTCCGAACCGCTGTCGGCGTTCGCCTGCGCGACGCTCGTCGCGGCCTTGGCCACGGAGCTGGTCTGGCGCTGCTGCGCCGAAGGGGCGTTCGGGTTCGTGGGCGCCGGTCCGCCGGCCGCCTCGCGCACCGCCTCGGTGGGCGACGACGTGGGAAGCGCCGAAGCGGTCGTCGGCGGGGCGGCCGCGACCACGGCAGCGTGCGTCGGCTGCTGGAGCGCGCTGCTGCTCGACGCACCGCCGGACATCGCGACCGTCGTGCTGCTGAGCGCGTACTTCAGCTCGATGGCCGCGATCGCGTTGCGACGTGCACCCAGGACCTCGACCTGCTTGAGCGCGCCGGTGGCGACCGCGAACCCGGTGCCGCGCACGGCGAGCGTCATGCTGGGCGTCACCACCTTGAAGTCGTTGGAGAAGCCGACCTTGTCGACCTTGAAGTCCGCGCGGCCACTCTTGACGGTCACGGTGGTCCTGAGCGCGTCGCCCTCCTTGACCACCGACGGGATCTGGAACACGGTGCCCGCGTCGACCAACGCCGTCGCGTTGCGCCCCACGCGGAGCGCGGCATGCGAACGCAGGCCGGTCCGCACCTCGGCCCCCGGTTCGATCACGTCGTTGACCTTCGCGTCGCGCCATGCGTCCTGCTCGCCGGGCCGCCACTGGACCTTGCCGCCGACGTCGATGAACACCGCGCGGAGCGATTCCGACGGCGCGACTGGCGCGGCCTCGGCCTTCGGCGGCGCTGGATCGTCCGCCGCCTGCGCCCACGCCGCGGGCCCGGCGAACCCCATCGCGAGAAGCATCGCGGCCACGCTCGCGCGGCGCAGTGGTCCATGCAGGGTTGAGGTGCGTTCGCGCACGCGAGCGGGGTCTCCGACCTTCCTGAACATCATCCGATACGTGCGAACCATCGTGTCGGTGCGGGACGGGGGAACGTCCAAGTTGCATCCACGTCCGAGAACTCACGGGCGGGCGCGCGCCCCGCCCGTCCCGTCACGGCACCACAATCGGCTGGGGCGCCGGGGCCTGCGGCGCAGTGAACGCACTCGACGGCAGGCCGAATTCCACCGAACTCTGATCGATCAGCTGGTTGGGACTGCCCGCCGGGATCACGCCCGCGCCCGACTGGCGTTCCGACTCCTCGGCCAGCGCAAGCGCGCGACCGGACTTCTGCACGCGGCCGAGGCGGTTGAGGTAGTCGACGAACTCGCGACCCGAGAGCGACTGGTTCTCCGTCCGCAACGGAAGCACGTCCATGAACACGAGTTCCTTGGTGGCGTACCGCGGGATCGGACCGAAGATCCGCATGGTCGCCCCGCCCTGCACGCCGAGGATCCGGCAGCCCGCGGTGGCCATCCAGCCAACCTGCGCGCTCTCGTCGGCGGGGCGGTTCCAGGAATCGTCGATCCACTTTTTCCGCTTGGCCACCTCGACGCGACCGGCGTATGTGGTGCTGAGGTCGGCACCGTCGGCGAAGCTGATGAGCCCGTGCAGCGCGTCGTCGTTGGTCACGACGACCTGCTTCTGCAGCGCGTCGAGGAACTCGATCTCGTCGGCCGAGCGCGGGAACTTCTCGACCGCGCTGTCCTCCACGCGCGCGCGCTCGCATCCGGCGCCCGCGGCGAGCGCGGCACCCACGGCGACCGCGGCGCACGCGACGCGGCGGAGAAGCGGACCGGGACCGGGGAACGCGTCAGAACGCATAGGTCATGCCCACGTAGAAGAAGTCGCGAGGATCCTGCTCGGTGTCGCTGAAGACCGAGGTGTTCGGCACGAAGATGCCGTAGCGCACGCTCATGTTGAGGTCGCTCCAGATGCGCCAGTCGATGTTGAAGTCGAACTCGCTGCCCACGAGGTTCGAGCCGCCGAGGTTCGTCGGCACCGAGATCGGCGCGGCGTTGTCCCAGCGGACGTAGAGGAACGCGTTCGCGCTGACGCGCGTGTCGCCGAAGACCTCGTTTCCCTTGAACGGGCTGGCCGACAGCGCAAGCGACGGCACGCACATGTTCGCGGGCTCCGGCGCGAACACCAGTCCCGTGTTCACGTAGCCCAGCGAGTTGAAGCTGGTGTCCGTGTGGCCGGGCTCGATGCCGCCGTAGGTGTTCCCCGAGTCGAGGCGGTACGGCGAGCCGGAGCCCGCGAGGAGCTGCAGGTCGAGGCGCGTGTCCGCCTTGTCCCGGGCCAGCCACGTGAGGCCCGCGAGGCCCGCCTGCGCCAGGATCGGCGTGGAGAACTGCGGGCGCGCGAGCTGGTCGGGCGGGAGCGAGGCGTCGTGCTTGATCGGGTCCGAGAGCGTGGATCCGGTCTCGAGCGCGAACTCCACGCGGTAGAGGATGTCCGGCCCGACCGACCCGTTGGCCCCGACGCCCCAATACTGGCTCTCGTAGTCGAACTGCGTACGGGCCTGGAAGGCGGGAGGCACGCCCGGCGGCAGGAAGTCGACCTGCCCCGAGTTCTGGTCGAACTGGGCCAGGTAGAAGAAGTACGGGACGTGCTCGCCGAGCTTCAGGTCGAGCTTGCCGCCGAGGTAGAGACGCGCGGTGTCGCTGTCGTACCCGGGGCGCGAGGTATCCCAGTCGATGGTGTCGCTGCCCGACGTGAGGCCGACCAGGCCGCTGAACCCGAACGCACCGAGCGAGACGTCGGCGGTGGCCGCGTACATGTAGTCCGCGAGCGTGAGGCCCGAGGCCCAGAAGATGAACTGACGTCCGGCACGCGCGCGCGCGGACCACGACCGGTCCATCCCGTCCTGCGAAGAGAGCCAGTTGCCGAGGTCGAACTCGGCCCAGTAGATCTCGCCGATCGGGACCTGCCAGCCCTCGCCGCTCGGCGTGAAGCTACCGATCGTGTTCCAGTCGTTGTACTGGAACCGCAGGCGCCCGAAGGCGCGGAACCAGCCGTCGAGCTCGACCCGGCCGTAGAGGCGCAGGTCGTACGTGTTCATGAACTGGTTCACGCCGCCCGAGTCGTCGATCGAGCTGAACCCGTAGCGGAAGAATCCGCCGAAGTCCATGAGCGCGCGCTCGGCGATCGGCGTGTTCGAGAAGTACTGCTGCCTGAACTCGGCGTCCTGGACGTTGAGGAGCCGCTGCAGCTCGGTCGCGGGGTCCGGCGCGGGGCGGAAGGCGGCCGCAAGCTGGCCGGGCGTCTGCGCGAGCGCGGGTGCGGACGCGGCGAACCCGAGCGCGGCGGCGACCGCGCCCCGGGTGACACCGAACCTGGCCGTCCGTGTGCCAGTGCGCATGCGGGCAGCGTATCCGGCGCACGCCCGTCGCGGCTGCTAGCCTCCGGCCCATGGAGCTCGTGGTGCTCGGCACCGGTGATGCCTTCTCGCGCACGCGCACCGGCGCGTCGGCCGTGGTGCTTGCGCCGCGGGGCGTGGTGCTCATCGACGCACCCGACGGGCTGCTCCGCGCGCTCGCGGAGGCCTCGCGCGCCTCGGACCAGGCGCTCGACCCGATGCGGATCGACGACATCCTGCTCACCCACCTCCATGGGGACCACGTGAACGGGCTCGAGGCGTTCGGGTTCCTCCGGTGGGTCGAGCGCCAGCGCTCGGGCGGCACGCGCCCCCGGCTGCACACGCATGCCGCAGCCGCGGCGCGGCTATGGGAACGGCTTGCGCCCGCCATGGACCAGGGAGGCGATGCCACGCTCGCGGACTACTTCGACGTTCGCGTGCTTCCCGAGGGCGGCACGAGCGACATCGCCGGGCTCTCGGTGCGACACCGGATGGGCATCCACCCGGTGCCCAGCTGCGGCTTCCTGCTGTCCGACGGAGCCCGCACCCTCGGGTGGAGCGGCGACACCGCGTGGGATCCGGCGCACGTCGAATGGCTTTCGCAGGCCGACTTCGTGGTCCACGAAACGAGCGGCGGCCCGACGCATACGCCGGTCGAACGCCTGAACGCGCTTGCGCCCGACGTGCGCGCACGCATGGCCCTCATCCACATGCCCGACGACTTCGACCCCGCCTGCACGCCGATCCGGTTGCTGCGCGCAGGCGACCAAGTGCGATTCTGACCGAACCCGGACCTCCACGAGGTCGAGGCGCACGCCGACGGCGCACGGCCGCGCCGGGGATCAGCGCCGGTCGCCGATCGCCACCCATTCCTGCCCGTGCGGGCCGACGTACTCGGCCATCGGACGGATCAGGCGGTTGGTCTCGAGCTGCTCCATGCAGTGCGCGGTCCAGCCGCTGATGCGGCTGATCGCGAACATGCAGGTGAAGAGGTCGAGGTCGATGCCGATCGAGTGGTAGGTGGTGGCGCTGTAGAAGTCGACGTTCGGGTAGATGCCCTTCGCGGCCACCTCGCGGCGCATGACCTCCTCGATGCGCGTCGACATCTCGTAGAGGCCCTGGTTCCCGGTGTCGGCCGCGATGCGCTGGGCGAAGGTCTTCAGGTAGCCCGCGCGCGGGTCGTAGGCCTTGTAGACCCGGTGCCCGAAGCCCATGATGCGGTCCTTGCGCGACAGGCGGCCCATGATGTATGGCTCGACGTTCCCGATCGAACCGATCTCGTTGAGCATGTGCATCACCTCCTCGTTGGCGCCGCCGTGGAGCGGGCCCTTGAGGGTGCCGATGGCGGTGGTGATGGCGCTGTACATGTCGCTCAGCGTGCTGATGGTGACGCGCGCGGCGAAGGTGCTCGCGTTCAGGCCGTGGTCCGCGTGCAGGACGAGGCACACGTCGAGCGCGCGCGCGACCGCGTCGGTGGAACGGCCGCCGTTGAGCATCTGCAGGAAGTTCGCCGCCAGCCCGAGCGACGGGTCCGGCTTGACGAACGGCTTGCCCTTGCGGTGCCGGTCGAAGTTCGCGACGATCGTCGGCGCCTTCGCGAGCATGCGGATCGACTTGCGGCGGTTCGCCTCGACGGTGTTGTCGTCGGCCTCGGGGTCGTGCACGCCGAGCGCGCTCACCACCGTGCGCAGCATGTGCATCGGGTGCGCCGTGCGGGGCATCTCGCGGATCATCTGCCACACCGCGGGCGGAAGGTCGTACTCGGCCCGGATGGAACGCTCGAGCTCGGCGAGCTCGGTCCGCGTGGGAAGGCGCCGCTCCCAGAGCAGGAAGACGGTCTCCTCGAACGACGCGTTGCGCGCCAGCGCGTCGATGTCGTACCCCACGTACTCGAGGATGCCCTTCGCGCCGTCGATGAACGAGCACTGCGTCTCGGCGGCGATGGTGTTGGCGAGGCCCTTGTCGAAGACGGGTGCAGCGGTCATGCGGAATCCTTTGGCGGTGGCCGGTCGGGTCGAGTCGCATAGTCTATGCACGACCGTGATCCCGATCGCGACCGACCAGCAGGCCCGGCGGACCCCCGTGATGACCATGGCGGTCATCGGGGCGACCTTCGTGGCGTACCTCGCCGAGATGTCGGCGATCCGGGGTGCCGCCGACCCCGAACTGGCCGCGGTGGGCCTCGTGCGCCAGTGGGGACTCTGCCGGGAGGGCTTCCGGTGGTGGCAGCCCGTCACCTACCTCCTCATGCACGATCCCTCGGGGGTGATGCACCTGCTCGGCAACATGGTGTTCCTCTGGGTGTTCGGAAGCGTCACCGAGTCTCGGCTCGGCCGAGCGGGGTTCCTGGCGTTCTACGTCGCGGGGGGCATCGCCGCCGGGCTGCTCCAGATCTGGGAGAGCCCCAGCCCCGTGATCGGCGCGAGCGGCGCGGTGGCGGCCACCAGCGGGGCGTTCATCGCGCTCTACCCGCGCGGACGCGTGCTGGTGTGGTTCCTACTGTCGGCCGTCAACATGCCGGCGCTCCTGCTTGTGGGGATCTACTTCGCGCTCGACCTGCTCGGCGCGTTCGGAGCCGGCCCGGGCAACATCGGCCACGTCGCGCACGTGGGTGGGACGGTCTTCGGCGTCGCGGTGACGCTCGCGCTCGTCGGGACGGGGCTCGTCAGGCGGACCGACATGGACATGCTCTTTCTCCTGAAGCAATGGAGGCGGCGCCGCGAGATGCGCGCGGCGCTCGACGGGCACCGCGGGGCCGCGGGGCCGTGGGAGTCGGCCCCGAGGGGCGGCGCGGGCGGAGCACGGATCGCGGTCAGCGGCGTCGGCGCGGCATCGGCCGTCGCCGCACCCGACCCCGCCGGGATCGAGCGCGCAGCCGCCCGGCTTGCGGACGAGGGGAGCGCCGCGTTCGCGCGCGGTGACTTCGCGCGCGCGCTGGAACTGCTCGAACGGTCGGTGTCCGTCGCGCCGACGCGGGCGGCGGCGGACGAGTCGCGGCTGATGGTCGCGCTGATCCATGCACGCAAGCTGCCGAATGCGGCGCGTGCGCGCGAGTGGCTTGCGCAGGTTGGACCCGGGCTCCCCGAGGCGCTGCGCCCGCTTTTGGACGACCTGCGCGCCGAGGCCTCGGCGTGAGCGGAACGCACCCGGTCGCCGTCAAGATCTGCGGCATCACCCGCCCGGAGCACGCGCGCATCGCGGCCGAAGCGGGCGCCGCGATGGTGGGTCTCGTGTTCGTCGCCGGATCGCCGCGCGAGATCGACCGCGCGACGGCGGAGCGCATCCTGGCCGAGCTCCCATTCGGCGTCGAGCCCGTCGCGCTCGTCGCGACCCGCGACGGGCGCCATCCCGCGCTCGACTGGTGGGCAGGCAGGGTCCAGCTGCACGGCGAGGAGGACGAGGCCGCGTGCGAGCGCGTCGCGAGGCGCGCCGGCCCGGTGATGCGCGGATTCGCCTTCTCGCCGGATGCGGTCCGGAGGTGGGACGCCTGCACGGCGATCGACACCTTGGTGATCGACGGACCGCGCGGAGGAGGCGGGCATGGCTTCGACCATGCGGCGCTGGCGCCGATGGTGCCTAGCCTCCGCGCGCGCGTGCTGCTTGCGGGCGGCCTGACGCCCACCAACGTTCGGGCGGCGATCGATCGGGTCCGGCCGTGGGGCGTCGACGTCTCGAGCGGCGTCGAGCGCGAGCGCGGCACGAAGGATGCGTCGCTGGTCGCCGGGTTCTGCCGCGAGGCCGGCGTCAGCCCGCGGCGCGCGCGGCCATCCGCGAGCTGATCCAGTCGGCGATCTGCTGCCGGCGCCCCGGCCATTCCTTGCCGAAGCGCTCGCGGAGGAAGTGCTCGTAGAGCGCCACGAGCACCGCGTCGAAGGTGGCGATCCGGTCGAGCCGCTCTTCCAGCTCGAGGCGCGGGGTGGTCACGTCCTCGCTCGGCGGTTGCAGGCGCAGCCCGGACACGCTGAAGCGGTCCCCGTGCAGCGTGCACTCGTACTCCTGGCCGTGCGCCGCGAGGACGATCCCCATGCGACGCGGCCACTTCCCCGATTGCAGCGCCTTCGCGGCCTCGAGCGAGCGCGACGGGCGGTCACCGCGCAGGCTGACCCTGCCCCCGACGCCCCACGGGCAGTCGAGCTCGAGCAGCTTGTCGATCACGATGGCGACCGGCACCGAAGGCGTCTCGACCATGCCTTCGCGCGACTCGACCTGCCACCACAGCCACAGGAGGAACACGTTGCCGAGGAAGTCGTGCGGGTCGCCCGCCGCGAGCGCCCACGGGACCTCGGGCCGGCCGGTGGTGCGTGCGCCTGCTTCGCCGGCACGCGCGACGGCCTCGGCCGGGGGCGCGGTGAATGCGTCGGGCACCGCATCCTCGAGGTCCGAGGCCATGCCACGGGCGCCGAGGATCTCCGCGGCGACCGAGCCCGCGGCGCGCCGGGCCAGCCGCGCGCCGAAGGTCGCCTCCACCAGGCCGTGCAGCTCCTTGAACGCGGCATCACCCGTGATCGGTGCAAGCACGCGCGAATGGACCAGGTCGAGCAGCACCGGCGTCATCGTGACCCGCCGGTGGCGCCCGTCGGCAATCTCCTCCTTGCAGCGGCGCTCGGCGTCGGCCTTCGCGTCGCGGCGCGCGGCGCGGGAGAGGACGCCTGCGGCCTCGTCGTCGGCCTTGGTCCGGCGCTCGTCCTCGGCCATGGCGACGTAGGCGCGACGGATCTCCGAAGGCACCTTCGCCCGGTCGATGCGCATCGCGCCGAGCAGCGCGCCGCTGAAGCCGCAGTGCTCCCACCCGAAGTCCGCGTCGAACACGTGCCGGCCGGTGCACCAGCCGCTGACGGAACCCTCCTCGGAGAGCGAGCGCTGCTTGACCACGTGCTTCGCCATGAGGGCGAAGGCGGCGTCGTTGGCGTCGTCCGGGAGGCTTCCCGAGACCCCGAAGCGCGAGTAGGACACGGTTCCGCTGCGGAAAGGCATGTCGGGAGTCTGCGGGCGCACCGCGGGCAGACCATGCGTATCGACAGGTTCTCCACCCCGCGGTGCCCTAGACTCCAGCCTCCCATGGCGCCCACGAGGGACGGCTGACCGATGCGACACGCGTTCCTCGACCGACTCGCGGCCGTGATCTGCGCGGCACCCGGTCGCGTGGTGCTGGCGCTCCTGGCCGCGGCGGCGCTCGCCGGGGCGTGGAGCGTCGACCGCGTCCGGATGGACGCCAACACCGACTCGCTGATGGGGGACGACCAGGCGTACGTCCGCGCATACAAGGGGTTCCTCCGCGAGTTCGGCGACCTCGAGTACGCGTGGATCGTCGTCGACACGGTGGGCCCCGACGGCGAGCGGCACCTCGGCGAGGCGCAGCGGGCCGTCGACCTGCTCGACGCGCGCCTGCGCGGCAGCCAGCACGTCGACCGCGTGTGCTCGCGCATCACCGCGCCCGAGCAGATGCGGCTCGCGACCTGGGCGATGCCCGACGCCGACCTGCGCGGGTTGGCGGAGGCGCGCGATGCGCTTCCCCTGCTCGCGGCCGACGCGGGCGCGGGCACGGTGCTGGCGGACGCCGGCCACCGGCTCGACCGGCTCGGGGTCGGCGCGCTGTTCATGCCGCGCGCCGAGGCCGAGCGCGAAGGGGCGGCCGCGGTGGTGGAGCTCGAGGCGATCGCCGCCGCGGCGCCGGGCGATGCGCCGTCCCTCGGCGCCCCGCGCGAGGACCGCTACCTCGCGAGCGACTCGGGGCGGCTCCTCTTCGTCGCGGTGATGCCGCGCAAGGACTTCAGCCGCTTCGAGGTGATCGACGAGCCGCTCGCCGAGATCCGGTCGGCCATCGCCGAGGTCCAGGCACGGGTGCCCGACGTCGCGATCGGGCTCACGGGCAAGCCGGTGTTGCAGGCCGACGAGATGGCCACGACCAACATCGACATGAACCTGTCGAGCGCCGTCGGCCTGGCGCTCTGCGTGGGCCTCTTCATGGCCGTGTTCCGCGGCGTGAAGCTGCCGCTGCTGGCGGTCATCCCCTTCCTTGCGGCGTGCGCGCTGACCTACGCGTCGGCGGCGGTCTTCTACGGCCGGCTCAACCTCCTGAGCGTGGTGTTCATGCTGGTGCTCGTTGGGGTCGGCCTCGACTACGGCATCCACATGGTGGCCCGGTACGTCGAGGCGCGGCGGCACCTCCCGGTCCGCGAGGCGGTTATCCACATGATGCGGACCGCCGTTCCGAGCAACCTCAGCGGCGCGCTGACGTCCGCCGGGGTGTTCCTGCTCGCGTGGTTCACGGAGTTCCAGGGACTTCGCGAACTCGGCATCGTGTCCGGTGCGGGCATCCTGCTGGCGCTCGTGACGATGGTCGTCGGGCTTCCCGCGCTCCTCATGCTGTTCGACGGCCGGCTCGTGCGCGGCGGCGACCGGCCCGCACCGCGCGCACCCGCGTTCCTCACGCAGCGCGAGGGCGTCGACCGGTCGATCCGCGCAGGGCGTGCCCGGGTCACCGTCGCCGTGTCGGTGCTGGCCGCAGCGGCGGCGGCGTGGTATGGGCTCACACACCTCACGTTCGAGAGCAACCTCCTCAAGCTGCAGGCCAAGGGACTCGACAGCGTGCAGTGGGAACACCGCGTGATGGAGGACTCCGCGGCGGCGAGCTGGTTCGGGGCATGCGTGGTGTCCCGCATCGAGGACATCGAGCCGCTGGTCCGCCGCCTGCGCGCGCACCCGGAGGTCGGGAAGGTGCGCAGCGTCCTCGATGCCGTGGCGCCCGATACGCCGGAGCGCGCCGCGCTCCGCACGCAGGTCGCCAACGCGGTCGAGGCGGCGCCGGTGCGGCCGCGGAAGGTGGATGCGTGGGATGCGTCGACCGTCCGCCGATGCGCCGAGCGCGTCACGGACCTCTCGGGGCACGCCGAGCGCGAGGCGCCCGAGGCCGCCGCGCGCCTGCGCGCGCTCGCTGCACGCCTGCGGACGGTCGCGGACCTCTGCGACCCGGCGCACCACTCCGAACGGGACGTCGAGACCGCGCGTGCGGCGGTCGAGGACTCGGTGACGCGCACGGCGGTCGCGCTGCGGCACGTCTCGGCCGGCGCGCGCTGCACGATGCGTGATGCGCTCCCGGAGGCCGTCCGCGACCAGATGATCTCGCCCGGCGGGCGGTTCCTGGTGATGGTGCACCCGGCCGGGGACGTGTGGGAATCCGGCCCGCTCGCGCGCTTCGTGGGCGTCCTGCGTGACGAGGACCCCGCGGCCACCGGCGTCCCGATGACGGTGTCCGACTCGATGGGCAGCATGAGGCGCTCGTTCGCGCAGCAGGCGGTGCTTGCCTCGCTCCTGGTGATCACGCTGCTGTGGCTCGACCTGCGCAACCTCCGCGAGACGGCCGCCGCGGTGCTGTCGCTCGCGATCGGCATCGCGTGGACGCTCGGCGCGATGGCGCTCCTCGGGTCCGGGTTCAATCTCGCCAACTTCTTCGCGATCCCGATCCTGATCGGGCTCGGGATCGACAGCGCGATCCACGTGACGCACCGCGCGCACGAAGGCGCGCTCGACCACGGGTTCGGGTCCACGCGGCGGGCGGTCGCGGTGACCGCGCTCACGACGACGATCGGGTTCGGCGCGTTGATGCTGGCGCACCACCAGGGCTTGAGAAGCCTGGGAATCGCGATGGCGGTGGGCAGCCTCTGCTGCCTGCTCTCGGCGGTGTGGACGCTGCCGGCATTGCTGCGGGTGCTTGGGCTGAAGCCCGCGCGGGCGCATCTTCGGCTGGTGGGAACCGGGCCCGGTGCGCGCGACGCGGCGTGACGGGCGAGCAGGCAACGCGCACGGAACGACGGGGTTCGCACCGGGCACGGCGGCTACGATCGGGTGATGAAGCGAATCGCCCCGACGGCCTTGGCCGCATCGATCCTCGCCCTGGCCGCCGGGTGCGACGGGACCGGGCGCGATCCTGCTGCGCGCGTCGACGGCCCCTCCTGGCACACCACCTTCCAGGTCGAGGGCATGCACTGCAACGGCTGCGCCGAGGCGATCGTCGCCGAGCTCAAGGAGACGCCGGGCGTCCGCTCGGCGACCTGCGCGTTCGAGACCAAGCGCTGCAACGTGGAACTGATGCCGACCGCCACGGCGGACACGGCCGCCAAGGCGATCCGCAAGCTCGGCTACACGGTCACGCCGGAGTCGCCGGCCGAATCGAAGTAGGACTCGCACGCCGAGCGCACGCGCGCAGACGCCTCGGCGAGCGGAGCCGCAATGCGGGCTCCCGCGGCGTGGACGTGACCACCGCCGTCGAAGTGCCCGGCAAGGTGGTTGACGTCGACGAACGCCGCGCCTGCGGACGCGGGGGGCTTGCTCCGGAAACTCGCCTTCGTGAGCGTCGGATCACCCTCCGTGAGGAGCACGCTGACCTCGAGCGAACCCACGCTCATCGGCTCGTTGACGAGGCCCGCGAGGTCGTCCACGCCGGTGCCAGTCGCGTCGAAGTCCGCGCGGGCGAGCCGCATGATCGAGACCCGCCCTTCGCAGCAGAACTCGATGGACCCGAGCGCGCGGGCGACCAGCTGGAGCCGGCCGGGCGCGTCGCCCTGCTCCACCATGCGGAAGAGCGCATCCTTGTCGACGCCGGCCGCGAGCAGGCGCGCCGCGAGTTGGAACACGCGGTCGTCGGCGGAGCTGAACCGGAACCACCCCGTGTCGGTGGCGAGCCCGGCGAACAGCGCCTCGGCGATCGAATGCCGCGCCGTGCGGGTCGCGGGCCCGAGCGGGATGCCGAGCTCGTCGATCACGCGCACGAGCACCTGCGTACAGCTGGCGCACGAGGCGTCGACGAGGCGGTCGGGGCAGATCGCGCTGCCGTTGGCGTGGTGATCGATCCCCACCGCGAGCGACGGGTTGGCCTCGAGCCATGCGCGGCAGTGCTCAAGTTGGCTCGGCGCGCCGGTGTCGACCACCACCGCAAGGTCGCAGCCCTCGGCGGGAACCACGGGCCCCTTCGCCGCATGGCGCACCTCGCCGGGGAGCGCAAGTCCCAGGATCGTGCGGTCGATGGGCCCGGCCACGGCGGCATCGACCTGCGCTCCGCACGCCGCCAGCGCGCGCGACAGCGCAAGCACCGACCCGAGCGCGTCGCCATCGGGCTTGAAGTGGGTGGTCACGAACGGGCGCTTCGCGGCGCGGAGGCGTTGCGCGAGGCGCTCGGGGCCGACCGTCGATCGATACTCCATGGGCCGCCACCTTACGCGACGGACGAGGCGAGCGCGACGTCCTCGCGCAGGCGCGCGACCAGCGCGTCGGGACCGGGGAAACGCCACTGCCCGCGGATCCACCGGTCGAAGCGCACCTCGATCGCCCAGCCATAGCGGTCGAGCGGAAGCTGCGCACCCACGAGGTGGACCTCGCAGGTGCGGGCGGACCCGCCGAACGTGGGCTTCACGCCGACCGAGATCGCCGCGGGCCACTCGCGGCCATCGACCACGGCACGGCCGCCGTAGACGCCGTCGGCCGGGAGCATGGCATCAGGCGCCGCGACGTTCGCGGTCGGGAACCCGAGCAGCCGGCCCCGCTGGTCGCCGCGCGCCACCGTCCCGCGCACGGAGTGCGGGCGGCCAAGCAACCGCGCCGCGTCGGCGACCCGTCCCATCGCCACCATCCAGCGGATCGCCGAAGAACGCGCGGCGACGACGGTGCCGTCGGCGAGCGGCGCGGACACGTCGTCCACCTCGACGACCCGGAACCCCGAGGTCGCCCCGAGGCGGCGAAGCGTGCCGACGTCGCCGGCCCGGCCACGACCGAAACGGAAGTCGCCACCCTCGACCACGGCGTCGAACGAAAGTTCCGCACGGAGCGCGGCGATGAACTCCTCGGGCGACTCGCCGAGGAGCCCGCCGCGCGGGTCGATCGCGCGAACCTCGTCGCACCCGGCCTGCCGAAGGAGCGCCGAGCGAACCTCGCCCGGGGTCAGCCGCGCAGGTGCCGCCGCCGGCCGCAGCACGGCCGACGGAAGCGGCTCGAACGTCACCGCCACCACGCGTCCGGCGCCCGCCGCATGGCGCGCCGCGTCGACCAGGGCGCGGTGGCCGAGATGGACGCCGTCGAAGTTTCCGATGGTGGCGACGATCATGCGCTTCAGGAGGGAACCGTCAGGATAGGACCATCCCATGGCCTTCCGGTGTGGAACCGCACGGTTTCAGGCATTGAAGCGCCCCCCACGGCCGTGGTATCACGCACGGAATGCACCCCGCGAAATCCGCCACGGCCGCCCCCGCCGCCACTGCCGGTCCTGCCGTGATCCCGGACCCGACGGTCCTCGCGAGCGACCTCGGGCAGAGCTTCGCACAGGCTGCCGAGACGATCGTGCCATGGTTCGTGTCGCAGATGCCCAGGATGTACTTCGAGGACACCCGTCCGGCGACGGTCGCCGCGCACCTGCGCGCGATCATCGCGGCGCGCGCGTCCGGCCAGCCGCTGCACCTCTCAGTGCGCAGCGAGGATGGCCGCGAGTGGACCTTCATCCGCGAGGGCAACCGCCCGGGCGTGCTCGCCGACGTGGTGGCCTCGCTCCCGATGACGCCCTCGCTGCGCGCCGCGAAGATCCACACCTCGAAGGACGGCGTGCTGGTGGTGGACGCGTTCGAGTTCGGCGACCGCGAGCCGTTCAACGCTTCGGTCCCCGCGCAGGCCGAGAAGCTCCGCGCGACCATCGAGTTCGCGGCGCGCGAGGCGAAGGACTGGACCGAGGCCGCGATCCGCGCGTACTTCGCCGGATGCGCCGCCGACTACGTCGGCACGCTGACGCCGCACCGGCTCAACAAGCACCGCATGCTGGTCGCGCGCGTGAGCGGCACCGAGGGCACGGCGGTCGAGAGTGAGCCCGAGCTCGAGGGCGAGCTCACCCGGATCACGATCGCGTTCTCGAACGCCCGCACCCGGACCATGCTCGAGCGCTGCGGCCAGGTCCTGAGCCGCGGCGGGATCAACATCCAGCGCGCGTACCTCGACCAGGTGGCCGACCCGCCGCACGGATCCGTGACCCTGCTCGGCTTCGTGATCCAGACGCAGGACGGCAGGAGCGTCGACACCACGGGCGCGGCGTGGAAGCAGGTCGAGCACGACCTGACGCGGGTCAAGTGGGTCGACTCGGAGTCGATCGAGCTCGCCAACCGCCACCCCGGGATGTCGATCGACGAGGCCGAGCTCATGCTCGGGCTGTGCACGCTCGCGCACCAGCGCCTGGTGCACCGCGACCGGCTGCTCTTCTCGGTCGAGCGCATCGTCGCCACGACCGAGCGCTCGATGCCCATCGTGTCGAAGGCGCTCGCGCTCTTCCGCGACCGGTTCGACCCGAGGTCGCCCGCGGCGCAGGCCGACGTCGAGCGCCGCGTCGCGTCGCTGCGCGCCGAGATCGGGACCAAGGACGACCCGGACGGCACCGCCGTGATCCTCGGCTCGCTGCTCGATGCCGTGGCGGCGGCGTTCCGCACGAACTACTTCCTGCCGCGCCGCTTCGGCCTGGCCATCCGCCTCGACCCGGCGTACCTGCGCGACGACCGCCGGCCCGAACTCCCCTACGGAACGTTCTTCGTGTTCGGCCGCGGCTTCTTCGGGTTCCACAACCGGTTCAAGGAGATCGCGCGCGGAGGACTGCGCGTCGTCAAGCCGTCGACCCCGGCGCAGCACGCGCGCGAGCGCGACCGCGTCTTCGACGAGGTGTACGGCCTCTCGTGGGCGCAGCAACAGAAGAACAAGGACATCCCCGAGGGCGGCGCGAAGGCCGCGATCCTGCTCGAGCACGACGCGGACATCACGCGCTGCGTCAAGAGCTTCGTCGACAGCCTGCTCGACCTCATCACGGACGACCCCGAGGTGACGCCCCT
>CANLMX010000036.1 GCA_947492385.1 Planctomycetaceae bacterium | reverse complement strand
CGGGTCTTGGCCGGCCGCGTACCCAAGTGGCCCAAGGGGACGGATTGCAAATCCGTTATTCGTGGGTTCAAATCCCACCGCGGCCTTGATGCTCGAACGCGCGGCGCCTGACGGCGGCGCGCGTTCGTGCTTCAAGGCCGCGGGCGCGCGCCTGCGGCGCGCGCGGCGTCCGCTTCGCGTCCGCCGGGTTTTGGACGGCCCTTCGGGCCGTTCAAATCCTCCCGTGCGTTGGGGGGTGGGTAGCAGGCAGCGGCTGCTTCGCAGCGCTGCGGGCGTTCCCTGGCATGGGGTGTGCGGGCAGCGGCTGCTTCGCAGCGCTGCGGGCGTTCCTGGGCGCGGGGTGTGGGGGCAGCGGCTGCTTCGCAGCGCTGCGGGCGTTCCCGGGCACGGGGTGTGGGGGCAGCGGCTGCTTCGCAGCGCTGCGGGCGTTCCCTGGCATGGGGTGTGCGGGCAGCGGCTGCTTCGTAGCGGCTGCGGGCGGGGTTCGGGGAAGAATGCGGGGGGGATGGGGCTTGTGCGCGGAGGAAAGCTGTGGCACCCTATGGGTGAATGCAATCGGCACGGCGTACGGACACTCCTTCGGGGACCCGGCTCGATTCGGTCGAGCGGATGGCGCTGCTCTACACCCCGGCGGAGGAGTGCTTCGACCGGATCACGCGGCTTGCGTCGCGCGTGATGCGGACGCCGGTGGCGGTGCTCTCAATCATGGGGCACGATCGCGCATGGTTCAAGTCCCGCGTGGGCCTGCAGGTGAACGAGGTCGCGCTCGACGATCCGCTCATCACGGATGTCATGGCGACGCACGGCTCGTTCGTGGTGCAGGACGCCTTGGCCACGCCGCGGTACGCGCGTTCGGGGCTGGTCGTCAACGCGCCGTTCGCGCGGTACTTCGCGGGTACCGCGGTGCGCGCGCCCGATGGGTCCCGCATCGGCGCGCTGTCGGTGCTCGACACCGAGCCGCGCAGCGGCGTCGGCGAGGACCTTCCTTCCCTGCGCGACCTCGTCTCGGTGGCCGAGGGCGAGCTCCATCGCAGGCAACTGACGTTCGCGCAGGGCGACATGATCCGCGAACTCGGCGAGGCGCGCCGGCGCTCGATGGTCGATCCGCTCACGCGGGTCTGGAACCGGTCGGGCCTCGACGCGATCATCCAGCGCGAGGTCGACGCCGCGCGCGCGCGGCGCACGCCGCTCTCGGTGGCGATGGTCGACCTCGATCATTTCAAGGATGTCAACGACCGCTACGGTCACGGGGTGGGCGACATCGTGCTGACGGAGGTCGCCCGTCGGCTCCGCGTCGCGGCGCGCCCGCTCGACTCGGTGGCCCGCTTCGGCGGCGAGGAGTTCCTGGTGGTCCTGCCCGACTGCTCCGAGCAGGACGCCGTGGCCGTCGCGGAGCGCCTGCGTGCGCGCGTCGGCGAGTCGCCCGTCAGCGTCGGTTCTTCGTCGCGCGTGGCGGTGACGTGCTCGATCGGTGTCGCGACCCTGCAGGACGACGAGCATCCTTCGGTGCTCCTCACGCGCGCCGACATCGCCCTCTACGACGCCAAGGGCGACGGCCGCGACCGCGTGGTGACCGCGGCTCCGAGCGTGCGCGAACGCGCCCGCTGACGTACGCGCCGCGCGCCCGCCGCGCGCGTGGTCCGTATCATCCGCCCCATGCCCGCGGCCGCGCACGCCGAAGTCGTCTCCGCTCGCCTCATGGTGGGCCTCGAGATCCACGTCGAGCTGGCGACGCGCACCAAGATGTTCACCCGCGCTGGGAGTCCCGGCAACCCGGAGTTCTACGACCGCGAACCGAACTCGCTCGTGACTCCGCTGGTCGCGGCGCTCCCGGGCACGCTTCCGGTGATGAACCGCCGCGCGGTCGAGATGTCCATGATGGTGGGGCTGGCCCTCGGATGCACGGTGGCCCGTTTCTCGAAGTGGGACCGCAAGAACTACACGTACCCCGACCTCCCAAAGGGGTACCAGATCAGCCAGTACGACCTGCCGATCTGCCATGACGGGGCATTCGAGCTGTCGCTTCCCGAAGGCGCAAGCAAGCGCATCGGGATCATCCGCGCGCACCTCGAGGAGGACACCGGCAAGCTCGGCCATGAACTCCCGGGCGGGTTCCGGTACGAGGGCTCGCTGGTCGACCTGAACCGCGCCGGGACGCCGCTCCTGGAGATCGTCACCGCGCCCGACTTCGGCTCGGCCGCCGAGGTGGTGGCCTTCGCGCAGGAGCTGCGCTCGATCTGCCGGTTCCTCGGCGTCACCGAGGGCATCATGCAGAAGGGCCACATGCGGTTCGAGCCGAACGTGAACCTCGTGCTCACGCTCGGGGACGGATCGACCGTGCGCACGCCCGTCGTCGAGGTGAAGAACCTGAATTCCTTCAAGGCCGTACGCGGCGCGATCGAGTACGAGGAGCGCGAGCAGGTGGCCCGCTGGCGCGCCGACGGCAAGGTCATGGGGCCGGGCGCCAAGAGCACGCGCGGCTGGGACGACGAGCGCGGCGTCACCGTGCTGCAGCGCGAGAAGGAGGACGCGCACGACTACCGCTACTTCCCCGACCCGGACCTGGTCCCCGTGGTCACGGACGACGCATGGATCGCGCGCGTGCGCGCCGAGATCCCCGAGCTTCCCGCCGCGCGGCGCGCGCGCTACGTGGGCGAATACGGGCTCGAGCGAAAGGACGCCGACGCGCTGGTCGAGGACCGTGCGGCGTGCCTCTTCTTCGAGGCGTGCGTCGCCGAGATGGGCGGGTCCGCGAAGGCGGGATACGCCGCGGGCAAGTTCCTGCTGAACCAATTGTCCAAGCGGGCGAACGAGCTCGGATGCGGGCTCGACGCCGCGGGGCTGGGGCCCCGCCAGGTCGCGGGCATCCTCGCGATGCGCGAGTCCGGCACGCTCGGGGCGCAGAACGTGGACGCGCTGGTCGCCGCGATCGCGGGAACCGGCGCGGAGGCCCACGACGCGGCGGCGGCGGCGGGGCTCCTGGTGGTGCGGGACGACTCGGCCCTCGATGGGTGGATCGACCAGGCGATCGCCGCGAACGAGCAGGCCGCGGCGGACGTGCGCGCGGGCAAGGGAGCGGCGATCGGCCGCATCGTGGGCGCGGTCATGAAGCTCGCGGGCGGAAAGGCCGACGCAAAGACCGTCAATGAGCGCATCATGAAGCGCCTCTCGGGAGGCACGTGATGGCCCATGGCGATCCTTCGCGCGCGGAGCTCGGCCGCGTGGTCATCGGCGCCGACCGGATCGCCGCACGCATCCCGGAACTTGCGCGCGAGATCACGGAGCGCATGGGCGACGGGCCTGACGACCTCGTGATCGTGCCGGTGATGACCGGTGCGTTCATCTTCGCAGCCGACCTGGTGCGCCACATGCCGATGCGCATGCGCATCACGCTCGCCACCGTCTCGAGCTACCCGGGCACGTCCACCGTGAGCCAAGGGGTCCGCCCCCTCGGTGAGCTTCCTGCGCGGCTCGAGGGGCGCCGCGTGCTGGTGGTCGACGACGTGCTCGACTCCGGCCGCACGCTCAACTTCCTCCGCGAGCGCTTCCTAGAGCAGCGTCCCGCATGCTTCGCGACCGCGGTGATGCTCCGCAAGTCCATCCCCAGCGCGTTGTCGACGCAGTGCGAGTTCGTCGGCTTCGACATCCCCGACGAATTCGTCGTCGGCTACGGGCTCGACTACGACGGGTGCTTCCGGAACCTCCCCGATGTGCGCGTCCTGCATCCCGAGGGCCTGCCGCGGTGAGGGCGTCCGTGCGCGGCGGCGGCGATCCGGCGGCGTTCGCGACCACGGCGGTCGATGCGGCAGGCGTCCCGCTGTTCGCGGCTTCGATGCTGGAGCCCTCCGAGATCATCATCGGCACCTGGCGCCCGCACCCGGCGTGGATCGGGTTCCGGGCGGCGCGCACGTGCCTCTTCGCCGTGCTCATCGGTGCGATCGGGGCGGCCGCCGCGGGCGCCGCGGGCCTGGGGTGGGGCCAGCCGATCGCGCAGGCGGTGGCGCTGGTGGTGGCCGCGCGCGTCGGCATCGCGGTCGCGGAGTGGGCGAGCCGCATCTACGTGCTGACCGACCGACGCGTGCTGCGCCGGCGCGGCGTGCTCTCGCCCACGGTCTACTCCGCGACGCTCGGCTCGCTGCGGCGCGTCGAGCTGGTGCGGACGTGGTCCGACCGGCCGTTCCGCACGGGCACGATCACGTTCTCGACGGTCGCGAACCCTGGGTACGAGGCGGCATGGCTGATGCTGGCGCGGCCCGACGACGTGCTCGCCGAGATCGACCGCGCGCGTCGCCGTTACGGGCGCTGATCGCGGGCGGCCGCGTTCAGGACCACTGCGGCCCCGTGCGCGGGTTCGCCAGGTGCGGCGCGAGTTCCTCGACGAGCCGGCGCCCGTCGGCGTCGAGCGACTTCGGGGCCTCGATCATGACCGCGGCCAGGAAATCGCCCGGGGTGCCCTTGGAGGGGTGGATGCCCTTGCCCTTGACGCGCAGCCGCTGGCCGCTGCGCACTCCCGCAGGCACCTTCAGCTGCACCGATCCATCGAGAAGCGGCACGCGTACGGAGGCGCCGAGCGCGGCCTCCGCGATGGTGACGGGCAGTTCCATGACCAGGTCGTCGCCCTCGCGCCGCAGCCACGGGTGCGGCGAGACTCGGATCGTGACGATGAGGTCGCCGGCCGGGCCGCCGTGCTCGCCGGGCGCACCCTTGCCGCGCACGGCCAGTTTCGCACCGTCGGCGATGCCCGCGGGGATTCGGACGTCGATCGACTCTCCGCGCACGCGGAAGCTGCGCGATCCGCCGAGCGCCGCGGTCGTGAAGTCCACCTTCTCCTCGACGTCGAGGTTCCGTCCTTGCTGCGGACCTTCTTCCTCGGCGCCGCCGAAGCCCCCGAACCCGCCGAACCCGCCGCGACCGGCGCGCGCCCGGCCGCCGCGTCCCCCGCCGCCGAACATCGAGCCGAAGACCTCCTCGAAGGTCGAGGGATCGACGTTCTGCCAACCCTGCCCGCCGCCGAAGGGTCCCTCGCCGGCGCCGGCACCGCGTCCCGCCCCGCCGCCTGCCGCGCCGCCCCGGACGCCGGCGATCCCGAATTGGTCGAACAGCTTGCGCTTCTCGGGGTCGGAGAGGATGTCGTACGCGTCCTGGATCTCCTTGAAGCGCTCGGCCGCGCCCGGCTCCTTGTTGACGTCGGGGTGGAACTTCCGCACCAGCGTGCGGTGGGCCTTCTTCAGGTCGTCGGCCGACGCCGTGCGGGGCACGCCGAGGATGTCGTACAGGTCGCGTTCCACGGGGGCGAGTATAGGAGCGGCCGCACCGCCGATTGACTTACGATCAAGGCATGGCTGCCTGCGATCCGCGCCGCGAAGGTCGTCCCGTGAGCGTTTCGCTCCCGGTGCTGCCCGTGTCCGCACCGGGGTCGAAGCGAACGAAGTTCGGATCGCGCACGGGCTGGAAGCGCGCAGCGGTGCTGGCAGGCGTGTGGGCCTTCATGATCGTGCACCTCGTGCAGTGGCTTGCGATGGGCACCACGCTCGCGCCGATCGAGCCCAGCGAGTCGATGGAGACCGTGAAGAACGGCGTCGTCACGGTGGGCGCGATCTTCTTCGCGACGGCGCTGCTCTCGACCGCGCTCCTGGGGCGCTGGTTCTGCGGGTGGGGGTGCCACTGGGTCGCGATCCAGGACGGGACCGCGTGGCTCCTCGCGAAGGCCGGGATCCGGCCGAAGCCGTTCCGGTCGCGGCTCCTCGTGTGGATGCCGCTGTGCCTGGCGCTCTACATGTTCGTGTGGCCGCTCTTCTACCGGTTCGCGGTGGCTCCCTGGGTGCAGCCCGACCTTCGGTGGCCCGGGTTCAGCGTCCACCTCGTGACGCAGGATTTCTGGGCCACTTTCCCGGGCTGGCTCATGGGGATCCCGTTCGTGCTCGTGAGCGGCGTGCTCGTGGTGTGGTTGCTGGGCACGAAGGGGTACTGCACCTACGCGTGCCCCTACGGCGGCTTCTTCGCGCCGCTCGACGAGCTTGCCCCGATGCGGATCGTGGTCGACCACGACCGCTGCGAGCAGTGCGGCCACTGCACCGCCGTGTGCACGAGCAACGTCCGCGTCCACGAGGAGGTCCGCGACTACGGGATGGTGGTCGACGTGGGATGCATGAAGTGCATGGACTGCGTCTCGACGTGCCCTAACGAGGCGCTCCGGTTCGGCGCGGGCGGACCGGCGATCAACATCGAGCGGGCGGGCACGAAGGCCGCCGAGGCCGCCTCGCGCAGGTACGACCTCTCGCTCGGCGAGGAGGTCGCGTTCGCTCTGGTTGCGGTCGGTGCGCTCTTCGCGGCCCGCGGCTCGTACGTGGGCGTGCCACTGCTGTTCGCCTCGGGCATCGCCGCATGCACGGCGTTCCTGGCGTGGAAGTCGTGGCGGGTGCTGCGCGACCCTTCGTCGACGTTCCATGGGTCGCGGCTGCGGCTGCGCGGGGCGCTGCGGCCTGCGGGCGCGGCCTGGCTTGCATGCACCGCGATCGTGCTCGCGGGCCTCGCGTGGACCGGCTCGCTCAACGCGGCCGCGTTCATGGCGCGGACGTTCGACGCGCGCGTCGCCATCCCGGCCGAGGCCGTCTTCGCGCCGGCCGGGCAGGAACCGACGGCCGCCCAGCGCGCCGACGCCGAACGCGCGCTCGCGCTGTACCGGTGGTGCGCGGCGTGGCCCGAAGGGTGGTCGCCGTTCCGCGCCGCGTGGCGCCGCACCGACCTCGAGCGCGCCTACCTCATGGCCGTGCTGCGCGACGCGAAGGGAGCCGAGGCCCTGCTGCGGAGGTCCTGGGAGCGCGACGGTCCCGACGAGGGCGTGGCGATCGTGATCGGGCGCGTGCTGCGCATGCAGATCGATCGGCGCGACGACGCGCTCGCGTGGTACGACGCCGTGCTCGCAGGCCATCCCACGTGGCGCTCCCTGCGCGAGGAGCAGCTGGTGTGGCTCGACCTCGAGAACGAGCCCGCGCGACTGGTCGCGAGCGCGCGCGCAGGCGTCGCGGCGATGCCCGAGGACCTCGCCTCGCTCCGCCGGCTGTCCCTGGCCCTCATCGAGCGCGGTGAATCGCGCGCGGAGATCGAGGAAGGGATCGCGTTGGTGCGCCGGACGCTCGAGATCGCGCCCGGCAACGGCTTTGCCCACGCGGCGCTCGCGCGGGGGCTGGCGAAGCTCGGCCTGCGCGACGAGGCCATGGCGGAGTTCCGCCGCGCGCTCGAGTTGGAACCGGCGTCCGAGGCGATCCGCGCGATGGCCGACGAAGCCGCCGGTGCCGAGGCGCCCCCGATGCCCGCGCCGGAACGGGCGCCAGGGCTCCCGCCCGCACCGCTCCGATAGTCGTCAGTTCGCGGCGCCCCAGTTGCCGATCAGGATGCCGAGGTCGATGCCGTTGACCGCGCTGTCGTCGTTCAGGTCGGCGGCGCACGCGAACCCGCACGCGCCCCAGCTGCCAAGCACGACGCCGAGGTCGATGCCGTCCACGGAACCGTCGCCGTCGAGGTCACCGAGGCCTGAGGCGAGCCGGGCCGCGCGCACCGCCGCGCCTGCGTCGATGCGTCCTGCGCCCGTGCGCGGATCGACGCCGATGACGTCGACGTCGACGCATGCCTGCACGAGGAAGGGGACCAGGTCCGGCGCGGCGAACGCGGGGGCCGCGTCGCGCATCAGCGCGATGGTGCCCGCGACGAACGGCGCCGCCATGCTGGTGCCGTCCTTCAGCCCGTAGCTCGACGTCCCGACCGCCGAGAGCACGCGGTGCCCCGGGGCCGCGCAATCCACCTGGGGCCCCACCGCCGAGTAGCTCGGGACTTGGTCCATCGAATCGAGCGCCCCGACCGCGACGACCTCCGGCCAGCGCGCCGGCACAGCGACGCCCGCGATGCCGCCGTTGCCGGCCGCGGCGACGACCACGCCGCCCCGGGCCATGACGTAGGCGATCGCATCGCGCAGGTACTGGTTCTCGACGGTGTACTGCAGGCTCGCGTTCATCACGGTGGCACCGCGGTCGCTCGCCCAGACGAGGCCGTCGGCGAGGTCGCGCGTGAGCCCCGTGCAGCCGGTGAGCACCGTCACGGGCATGATGCGCACGTTCCACGCGAGGCCGGCCATGCCCGTCCCGTCGTCGCCCGCGGCGGCGATGGTGCCGGCGCAATGCGTCCCGTGGCCCGAGCACTGGTTGCCCGTCTGGTCGTTGCCCGCCGGCACGTTCCATCCCGGCACCATGCGTGCCGCGAACTCGGCGTGCGGGTCGACGCCTGCGTCGAGCACGGCGACGATCGTTCCGGAGTCACCCGTCGAGAGATGCCAGGCCGCGCGCGCGTTGACGTCGGCGCCGGGGGCTCCCGCGACGCCGTTGAGCGACTGGCCCGTGTTCTCGAGGGCATACTGCTGCGCGTAGAGCGGGTCGTTCGGGGCCGCGGAGTCCGCGGCCACGCCGCCGATGCCCACCGCCTCGGCACGCTCGATGACGGTGCCGGCACGCGCCGCGAGCGCGCGCGCGGCGGCACGCGCATCCGTGCCGGGAGGCAGCGTCGCTTCGACCCAGCGATCGAGTCCCGCCGCGCGCGCGGCGGCGGCGTCGAGCGGCGTGACGGTCCCGCCGCGCGTGACGTTCGTGATGCCGAGCGCCGCCAACTGCGTCGCGAGCCGTGCGTCCGGGCGCCCGCGCGCATCGCGCGCATCGAACGAGCCGTCGTCGAGCATCGCGATGCGCGCGCCCGCGCGCACCTTCAGCATGACCAGGTCGTCGGCCACGGTGCCGGCGGGCACGGGCGCGACGGCCGCGCCTTCGTCCACCGCGGCGCCGCGATCCATGCCAAGGGCGGGCGCGTGCTGAGCCACGCACGGTGCACCGATCGCCGCGCACGCGGCGGCGGTCAGGACGGACATGGCGGGATGGCGGAATCGAAGGAGATGCACGATGGATCCTGTACGCGCACCACGGCGCCCGTGAGCGGCAGAATGCGGGTTTCTCAACCCTATCTTCCGGGCGCTTCGCGGCCACTCGAATCGGGGGGAATCGCGACAATCGTCCGAGAATCCACGGATGCCCGGCGTTTGCGGCGCGTGGAACGGACCGATAGCATTCTGGTCTTCCATCCGATCATCCGGATGGTCGGATGAAGCCTTCCGCCTCGATCACCCCGCACCTTCCCGCCACCGGAGCCGACATGCACGACAAGCGCTACCTGTTCACCAGCGAGTCCGTCTCGATGGGCCACCCCGACAAGCTCGCCGACCAGATCAGCGACGCCGTGCTCGATGCCATGCTGGCGCAGGACCCGAAGAGCCGCGTGGCGTGCGAGACCCTCGTGACCACCGGCCTCGCCGTCGTCGCGGGCGAGGTCACCACCAACGCCGTCGTGAACGTCCCGGACATCGTGCGCGACGCGGTGCGGCGCGCGGGCTACGACCACGCCGACAAGGGCTTCGACTGGAAGAGCTGCGGCGTCAGCGTCGTTCTCGGCCGCCAGAGCCAGGACATCGCCATGGGCGTCGACCGCGAGGGCGCCGGCGACCAGGGCATGATGTTCGGCTTCGCGTGCAAGGAGACTCCCGAGCTCATGCCGCTGCCGATCCAGCTCTCGCACGACCTGGTCAAGCGCCAGGCGATGGTCCGCGAGAAGGGGATCGTGAAGGGCCTGCGGCCGGATGCCAAGAGCCAGGTCACGGTCGAGTACGTCGGCCTGAACCCCACCCGCATCGACACCGTCGTCCTCTCGACGCAGCATGACCCGATGTGGAACGGCGCCGCGGGCCAGAAGCGCCTCAAGGCCGAGGTCATCAAGCACATCATCAAGCCCGTGCTCGGCAAGTGGTGGAATGACCGCATCACCGTGCACGTGAACCCCACCGGCCAGTTCGAGATCGGCGGGCCCCACGGCGACTGCGGCCTCACGGGCCGCAAGATCATCGTCGACACCTACGGCGGCCGTGGCCGCCACGGCGGCGGCGCGTTCAGCGGCAAGGACCCGACGAAGGTCGACCGCAGCGCGGCGTACATGGCCCGCTACATCGCGAAGAACATCGTGGCCGCGGGCCTCGCCGACGTGTGCGAGGTGCAGCTCAGCTACGCGATCGGCGTCGCGAAGCCGACCAGCGTCCTCGTCGACACCCAGGGCACCGGCCGCGTCCCCGACGCGTGGCTGGCCGAACAGGTGCAGAAGCACTTCGAGCTCACGCCGCGCGGCATCATCGCCTCGCTCGGCCTTCGCCGCCCGATCTACCGCGCCACCGCCACGCACGGGCACTTCGGCCGCAAGCCCGGCGAGGGTGGCCCTGGCACCTTCTCGTGGGAAGCGACCGACAAGGCCGCCGCGCTGCGAAAGGCGGCCGAGAAGGCCGGGCTCTTGAAGGCGCCGGCACGCACCGAGCCAAAGCCCGCCGCGAAGGCCGCCAAGCCCGCGAAGGGCGGGCGGTCGCGCCGCCTCGTCGCCGCCTGACGCACCGACGCAGGAACGCGCATCGCAACTCACCCGCGCATGACCGACGTCTCGCCTGCCCGCGCCGCCGCCCTCGAGCGTCTGGTGCGGCAGGCGAGCCGCTTTCCCGACCTCGAGTTCGTCGATTCGGGCGGCGCGCCGTCGCACGGCGGCGCGGCGCTGGACGCGCGCGATGCGGCGCTCGCGCGCGCCATCGAGCACACCGTCGCGCACCGGTGGCTGACGCTGGCCGCGCTCGCGCGCGCATGCGTCGACCGCCGCTGGGAAAACGTCGACTCGCGCATCCGCGCGGCCTTGCTCGCGGCGGGTGCGCAGCTCTTCCTCTTCGGGAACCAGGCCGACCACGCCGTCGTCGACGACACCGTCGAGTGGACGAAGGAGAAGGGCCAGCGCGGCGCCGCCGGGTTCGTGAACGCCGTGCTGCGCAGGATGATCGCGCTGCGCGGCGGGATCGAGGACGCACCCGCCGGGGGCCCCGCGGAGTGGCGCAACCGGCAGGACATGATGCCGCTCGGCGACGGACGGGTCATGCGCCTGACGCAGCCGGCGTTCAGCCGTGACGCGGTGGCGCGCGTGTCGGAGCAGGCCAGCATCGGCGAGGACCTGCTGCTGCACTGGATCAACGTCGCAGGACGCGAGGTCGCGTTCGCGCGCACCGTGCACGGGCTCCGCCCGGCGCCCACCGTGGTGTGTGGGCTGCCCGCGTCGGCGTCCGTGGCGGGTGCTCCGTTCGCCGCGATGCTTACGCCGCATGACGACCCCGATGCGCACGTGTGGACCGGCGATCACGCCTCGCTCGTCGCGCTGCTCGCCGCGCATCCCGAGGCGCGCGTGCAGGACACCGCGAGCGCGCGCCCGATGCGGCTGGCGGACGGCCTGCGGCCCGCCGTGATCCTGGATGCGTGCGCGGGTCGGGGAACGAAGACGCGGCAGCTCGCGGCGCTGCACCCGCAGGCCGAGATCGTCGCGACCGACACCGACGGTCATCGCCTGCGCGCGCTGGCGCTGGCGTTCGAGGGCCATCCGCGCGTCAAGGTCACGACGCCCGAGGGCCTGCGCCGCGTCGTCGGGAAGGTGGACCTCCTGGTGCTCGACGTGCCGTGCTCGAACACCGGCGTGCTGTCTCGCCGTCCCGAGGCCAAGTACCGGTTCAACCGGGCGCGGCTCGACTCGGTGGTCCGTCTCCAGAAGGAGATCGTCGAGGACCAGCGCCTGATGCTTGCGCCGGAGGGTTCGATCCTGTACTCGACGTGCAGCCTCGAGCCCACCGAGAACGACGCGCAGGCTGCATGGGCCGCCGGGCGCACGGGGCGGGCGGTGGTCCGCCAGGAACGGCACGAGCCGAAGGGCATGCCCGGGGAGCCGGATGCCCGCTACGGCGACGGGGGCTTCGGCGCGCTGCTTTCCCCGCGGTGAGCGTGCGGCCGGGCATTGGTACGATTCCGCGATTCGCCCTTGGGAGCCACGGAGGCCGCCGATGCCCGTCCCGATGACCGTCACCGAGATCCTTGACCCGCAGTGCGTGCTCGTGCCGCTCGCCGCGCGCACCAAGCGCGAAGCAATCGACGCGCTCGTCGACGCGCTCGCCTCGACCGGCCGCGTGTCCGATGCGGCGGCCGTGAAGAAGGCCGTGTGGGACCGCGAGATGCAGCGCTCCACCGGGATCGGCGAGGGGCTCGCCATCCCCCACGGCAAGACCTCCGCCGCGCATGGGCTCTGCCTGGCCGTGGCGCGGCTCGCGGAGCCGATCGACTACGACTCGATCGACCGGAAGCCCGTGCGGCTCGTCGTGCTCCTTGTCTCGCCGCCCGAACGCACCAGCGACCACATCCAGGCGCTCGGCCGCATCTCGCGCCTCATGACCAACCCGCAGTTCCGCGAGCGCGTCTACTCCGCCGCCGGACCCGAGGAACTCCTGGAACTTTTCCGCAGCGCCGAGCGCGGCTGAACCGCGTGCGCGCGGGCCTAGAATCGGGCGTCCACGAATGCCCGGAAGGAGGCCGCATGCCGGTGGCCATGGAACTGTCGCGCATCCTGATCCGGGAGGACTCGGACCTGCAGCTCATCGAGCTCACCGAGGTCGGCGGCGACCGCACGTTCCCGATCTCCATCGGGCTGCCCGAGGCCATCGCCATCGACCGCCGGCTGAAGGGGATGCCCGTGCCGAGGCCCCAGACGCACGAGCTGCTCGCGGCGGTGATCCGGGCGCTCGGCGGCACGCTCCGTGCGATCCACGTGCGTGAGCTGCGGGGTTCCACCTTCTACGCGAGCCTTGTGATCGAGCAGGGCGGCCGCTTGGTCGGCGTCGACTCGCGGCCTTCCGACGCGATCGCGCTCGGCGTGGCCGACGGCGTGCCGGTGCTGGTCGAGGAGGACGTGCTCGCGGCCGTGGCGGCGGATGCGCCGGGGGCCGTGGAGCCCGGCGCCGGCGATGCGGTCGCGGGCGAAGGGTCCGACGATGCGGACGACGCGGATGACGCGGGCGACGCGGGCGACGCGGGCGAAGAAGCAGGCGGCGAGAAGGACGGCGGCGAGTGAGCCGCGCTCCGCTCGTCGTGTTCGACCTGGGGGGCGTCGTGGTCCGCATCTGCCGCTCGTGGCGCGAAGGGTGCCAGGCTGCCGGCGTCGAGCATCGCGCCGAGGCCGACGGTCCGCTCGGCGGGCCCGCGGTGCGCGGGTTGGTCGATCGTCACCAGCGCGGAAGGCTCGCGTGCGACGCGTTCTTCCGAGAGGTTGCCGCTGCGACCGGCGTGCACACGCCGGCCGAGGTCGAACGCGTCCATCGCGCATGGATCCTGGGCGACTTCCCGGGCATCGCGGACACCATTGACCGCATCCACGGTGCGGGCGTGGCCACGGCGTGCCTCTCGAACACCAACGCGACCCACTGGGACCAGCTTCACGAGAGCCCGGCCTTCATGCGCATCGGCACGCGGCACGCGAGCCACGTGATCGGGTTCGCGAAGCCCGACGCGGCGATCTACCGCGCATTCGAGCGTGAGGTGGGCATGCCCGCCGGCTCGCTGGTGCTCTTCGACGACCTTCCCGACAACGTCGCCGCCGCGCGCGCGTGCGGGTGGACCGCGTTCGAGGTCGACCACGCCGGCGACACGGCCGCGCAGGTGATCGCGGCGCTGCGCGGAGTGGGGGTGAACGCATGAGCGAGGCTGCCCCGCCGCTCCACGGCGCGCCGCTTGCGCGCCGCGTGCTCGACCATCCCCCGATCGACGGGGCGCGCATCAAGGAGCGCCCGGGCGACTTCCTGGTGGAGGAGCTGCCCGCGGCCGAGCCGTCGGGCGAGGGCGACCACCTCTGGCTGCGCATCGTCAAGGAAGGCGTGCACCACCAGGAGCTGGTCCGCGTGCTCTGCGGGCACTTCGGGGTGGCGCCCCAGGCAATCGGCTGGGCCGGGATGAAGGATCGCCACGCGGTCACCAGCCAGACCGTGAGCGTGCACCTGCCGCGGCGACCCGAGGTGCGGTCGATCCAGGACGACCGCATCCAGGTGCTGTGGGCGACGTGGCACGGGGCCAGGCTCCGGCGCGGCGATCTCTCGGGCAACCGGTTCTCGGTACGCGTGCGCGGGATCGAACCGTTCCGCGCGCCTGCCGCGTGGCGCGCGGTGCGCGAGCTCGAGGCGCGCGGGGTTCCGAATGGGTTCGGGCCGCAGCGGTTCGGCATGCACGGGAACAATCACGCGATGGGTGCGTTGCTGCTGGCCGGACGTGCCGACGACATCGCGCGCGAGCTGGCGCGCACCGGAGAGCCGTATCGGGACCTGCGCGCGGTGCCCGAGCCCACGAAGGAACTCTGGGTCGATGCGTGGCAGTCGGCGATCTTCAACCGGGTGCTCGATGCCCGGATCGCGGCGGGCACGTATGACCGCGTGCTCGCGGGTGACATCGCGTGCGGCACCGACGGCGCGGGCTTCGCGGTCGACGCCGCGACGGCCGAGGGGCCGGGCGCCGGCTCGCTCGCGGCACGCGCCGCGCGGCTCGAGGTGTCCGCGACCGGCCCGATGCCGGGCACCGCAACGCCGCTTGCTGATGGCGCTCCCGGCGAGCTCGAGCGTTCGGCGATCGAGGAGTTCGGCGGTCGCGCCCTGCTCGAACCCATGCCGCGCGCATGGCGGCGTCCCCCGGGTGACCGACGCCCGCTGCGCATCGCGCTCCGCAATCCCGAGATGGAGTCCGGGTTCGACGAGCACGGGCCGTACGTGCGCGTGGCGTTCGACCTCCCCGCAGGGGCCTACGCGACGGTCGTGCTGCGGGAGGCCTTCGGCGACGGGCTCGTGGATGCCTCGCGCGACGCCGCACGTTCCTGACGCCTGCGCGCGAAGAACGAGGTGAGTTGGCGTCCGCACGGGCGCGCGAGGATGCCCGCGACGATCGGCGGACGGTGGTTCAGGCGCCCATCGGCCGGGATGGTCCACAGGCTGCCGCACGCGCCGGCCTTCGGGTCGTGGGCGCCGAAGAAGACGCGGCCGATCCGGGCGTTCACGATCGCGCCCGCGCACATCGCGCAGGGTTCGAGCGTCACCGCGAGCGAGCAGTCGGAGAGGCGCCACGCGCCGCGGGCGCGGCCGGCGTCGCGCATCGCGGCGAGCTCCGCGTGGCCTGTGGGGTCGCCGGTCGCCTCGCGGTCGTTCGCCTGCTCGCTGACGATGGTGCGGCCCCGGTAGACCACCGCCCCGACCGGGACCTCGCCGCGGCGTGCGGCGTGGCGCGCGAGCGTCATCGCGCGGAGCATCATCCCCACGTCGTTCGCGCGTGCGCCTGCACGCAGCGCGGCGGGGCCGGCCATCCGGAGCATCGCGTGCCGCGCCGGGCGCATGGCCGCGGCGTGCGGCGCGCGCGGGTTCCGCGCGCCGCGGGTCACTCGTCGCCCTCGTCGGCGTCGGTGCGGCGGCCGCGGTACTTCGGGCGGCCCACGATCGACCCGAGCGCGTTGCGGATGACCCCGCCCTCCGCCACGGCCTGCGTCGGGGCCACCGAGAGCAGGATGATCCCGAGCTCGTAGAGCAGGTAGAGCGGGATCATCAGCGCCACCATGCTGAACGCGTCGATCGTGGGCGAGATCACGGCCGCGATGATCGCGCAGGCGAGCAGCGCGTGGCGGCGGTAGGTGCGCAGCATGCGCGTGTCGAGGATGCCGACCCACCCGAGCAGCAGCACCGCAACGGGCATCTGGAACGCGATCGCGATCGCCGCCGCGAAGAACAGGAGGAAGTCGACGTACTCCTGCAGGCGGTACTGCTGCGCGAGACTTCCCTCGACGCGCGTGGGGATCGTGTGCACCTCGAGCCTCCCGTCGCCGGTGCCGGCGTCGAGTGCGATGCGCAGCTGCGAGTCCGCGCGCATGACCCACAGTTCGCCCGGGCGCGCGGAAGCGGGGTCGGCGTCGAGCACCGGGACCGCGGGCCCGCCGGGCGCGGCGTCCGGGGCCGCGAGCGCGACGGTGCGCGGTGCCTCGTTGCCGAACGCGATCAGCACGCGCAGCATGTAGGGCATCGCCAGGTACAGGCCGGTGAGGCCCGCGATCGCGAGGATCGAGGAGAGCGGGACCAGAAAGCGCGCGAACCGGCGTTCGTGCGAGTAGAGGCCGGGTGCGACGAACTTCCAGAGCTGCCAGAGGATCCAGGGCAGCGAGACGACCACCGCGGCCCAGATCGAGATCTGCAGGTCCACCATCAGCGACTCGGTGGGGCTGAGCACCTGCAGGTTGGTGGGCTGGCCCTCGGCGGCCAACGCTTCCATGAGCGGGCGCACCAGGAACCCGCGCACGTGCGACGCGCCCATGAACACGGCGAGCGCGAGCGCCACCGGCACGATGAGCGCCTTGATGAGGCGCGACCTCAGCTCGTCGAGATGCGCCCCGAAGGGCATCACGCCGCCGGCCGCGTCACGGAGATGGTCCTGATCCAGGGGCATCGTGCGCGCGCAAGGCTATCGCCCGGTGCCCTCCGGCAGCCCGAAGAACCGGCGCGCGTTGGCGTCGACGGTGCGCTCGAAGTCGTCCCATGGCGTCCTTCGCAGGGCGGCGAGGAAGCGCGCGGTGTGCATCACCATCGCGGGAGTGCACGGCTTCTCGCTGCGCACGGGTTCGGGCGAAAGCCACGGTGCGTCGGTCTCGCACATGATTCGGTCGTCGGGGACCAGCCGTGCGGCCTCCGCCACCTCGGGAGCGTTGCGGAACGTGACGACCCCCGTGAAGCTGATCATCGCGCCGAAGTCGAGCACCTGGCGCGCCTCGGCCGGCGTCTCGGTGAAGCAGTGGAAGACGAAGCGGTCGGCCGGCAGCCCGCTCGCGCGCAGCACCGGCAGCAGGTCGGGGACCGCGCGGCGGCAGTGGACGACCACGGGCTTCGCGAGGCCGTCGGCGGTCCACCGGAGGATCCGCGCAAGCTGCTCCTCGAGCACCGCACGCTGGACGGCGTGCGGGGGCTGCGAGTAATGGCGGTCGAGCCCAAGCTCGCCCCAGGCGACGCATCGCGGATGGCGTGCGGCCGCGAGCATGTCGTCCCAGTCACGCGGGTCCTCCGAATGCAGGGGGTGGACGCCCGCGCTGAACCACACGTCGGGGTGCGAACTGGCGATCTCGGCGCTGGCACGCGAGTCGCCCGTCGTTGTCCCGATCGTGATGACGGCGTGGACCCCGGCGGCCCTCGCGGCGTCGAGTGCCCGGGGAAGCTGCTCGCGGAGTCCGGGACCAAGAAGATGGCAGTGCGTGTCAATCAAGTGTGACCAATAAGAACATCAATACAAGATTCCTATGGCCTGCGCATCCGCCGCAGGCGTGGTGTCCGGCTGGATGGTACGGAGAACCGGGGGTGCCCCGGGCATCGCCTCCCAACGTCCACGATCACCCCGGCCCGGGGACCTCCCGGACGTCGCCTCCCGCCGCGCGGGTTGACCACCCATCGGGGGGGGACCTACGATTTGGAGTGGTACTTCGTGAAAAACTTCACGAAGTTTCCGGGCGTTCGCCGACGCCCGCAGATCCACGCTTGGACACCCACTCCAGATGAGCCGATTCCTGTTCCCCCGCTGGTCGAACGCGCTGCTGCCCTTCGTGCTGGTGGTCGGCGCCGTGGCACCGCTCTACGTCACGCTGCTCGTCGCGTACGGGTTCAGCCCGAAGACGCTCGAAGGGCAATACCAGCCGGTCCAGCCGGTGCCGTTCAGCCACGCGCTGCACGCCGGCAAGCTCGGCCTCGACTGCCGCTACTGCCACACGACCGTCGAGAAGGCCGCGCACGCCGCGGTGCCCCCGACGCAGACGTGCATGAACTGCCACACGCAGATCCACAAGGACAGCCCGAAGCTCGTCGAGGTTCGGGAGAGCTACGAGACGGGCATGCCCATCGAGTGGATCAAGGTGCACAAGATCGGCGACTACGCCTACTTCAACCACGCCGCGCACGTCACGCGCGGCGTGAGCTGCGTTGAGTGCCACGGGCGCGTCGACCAGATGGAGGTCGTGCACCGCGCGCAGCCCCTGTCGATGGGCTGGTGCCTGAACTGCCACCGCAATCCGGTGGACCACGTGCGCCCGCCCGAGGAGGTGTTCTCGATCTGGAAGCCCACGGACACGTGGAGCAAGGACGAGCGCCTGGGCCTCATCGACCGCTACGACATCCACCCCAACGAGTACTGCTCCACCTGCCACCGCTGAGCGGCTGCGCGCGGACGCGTCCACGACCGACACCGACACGGAAGACACGGAACCGAACACCATGCACGACGGTTGCAACCACGGTCACGCCGAGCCCGCCCCCGCGCCGGCCACCGCCCCGCAGGGAGGTCCCGCACGCCGCAGCGCCTACTGGCGCTCGGTCGAGCAGTTGGCGCAGACGCCGGAGTTCCAGGCGTACATGCACCGCGAGTTCCAGCCCGGCGCCTCCGAGGCGTCGGAGGACGACCGCCGCTCCTTCATCAAGGTGATGGGCGCATCCTTCGCCCTCGCGGGCCTCGCCGCCGCCGGCTGCCGCCGGTACCCCGAGTCCAAGTTCGCCGAGTACGCGTCGCGCCCCGCGAACCGCGCGCCCGGCATCCCCGTCACCTACGCGACCAGCTTCGAACTGTGCGGCACCGGCTTCGGCGTACTCGCCACCTCGTTCGACGGCCGTCCCATCAAGCTCGATGGCAATCCCGCGCACCCGAGCGCGCCGCTCGCGGGCGGTGCGGCCGCGGTCGACCCTGCGGAACTCGCCAAGCGCGGCGTCGCGCAGGTCGGTCCTTCGACCGCCATGCTGCAGGCGCGTGTGCTCGAGCTCTACGACCCCGAGCGCAGCCGCGTCGCGACCATGGGCGGCAAGCCGTCGGATGCCGCGACCTTCGAGAAGTGGCTCGGCGAGCGCCGTGCCGCATGGCAGAAGGACGGTGGCGCCGGACTGGTGATCGTCGCCGAACCGACGTCGTCGCCCACCATGCTGGACATGCGCGACCGCGTGCTCGCCGCCTTCCCCAAGGCGACGTGGGCCTCGTGGTGCGCGGTGAACGCGGACTCCGCGCTCGCCGGCAGCGCCGCCGCATTCGGCGCCGCGCGCACGGTGCACCCGCGGTTCGATCGCGCACAGGTGATCCTCAGCCTCGACTGCGACTTCCTCGGCGAGGACCCGAACTCGGTCGCCAACGCACGCGCCTGGGCTGCGGGACGCACGCTCGTCCGCCGCGAGAACGGCAGGCTCGTGGCGAAGGACGCCGCGGCCGCGACGATGAGCCGCGTCTATCAGATTGAGGGCCTGCTCACCGTCACCGGGATGAGCGCCGACCAGCGCCTGGCGATGAAGCCTTCGCAGGTCGCGGCGTTCGCCGCGGCGGTGGCCGATCGCGTGGGCGTGCCCGGTGCGCGCCAGATGGCTGCGATGGCGCCGAAGCTCGGCGACCATGAGCAGGAGATCGTCGATGCGCTCGTCGAGGACCTGAAGAAGGCCGGAACCTCCGCGCTCGTCGTGGCGGGCCCGCGCCAGCCCGCGATCACGCATGCGGTTGCCGCCGCGATCAACGCGCACCTCGGTGCGTACGGATCGACCGTCGAGACGCGCGCCGCCGACATGCCGCGTTGCGGCGAATCGATCGCGAAGGCCGCGGCCGCGCTGCAGGGCGGGGCGGTCGACACGCTGGTGGTGATCGGCTGCAACCCGGCGTTCGACGCGCCCTCCGACCTCGGCTTCGCCGCCGCGATGGCCAAGGCCAAGCACGTCGTGCACTGCGGCTTCCGCGCGGACGAGACGGGTTCCCAGCCGTGCGTGACGTGGCACCTGCCGCTCACGCACTTCCTCGAGAGCTGGGGCGACACGCGCGCCGCCGACGGCACCATCGCCATCACGCAGCCGCTCATCGCGCCGCTGCTTGACCCCGCCGACGGCGGCCGCAGCGCGATCGAGCTCCTCGCCGCGCTCGCCGGCGACCAGGTCGTCTCGGGCGCCGAGCTCGTCCGCCGGCGCCACATGGCCATGAGCGGGAAGTCGGGCACCGCGTTCGAGGCGATGTTCCGCACGTGCCTCGACCGCGGTGCGTGCGAAGGGACGTCGGCCCCGACCGAGCCCACGCCGAAGCCCGCGCTCGCCGAGCGCGCGATGGCCGACTGGGTGTCCGCGCGCAAGGAGGCCGACGGCCTCGAGCTCGCGCTCTTCTCCGACTGCAAGGTCTTCGACGGCCGCTTCGGCAACGTCGGCTGGCTCCAGGAACTCCCGGACCCCGTGACCAAGATCACGTGGGACAACGCGCTCCTCATGTCGGCCGCCACCGCGTCGGGCCTCGGCGTCGCCTCGGGCGACATGGTCGAGGTCACGGTGCCTGGCGGTGCGGGTGCATCGAAGGCCGCCGCGTGGGTCGTGCCCGGCATGGCCGATGGCGTGCTCGGGCTCGCGGTCGGGTACGGGCGCGGCGCAGCCGCGGGCGGCATCGCGGCGGACGCCGGCTTCGCCACCGCCGGCCTGCGGACGCAGGCCGCGCCGTGGATCGCCACCGGCGCCAAGGCGACGAAGGTCGGCGGGACGTACGCGTTCGCGCACACGCAGGACCACGGCACCGCCGACGCGGTGGTGCCCTCGATCCCCGCGGACTCGATCCAGGAGCGCCTGCCGACCCTCATCCGCGAGGCGTCGCTGGCGCACTACAAGGAGCACCCCGACTTCGCGAAGCACGCCACGCACGTGGCGCACCGCCTGTCGATGTGGGAGGAGTCCAACCTCGACGGTGCCAAGTACCGCTGGGCGATGACCATCGACCTCGGCGCGTGCACGGGCTGCAGCGCGTGCGTGGTCGCCTGCCAGGCCGAGAACAACATCCCGATCGTCGGCAAGGACCAGGTGGCGCGCGGCCGCGAGATGCACTGGATCCGCATCGACCGCTACTTCAAGGGCGGCGACGCGGCGCGTCCCGACGCGTACCGAGTGCAGCCCGTGGCCTGCGTGCACTGCGAGAACGCGCCCTGCGAGCAGGTGTGCCCGGTGGCCGCGACCGTCCACGACGAGGACGGCCTCAACAACATGGTCTACAACCGCTGCATCGGCACTCGCTACTGCAGCAACAACTGCCCGTACAAGGTGCGCCGCTTCAACTTCTTCGACTTCCACCGGCGCGACCCGGTCCGCGAGGGCGAGGTGCTGATGACGAAGCCCGAGTACTACGTGAAGGACGGCCCGAACGACTGGGGCAAGATGCAGTTCAACCCCGAGGTCACGGTGCGCATGCGCGGCGTGATGGAGAAGTGCTCGTTCTGCACGCAGCGCATCGCGCAGGCGAAGATCGACTCGAAGAACCGCTGGGTGCGCGCGGGCGGCAACGCCGCGGGCGGCAGCGGCAGCTCGATGCCCGACTGGGCCGTGCAGACCGCCTGTCAGCAGGCATGCCCGACCGGCGCGATCGTCTTCGGCGACCTCAACGTCGAGGGCAGCGACGTGCTGCAGCTGCAGCGCACCAAGCGCAGCTACGACCTGCTCGAGGAACTCAACACCAAGCCGCGGCTGAAGTACCTCGCGCGCGTGGACAACCCCGCCGTTGACCACGGCGCGCACGATCACGGCCACGACCACGGCCATGACCACGGCCACGGTCACCAGCACGGCAACGCGGCCGCCGCCAACGGAGCCAAGGCATGACGAGCATCCCTTCCGACCCCGGCCACCCGATGCGTGGCTTCACGGAGATCGACAACACCGCCGACGAGCCCGGCAAGCGCTCGCCGCTGGTGCTGGCGACCGACCGGTTCCACCAGGTCACCAACACCGTCTGCCGCCCGAACGAGACGCGCCGGACGCCCATGGCGTGGAACGTCATGTTCGTGCTGTGCATGCTGCTGGTGCTGAACCTCGGGTTCTGCGTCAACTACCTGATCTTCACCGGCGTGGGCGTCTGGGGCCTCAACAACCCCGTGATGTGGGCCTTCGACATCACGAACTTCGTGTTCTGGGTCGGCATCGGCCACGCGGGCACGCT
>CANLMX010000035.1 GCA_947492385.1 Planctomycetaceae bacterium | reverse complement strand
CCCTCTACGTCCGAACCCGCCTCTCGATCATGATGTTCCTGCAGTACGCGATCTGGGGCGCGTGGCTCCCGATCCTGTACCCGTTCGTCACAGGGCACCGCAAGTTCACGGACGGCGAGGTCAGCGCGGTGTTCGCCGCCGGCGCCGCCGGCGCGATCTTCGGCCCCTTCATCGCGGGGCAGCTGGCGGACCGCCGCTTCGCCACCGAGCGGATGCTCGCGCTCAGCCACTTCGTTGGCGCGGCGCTCGTCTGGTTCCTCGCCGAGACCTCGTCGTTCTGGCCCTTCGTCGCGCTGAGCGCGCTCTACGGGCTCATCTACTCGCCGACGCTCGCGCTCACCAACTCGCTGGCGCTGTCGCACGTGCCGAACCGCGACCAGGACTTCGGTCCGGTCCGGCTGTGGGGCACGGTCGGCTGGATCGCCGTCGGCATCCTGGTTGGGCAGATCCTGCTCCGGCACCACACGCCCGAAGGCGTCTCCGCCGCCGAGGTCGAGGCGGCGCAGAATGCGGGCCGCGCGGTCGCGTTCAAGATCAGCGCCATCCTCGGTGCGGTCATGGGCGCCTACTGCCTGACGCTGCCGCACACGCCGCCGTCGCCGAAGCCGCGCCAGGCGTCCGCGGTGTCGGAGGCGCTCGCGGAGATCAAGCTCCAGCCGCTGCTCCTCCTCTTCGCCATCGCCGTGCCGGTGAGCATGATCCACCAGTTCCACTTCGTGCACACCGCAGGCTTCCTCTCCAAGCTCCAGGGCAACCCGGCGGCCGACGGCTTCGTGCAGTGGGTGAACGGCATCCTGGGCGTGGGCGGTGGCGGGCTGATGACCATCGGCCAGATGTCGGAGATCGTCGTGCTTGCCGCGATGCCGGTGCTGGCGGCCGCGCTGAGCCGCAAGTCGCTGCTGCTGATCGGCCTGGCGGCGTATGCGCTGCGCATGGCCATTTTCGCCTACATGGGCGACAGCGCGCCGCTGGTCATGGCTGGCCTGGCGCTGCACGGCCTCTGCTTCGGCTGCTTCATCTTCGTCGCGTTCATGATCGTCGACGAGAACACGACCCCTGACGTTCGGGCCACCGCGCAGAACCTCTTCAACCTGGTGATCGTCGGCCTCGGCATCATCGTCGGCAGCTGGTTCGCGGGCTCCATCGTGGCGCCATGGGCGAAGGCCGGGGGCGACATGGACTTCACCAAGCTGTTCTCGGTGCCGATGTGGATGGCGCTCGGCTGCTTCGCGGTGATGCTCGTCGGATACCCGGGCGGCAGCCCGAAGCGGTCCGCGGCGGCGTGACGGGCGAAGGCGTGCCCCGGGGCCTGCCCGGTTCGCGCGGTCAGCTCACCCCACCGCGCCCTTGGCGCGCTGCTCGCGTTCCCAGTCGGTGTGGAACCGCAGCTGTGCCTCTTCGCCCGGGATCACGAGCGCGGCGACGGGCGTTCCCTCCTTGAGGGGCGTGCCGTCGAGCGCGGTGATCTCGAACCGCGGCTGGTTGGCCTCGTGGATCGCCAGCGCCTTCTCGAGCGCCTGCTGCTTCTCGACCGGGATCTTCGCCCAGCTCTCGCGGCCGCGGCACTTCGGGAACGCGCTGCAGCCGAGCCATGGCCCGCGCTTGCCGGTGCGCAGGTTCATCATCGTGCCGCACTTGGGGCAGGGCAGGTCGGTGAGGAAGGGCTTGGGCGACGGGAACTTGATGCCGCCCTTGCGGTCGATGTTGAGGACGAACTCGGTCTCGCGGTTGATGCTCGTCAGGAAGTCGCCGAACCGTCCGGTGCGCAGGATCATGGGCGCGCCGTCGACGGGGCACCGGATGTCCACCTTCTCGGGGAGCATCGGCCGACCCTGCCGGTTCACCGGCGCCGCGTAGCTGCACGCGGGCTCGAACTTCGGCTTGCGCGGCTTGCCGGTCTTCGTGGGGGGCTGCTTCACCTCCACCTTCTCCGCGAACCCGCTGCACGAGAGGAAGCGCCCGGCCTTGCCCAGGCGGTACTCGCACCGGCGCCCGCAGGTGGGGCATGCGAAGGGCGACGGCTCGGTCTCGGCCTTGACGTGGTCAAGCTTCATGAGGCCGGCGACCACGCTCTTGAACGGCTTGTAGAACTCGCCGAGCATGGCGTGCCACTCGAGCTTGCCCTCGGCGATCTCGTCGAACTCCTCCTCGATGCGCCGGGTATAGCCCACGTCCATGAAGCCGCCCTTGAACGGCTCCTCGAGGAACGCGCACACGGCCATCCCGATGTCGGTCGCGTGGAAGGCGCGGCTCGCCTGCTCGACGTACTTGCGCTCCTCGATCGTGTTGATGATCGACGCGTAGGTGGACGGGCGCCCAATGCCCTGCTTCTCGAGCTCGCGCACCAGGCTCGCCTCGTTGAAGCGTCCCGGTGGGTTCGTGAACTTCTGCTGCGGCGCAAGCCAGAAGGGCGCCATTTCCTGGCCTTCCTTCATGGCAGGCAGCTCCTGGTCGTCGCCCTCGCCGCGGATGCCGGTGACGGTGTACCCGTCGAAGGTCTGCACCCGGCCGCCGGCACGGAACACGGCGCCGGTCGCCTTGTCGCTGCGCTCGAGCAGCACGCTCGTCGAGTCGTACTGCGCGTCGGTCATCTGGCAGGCGACGAATCGCTGCCAGATCAGGGTGTAGAGGCGCCACTGCTCGTCGTCGATCGCGCCGCGCAGGCTCTCGGGCGTGCGCCGCACGTTCGTCGGACGGATGGCCTCGTGGGCCTCCTGCGCGCTCTTGTTGCTCGATCCGTAGAAGCGCGGCTTCTCGGGGAGGTACCGCTTCCCGTACTTCTCCTCGATGAACCCACGCACCGCGCCGAGCGCCTCGCCGCTCAGGTTCGTGCTGTCGGTTCGCATGTAGGTGATGAGGCCCACCGGGCCCTCGCCGGGGACGTTGACGCCCTGGTAGAGCATCTGCGCCACCCGCATGGTGCGGTCGGTGCCGAAGCCGAGCGCGTAGCTGGCGCTCGACTGCAGGGTGCTCGTGATGAACGGCGCGCGCGGTTTGCTGCTCGTCGCGGTGCGTTCGATGCTCTTCACGCGGTACCGGACGCCCGGGCCGATCGAACCCGTCACGCGCCGCTTCCATCGCGCGAACCCGACCGGCTCGACCTCGTTGCGGGCGTCGGCCGGCGCGGCGGCCGGCGCGAGCTCTACCCGCACGCCCTCGAGCCCCACGGCCTCCGACACGGCGCGCACCCGGGCCGCGAGCGCCTCGCCCGCGTCGAACCAGCCCGCGTCCTGCGGGATCGGCGTCTTGTTCGCCTTGTCCTCCTCGACCTTGCGGAGCACCCAGTCCGGCACGGCGATCGCGCACTTCGGCGTGCCGAAGCCCGGCAGGTCCTCGTACTTCGGCACCTCGCGGCCGAGGTCGAGCGGCTTCCCGCCCACCTGCACCAGCTCGCATTCGATGCCGTCGCGCTCGGCGAGCCAGTGCGCCTGCTCCTTCACGGTCGGGCCCTTGCCGCGCTCGTCGCGGCGCGCCATGAATCCGTCCCACTCCTTGGCGAGGGCGGGGCCCTTCGACGGGTCCGGCGTCATCGCCGCCTCGACCTTCCAGTACTCGTCGGGCTGGAACGCGCGGATCTCGCGCTCGCGGTCGACCACCAGCTTCAGGGCGACGCTCTGCACGCGCCCCGCGCTCAGCCCGCCGGCCACCTTCTTCCACAGCACCGGGCTCACCATGTAGCCCACGATGCGGTCCAGGATGCGCCGTGCCTGCTGCGCGTTCACGCGGTCGAGGTCGATGGCGCGCGGCTGCTCGAAGGCCTTCAGGATGGCGCTGCGCGTGATCTCGTCGAACTCGACCCGCTTGGCGGTGCGCGGGTCGACGCCGAGCAGCTCCGCCAGGTGCCACGCGATCGCCTCGCCCTCGCGGTCAAGGTCGGTCGCGAACCAGATCTCGCTCGCGCCCTTGGCCAGCTTCTTGAGCGCGGTGACCTGGGCCTTGCGGTCGTCGCTCACCTCGTAGGTCGGTTCGAAGTCATGCTCCAGGTCCACGCCCGGGACCGGCTGCTTGCTTCCCTTCGGCGCGCGCTTGGGAAGATCGCGGATGTGTCCCTTCGACGCCTCGACCTTGAAGCCGGTGCCCAAGTACTTGGTGATCGTCTTGGCCTTCGCGGGGCTTTCGACAATCACCAGCTTGAAGGAACCCTTGGCGGCGGGCGCATCGGCCTCGTCGGAAGGCGCGGTGGCGGAGGACTTCGTGGTGCGCTTGGCCATGGGGTGCCGGGTCGATGGGGGCCGCGCCCGGGGCGGGCGGCGGTGCCCGGTCCATCGGCGGAGGGGCGGCACTTATATGAGAGGAGGCCGACGTCGGTCCTACAAGGCGTCAATAACGCATCCAGCCGCCTCGGCCGTCCCGACGCGCGGCGCGTCGATCCAGATCGCCCCCTGGATGGCCTTGAACCGTCGAAGCCACGTGCGCTGCTGGCGCGCGTAGCGCCGCGTCCGGACCTTGATGAGCTCCTCGGCCTCGGCCATCGAGCATTCATGCGCGAAGTGACGCAGCACCTCCTCGTACCCGACCGCCTCGATCGCCTGGCGGTTGAGCGGGCCCTTCGCGATCAGCGCCATCACCTCGCGCTCGAGCCCGGCTTCGACCATTGCGCGCACGCGGCGGTTGATGCGCTCGTTGATGAGGTCGACCGGCCACTCGAGTCCCACGACGGCCCATCCCGGGGGCAGTTCGCGCGGGGCGTCGTTCCACTGGCGCTGCAGTTCGCTGATGCGCCGGCCGGTGGTCATCCAGACCTCGAGCGCGCGCACCGTGCGCCGGCGATCGTTCGGGTGGATGCGCGCCGCGGCGATCGGGTCATGGTGCTCGAGGTCGCCGCGCAGCACCTCGGTCGGCAGCGCCTCGAGCCGTGCCCGGATCGCCGCGTCGGGCGGCGGTCCCTCGAACATGCCGTCGAGCAGGGACTTCACGTACAGGTTGGTTCCGCCGACGACGATCGCGTGCCGGCCGCGCGCATGGATGCCGTCGATCGCGGCGCGCGCGCCTTCGAGCCAGTCGGCCACGGTAAACGCACCCCCGTGAGGGTCCGCGACGTCGATCATGTGGTGCGGCACGCCGCGGCGCTCGTCCGCCGTCGGCTTCGCCGTGCCAACGTCCATGCCCCGGTAGACCTGCATGCTGTCGGCGCTCACGCACTCGCCGCCGCCGGGCATGCGCAGCGCGAGTTCGACAGCGAGCGCCGTCTTCCCGCCCGCGGTCGGTCCGAGCACGATCACCGTTCGCGGGGCTGGTCCGGGAGTTGGGGCTTCATGCACGTGCATCGCGTAGATTGAGGATATGACGAACACCACCGCCCCCGCGCGCGCATCGCGCCGCACGGTCGACCAGCTCGACCCCCGCGGCATGCGCGTCTTCGTGCGAGCCGACTTCAACGTGCCCACCGACGATGCTGGCACGATCACCGACGACCGCCGCATCCGTGGGGCGCTGCCCACCATCGAATCGCTGCTCGCGCGCGGCGCGTCGGTCGTGGTCGCGAGCCACTTCGGTCGCCCGGCCGGAGCGGGCTTCGAGGAAGGCGAAAGCCTCCGCCCGGTGTTCGAGCGCCTGAAGCAGCTGCTGGCCGGGAAGGCCGAGGTCCTGTTTGCTGGCAAGGTCCCGACCGACGCCGAGTCGAAGGCCGCGGTCGCCGCGCTCCGCCCTGGGCAGGTGCTCCTCCTCGAGAACCTGCGCTTCGAGAAGGGTGAGAAGAAGGGCGACGCCGCATTCGCCGCCGCACTCGCGGACTACGGCGACGCCTACGTGAACGATGCCTTCGGCGCCTCGCATCGCGCCGACGCCAGCATGGTGGCGTTGCCGCGTGCGATGCGCGCGAAGGGCGCGCCTGCCGTGGCAGGCCGGCTCCTCGAGAAGGAGCTGCGGTTCCTCGGCGACGCGCTCGAGCACCCGAAGCGCCCGTTCGTCGCGGTGGTCGGCGGCGCGAAGGTGAGCGACAAGCTCCAGGCCCTCGCGAACCTCCTCGACAAGGTCGACGTGATCGTCGTGGGCGGCGCGATGGCGTACACGTTCCTGCGGTCGGAGGGCGTCACGACGGGCACCAGCCTGGTCGAGCCCGACATGGTCGAGCGCGCCCGCGCGATCATGCACGACGCCCGCGCGCGTGGCCGCACCATCATGCTCCCGGTCGACCACGTGTGCGGTCGTGCACTGGCCGCCGGCACCGAGACCACCGAGTGCGTCGGCGCCATCCCTGACGGCTGGATGGGCCTCGACATCGGCCCTCGCAGCCGCGCGCAGTTCGCCGACGCGCTGCGCTCCGCCGGCCAGGTCGTCTGGAACGGCCCGATGGGTGCGTTCGAGACGAAGCCCTTCGACGCCGGCACGCTGGCGGTCGCCCGTGCGGTGGCCGAGGCCACCACGCACGGAGCCGTCACCATTGCCGGCGGCGGAGACACCGCCGCGGCGCTCGACGCCGCAGGGCTTGCGGAGGCGCTGACCCACGTGTCGACCGGCGGGGGCGCCAGCCTCGAGATGCTCGAGGGCAAGCGATTCGAGTCCGTGGACGCCCTCGATCCCGCATGACCTGCGTCACTATCATGTCGGCACGGAGAACCCCGCCATGCGCATGACCATCCGATCCATCGTCGCCGCCCTCGCCGTTGCCGGCGTCGCCTTCGCCCAGGACCCCGAGAAGCTGAAGGTGGGCTCCACCGCGCCCGGCCCGATCGCGGACCACATCCAATTGGTGCAGGGCGAACCGGTCACGCCGTTCGTCGGCGACAAGGTGCATGTCATCGAGTTCTGGGCGACGTGGTGCGGCCCCTGCCGCCAGTCGATCCCGCACATCAACAAGCTCTACCAGGAGCTCTCGCCGCTCGGGCTCGTCGTGGTCGGCGTGAGCGACGAGAAGATGGACAAGGTGAAGCCGTTCGTCACCAAGATGGGCTCGTCGATGTCCTACACCGTCGCGATCCAGAAGAACGAAGACAGCTTCATGAAGGACAAGTTCATGCAGGCCGCCGAGCAGAACGGCATTCCCTGCGCCTTCGTGGTCAACCGGGCCGGCAAGGTCGTCTTCATCGGGCACCCGATGGACGCGGAGTTCGAGCGCGCCGTGCGCGGCAGCGTCCGCAACCGCTACGACCCCGAGCTGTTCGCGCGCGTGGACGGCACCATCACCGAGGCGCGCCGGCTCGCGAAGAACCGCGACTGGCGCCAGGCGTCCGCGACGTACCGCGAGGCCATCAAGGAGGATCCCTCCACCCTGATGGACTACGGCCTCGAGGAATGGCGCATGCTCATGGACCAGGCCGGCGACACCGCGGCCGCCCGCGAGTGCGTGAAGCTCCTCATCTCGCAGGTCAAGTCCGATCGGTTCGCGCTCAACGAGCTCACGCAGTACCTGGCCACCGCGACGGACGTGAAGAAGCGCGACCTCGAGGCCGCGCAGATGGCGGCCGACGCGCTCAAGGCCGTCGCCCGCAGCGACGACCCGGTGGCCCTCTCCGCGATGGCCGCGGTGGCCGCCGCCAAGGGCGACTGGGCCGCGGCGAGCGACATGCAGTACGACGCGTGGATGGCGGCGCCGCCGACCTCCAAGCCCGCGCTCAAGAAGACCCTCGACACCTACGAGGAGCGCCGAGACAAGGCCGCGGCGAAGTGACCGTCCCCACGCGGCGCAATCCGCTCGTCCATGATCGACGGCTCCTCGTGGAGCCGTCGATCCTTTCCGCGGACTTCGCCCGGCTCGGCGAGGAGTGCGCGTCGGTGCTCGCGGCCGGCGGCGACGCGCTGCACGTGGACGTGATGGACGGGCACTTCGTCCCGAACCTCTCGATGGGGCCGGTGGTCTGCGCGGCGGTGCACCGGGCGTTCCCGGAGGCCTTCCTCGACGTGCACCTGATGGTGACCGACCCCATGCGCTGGGTCGAGCCGTTCGCGCGGGCCGGGGCGGGGCACCTGCAGTTCCACGTCGAGGCGGTGCGCGACGCGGCACCGCTCGCCTCCGCGATCCGTGCCGCGGGAATGTCCGTGGGCATCGTCATCAACCCGGCTACGCCGCCGGAGTCATGCTTCGACGCGTTGCCGCACGTCGACACCGTGATGCTCATGAGCGTGCATCCCGGCCACGCGGGCCAGTCGTTCATCGGGGGCGTCCTCGCGAAGGGGCCCGCGCTCCGGGCACGCATGTCGCCCTCCCAGCGGCTCATGATCGACGGCGGCGTGTCGCCTGCGAACGCCGCCGAGTGCCGCGCGGCCGGGTGCGACGTCTTGATCAGCGCGTCGGCCATCTTCGGCGCGCCCGACCGCGCCGCCGCCATCGCCGCGCTCCGCGGCTGACCTGCGTCATGGACACCCCCACCGACCTGTGGCTCATGCGACCGGCCGACACGGCCTGGGAGGCCGACCGCCGCCTGCGCGGGTCCACCGACCTCCCGGCGACCGAGGATTCGCTGCGCGAACTGCGCGCGACCGTCGCCGCGCTCGACGCTGGGCCCGACGTCCTGTACCACGCGCCGGATGAGGCGGCCGCCGAGAGCGCACGCGTGGTCGCCAGCCGGTTCGCGTGCGGCTGCCGTCCGTTGCCCGAACTCCGCGACCCGGACCTCGGGCTCCTCGAGGGCCTGCGGATGGAGGACTTCGAGCGGCGCTTCGAGAGCCGTGCCTTCGAGTGGGCGGATTCGCCGCTCACGGTGGAGCCGCCCGAAGGCGAGCCGTTCGCCGACGCGCGCGCGCGCCTCCTCGATGCGTTCGCGGCGATCCTCGCGCGGCACGAGGGTGGCCGCGTCGGCCTCGTCCTGCACCCGTTCGCGCTCGCGTGCGTCCGTGACGCGCTCGCGCGCGGCGATGGGCGGGCGCTCTGGGCGCGCGTCGACGGGCGCGCGTGGTGCACCCGGCACGCGCTGCCGGCGGGCTCCGCCGCGCTGCTCGGGGACTGAACGCGCGGATACACTTCGCGGACGCAACGCACTGCAAGGAGCGACGGAGTGCCCGAACCGACGTGGACCGAGACCCAGGTGGCCGCCAAGCGCGCAGTCCCAGATGGACTGTGGACGCAGTGCCCCGAGTGCGCGGAGACCATCTTCCGCAAGAGCCTCGAAGCCAACCTGATGGTCTGCCCGAAGTGCGACCACCACATGCGCATCTCGGCGCGGCGCCGCATCGAGCAGCTGCTCGACCCCGGCACGTTCGAGCCGATGGACGCCGACATGGCCCCGATGGACCCGCTGGGGTTCGTCGACCAGAAGCCCTACATCGACCGCCTGCGCGAGACGCAGCGCAAGAGCGGGGAAGTCGACGGCATCCAGACCGGGACCGGCTTCGTGAAGGGCCGCAAGCTCGTGGTGGGCGTGATGGACTTCACCTTCATGGCCGGCTCGATGGGCAGCGTGGTGGGCGAACGCCTGACGCGCTGCATCGAGCATGCGACCGACCACAGCCTGCCGCTTGTCATCGTGAGCTGCTCGGGCGGAGCACGCATGCAGGAGTCCGGCTTCTCGCTCATGCAGATGGCGAAGACGAGCGCAGCGCTCGCGCGCTTCGACGATGCGGGCGGCCTGTACATCTCGGTGCTCGCCGACCCGACCACGGGAGGTGTGACCGCCAGCTACGCGATGCTCGGCGACGTGATCTTCGCGGAACCGAAGGCGCTCATCGGGTTCGCGGGTCCGCGCGTGATCGCGCAGACCATCCGCCAAGAACTTCCCGAGGGCTTCCAGACCGCGGAGTTCCTGCTCAAGGCCGGATTCGTCGACCGCATCGTGCACCGTTCGGCGCTGCGCACCGAGATCAGCCGCGTCATCGACTACTCGGGCAAGTGACCGGTGCGCCTCCGCGCCGTGACCGTCCCGCCCGTGATCGTCCCCTTCGCGCTTGCGTGCGCGTCGGGGCTCCTGTCGTGCCTTGCGTTCCCCCCGGTGGGGCTGTGGCCGCTCGCGTTCCTTGCGCCATGGCCGCTGGCGCTGGCCGTCGCGGGGACGAGGCGGGGCGCGGCGCCAGGGGCGTTCGCCGCGGCACGCGCGGTGTTCGCGGCGTCCATGCTGAAGTGGGGCATCCTGCATGCATGGCTCGTCCAGGTCACGGCCGCCGGGACGCCCGCGCTCGTCGTCTACTGCTCGCTGCATGACGCGCTGGCCGCGTGGATGCTGGTCCGTGCCATGCGGACCGCGCCCCGCGCGCCGCTCGCGCTGCTGGTCCCGCTCGTCTTCGGCGCCTCCGAGGCATTCCGGGCCATGGTGCTCTTCGATGGATACCCGTGGTTCCGGTGGGGCCATCCGCTGGTCGAATGGCCGGTCGTGGTGCAGGCCGCCGACGCGATGGGCGAGCTGCACGCGACCCTGCTGGCGCTGGTCGTCGCGGGCGGCCTTGCCGACGCGGTGCGCGGCCGTCGGGCTGCAGGGTTCGTCCTTGCGGGCGTGGCGCTTGCGGCAAGTCTGGGCTATGGCGCGTGGCGCCTCGCGGACGCGCCCACGGGCGATGGCCCGGCGGTGCTTGCCATCCAGACCAATCTCCCCACGAGCAACAAGGTCGCCTGGAGCCCGCAGGACCAGGTGCGCGACGTCCCCTCGTTCGCGCAGCTGACCCTGGAGGCGGCTCGGGCCGAGACGCGCGCTGGGCGCGGGTTCGACCTCGTGGCCTGGCCCGAGACCATGCTTCCTGGCTTCGGGCTTGAACCGGCCACGATCGAGCTCCAGGAGGCCAACGGCTGGTTTCCCGGCGACCGGTTCCGCCAGGTGGCCGCCGGGCTGCACGCACGCCTCGGCGTTCCGCTCATCGTCGGCAGTCCGGCATTCATCGGCCTGCGAGAGGGGGACGGGCGCTTCACGTGGGATCGCCAGTTCAACAGCGCCTACCTCGTCGACCGGGATGCGCCGCCGTACGCCCGCTACGACAAGGTGTTCCTGGCCCCCTTCGGCGAGACGATGCCCTACATCTCGCGCTGGGATTGGCTCGAACGCTCGCTGCTTGCGCTTGGCGCGCAGGGCATGACGTTCGACCTCGACGCGGGTGCCGCCCCGGTGCGCTTCGACGTTCCGTGGGCGGGCGGCACCGCGCGCGTCGCCGTGCCCATCTGCTTCGAGGACGCCATGACGTGGGTTTGCCGCATGCTCTGCTTCGACGCGGGGCCTGCCGGCCGTGTCAGGCGCGCCGACCTGATGGTCTGCATCAGCAACGATGGCTGGTTCGGCTGGTTCGACGGCGGGCGCATGCAGCACCTGCAGCTCTCGCGCTTCCGGTGCATCGAGAACCGCACCCCCATGGTGCGCGTCGCCAATTCGGGCGCATGCGCGGGCATCGATTCGTCGGGTCGGGTCGTCTCGCCCCCGCCCGCGCCGCGGACGGCTGCGTGGCTCCGATCGTCGCCGCCACTGGATGCGCGGACGCCGCCCTTCGCGGCCATGGGCGAGGTAGCATCGATTGCACTCATGTCCGCATGTGCTCTTGCCGTGGTTTCGTCGTTCCGCATTCGCCGGGCCCCGGCTGTGGCGCTGCTCGTGACGGCCTCCGCGTTCGGCGTCTTCCAGGGCGGCTGCGATGAATCCACCGTGGGCGACCAGCCGTGGTCAAGCCGTTCGCAAAGCATCGAGCCCACGGGCCAGGCGCGTCTCGCCGATTCGGGGCGTCCGGTGCAGGTGGCCCTCCCGGTCGAATCGAGCGGCAGCGCGCACATGGCCGCCGTGGCGCTCCTGCGCCAGGCGTGCGCATCGCAGGTGCCCATGTATCGCGCCAACGCGGTCGAAGCGCTGGTCGCGTCGCCCGAGGACCTTCGCGCAGTGGTGACTCCACTCCTGTCGGACCCCAACCGCGGTGTGCGCTTCGTGGCGGCGATGAGCGTCGGACGCGCAGGGCTCGTCGACCTGGCGGACCGGGTGCAGCCGCTCCTCCTCGACGAGAGCGCTTCGGTGCGCGCGGCCGCGATCTGCGCCCTGACTCGGCTGGGGCGCCCGGTCGACCCGACGCCGCTCGCAGCCATGGTGCGCTCGGACGATCCCGAGGTGCGCTCCAATGCGTACCTGGTGCTGGGCGAGATGGGCAACCGGTCGGCGATCCTGATGATCCGCGACTCGCTCGGAAAGGGCATGCGCCAGGTGAATCCGGCTCGCGTGCGCATCACCGAGCTCCAGGCCGCCGAGGCGTTGGTCCGCTTGGGCGAGGAGGACGGGATCGAGCCGATCCGGGCCGCGCTCTTTGCGCCCGGCGAGCAGGCGGAATTCACGGCGCTTGCCGCCCAGCAAGTCGCGCGCCTGAAGGACGACGGTTCGCGCGCCATCCTGATGCGCCTGATCGACGGGACCGGGATCTCGGCGCGCCCCACCGAAGTGCGGATCGGCTGCGCGCTGGCACTTGCCCAAACGTCCCCGCAGGACGCGCAGGCAGTCATCCGGTTTGCCCGGACCCTGGCCAAGGACCGCGAGCCGGTCGTCCGGGCGCAGGCTGCGTTGGCCCTGGCCTATGCCGGGGGGGCGGCGTCGGTTCCGGAAATCGAGCCCATGCTGCTCGACCCGGACCCCACGGTGCAACTTGCGGTGGCAAAGGGCCTGATCTTCGCAACCTCAGGCCGTTGACAGTCCGTACAGGTTCCGTGTAGGTTGATAACAGCCGCGGGCCTGCCCGCGGACGTTCGTTGCGCATCTGAAGATCGAATGAACCGTGCGTTCGCAGGCCCGTCGCCCGCGCCCGTCCGGCCTTGAGGCACCTCCCGTGCACATTCTCACCAAGATCCTCGTCGTCGTCGTTGTCCTGCTCGTGACTGCGCTGGTTCCGCTCGCCGCCGTGTCGAGCACCAACCAGGGCGTCTACAAGAAGGCGGCCGAGGACGCGAAGGCGTCGCTCAAGCTCCGTGAGTCCGAGGGTGCCGTCGCCAAGGACGCGTACAACGCGAGCCTCGCGTCGCTCCAGGCGAAGACCGCGGGCCTCGAGGCCCAGCTGCGCGCCGCGCGCATGGAAGCCGACAAGGAGAAGGAGCTCCGTGCCTCGAAGGAGACCGAGCTCGAGCAGTCCCGCCTCGACAACGCGCTTCTCAAGGGCGTGACCGCCGAGATGACCGCGAACGACAAGACGCAGTCGCAGCTCATCGACGCGATGCGCCAGGACATCGAGAACGCGCGCACGCAGTACCTCGCCGCCGAGAAGGCGCGCATGGAACTCCAGGACTCGCTCGCCCGCATGCAGGGTGACCTCGACAGCGAGGTCGCCGCGCGACGCCAGCTGCAGGAGCAGCTCCAGCGCGTCAGCGAGGAGAAGGAGCGCGCGATGGCCGACGTGCAGCGTTACGCGGCCCTCCACGGATCGATGGCGCCCCGCGCCGGCGCCACCCGCGAGGCAGGCCTTCCCGTCGTCGCCGACCGTTCGCTCAGCGCCACCATCATCGACGTGAAGCGCGAGCCCGACGCGACCCTCGCCGAGATCAACGCGGGCAGCCGCGACGGCGTGAAGGAAGGCTGGGTCATGACCCTCGCCGACGGCTCGAACTTCGTCGGGAACCTCCGCATCGTGCAGGTCGACGTCAACCGCTCGGTCGGCGTCGTCGAGCTCGAGGACGTGGATGCCCGCGGTGAAGTCAAGGCCGGCCACCGCGCCATCGCCCGCAAGGGCGAGTGACCCGCCGGACCACCCTCCGAGGAACGCCCCATGGCCACCACCGCTCCTGCCTCCGACGTCAAGCGCGCCAAGCCGCAGCTGAACGTCTACACCAGCCTCCTGCTGATCGCGCTCCTCATGGGCATCCTGGGAGCCACCGTGGTGGCCATGATGAACATGGACGCCACCGGGCAGGGCCCCTTCGACACCGCGTCCGGCCGCTGACGGCCGACGCCCGACCGTGAACTCCAGCCGCCGTGCCGATCCCGGCACGGCGGCTTTCGCTATCCTCCGCGCGATGGGCCTTCGGGCCCCCCGGCGCGGCGGAGTCCGCCCCGGGCGACCGGCTTCAGGAAGGAGCACTGCCTTGGCTCTCGAGTTCGACTGGCTCTCGCGCCTCTTCAGCGTCGACATGGGGATCGACCTGGGGACCTGCAACACCCTGGTGTGCGTCCGCGGCGAGGGCATCGTGCTGAACGAGCCTTCGGTGGTCGCGGTCCGCAAGGGCACCAACATCGTGCTGAATGACGGCGACGCCGTCGGTTTCGCCGCGAAGGACATGCTGGGCAAGACGCCCGGGTCCATCAGCGCGATCCGTCCGCTGAAGGACGGCGTCATCAGCGACTTCGCCGTCACCGAGGCGATGCTCGGGTACTTCATTAAGAAGGTGAACGGCAAGGGTGCCCGCATGTTCGGGCCCCGCGTCGTGATCGCCATCCCCAGCGGCATCACCAGCGTCGAGAAGCAGGCCGTGCTCGAGAGCGCCCAGCGCGCGGGCGCGCGCCGCGTGTTTCTGATCGCCGAGCCGATGGCCGCCGCCATCGGTGCCGCACTGCCCGTGGCCGAGCCCACGGCGAGCATGATCGTCGACATCGGCGGTGGAACCAGCGAGATCGCCATCATCTCGCTTGCCGCGATCGCCGAGTTCGACAGCCTGCGCGTCGCCGGCGACGACTTCGACGACGCCATCGTGAACCACATGAAGCGGGCCCACGGCCTGCTGATCGGCGAACAGACCGCCGAGAAGATCAAGATCGAGATCGGCTCGGCCGCATCGACCGGCCCCGAGATGAAGATGGACGTGCGCGGCCGCGACATGAAGAGCGGCCTGCCGCGCAAGGTCGAGATCACGAGCCAGGAGATCCGCGAGGCGCTCTCCGAGCCCGTGAACCTCATCGCCGAAGCCGTGGTGCGGGTGCTCGAGCGCGCGAAGCCCGAACTGGCGGCCGACCTCGTCGACAACGGCATCACGCTGGCGGGCGGCGGTGCGCTGCTGCGCGGCATCGACAAGGTGCTGCATGCCGCCACCGGCCTCGACGTCAAGATCGCGGACGACCCGCTCACGTGCGTCGCCCGTGGAACGGCCAACTACCTCGAGAACCTGGACGTCTTCAAGGACACCCTGGAGTCCGACGCCGACGCCGTCTGAGGCTGAGCGCGCCGGGCGGCCGTCGCGCGCGTGCGCGTCCCCATGCCGCCTCCTCTGAGCCATCGCCTGCTGTCCGGCGCCGTGGTCGGCGCGGTGCTGCTGTCGGCGTTGCCGCAGCGATCGTTCGTGGGTTGGTCCGGCGCCGTGGCAACCGCCATGTGGGCGCCACTCTGGCCGATCACGTCGCTCCTGGCCATCGTGCGGGACCGGGTGCGCGCGCCGGACGAGCCGCACCCGGGGCTGCCGGGCGCGCTGCGCCAGTCCCTCGAGGACCGTGACCGCGTGCAGGGCGAGTTGGACGCGGCGCGCCTACGGGTGCGCCAGCTCGAGGCCGAGCTCGGCGAGATCGCTGCCTACCGCCCGGCGCACGACGCCGGGTGGCGGCCGCTGGCGGCCACCGTGGTGGCGCGTTCGGCCGGGCGCCCGCCGGGGCTCTTCGCGATCGACGCGGGCAGCGACCAGGGAGTGCAGCCCGGGGACCCGGTGGTCGTGGGCGGCAACCGGCTGCTCGGCATCGTCGCGGCCGGGGGTGCAGGTGACCGTTCGCTCGTGGTCCCGCTCGACGACCGGCGCGCCGGTCGCATCGATGCCATCGCGCAGCCTTCGGCGCCGGCCGGCGCCCCAATCCCTGCAGGCGTCTTCGTGCAGCTGGTACCTGCCGGCAACGGCAGGCTCGTCGGCGAGCTTGAATCGGAGGCGACGGTGCGCCCCGGCGACCCCGTGCTCCTCTCGGACGCGGCCTGGAAGCCATCGGCCCAGGGCATGCGCGTCGGGGTGGTCGAACGCGTCGGCAAGCTCGACGCCAACCCGCTGCGGACCCGCATCGACGTGCGGATGGAGACCGAACCGGCGCGCGTCGGGCGCGTGATCGTCAAGGTGGCGGCCGGGCAGGGGGCGCGGCCATGAGGTGGTGGATCTTCGCGCCCGCCATGGCCCTGGCGCTCTCCCTGGACATGACCGTGATGCAGGTGCTCTCGATCAACGGCTGCGCGCCGCGGCTCTGGCCGACGCTGCTTGCGTTCGTCGCGATGTACGCGTCGCGCGCGTCGGCCCTCGGGGCGGCGCTGGTCACGGGACTGTGGCTCGATGCTGCGCACCCGGCGCTCGCCGCGACGGGCGTCGTGCCCGTGGCCGTGCCCGTGTTCGGGCCGCATGCGCTGTCGTGCCTGGCGGGCGCGTGGGCCATCCTGGAGCTGCGGGTGATCCTGTACCGGCGCAACACGTTCACCGTGGCGCTGGCCGCCGGCACGTGCGCGGCCGCCAGCGCCGTGGCCTTCGTGGCCGTCGCCGGCCTGCGCGCGGCCTACGCCGATCCCGCACCGATGTGGGGCGCCGGCAGCGGCGCGGCCGCCATCGGCGCCGACCTGCTCTCGGCGCTGTACACCGCCCTGGTGGCGCTGCTTCCCGCGCGCTGGCTGCACGCAAGCCTGGGAGCATGGGACTTCGCGACCGCCGGTCCGCGCTTCGCGCCGGGCGCCCGCGTGGGGCGCGATCCGTGACGTGGTTCGATCGGTGACGCGGTCCGATTCGCGGCGCCGCGCGCCTCGCCGGACCGCGGGCGCGCGCACGGCGCACGGGCTACGCTGACCTCATGCCAACGCAATTCGTGCCCTTCGACGACGGACTGGCCGACCTCGGCCCGCTCTCGGACCTGCGCGCGAGCTTCGAGCAGCGTGCGGGTGGCCTGTCGGCCTTCGAACGGTGCACGCTCGCGGGAGTCGTGCCCGAGGTCGCCGTCCCCGCCGCGCGTGCGGCCCTGGTCGCCGAGCGCCTGGGTGTTCCCGCCAACGGGACGTCCGAGGGCGCGATCCTCGTGAATGGCCGGCTGCATGCGCCGATGACGGGCGCCGCGCGCGTCTCCATCGAATCGCTCGCCCCGGGGTGTGCGCTCGTCGCGTCCGACGGCGCGGTGCTCGCGCTGCGCCCGCACGCGGGCGGCTCCGGCGCCGCCGTGCGAGCCGTGGCCGAGGGACGAGTCGCGGACTTCGCCGCGTCGCTCACCGCGATCCCCTCGGACCTCTTCGCATGGTCGCGCCCTTGGCACCTGCTCGACGGAGCCCGCTTCGGCGCCGCGATCGCGGGCGACGTCGCCCTCGCAGTCGACGGGTGGCATGCGGCGTGGCTCGAGGCCGTGCCGGCGCACGCCGCGCGCGTCGGCGAGCACGCGCTGCACGTGCACCCCACCGCGAAGGTCGGGGTCGGCGTGGTGTTCGACTGCTCGCAGGGACCGGTGTTCGTCGATGCCCATGCCGAGGTGCGCCATGGCACGGTCATCAACGGGCCTGCGTTCATCGGTGCCCGCTGCATCGTGGCCGAGCGCACGCTCGTCAAGCCGTTCGCGGCATTCGGGCCGCAGTGCCGCATCGCGGGCGAGGTCGGTTCGGCGATCTTCCAGGCGTGTTCCAACAAGGCCCATGACGGCCACCTCGGCGACGCGCTGGTGGGCGAATGGGTGAACCTGGGCGCGGGAACCGTCAACTCAAACCTCCTGAACACCTACGGCGAGGTCGTCATGCGCCTTCGGCCCGAGGGTGCGCTCGAGCGCACCGGCCGCCAGTTCATGGGATGCGTGCTCGGCGACCACGCAAAGCTCGCCATCGGCACGCGCATCATGACCGGAAGCTCGGTCGGCACCGGGGCGATGTGGGCCGCGGGCCGGGCGATCTCGGGTGCGGTGGGGCCGTTTGCGTGGGTCACCGATGATGGCGAGCGCCGGTTCCTGCTGCGCAAGTTCATGGAGGTGGCACGCACCGTGATGGCGCGCCGTGCCGTCTCCCCGGGGGCGGCCTACGTCGCGCGCCTTGAGGCGCTCCACGGGCCCGACTGACCCGCACCACGGAACCCGCGTCGCGGCACCGCGCACCGATCATCCCCATGCCCACCCTCTACCTCGTCGACGGCCACGCGCAGTTCTTCCGCGCGTACCACGCGATCCGGCCGGGCATGAAGAGCCCCGTCACGAACGAGCCTACGAACATGACGTTCGGGTTCCTGGGGATGATCCTGAAGGTGCTTCGCCAGGACCGCCCCGACTACCTGGCCGTCGTGATCGACGCGTCGGGCGACCAGGGCACCTTCCGATCGCAGATTTACCCGGAATACAAGGCGAACCGCAAGCCGCCACCCGAGGACATGGACCCCCAGGTCGACCGGTGCGTCGCGCTGTTGGGGCAGATGGGAATCCCCGTCCTGGCGATGGAGGGCGTCGAGGCCGACGACACCATCGCCACGGTGGTGCGTCGCATGCGTCGGGAGCATCCGAACCTCGAGGTCCGCATCGTGAGCCGCGACAAGGACCTCGGGCAGCTCGTCGACGACAAGGTGCACCTCTTCGATCCGCAGTCCGACGCGGAGCTCGGCGTCGAGCAGCTCTTCGAGTCCAAGGGCGTGCGGCCGGACCAGGTGGTCGACATGCTTGCCCTCATGGGCGATCCGGTCGACAACGTGCCCGGCGTCAAGGGCGTCGGCATCAAGACCGCGGCGAAGTTGATCGGCGAGTTCGGGTCGCTCGATGGGTTGCTGGCGAACCTCGACAAGGTGAAGGGCAAGACCGGAGAGGCGATCGCGGCGCAGCAGGGGATCCTGCCGCTCTCGCGCCGGCTGGTGGCGCTGAAGGACGACGTCGACGTCACGTTCTCGCTCGACGCTTCGCGCGTCGACCCGGGGCGTGCGCAGGCGGGTGTCCTGCTCGACGAACTGCACGCGCTGGGCTTCAACCGGCACCAGGCGGACATGCGGGCGTGGCTTGGCGCGCATGCTCCGGCGAAGGGCGGTGCGGGTGGGGGCGATGCGGCGGTCGCACCCGCGCCGGGCCGCGCCACGCCCCGGCCGAACGCATCGGCCGGTCGGCCTGCGCCGGCCACTGACGCGTCCGCCGGGTTCGACCTCTTCAACCCACCGCCCGAGCAGCCGGAGTCCCAGGCGCCGATCGACGGCCCGGCGATGCAGGCCTTTGCGCGCGGCGACTATTGCGTGCTTCGCACGGAGGTGGAGCTCGACGCATGGGTCGCCGCCGCGCGTGCGGCGTGCGCCGCGGGCGCGATGCTGGCCTTCGACGTCGAGACCACCTCGCTCAGCCCGGTGTCGGCGAAGCTCTGCGGCATCAGCCTGGCACACGAACCCGGCCGGGCCGTCTACGTGCCGATCCGGAGCCCCGAACCGGAGTCGCACCTTGACGAGGCGGCGGTGCTGGCACGCGTGCGGCCGCTTCTTGAGGACGCGTCGATCCGCAAGACCGCCCACAACGCGAAGTTCGATCTCGTCGCGCTCCGTGCCGCGGGGGTGCATGTGCGCGGGCTCGCAGGCGACAGCATGGTGGCCAGCTACGTGGTCGACGCCACGCGCGGCACGCACCGCATGGACGCGCTGGCCGAGGCGGTGCTCGGGCACCGCACGATCCCGATCACTGACCTGATCGGCGTCGGTCGCCACCAGCGCCGGTTCGACGAGGCGCCGCTTGCGCTCGCGGGACCGTATGCCGCGGAGGACGCGGACGTCGCGCTTCGCCTGGCCGCGGCGCTCGAGGCACAGGTCGATACCGCGGGGCTCGGCACGCTGTACCGCACGGTGGAAGTCCCGCTCGTCGAGGTGCTGGCCGAACTCGAGTTCAACGGCATCCGCGTGGATCCGGAAGAACTTGAACGCCAGCGCCGTGCGCTGGAGTCCCGCATCGGCCGCATCAAGGACGAGATCGAGGCGGCCGCGCCGCATCCATTCAACGTCGACTCGCCGAAGCAGCTGGCGGAGGTGCTCTTCAACGCGCCCGACGCGCCGCTGCCGGGGCTTGGGCTCAAGGTGGTCAAGCGCACAAAGACGGGCGTATCCACCGACGTCGAGGTACTCGAGCGCCTGTCGCAGGACCCGGACGTCGACTCGCCGATTCCCGCACGGATCTTGGCGTACCGGCAGCTCAGCAAGCTGGTGGGCACGTACCTAGTGGCGCTGCGCGAGGCGATCGACCCGGCCACGGGCCGGATCCATGCAAGCTTCCACCAGACTGTGACGGCGACCGGCCGACTGAGTTCGAGCGACCCCAACCTCCAGAACATCCCGATCCGCACCGACGTCGGCCGGGAGATCCGCCGGGCGTTCGTCTCGGAGCCGGGCCATGTGCTGCTCGCCGCCGACTACTCGCAGATCGAGCTGCGGGTGCTGGCGCACCTCTCCGAGGATCCGAACCTGATCGCCGCGTTCCGATCGGGCGCGGACATCCACCGCGCCGTGGCCGCCGAGGTGTGCGGTGTCCGGCCCGAGGACGTGACCGACGAGCAGCGGAGCGCCGCGAAGATGGTGAACTTCGGCATCATCTACGGCATCACGCCGTGGGGCCTGGCCCGGCGGCTGGGCGGCGGGACCTCCAACGAGCGCGCGCGCCAGATCATCGAGGACTACAAGCGCCGTTTCGGACGGATCGACGCGTTCCTGCAGCGCTGCGTGCAGGAAGCCCGGGACCAGGGCTTCGTGGCGACCATCCTCGGTCGCCGACGACCGGTGCCGCAGGTGCACAGCCGCAACCCGGCCGAACGCGCCCTGGGCGAGCGCATCGCGATCAACACGGTGGTGCAGGGCAGTGCCGCGGACCTCATCAAGCTGGCGATGCTCGCGATCCACCGTGACCTGCCGGCCGCCGTGCCCGGCGCGCGCATGCTGCTCCAGATCCACGACGAACTGGTGTTCGAGGTGCCGTCCGCGCAGGCCGACGCGCTCGACGCGTTCGTCCGCGACCGGATGGCACATGCGATGGACCTGCGCGTCCCGCTTGAAGTGAGCTCCGGACGCGGTGCAACGTGGGCGGAGGCGTGATGCGGTACGCCGCCGCGATCGCCCCAGAACGCACACGGCCCCGTCCGTCGGACGGGGCCGTGCACTGAAGCGAGGCGGACGGGAATCGAACCCGCAACCACCGGCGTGACAAGCCGGTACTCTAACCAATTGAGCTACCGCCCCTTCGGGCCCTCACGAAGCCTGAACGACCGCGTGCGGACGGGAAATGATAGCGAATCGTCCGTGGTGCGCAAGGGGTGCGCCTAGCCCGCGATCCCTTGGATTTTCGCCGGTACGCAGGCCCTGGGCACGCTCGCGCCGCCTACGCCGTCCACTTGATCGAACATCCGATGCTCGGCTTCTGCGGACCGGGCACGGGTCGTCCGGCCAGCACGGCATCGATCGCCGTTCGCAGGCTGGTGCCGGTCACCGGCACGCCGTTGCCGGGCCGGCTGTCGTCCAGCTGCCCGGCGTAGGCCAGCCGATGCGCGGCATCGAAGAGGAAGAAGTCGGGCGTGCACGCCGCGTCGAACCGACGCGCCACGTCCTGCGTGGCGTCGTGCAGGTACGGGCATCGGTACCCGGCATCCGCCGCCTCGAGCTTCATGGCGTCGGGTGCATCGGTCGGATGCTTCACGGGGTCGTTCGAGCAGATGAAGACGCACGCCCACCCGCGCGCCTGGGCGTCGCGGCTCAGCGCCGCGAGTTCGGCGCGGATGTGCTTGACGAACGGGCAGTGGTTGCAGATGAACGCCACCAGCAGGGGCGTGCCCGCGAAGTCCGCCGGGCCGAACGAACGGCCGGTGACGACGTCCGGCAGGATGAACGCCGGGCAGGGCGACCCCATCTTCATGCGCATGGTGCTTTCGAGCGGAGGCATGACCGCAGGATAGGCGCTTCCCGTCGGTAGCCTCATGCCGTGCCGCAACGACGCGACCCAGACGAAGGCCCGTCCGACGAGGACCTCGATCGATTCGGGGAGGATTCCCCGGTCGCCGACGCCCGCTGCCCGGACTGCGGTGCCGCTGTCTGGAGCGAGGCCGACGTGTGCCCGAAGTGCTATGCGTTCCTCGACGGCGACGCCCCGCGCCCGACCCGGGGGTTCTTCGCTCGGCGCTGGCGCACGCTCGTGGTCGTCCTGCTGATCGTCGCGATGCTCACGCTTGCGGGCATCCCGGTGGTGCAGGCACTGATCCGCCCCTGAACGCACACGCCCCGTCCGGAGTGGACGGGGCGTGTTCAGTGCCTCGGCAAGGATTCGAACCTTGGACCCGCTGATTAAGAGTCAGCTGCTCTACCAGCTGAGCTACCGAGGCGCGACTGGCGAGGGAGAAATGATACCACCCCTCGCCGTGGCGTGGGGGGCGCGGGCGGCGTGCGTGCCGCCCACGTCCCGCACGCGGATCATTGCGCCGCGCCGTGGCAGGACTTGTACTTCTTGCCGCTGCCGCAGGGGCAGGGCTCGTTGCGTCCCACCGCCTTCATGGCCTTCTCGGAGAGCTCCTTCTTCGGCTCGGCCCCGCCCGTGCCGGCGCGGTCGGCCTGGTCGATCTGCGCCTGCTGATCGGCGCTCGGAGCGGGGTCGTCCGCTGCGAGCACGCCAAGGCCCGGCGCCGGGGCAACCGGCCGGGGTGCCTGCCGGACCTGCGGCTGGAAGCGTCCCTTCAGCAGGATGTCGCTGGCGCGCTCACGCACCTGCTCGAGCATCTCGTTGAACGCCTCGGCCGCGCCGCGCTTGAACTCGATGCGTGGGTCCTTTTGCGCGATGCCGCGGAACCCGATCGAGTCGCGCAGCTGGTCCATGGCATGGAGGTTGTTCTTCCAGGCCTCGTCGTAGATCTGGAGCAGCACCCATCGCTCGAACTGCTCCAGCTCCTGGCGCATGAACGACCGCAGGCGTCGCCGCACGAAGGCCCGCGGGTCCGCCGCACACTGCTCGCGCTCGAACTCCCCGAGCAGCAGCATGCATTCGCGCTCGAACCACGCAGCCACCGACTCGACGTCCTGGCCGCCGGCCAGGCACGCCTCGACGCGCCGCTCGATCGCCGCGTCGTCGACCGTGCGCGCGGCCTCGAGCAGCAGCTTCGCAAGGTCCGCGGGATTCTGCGAAGGCAGCGCGTCATGCTGCCACTCCAGCCCGTACCGGGCCTTTGCCCACAGGCAGAACTCCCGCAGCGCGGCCGTGCCCATGGCGGGGCCATTCTCCTGGTCCTGCTGGGCTTGCGCCAGCCGCGCGGCCGTGTGCTCCATGACGAACTCGATCGGGTAGCGCATCTCGCGCTCGTGGAACACCTCGCGAGCGCGTGCGGCAAGGCGGTCGCCGGCCTCTTCGGGGGTCTTGCAGCCTCGGAAGAGTTCGGCGCTCACCTCAGCCCCGAACTTGTTCGACGCCCACCGCGCAAGCTCGTCGGCGCCGTAGTTGCGCACCATGAACGCCTCGACGGGTGCGTTGTCGATCCCGGCGAACTTGGCGGCGGCGGCGGCCTCGATCAGTCGCTTGACGGGCTCCGGGTCGCCGGCCAGTACCAGCTCCGTCGGCAGCTCGGCCCCGAAGTTGGTGCGGGCCCACGCCTGCAGTTCGCCGACGTGCCACTCGGACGGGTCAAGCTCGGCGTCCATGTACTCGCCGACGGTGTTGCCGATGGTGATCGACGCCTCCTCGAGCGTCTCGATGTCGATCATGCGCTTCACCTTGTCCGCATCGCGCCCGACGAACCGCTGCGGGTCGAGCGACACGTTGTAGTGCTGGCGCACCCACTCGGCGATCTCCTTGGCCACGTAGTCCGGGCCCAGGTGCCGCTGGGCGGCGTCCATCGAGGACTCCTCCAGGTACTGGAGCGCGATCTTGCGCACGTCGCGGTGCTCGAGCACCGGCTGGCGCAGCCCGTAGAAGGTGCGGCGCTGGTACTCCATGGGCTCGTCGTACTCAAGGATCGTCTTGCGCATCTGGAAGTTGCGCTCCTCGACCTTGCGCTGGGCCTTCTCGATGCTGCGGGTGAGCATGCCCGCCTCGATGGCGTCGCCCTCCTTCATGCCGACCTTCGACAGCACGGCCAGGGTGGTCTTGCCGGCGAAGATCCGCATCAGGTCGTCGTCGAGCGCCAGGAAGAACCGGCTCGAACCGCGGTCGCCCTGGCGGCCCGAGCGGCCGCGCAGCTGGTTGTCGATGCGGCGGCTTTCGTGGCGTTCGGTGCCGATGATGTGCAGTCCGCCGAGCTCCTCGACCGAGCCGAAGAACCGCAGCCGGTGGAGCATGAAGTTTCCCACCGAGTCGAGCGTGTCCTCGAGATCCGCGGCCTTCGCGGACGCGACCTTCTGCTCGGCCAGTCCCGGCACGGCCTCGAGCGTCCAGTGGCGCAGGAGCTCCAGGCGCACGTCCTCGTCGCTCATGGCGTCCAGCTCGGAGGCGGGCAGGGGGCGCCCGTCGCGCTTCAGCGTCCGCTTCGCCATGTGGCGCTGCATCGCCTGCAGCACGCGCTCCTCGCCCCATGACGCGTCCGCCTCCTTCGGGCACAGATCACGGCGCTTCCAGTGCTCCACAAGCGACGCCGGGTCGCATTTGCCGAGCTTGATGTCGGTGCCGCGGCCGGCCATGTTCGTGGCGATCATCACCGCGCCCAGCTTGCCGGCGCCGGCGACGATCTCGGCCTCGCGCTCGTGCTGCTTGGCGTTCAGCACCTCGTGCGGGATACCGTGCTTCTGCTTAAGCATACGGCTGAGCATCTCGCTCTTCTCGACGCTCGTGGTGCCCACCAGCACGGGGCGACCCGCGTCATGGAAGCGCTTGATCTCGTCGACGATCGCCGGCCACTTGTCCTTCTGCGAGAGGAACACCAGGTCGTTGCGGTCGGTGCGGACCACCGGACGGTTGGTGGGGATGCTGACGACGCCCAGCCGGTAGATCTCGTGGAACTCGGTGGCCTCGGTGTCGGCGGTACCGGTCATGCCGGCCAGGCGCTTGTAGAGCTTGAAGTAGTTCTGGATGGTGATCGTGGCCATGGTCTGCGTCTCCTCCTTGATGGGGACGCCTTCCTTTGCCTCGACCGCCTGGTGCAGGCCGTCGGACCACT
>CANLMX010000034.1 GCA_947492385.1 Planctomycetaceae bacterium | reverse complement strand
TGCACGCCGCCTCGGTCGCTCCGCGACCGTGGGTGGTCCGCCGGCCGTGCGCCCAAATCGCGTGGGCATGGCCGATGCGCAGGCCGGTCTTCCGGCTTGGGGCTCCGGGCTCGCCTTCCCATCCGCGCACGGCGGACAGTGGCATCGAGTCCAGCTGCATCGACCCCTTCCGGGGTTGATGCGGCCCGTCACGGCGGCGCGTCCGCGGCGGTCTTTCACCGCCTTCCCGAGCCGGGTCAGGCCACGTCGGACGGACCGGTCCGAAGTGCCCTGCATCCGGCCTTCCGCAGCCACTCGGCTGCGGACGCCTGCGCAAGCGGGGAGTTTAGCGGCCATCGCCGGCAGCGTCCCGGAACTTTCGTTGACACCGCCCGCCCGGGTGGCGTAGATTCGGCGTCCATTCCGGGCATCCCAGCGGGATCCGGGTGCGTAGCCGTCCGTTGCCGTTCAGGCGGGCGCTCCCCCCTCCCGCATGCCCACCCCGGTCACCCGACCGGGTCGTCAAGACATGGCCCCCCGCATGCGCGGCGGAGCCAAGAAGAACTGAGGTCCCGACGTGCCCGTGCCAATGCGTCCGCAGATGATCCTCCCGCTCGCCTTCCTGGCATCCGTCGGCGTCGCGCCGATGACCGTGCTGGCCCAGGACGACGCGCCCGCGGCTGCCTCCGCCGACCGCACCCGCCTCGCCGAGGCCGCAGCCAACTACGTGCACAACGTGATGATCGCGAAGCCGGACGCGGCCTCGGCCGCCGCCGCGATCCTGAATGCCGACGGCGTGGACGCCGCCGAGCTCGCCGACGCGGTCGACGGCGCGGACCTCGCCAAGCGCATCGACGATGCGTTCCGGCGCAGCCGCCAGATGCCCGGCGTCGCGGACGCATCGGCGGCCCTCGAGACCAAGCTCGAGGCGGGCCGCCAGGCGCTCGCGCGCAAGGTCGACCGCATCGAGGCCGCGGTCAAGATGCTCACGGGCCCGATGCGCGGCCAGATGATCGCCAAGGACCGCCTGCTCGCCGCGGGCGAGTACGCGGTGCCCGCGCTGCTGCGCGAGGTGGTCTCCGGTCGCGACCCGGGCATGGAGGCCGCCGCGACGCGCATGCTCATCGAGATGCGTCGGCAGGCATCGCTGCCGCTTGCGCTGGCGATCGCCTCGCTCGACCCCGCCGCGCAGCGCAAGGTGGCCGTGATCCTCGGGCAGCTCGGCTACCCGGTGGCGATCCCGGCGCTCCTGGACCTTGCGCAGTCGAAGAAGGTGACGCCCGACGTGTCCGAGGCCGCGTTGGCCGCGGTGCGCGCGCTCGGCGGGACCGATCGCCCGGCCCACGAGGCGTATGCCGAGCAGGCCTATGCGTTCCTGACGCGCGAGGACTCGCTGGCGGCGTTCCCGTCGCAGCCCACGCAGAACATCTGGAAGTGGACCGAGTTCGGCGGGCTCTCCTCCGACGAGGTGTCGACCTCCGTGTACTTCGACGTGATGGCGATGTTCATGTCCCGTCGCGCCCTCGAGCTCGACGCGAGCGACGAGCAGGCGCTGGCATGCTTCGTGGCCGCCGACCTTCGGCGCGAGGCCGCGATGACCGACGGCACCGTCGATCCGCTGTTCGCGGGCCAGGGACGGTCGGCGCAGTTCTACGCCACCTCATCGGGTGCGGCCACGATGCAGGACGTGCTGCAGATCGGGATGGACCTCGGCGACACCGGCGTGATCCGCGCGGCGCTGGGCGCCTTGCGCGAGGTGGCGAGCGCCGAGTCGCTGGTCGGCGACGGCTCGACGCCCGCCGTTGCGGCGCTCGACTACGCCGATCGGCGCGTGCAGTTCGAGGCCGCGTTCACGCTCGCATCGGTCACCCCGCGGGCGCCGTTCGCCGGCAGCGAGCAGGTGGTTCCGCTCCTGGCGCAGGCCGTGCGCGGCGGCTCGCAGACCTACGTCGGCGTGATCGCCGGCGACGATGAGGACGCGCAGCGCATTGCGGGTTCCGCGCGCTCGATGGGCCTCAGCCCGCTCAGCGCGGCCCGGAACGCGTCGGAGTTCGTGGCGATCGCCGCCCGCAACGCCGGGTGCGACATGGTGATCGTCGCGGGCAACGCCGCGCGCCTGCGCCTTGAGCTCGAGGCCGTGCGCGGCATGCGCATGGGCGAGTCGCTGGCGGTGGTGCTGGTCGCGCAGCCTGCGGACAAGCCGTCGCTCGATGCGCTGGCCGACGAGCGCACCGCGGTGCTCGGTGCCGACATCTCCGACGATGCCTTCAAGGCCGGCGTGGACCAGCTCGTGGCTTCGGCGATGGGCTCGCGCGTGGGCTCGGCCGATGCGTCGCGCTACGTGTCGGATGCGATCGACGCGCTGACGCGCATCGGGATGGCCCGCGACGGCGTCTACAAGATCGCCGCGGCGGAATCCGGCCTGGTGGACGCGCTGCGTTCGCAGGAAGGGCCGGTGCGCGCGATGGTGGCGCAGGTGCTCGCGATGGTGAACACCAAGCGTGCGCAGCGCGCCGTCATCGATGCGGCGCTCGCGGCGTCCGGCGACGACCAGGCGATGCTCCTCGGAGCGGTCGCGCAGGGTGCGCGCCGGTTCGGCTCGCAGGCGACGGCGGCGCAGTCGGACGCGATGCGCGAGCTGGTGCGTTCCTCGACGGGACCCTTGGCTGACGCCGCGGCTGCGGCCTTCGGCGCCATGGGGCTGCCTTCGAGCGAGGCGGTCGACCTCATCATCAAGTCGCGCGTGCCCGGTGCCAAGGCGGCGGGTGGCGACGCAGGATCCGGAGCCGCCGCGGACGAGGCGGCTCCCTCGGGCGATGCGCCCGCCGAGGGTGGGGACGGCGATCTGCCGGCCGCGCCTGAAGGCGGGATGGGCGACGGCTGAGCCGATCGGCCCCGGCCGGCGTCGGGTATGCTGTTTCGTCTTCTGAGCGCCACCCTAGCTCAGTGGTAGAGCAGTGCTTTCGTAAAGCACAGGTCGTGGGTTCGAGTCCCATGGGTGGCTTCGCGCTGCGGCGGATGGCGTCCTCAAGGACGGCATCCGCCGCTGCGCTTCGCCACCCGGCCGGCGGCTGCGCCGCCGGCCCGCGCCCTTCGGGCGCGATGGGCCTCTGGCTCGCGTTGCTCGCCTCGAGTCCGGCCGGCGGCGAAGCCGCCGGCAGGCGCGTGGTGGGCCTCTGGCTCGCGTTGCTCGCCTCGAGTCCCGCCGGCGGCGAGGCCGCCGGCAGGCGCGCGATGGGCGTCAGAAGCCGACGGCTTGGCCGTCGCGGCGGGGGTCGCTGGCGGCGATGTAGGCGTCGCCGTGGCGCCACGCCATCTGGGCGCCGCCGAAGAAGGGGGGCGTGGCCGCGGTGTGGATGCGGTGGCCGCGCGCGGCGAGGGCGTCCGAGGTGCCCGGTGGGAAGCCCGGTTCGAGGGCAAGCGAACCGTCGTCCATCAGTTGCCAGCGCGGGGCGTCGATCGCGGACTGGGGGTTGTGCCCGTGGTCCTCGATGCGCACCACCACCTGGAGATGGCCCTGCGGTTGCATCGGGCCGCCCATCACGCCGAACGCGGCCAACGGGCGGCCGCCGCGCGTCAGGAAGCCCGGGATGATCGTGTGGTACGGGCGCTTCGAGGGCGCGTACTCGTTTGGGTGCCCGCGCTCGAGCGTGAACCCCGCGCCCCGGTTCTGGAGCGCGATGCCCGTGCCCGGCACCACGATGCCCGAGCCGAAGCCCTCGTAGTTCGACTGGATCCAGCTCACCATGTGGCCCTGGGCGTCCGCCGCACAGAGGTACACGGTGCTCGACCGGGGCAGTTCGCGCGGCTGCCATGCGCCTGCGCGGTCCATGCGGATCGCGGCGGCGCGCTCCTTCAGGTACGACGGTTCGAGCAGCCGTCGTGGAGCGTCGCCAGCGACATCCGGGTCGGTGACGAACCGTCGCACGTCGACGAACGCCGCGCGCATGGCCTCGACCTGGAGGTGGATTGAGTCCACGCCGTCCTCGGGCAGCGCCCCGAGCGCGTGGTGGCGCAGGATGCCGAGCGCGACCAGCGCCGCGAGTCCCTGTCCGTTCGGCGGGATCTCATGCAGGGTCACGCCCCGGTAGTCGATCGACCACGGCTCGACCCAGCCCGCTTGGTGTGCCGCGAGGTCGGCGGCGCGCATGGCGGCGCCGGCGGCGCGTGCGGCCGCGTCGATGCGGTCGGCGATGGTGCCCTGGTAGAAGGACGCGCCCTTCGTGCGCGCGATGTCGCGAAGCGTCGAGGCATGGTCCGCAAGCGCGACCACCTCGCCCACGGAGGGTGCACGGCCGTTCGGCGCGAACGTGCGCATCCAGTCGGGGAACGCGGCGTAGCGTGCGAGCGCGCGCGACCAGCCTGCGGCGGCCATCGGGCTCACCGGGAAGCCTCCTTCGGCGTAGCGGATGGCAGGTTCGAGCAGGCGCTCGAAGGGCAGGGCGCCATGCCGCTCGTGGAGCGCGACCCACCCGGCGACGCAGCCCGGCACGGTGACGGCGTCCCACCCGAGCCGCGGCATCTCCGTGTGCGAATCGAAGTGCGCGCGCGCAAGCCCCGCGGGCGAGCGGCCGCTCGAGTTCAGGCCGTGCAGCTCGCCGTCCCAGGTGATCGCGAACGCGTCGCTGCCGATCCCGTTTGCGGTCGGCTCGACCACCGTGAGCGTGGCTGCGGCGGCGATCGCCGCATCCGCCGCGGTGCCCCCGGCCTCCAGTGCTGCGATCCCGGCCTGCGCGGCGAGCGGTTGGCCGGTGGCGACCACGTTGCGGGCGATGGTCGGCATCCGCTGCGATCGAAAGGGAAAGTCCCAGCGCATGGGGGAAGCCTACGGGGTGCGGAAGCGCGTGCCGGAGCGCCGCGCATGCCGCACGCGGCCCGGCATCCGCTTACGATCCGAGTGTGCCGTCGCCCGCGGATCCGAAGTCCCCCCGAACGGTCGTCCTCCTCGTGGACGACCAGCCGATCGTCGAGGCGGCGCTCCGGCGGTTGCTGGCCACCTACGAGGACATGGAGCTCATCTCCGAACGGACGTGCGACGGCGGCCTGCAGGCGGCGCTCACGGCCCGTCCCGACGTGATCCTCCAGGACCTCATGATGCCGTGCATGGACGGGCTCGAGCAGATCAAGCGGATCCGCGCGAACCCCGAGCTCGCCGACACGCCGCTCGTGGTGCTCTCCGCCGAGTCCGAGGCCTCGATGAAGGAGCGCTGCTTCGAGCTCGGCGCCAACGATTACCTCGTGAAGCTCCCCGCCGCGCAGGAGCTCGCGGCGCGCATCCGGTACCACGCGCGTATGGGGCGTGCGCAGCGCGAGCGCGACCGCGCGATGCGCGACCTCGCCGCGAGCCAGGCCGAGCTGGTCCGCCGCAACGCCGAGATCGACGCCGCGAACCGCAAGCTCGCCGCGATGAACGACCTGCTCGGGCAGGAGAGCCAGGAGCAGCGCGAGCGCATCGCCGAGGTCGCCGCATTGGGCGCGAAGCTCGGGCGTGCGCAGGATCTCGACGAGGTGATGGACCAGACGCTGTTGCTGGCGCGCAGCTTCACCGACGCCGAGGCGGGTTCGATCTGGATGGCCGAGCCGGGCGGGCTCCGGCTCGTGTACACGCAGAACGACGTGCTGCAGCGCGCGTTGCCTCCGGGAGTCCGGCTGCCCCTCGCGGACATCGTGATTCCTGCGAACGCGAACTCGATTGCCGGCTACGTCTCGACCACCGGCAGGCCGTTGCGCATCGACGACGTCTACGCGCTCGATCCCTCGCTTCCGTACCTTTTCAAGGGCGACGTCGACCGTTCCACCGGCTATCGCACCCGCAGCATGCTTGTCGCGCCCCTTCGCGACGCGCGCGACGAGGTGGTGGGCGTGCTCCAGCTGATGAACTCGCGCGGCCGCGGCAAGGTCGATCCCGCGCGAGCCGTGTTCACGAAGGCCGACGAGGCCGCGGTCGAGCTCTTCGCCGGCATGGCGTCGCTGGCGCTCGAGCGTGCGAAGCTGGTGCGCGGCGCCATCATGCGCACGATCGCCACCGCCGAGATGCGCGACCCGAGCGAGACGGGGGCGCACGTGCAGCGCGTGGCCGAGTGCGCGGTGGCCATGTACGACCGATGGGCGGCGCTGCACGGAGTGGACGACGACGTGCGCGAGCGGCGCCGCGACGAGCTTCGCATCGCGGCCATGCTGCACGACGTCGGCAAGGTGGCGATCCCCGACAGCATCCTGAAGAAGCCAGGCAAGCTCGACGAGGTCGAGTACGAGCGCATCAAGACGCACTCGGTGCTCGGCGGCCGGCTGTTTGCCGATGCGGCCACGCCCTACGACGAGGCCGCCATGCAGGTGGCGGTGCACCATCACGAGCGCTGGGACGGGACGGGGTACCCCGGCCGGTTCGAGCGCTCGGCCCTGGCGGCGATGCCCGCGGACCTGCAGTCGGTGCCGTCGGCGACCGCCCTGCGCGGGGAGGACATCCCGCTGTTCGCGCGGCTGGTCGCGGTGGCCGACGTGTACGACGCGCTCACCAGCCGGCGTTCCTACAAGGAGCCGTGGTCCGACGAGAAGGTCGCGTCGTTCCTGCGCGAGGAGTCCGGGCGCCACTTCGATCCGGAGGTCGTCGAGATCGCGCTTGGGCTGCTGCCCTACTTCCGTTCGGTGCGGCAGCGCTTCGACGTCGATGAGCGCCGCTGAGGCGGCGACGCGGCGCGGCGGTCGTCCGGGCGCGCGTGGCTCAGGCGCAGTCGCCGAGCCGGCCGATGATGTCGCGCACGCAGCCGCTGCGCCGTGACGCGTCGAGTGCCGCCCGGTGCGCGCGGGGGTCGGCCTCCACGCGTTCGGGGCATGCGAGGATCAGGCTCTCGACGAGTCCCTCGTCGCCGGTGTCGGCGCTCGCCTCTAGGCAGCGGTCGATCCACAGGTCCGCGATGCGCTCGTCGGGGTGCCCGTAGCGCGCGTGGCGGAAGAGGACCAGGTCGAGGATGCGCGTGGGCACCGCATCTCGCCGGACCCATGACTCGAGCACGTCCGCAAGTTCCCCGCGGTCACGGACGTGGAAGAGCGCGCAGTCGAGCGCGTCGTACCAACGCGGTGCCAACCGAAGCAGGTCGAAGTCAAGCTCGGCGAGTGCCGCCGCAATGCGACCGCCGGCGGTCGTTCCGGGCATCCGCGCGCGGAGGTTCAGTGGAACGTCGGGAGCCAGCCCGTCCGCCGTAGCGAGCATCCGTCGGAACTCGAGCGCACCGCAGTCGGTGCAGCCGGGGGTCATGCAGGCGCCGGCGTCCGCGGATTCCCAGGCAAGGTCGAGGAACGCGTTCGCGCGTGCGAAGAGCGACGGCGCGGCGCGGATCCCGTGCGTTGCGGCGCGGCCATCACGGCGGTGGTGCGGGTGCGTCGACATGGTGGGCCTCCTGCCCGATGGCCGCTCCTGCGGCCACCTTCACCTTGGCATACGCCGGCCGCGATGCCATTGTTTCCACGTTCGGATTTCGGCAATCCGGGGCCCGAGGCGCTCAGGACCGCAGCGGTTCGCCCCGGCGCGGCGGGGCGTCCGGTGCCACGGTGTGCCAGGCGAACTCGATCACGAGCGCCCCCAGCGCCCCGAGGAGCCCCGTGAGCAGCATCGTGGAGGCCGGCATCCCCAGGAGCACCGTGCGCCCCGTGGCCGCGAGCACGGCGGCGGCGGCTGCGAACGGCCACGCCCGGGGTTGCCAGAGGCCCACCGCGGCCGCCATGGCGCCGGCGGTGGCGGCGCCCGCAGCCGCGCCCCCGACCGCGATGTTGACCAGCCCCGCCCACACCACGCAGAGCGCCATCAGCACCACCCATCGCGCGGTGTTCTGCCACACCATCCCCGCCGCGAGCCCGAATGCCAGCACGCACGCGATGCTCCAGATGAGCGGGCTGCCCAAGAGCGCGAGCCAGTGCCACGTCGCGTCCTGGCTCTCGCGATGGGCTGCGGCCCACTGCGCGACGGGCGCGTTTCCGAACCGCACCAGGATCGCAAGCGGCAGCAACGAGCCCGCCGCCACGCCGAGGACCGCCACGCGGCCCGTGCCATCCGCCAGGATCGCGCGTGGGGCCCGGGTGCTCATGGTCCGATCCCGACGCCGCCGACCGCGCCACCCATCATGCCGCCGCCCAGCCCGAAGCCGACGCCGCCCACGGACCCTCCGCCGAACATCCCGAGCGGTGGCACCGTGACCCAGCCGAGATCCCAGAACATGGGCCACGCCCGGTACGAGTAGGCCTCGGGCGCGTACCCGTACGTGGCGGGATCGTTTGGGTCGACCGTGGTGAGGTTGGGATCGCGCCCGGGATATCCGCTCATGTCGTAGTACGGGTCCGCGTAGCCGTTCCACCACGAGTTCGCATAGACGCTCCGCGCGGGGGATGCGCTGATGGACACGGGCGCGGGAACCACGCCATGCTGCGGCGAAGGCGCGGGGGTGCCGCCGGCCGGGGTGCCGCCCGGGGGAACGAGCGGGACGGCGTTCGGCGGAAGTTGCGGGTTCGAGGACTGCGCCGCGGCCGCGCGCTGCTCGCGCTGGGCGCGGTCCCACTCCATCTGCAGGCCGCGCCGCCGCATCGCGTCGGGCGGAGCGTCGCCGGGGCTCGGCGCCTCGGGCTTCCAGCCCATGCGCCTCATGAAGCCGGGGGCCCAGGCCTGGTAATACGCGAGGCGGTCCTTCGACTGGAGGAACGCGGTGAGCACGTCGACGGCGCGCCGCTGCCGGTTGAGCTGGTTCCACGATGCGCGGGCGACCCCGGCCTCCACGGCGATCGCCTGCTCGAGGTGGCCGACGTCGTTGCTCGGCGCCACCTTCGGTGCGCCCGCCGCATGCCGCTTCGCCTGTGCGACGGCGTCGTCGAACGTCAGCTGGTCGAGCGACGGCACGTAGTCGCGCGCGAACCGCGCCCAGTCGGACTCGAGCTCGTGCTGGTCGATGAATGCGTGCATCGCCGCGACGCGGCGCGCGGCGTCGAGCATCGCGTGGTGCGCGGCGTGGTCGACCGATTCGAGGGCGTCGCGCTCGGCCTCGAGCTTCGCGAGCACGGGGTCGTGCGGCCAGGCGAGGTCGGTGCTGCCCGCAACGGGCGGCAGCCGCGACGACGGCTTCGTGCCGGATCCCGGCGCGCCCTTCCCGGCGGGTTCCTCGGGGCGAGGGGAAGGCTTCGGCGGCGTGGGCGCCGGTTCCTGCGTGCCGGGAGGCAGCGGGGCCCCGAAGGAGTGCGTCGCCGGCGCGCCATCCTGGGGGCGTGGCGCGGGCGTCGCGTTCGGCTGCGCCACCGCGGCCGTGGGCGCGGCGTCGAGCCGTGCCGGCAGGACGACCGCGGCGCAGGCGGCGAGTGTGGCGATGGCACGCACGTTCCGGTTCGCTTCGCGCATTCCTTCAGGCTAGCCGCGGCCGTACACTTTCGCCCCCCATGAGCACCGCTGCGCATTCGCCGTCCGGCCACCGCCGGGAGAAGGTCGTCCTGATCACGGGTGCGGGAGGCGAGATGGGCCACGGGCTCATCGATCGCCTTGCGGCCGCTGGACGCCACATCGTCGCGGTGGACATCCGGGAGCTCGATCCCGAGGTGCGCGCGAAGTGCCGGAGTTCGTACGTCGGCGACATCTGCGACCCGGGACTCCTCGAGCGCCTGCACGCCCAGTACGAGGTCGGGGAGATCTTCCACCTCGCGGCGCTGCTCTCGACGCGCGGCGAGTTCGCGCCCGAGACCGCGCATCAGGTGAACGTCGGCGGCACGCTCAACCTGCTGAAGCTCGCCGCCGAGCAGGCGCGCAGCCACGGGCAGGGCGTGAAGTTCATGTTCCCGAGCTCGATCGCCGCGTACGGGATGCCGACGCTCGCGGACAAGCGCGCGAACCGCTTGGTGCATGAGGACCAGTTCTTGCACCCGCACACCATGTACGGGATCAACAAGCTGGCAGGCGAGGAGCTGGGCCGCTACTACCAGGACCACTACCGCAAGCTGGCGCAGGACCGCATGCCGCGGCCGATCGACTTCCGCTCGATCCGCTTCCCGGGGATCATCTCGAGCGACACGGTCCCCTCGGGCGGTACCAGCGACTACGGGCCCGAGATGATCCACGCCGTGGCGCAGGGCGAGGCGTACGAGTGCTTCGTGCGCCCGGACACGCGGATCCCGTTCATGACCATGCCCGAGGCGATCGACGCGCTGATGCGGCTCTCGTCCGCGCCGAAGGAGCGGCTCACGCGCACCGTCTACAACGTGGCGGCGTTCAGCCCCACCGCCGCCGACTTCGAGCGCCTGGTGCGCGGGGCGTACCCCGGCGCGCAGGTCACGTTCGTGCCGGACCTGGGGCGCCAGGCGATCGTCGACAGCTGGCCCGAGGAGTGCGACGACCTGGCGGCGCGCCGCGACTGGGACTGGTCGCCGACCTACACGTTCGAGAGCGCCTTCGGCCAGTACCTGATGCCCAAGGTGCGCGCGCGCTACGCCATGGCGTGACCGCGCGGTACCTTGCGCGCATGACGACCCTGGCCGAGCGCCCGTTCGAGGCCCGCACCGACCGCACCCTGGCCATGCTCCGCGAGAGCGGCCAGTTGAAGCACCTGCAGACCATCGAGGGGACGATGGGCGCCACCGTGCGGCTGCGCGGCTACGGCGAGGTGGCCTGCTTCTGCTCGAACAACTACCTGGGCCTGGCGGACCATCCCGAGGTGGTCGAGGCCGGGGTCGCGGGCCTGCGGCGCTACGGCGCGGGCACCGCGAGCGTCCGGTTCATCTGCGGCACGTTCGAGTGCCACGAGGCGCTCGAGCGCCGCATCGCGGAGTTCTACGGCTGCGAGGCGGCCTACACGTTCACCAGCTGCTGGAACGCCAATGAGGCGATCTTCCCGACGCTGTGCGAGCCGGGTGACCTGATCATCAGCGACGAGCTGAACCACGCGTCGATCATCGACGGAATCCGGCTGGCCGCGGTCATCAAGAAGGGCTGCCACAAGGGCGTGTTCCGGCACGCGGACGTCGCGGACCTTCGCGCGAAGCTGGCGGCCGCGCGCGCAAACCCGGACGTCACCGGCGCGATCTGGGTGGTCACCGACGGCGTGTTCAGCATGGAAGGCGACATCGGCGACCTGCCTGCGCTGCGCGCGGCGTGCGACGAGTTCGGCGCGCTGCTGGTGGTCGACGACAGCCACGGCACCGGCGTCATGGGACGCACCGGCCGCGGCACGCACGAGCACTGGGGCATGGCTGGGACCGCGGTCGATTACTTCACGGGCACGCTCGGCAAGGCGCTTGGCGGCGCTGCGGGCGGCTACGTGGTGGGCTCGCGCAAGGCGGTGGACCTGTTGGTCCAGCGCGGGCGCCCGACGCTCTTCTCGAACGCGCTTCCGGCGACGGTGGCGTGCAGCGCCGAGAAGGCGATCGAGGTCCTGATGCGCGAGCCGCAGCGCGTGCAGCGCCTGCGCGACAACGTCGCCTACGCGCGACGCGTGATCCGCGAGGCCGGGTTCGAGGTGCTCGAGAGCCCCACCGCCATCTGCCCGATCATCGTGCACGACACGGCCAAGGCCATCGCGATGAGCAAGCGCCTGCTCGAGCTGGGCGTGTTCGTGATCGGCTTCGGCTACCCCGTGGTGCCCGAGGGCCACGCGCGCCTGCGCTGCCAGGTGAGCGCGGCGCACGAGCGGTCGCACCTCGACGCCTTCGGGGCGGCGCTCAGGCAGCTGCGCCGCGAATTCCCGTGATCTTCCGCCGGATCTACGACCCCGCGCTTGCGCAGGCGAGCTACCTGGTGGGTTGCCCGGAGACCCGCGAGGCGATCCTCTTCGACCCCGAGCGCGACATCGACCGGTACGAGCGCGAGGCCGCGGAAGAGGGCGTCCGGATCGTGGCCGTCGCCGAGACGCACCTGCACGCCGACTTCGTGAGCGGGATGCGTGCGTTCGGCGCGACGCGACCCGTGACGCTTCTGGTGAGCGGGATGGGGCCGGCCGCGCCGTGGACCTCTGAGGGACCGTTCCACGCGGGGGCCAGCGTGCGGTTCCTGCGCGACGGCGACGAGTTCACGGTGGGCTCGCTGCGCTTTCGCGCGCGCCACACGCCCGGCCACACGCGCGAGGCGCTCAGCTTCGAATTCGTGGGGGAGCAGGGGTTTCCGCTGGCGTTCTTCTCCGGCGACTTCCTGTTCGCGGGCGACATCGGCCGCCCGGACCTGGGGTTCCTGGCCTCGGGCGGGATGACGGTGGAGGAAAGCGCAGAGGCGCTGCGGCGGAGCCTGGCGCTCCTCGACGACATGCCCGATGCGACCGTCGTGCTGCCTGGCCACGGAGCCGGGAGCGCCTGCGGCAAGATGATCTGCCGGCTTCCCGAGAGCACCGTCGGGATCGAGCGCATCATCAACCGGCCGCTGCGAGCGAAGGACGACTCCGCGCGATTCGTCGAGGGGCTCCTGCGCGACCAGCCGGACCCGCCGCCGTACTTCGGCCGCGTCAAGGACACGAATGAGCGCGGTCCGGCGCTGCATGACCGCATTCCGGCGCCGCCGCGACTCTCGCCCGTCGAGTTCGTCGCGGCGTCCAAGGAGCTGTCGCGCGTGGTCCTCGACACGCGTGAGTGGTCGGCCTGGATGGACGGCCACCTGCCGGGCTCGATCTTCGCGATGCTCGACCCGTACTTCGGCCCCACCGCGGCCAACTACCTCGACGCGGGCGACGAGGTGCTGCTGGTCGCGGAGCCGGACGAGGTCGACGAGGCGGTGCGCGTGCTGTTCCGGGTCGGGATCGACCGGTTCGGGGGCTGGATCGACCCGCATGGATTCGCCGCGATCGACGAGGACGAGTTCGAGGGCGCCGGCTGCGAGGAGATCACGCCCCGCGAGGCGAATCGGCGCATCCTCACGGGTGCCGCAGTGCTCGACGTGCGATCGAAGCAGGAATTCGCGAAGGGCCACATTGTGGGCGCGGTGCACATCCCGTTCATCCAGCTTTCGGCGCGGGTGGGTGAGCTCGACCCCCGACGCCCCGTGGTCGCGTACTGCCGCAGCGGCAATCGCAGCGCGCGGGCGTGCGCGTACCTGCGCCGACGCGGGTTCACGGTGGCCAACCTGCGCGGCGGATACTGGCCGTACGTTGGGCGCGGGTTCTGAGCGGGGGCGCGTTCAGCGCACGCTCAGCGTCGGCTGCACGAACCCGCCCAGCGCCTGCACGCTGACCTGGCTCGCCAGGCGCTGGCAGAGCGCGTCGATGTCGCGGCCGAGCGCGGGCGTCTCCCAGTTGCGAAGCGGGGTGCCAGCGTCCGAGTTCGCGCGCAGCGGCATGTGGATCGGCATGCCGCCGAGGTACGGAAGGCCCATCTCCTGCGCCATCGTCTGGGCGCCGCCGCGGCCGAAGAGGTCGTACTCCTTGCCGTCGTCGCCCACGAAGTGGCTCATGTTCTCGACGACACCCAGGATCGGGATCCCGAGCTGCTGGAACATCCGAACCGCGCGCCGGGCATCGTCCTGGGCCACCCGCTGCGGCGTGCAGACGACCACCGCGCCCGTGAGTGGCAGCAGCTGGCTCATCGTGAGCGGAACGTCGCCCGTCCCGGGCGGAAGGTCGATGATCAGGTAGTCGAGCGCGCCCCAGTCAGTCTGCGTGGCCAGTTGCTTGAACGCGCCATGCGCCATGGGGCCGCGCCACACGAGCGCCTTCTCAGGCTCGACCAGCTTGCCGAGCGTCATGGCCTTGATGCCGTGCACCTCGAAGGGAAGCAGCATGTTCCCGCGTGCGGCGGTCGGGATGTCGGCGAGCCCCAGGAGGGTGGGCACGCTGGGGCCATAGATGTCGCCGTCCAGGAGCCCCACCTTCGCGCCGAAGCGCGCGAGGCCGACGGCAAGGTTCGCGCTGACGGTGCTCTTGCCGACGCCGCCCTTGCCGGCGCCGACCGCGATGATGTTCTTCACCATCGGCAGCGGGTTGGCGCCCTCGCGCGTGCGCTCGTTGGCGGTGCGGACGTCGGCGGTGAACTCAATCTCAAGCTTGCCCAGGGGCTCGCCCGTCTCGATGGCCTTCGCGCGAACCGCGCCGTCGATGTCCTCCCGGATCTTGTCCTTCATGGGGCAGGCCGGCGTGGTCAATTCGATGACGAGCCGGACGTCGTTCCCGGACTGCACCACGTCCTTCACCATGCCCAGGGTCACCAGGTCCTTCTTGAGGTCTGGGTCCTGGACCGTGCGGAGGGCGTCGTGGAGGTGCTTGGAGGTGAGCGCCATGGGGGATGAATGGTAGGTCGGGCTGCGCGGGCGGGGTGCAATCGCGCCGGCAGCGGTACGTTGTGCCCGGGCGGGCCGACGCCCCGCCGACCACGAAAGGACCCTTCGCCATGCTGCATTCGCGCACGTTCGTCCTCGTCCTCGGAACCTCGCTGCTCGCCGCGGTGGCATGGGCCGCCGACGGCGCCGGAGGCTCGGCGCCGCCGCTTGGCGGGCCGGCGGTCGACGGCGCGGGTGACGGCAAGGGCACGCCCGCAAAGGAGGGCTTCGGGGGCGGCACGGGCAATGCGAACAAGGATCGCGCGCGTCCGGGCATGGCGATGCTGGCCGAGCGCCGAAACGCCGAGCTCTGGAAGCGTGCCCTGGAGCAGACGATGCCCGAGCTCCCCGAGGACGTGCAGGCCAAGGTGAAGTCGATCCGCGAGGACTTCGAGCGACAGGTGCGTGAGTTCCGGGAGGCGAACGGCCCGCGCATGCGCGAGATCGAGCAGGCGATGCGCGAGCGCCGCGAGGCGGTGAAGGAAGGCAGCGGCAAGGACGCGGCGGGCAAGCCCGATCCCGCGATGATGGCCGAGATGCAGAAGTTGAAGGACGCGATGCCGAAGCCCGAGGCGGCGCAGCAGCAGGTGTGGGAACTGCTGACCCCCGAGCAGCAGGAGTCCTTCAAGAAGCGATACGACGCGCTGCAGGCCGAGGCGCGCAAGCGTCAGGACGAGCGCAAGGCGAAGGACGGCAAGGGCGGCGACGCGATGGATCCGATGAAGCCGGATCCGATGCTGCCCGGCGGCGAGAAGCCGGGGAAGAAGCCGAGCGGCAAGCCGTTCAACTTCGACGACGCGCCGAAGGACGCAGGGGCGCCCAAGGACGGAGGGCAGGGTGCGCCGCCCGCGGACGGGAAGCCGTCGGGGAAGTGAGCGGCGCGCGGTCAGCTGCCGCCCGAGGTCACCACGTCGTCGTACTTCTCGATGATCTTCGGGCCGTCGGGGTTCGCGGTCATCGTGCTTGAGACGATGTCGCGCAGCGGCGTGCCCGTGTTCGTCCGCACCTGGTTGCAGCCGAAGTAGACGCCGTCGGGGCCCGGGCTGAAGAGGAAGTACTTGCCGCGGGCGTTGCCCCATCGGACGCGGTCGAGGTCGTTGGCTGCCACGGTGGTGGATGAGTTGAGCGCGGCGTGACGGATGAGCTGGGCAAACGAAAGGTCGCGGCTCTCTCTGGGATTGCCGGCCCCGCTGACGGTCGCGACATTGAGAATGCTCCCGGCCTCATTACTGGTTTGGTCGACGGCGGCGTCGCCCAGCGCGACTGAACACGTGTAGCCAAGGAGTCCTGTGCGCTCAAACTGGCCGCGCGTGTTACCAGTGGCGAGTCGAACCAGCGGACCGACTGAGCGCTGTTGCTTCACAAAGGCGATGGGTGCACCCCAGGCGTCGAGCAGGTCCGGAATGTCGTTGTCGGCATTGAATCCGGTGCCGTAGGCCTGGCCCTGCGCACGGCCGAACTCGCGGCCCTTCGGAGCATAGAACGCGTCGTACTTGCGGCCGTTCTTGAAGGGGCCTTCGCCCATCTTCGAGGTGTTGATCTTGATCGTGAAGGCAGGGGTCGAAGTCGTCGCCGCCCACGTGAGCTCGATGCCGCCGTAATTGAGGTAGTCGCTGTCCGACGGGACGCGCGTGCCGCCCATGAGCGCCAATAGAGCGTTCTCCGCGGCAGTAATCCTCGGCAGTTCGCTCGTCGCTGGCGCCGCAGGGTTCGAAGCGTCGCCGCTGATACCCGTCGCCCCGTACAGCACCTCCTCCGGCACCGCCGCCGGGTACTCGTTGAACTCCTGGAAGTACGCGTCGCAGGCCTTCGCGAATTCCTCCATCGTGCCCTGCGTGGCGGTGGCCTTGGATCGCGCGAGCACCTTGCCCAGCGCCGGCAGCAGCAGGCCCACCAAGAGCCCGATGATGCCGATCACGACCAGCAGCTCGACGAGGGTGAATGCGCGCGGCGAACGACGGATCCGGGCGGAAGCCCGGCGGATGGCGGCGGTTTCGTTCATGGATCGAGGCCTTTCGACGAAGTATACGGAAGGCGCGGGGCGATTGATGCGCGGTCCCGGCACGTCCCGGCGGCGCGTGAACGCCGCGGTCGAGTCACGCTTCAAGCTGCCGGAGTCCCTCGTACACGCCCACCGCCACCGACGTGGCCAAGTTCAGGCTTCTCGCACGGGGATCGGCGCGCATCGGAAGCGTGACCAGGTGGTCGGCGCCGTAGGTGGCCTCGGCCCAGGCATGCACCTCGTCGGGAAGCCCGCCGTTCTCCTGCCCAAACAGCAGGTAGTCGCCCTCGGCGAAGGATGCGTCCCAGTGCGGCCGCCGGCTCTTCGTCGTGTAGAGCCAAAGCCGTCCTGGTCGTTCGTTCGCGACGAATGCCTCCCACGATGCGTGCTCGACGCAATCGACGTGCTCCCAGTAGTCGAGGCCGGCACGACGCCGCGCCTTCTCGTCCATCCGGAACCCGATCGGGTGCACGACATGCAGCCGGCAGCCCGTGGCCATGCAGGTGCGGCCGATGTTTCCCGTGTTGTTGGGGATCTGCGGCCGAAACAGCACCACGTGCAGGCGGGGTTGGGCGGGCGCGGGGGTCACCGAGGCAGGGGTATACTTCGGAACCTATGTGGCCCGTCCTCCTTGCCAACGCAGCGTGGGTTGTCTTCCTCTCGATCTGGGCGCTCGTCTACTTCGCGGGCGCCAAGGGCGAGCAGGACTCCGCGCGCGGCAAGTGACGCGGGCTGCCGGGCCCCAGTAGCTCAGTTGGATAGAGCACCGGTTTCCTAAACTGGAGGTCGCGCGTTCGAGCCGCGCCTGGGGCGTTCCTGCCGATGCGTGCAGGGGCGTCGCCCTACAGCTCTCCCACCCGGCGCGGATGCGCGGCCAGCCAGCGGATGCCGGCCTCCATGCGCTCGCCGAGCAGCGCGCACACCATGCGCAGGTTGCGCAGGAACGCGTCCTGCACGGGCTCGGGGTGGTCGACGAGGTCGGTGACCGCCTTCACGGCGACGAAGGGCACGCCGCACTGGGCGCACACCTGCGCGATGGCGCAGGCCTCCATGTCCTTGGCGCATACGCGCTCCTGCTCGAAGAATGCGAGCTCCGCGGGCATGGCATCGAGGCTGTTGCCGGTGCTGACGACGCCAGGGCGCGCGCCGATCGCGGCCGCCAGTCGGGGTGCCGGGGTCGAGGGCCATCGGCCCGCGGCCTGCAGCGCGAAGCGTTCGATGGGGATGCGCCGGTCGTGGTAAAGCAGCGGCCCTTCGGAGACGTAGATGCTGCCCACGGTGCCGCCGCGTGCCTGGAATCCCCCACACGTGCCCGCATTCACCACCAGGTCGGGAGCGAGCTTGCGGATGGTCATGTAGGCGGCCAGCGTGGCCGCGTCCGTGCCCACGCGGTCGGTACCGCACCGGGGGTCGGGGCCGTTGACGAGGACATCGACGTGGAGCGCGCCCACGGTCCCCGCGAAGTGGCGCGGCCGCAGGGCCGGGTCGACTGCGGGCTGCTCGGCGAGCATCAGCCGCTCGATCAGCGGTTCCGCCTCGCTCGCCAGCGCGTACAGCACGGCGACACGCTCGACGGTGGTCTGGGCCGGGTTCGAGTCGGGCGTGGTGTGCATCGGAAAGAACATACGCCGGACGGAGCCGGCGCATGTTCGGAGGAAGGTGCCGATGGGCGGAGTCGAACCGCCGACCTAGGGTTTATGAATCCCTCGCTCTAACCAACTGAGCTACATCGGCATGCACGGAATGTCGGATCGCGGATGATAGCGCGGTCAGGCGCGCACCGGGGTGCCTGCGCCGTTGGCCGTCCGCACCCAGCGCCGGCCCAGTTCGCTTGACGCGAATTCGGGCTCCCGGCGCGCGATCGCCGCGGCCAGCAGGCCCATGAACATGGGCTGCGGGTCGAGCGGGCGGCTGGTGAGCTCGGGGTGGAACTGCGCCCCGATGAAATAGGGGTGCGCCGAGAGCGGAAGCTCGAGCACCTGCATGATCGGGTGCTTCGGGTGCCGCCCGCTGAAGACCAGCCCGCCCGCCGACAGCGCGTCGATCATGCGGGGGTCGACCTCGTAGCGGTGGCGGAAGCGTTCGCGCACGGTGGGCCGCGACGCGTAGAGCATCGAGGCGAGCGTTCCGGGCTCGATCTGCACGTCCTGCGCGCCCAGTCGCATGGTGCCGCCCATGATGCCCTCGATCTTCTTCTGGTCGGGCAGCTCGCTGATCACCGGGCGCTGCGTAGCGGGGTCGAACTCGGTGCTGTGGGCGTCGGCCCAGCCCAGCACGTTGCGCGCGTGCTCGATGACCGCCACCTGGAACCCGAGGCAGATCCCGAGGAACGGGACGCGCTCAAGCCGCGCGGCCTGCACGCAGAGGATCTTGCCCTCGACGCCGCGCATGCCGAATCCGCCGGGCACGATGACGCCGTCGAAGCGCGAGACCAGTTCGCGCGCGCGGGCGAGCGTCGCGACGTCGCTCGTGTCGAGCCACTCGACCTCGGCATCGGCACCGAGTTCCGTGGCGCAGTGCTCGATCGCCTTGTCGATGCTGGCGTAGGCGTCGCGGAGGCTGGCGTACTTGCCGAGGACACCGATGCGCGCCTTGTGCGCGCGGGGCGCCGCCATGCGCTGCGTGTACGCGCTCCAGCGCACGCGCTCGCGGTCCTCCTGCACGGTGTTGACGCGGTCGTGGAGCTCGAGGATCGAGAGGATCTCGCGGTCGAGACCCGCCTCGCGCATGGCGTCGGGGATCGAGTAGATGCTCGTGCGGTCGTGCATCGAGAAGATGCGGCGCATCGGGACGTTCGAGAACATCGCGATCTTCTGCATCACCTTGTCGTTGACCGGGTTTTTGGCGCGGCAGGCGATGAGCTGGGGCTGCACGCCGGCCTCCATGAGCCGCTTGATGCCCAGTTGCGCGGCCTTGGACTTCTGCTCGCCCAGGATGGAAGGTTCGAGGATGTACGTGAGCGCGACGAAGCAGCAGTTCTCGGGGCCTTCCTCGAAGGCGAGCTCGCGCAGCGCCTCGATGTAGAAGCCGTTCTCGTAGTCGCCGGCGGTGCCGCCGACCTCGACGAAGACCACGTCGCACGGCTTGCCGTCGTTGCCGGTCATGGCAAGCTGGCGCAGGCGCAGCTTCACCGCGCCCGTGACGTGCGGGATCATCTGCACGTCGCGGCCCAGGTAGCCGCCGCGGCGCTCGCGCTCGAGGATCTCGGTGTAGATCTGGCCGGCGGTGACGAAGTTGCGGCGCGAGAGGTCCTGGTTGAGGACGCGCTCGTAGGTGCCGAGGTCCATGTCGGTCTCGAGCCCGTCCTCGAGCACGAACACCTCGCCGTGGCGGTACGGGTTGAGCGTGCCGCTGTCGATGTTCAGGTAACCCTCCATCTTGATGGGGGCGACCGAGAGTCCCTTGTCCTTCAGCAGCTTGGCGAGCGAGCTGGAGAAGATGCCCTTGCCGAGCCCGCTCATCACCGTTCCAATGACGACGACGTACTTCGTGCGGCCGGGCTGGTAGCCGCGCGGCGTGGGGCTGTAGGCCTCGTTGGATTCGTCGGAGGCGCCGAACTGGGCGAGGAAGCCTGCCGACGCGGGGTCGGGGTTCGGGTCGAACTGGCGGGAATGCGCGCCGTGGCCGTCCGTGAGGGGCATGGCATACGGTAGCACGGGGGCGAGGGGGCGTTCAAACGTGCGGTTTCCAACGGGCGGCGTGACGATCGGCGCCGAGCGGGGTAGGGTTCCCGCATGGGAACGCCCGCGCTCGCCGCAATGACCGTTCGCACTTGGTTGGCGGGAGCCGCGGTCGCGGTCGCGGCGTCGGCCGCGTGGGCCCCGCGCGGGGCATCGGCGCACGCCGCGGCCGAGGCCGAGTGCGGGTGCCTGGCGCACCGGCTCGAGCGCGGCGAGCAGCGCGCGTGGCGCGCGGCGCCCGGCGAGGGGAAGGGCGGGACCTTCGACGCCGCGAACGGGCGCGACCACCGCAACTTCCCGCCCGACCCGCAGGTCGAGTACCGCGCGATGCGGCTCGAGCTCGACTTCCCCGACCTGGCGTCGGGGCGCTTCAGCGGCGTGCAGCGGCTGCAGGTGGCGCCCATCGGCGTGCCGGTTCAGTCGCTGCGGCTCGACGCCGAGGGACTGCGGATCGACGCGGTCGAGGTCGACGGCGCGCCCGCGGAGTTCGCGCACGACGGGTCGGTGCTGGCAATTCGGTTCTCGCAGCCGCTCGTGGGCTCCCTGCCGGCGCCGGGCGCGCGCGCGGCCGCCTCCGAGGTGGTGGTGCGATATGCCGGCGAGCGCCCGATTGACGGGCTGACATTCAGCGCGGCGACGCCCGAGGTGCCCGGTGCCGCGCCGGCGCGCGGCGCCGAGGTGCACACGCAGGGGCAGACCGAGACGAACCGGTACTGGTTCCCGATCCATGATTTCCCGAACGTGCGCGTGCCCACCGAGCTGGTGGTCACGGTGCCGAAGGGGCTGCAGGCAAGCGCCAATGGCGCACTCGTCTCGCACGAGGTGCGCGGCGACCGCGAGACCTGGCACTGGAGGCAGGAGAAGCCGCACGTGCCCTACCTGGTGTCGCTGGTGATCGGCGATTTCGAGCGTGTCGAGCTGCCCAACCCGCTGAGCAAGGTTCCGATGGCCGTGTGGGCGCCGAAGGGCCGGGGCGCCGACGCGCTGGCCACGTACGCGAACACCGATCGCATGATGAAGGTGTTCGAGCGCGCGTTCGGCCAGCCGTACCCGTGGGCGCGGTACGACCAGCTGATCGTGCGCAACTTCGGTGCGGGCGGGATGGAGAACACGAGCGCCACCACCATGATGCCGACCGCGGTGCACGACGAGGTGGCGCGCGCGGAGCAGGACCTCGACGGCTTGATCAGCCACGAGCTGTGCCACCAGTGGACGGGCGACCTGGTGACGTGCCGCAGCTGGGAGCACATCTGGCTGAACGAAGGATGGGCCACCTACGGCACGGCACTGTGGATGGAGGAGCGCGACGGCGCCGACGGCTACTGGGACAGCGTGCTCGGCAACGCGCGCGTGGCGCGCGGCGACGTGCCGGGTGCGCCCGAGGCGATGTGCAGCCCCGTGTATGAACGCGCGGGACAGACCTTCAGCCGGCCCGCGAACCCGTACCCGAAGGGAGCGTCGATCCTGCACATGCTGCGCCGCATGCTGGGGGACGAGGTGTTCTTCCGCGGCGTGCACGCGTACATGGCGCGCCACGCGCTGGGCCTGGCCGAGACGCACGACTTCCGGCGCGCCGTGGAGGAGGCGAGCGGCCTCGGGCTCGAGTGGTTCTTCGACCAGTGGTGCTTCCGGCCCGGCTCGCCGGTCGTGAAGGCCGCGCTTTCCTACGACGCCGCGACGCGCACGCTCACGGTGCGCGCCGAGCAGGTGCAGCCGATCGATGCGCGCACGCCTGCCATGCGCATCCGGATCCCCGTGTGGGTGCGCACGTCGGGCGGCGACCGCGTCGTGCCCTTCGAGATGCGCGACCGGACGGCGACCGTGAGCGCGGTGCTCGACGGACCGCCCGTGGCCGCCTGGGTGGACCCGTGGCTCGAGGCGCTCAAGGTGATCGAGGTCGAGCAGCCCGAGGCCTGGACGCTGGCTGCCGTCGCCGCGGCGCCCACGCACGCCGCGCGGCGCCAGGCGCTGGCGCAGGCGGCCAAGGCAGGGACGCCCGCCGCACTGGGCACGCTGGTGCGAGTCGCGGGCGACGCCTCGGCGCGCCACACGTTGCGCGTTGATGCGATCGAGGCGCTTGCGGCGGTGGGCAGCCCGGAGTCGAAGCGGGCGGTGCTGGCCCTCGCGAAGGGCACGATCGACGATCCGCGCGTCCGGTCGGCGTCGGTGCGCGCGCTCGCGAAGTGCGACGCGTCGGACGCGGTGCCCGTGCTGCGCTCGGCGATCGCAGCGGGCGGCAGCGCGCCGCGCGAGCGCAGTTACGCGGTGCGTACGGCGGCGGTGGAGGCGCTGGCGGACCTCGGGGCGAAGGACGCGTTGCCCGACGTGCGCCCGCTGGTGGCCGAGCCGAGCCACGGCGAGTCGGTGTCGCAGGCCGCGCTTCGGTTCGTGGCGAAGTTCGGCGACGCATCGGACCTTCCGGCCGCGCAGGCGCGGTGTGCGCTGGGCATCGCCGACCGCGCGCGCCCGACGGCGGTGGATGCGGTGGCCGAGCTCGCGAAGCGCGCGGATGGCGACGCACGCATGGCCGCGGAGGCGTTCCTGGTTCGGATGGTGGAGGATCCGGAGGAACGGACCGCGATGTCGGCCGGCGCGGCGCTCGCGCAGCTGAAGTGCAGGGCGGCGCTTGACCGCCTGCGCGCGATGGCCGAACGGGACCGCGACCCGGCGCGGCGCCGGAGGGCGCAGGCATGGGTCAAGGAGATCGAGGGGACGTAGCGCCGGCTCAGCCGCGCATCCTGGCCACGAACGCCGCGTACTGCTCGGGCGTGTCGATGCCCGTGAAGTGGGCCTCGCCCTCGGCGCAGAGGATGGCGTGCCCGTGCTCGAGGGCGCGGAGCTGCTCGAGGCTCTCGGTGCGCTCGAGCGGCGTCGGCGCGAGCCCGACGAACGTCTCGAGGAACGCGCGGCGGTAGACGTACAGCCCGACGTGCTTGCGGGGCGCTGCGGCGCCCGGAGCGCGATCCCGGTCGTACGGGACCAGGCTGCGGCTGAAGTAGAGCGCGCGGCCGTCCACCCCGACCACGCACTTCACGATGTTCGGGTTGGCCGGGTCCTCGCCGGGCGCGAAGGGCGATACGAGGGTCGCCATCGGCACGTCCGGCCGCGCCGCGAGCGCGCGCACGGTGCGGTCGACGAGTTCCGGCTCGATCTGCGGTTCGTCGCCCTGGACGTTGACGACGAGGTCGTCATCGACCGTTCGCGCGACCTCCGCGACGCGGCTGGTGCCGTTGGGGTGGTCGGCCCGCGTCATTCGCGCCTCGAAGCCTGCGGCCTCCACCGCCCCGCGGATCCGATCGTCGTCGGTGGCGACGATGATGCGGCCCACCGTCCGACACGCCGCGACCCGTTCGAGCACGTGCACGATCATCGGCTTGCCCGTGTCGGCGGCGAGCGGCTTGCCCGGGAAGCGCGTGCTCGCGTGCCGAGCGGGAACAATGGCGATGGCGCGAGGATCGGTCATGGCGTCGAGGCGGCCTCCGGCAGCGGCGGCGGCGCAGGGGTGCCCGCGGGCGCGGTGCCGGCGGCCGGGAACGCCTTGCGGGCCGCATCCTGCGCGCGTCCCGGGTAGGCGGGACCGAAGGCATACACCTTGCGCCCCTCATCGCGCTGCAGCCCGCGGTCGAGCGGGTGGAGCGGTGTGGAGAGCGCCATCAGGACGTCGGTGCTCACCCACGGATCCTCGTGGAAGTAGCTGTGGCCGAGCCAGCTGCCGAAGCGGTTCTCTGCGCCCGCGACGTCCACGAGGTCGACGTTCGCGTCGTCCTCGAGGAACTCGACCTGGCGCGGGGTGAGCACGCCGAGTGGCTGGCCCAGCCTCGCGAACCCGGTGATCCAGCTCGCGATGTCGAGCGCCTTGTCGCGGCTGTTCACGTACAGGGTCACGCGCTCCGGGAGCTCGGTGGCGCCGTCGGCGACGGCGTCCCGGAACTCGCCCAGGTCCATGTCCGGCGCCACCAGCACCAAGCGTCCCAGGCGGTAGCGGTCGCGCACTTTCTCGGCCGGTTCTTCCGAGTGCATCAGGCGAAGCTCGAGGAAGGCGTCCACCGCGACCGGCGCGCCCGCGCTGTGCGCGAGCACGTGGATGCGCTCGGCGCCGGTTCGCGCACCGAGCTGCGCAAGCAGTTCGCGGAACATCCGGATCGATGCCGCGGCCGCGGTCTTGTCCGCCTGGTACGCGAAGAGGTCACCGCACGACGGCCACTCGAAGCTCAGGAACGCGCCGTCCCGCCCGAGGTAATGGAACATGCACGCGGCGACCGCGGCATTGCCGGGGACCGTCGTGTTGAAGCCGTGGACGAAGACGAAGAGCTGCTTCGATGTGCTCGCCGCGAGGTCGGCCTTCACCGACTCGGCGAACCGGGCGATCACCGCGGCGTCGGACTTGGCAGACGTCGCGAGCCCCGGGATGCCCTGCCAGACCGGCCCGAAGTCGTCGATCGAACGCAGCGAAACCTTCGGACCGTCCTCGCGCGGCCAGGTCCGCGAGACGCCTTCGAGCTCGGGCCACGGCATCCCGTCTCCTGCGATGGCGACCCCCATGGTCCCGAGCCGCAGCTGCTCCGAGCGCTTGGTGGTGAAGTACTCGTTCGGCCGGGCTCCGGCTCGGACCCCGCGGTTCGAGGCCACGTACAGCTTCACCTCGTCGGTGCGGGCATGCGCCGGCGTGCGCGCGAAGGGGTCGCCGCCGGTCGCGGCGAAGCCGACGGGGGTCGGCATCAGCCGTTCGGCGCACGCACAGGGCAGGGCGGCCAGCGCGACCGCGGTGCACGCACGGGCGACCGACCGTCGCATGCGCATCAGCCGAGCGTGCGGACGAGCTCGTCCACTTCCTTGCGGCGGGCGCGTACGTCCTTGAACCCGATGTTCTTCCGGACGATCGCGCTGCAGATCTCGGCCGCCTCCTTGGCGTGGGCCGAGGACTTCTCGGCGCGCGCGAGCTCCATGAGCGAGAGCATCAGGTCGTAGCGGATCTCGAGCTCCTTGTCGGCCTGCGTCGAGTCGATGGCGGCAAGCGCCTCCTTGTACTCGCTGGTCGCCTCGGAGTGCCAGCCTTCCTTCGCGAAGCAGCGGCCGAGCATCCACGCGCTGTTGACGCGCAGCTTCGGGTCGTCCTTCGCGGACTGGAACGCGGCCATGGCGTCCTCGTAGCGGC
>CANLMX010000033.1 GCA_947492385.1 Planctomycetaceae bacterium | reverse complement strand
CCGATGTCGCGCGCCACCGCCAGCACGTACTGCAGGTCGGCGCTCCCGTCCTCGTCGCTGGGCGTGCCCACGCAGATGAAGATCGCCTCGGCGTCGCGGTAGGCCTCCAGCTTGTCCAGCGTGAAGCGGATGCGCCCCGAGCGGATGTTCGACTGGAGCATCTCGGTCAGGCCGGGCTCGTAGATCGGGCTCTCGCCGCGGCGCAGCGTCTCGATCTTGCGCGCATCGACGTCCAGGCACGTGACGTGGTTGCCCGTCTCGGCGAAGCACGCGCCCGTGACGAGTCCGACGTAGCCGGTGCCGACCATGGTGATGTTCATTTGACCGAATTCTCCTCGGGATGGATCCGCCGTGTGACGAACGGGGACAGGCTATATCGACCGCAATGCAGCCTGACTCAAGACAATGCGCTCTAGACATGCGATTCCGGTAACACTCATTCAATTCTGGTGCGCGCTACAGTTTCTCCGTGATCATTGCCGTAGCGATCGTCAGGACATTCTCCGTGAACGCGTGTGCCTCTCCCCCTCCCCCCCCACCCCCCGCCCTCATCACCCCCGCGGGCCTCACCTCCACCCCCCTCGCCCGCACCCCCCTCATCCAGGACCCCGTCTCCTTCTGCGTCGCCGACGACGGCTCCATCTACGTCGCCGAATCCTTCCGGCAGGAAAAGGGCGTCGAGGACAACCGGTCGTCTCGCTTCTGGCTCGAGGACGACCTGCAACTGAAGACCGTCGACGACCGCCTGCGCATGTTCGAGAAGTGGGCCGCCAAGCGCGAAGGCGGGATGGACTACTACCGCAAGCACGTCGATCGCGTCATGCGGCTCACGGACGCCGACGGCGATGGCACGCTCGACACCGCCACCAACTTCAGCGGCGACATGAACGAACCGCTCGACGGCACGGGCGCGGGCGTCATGTGGCTCGACGGATCGCTCTGGTACACGTGCATCCCGCACCTGTGGCGGTTCCGCGACACCGCGGGCTCCGGCACCGCCGACGTGCGCGAACGCGTCTTCAGCGGCTTCGGCGTACGGGTCGCGCTGCGCGGCCATGACATGCACGGCTTGGTGCACGGGCCCGACGGGCGCATCTACTGGTCGATCGGCGACCGCGGCTACCACGTCACCACGAAGGAGGGCACGGTGCTGGCGCGCCCGCACACCGGCGCCGTGTTCCGCTGCGAGCCCGACGGCAGCGGCCTCGAGGTCTTCGCGCATTCGCTGCGCAATCCGCAGGAACTGGCCTTCAACCAGTGGGGCGACCTCTTCACCGGCGACAATAACTCCGATGCCGGCGACCGCGCGCGCATCGTCTACGTGATGGAAGGCGGCGAGACCGGCTGGGACATGAACTACCAGACGCTCGAGGGTGCCAACCAGCGTGGGCCGTGGAGCCAGGAACGAACCTGGTGGACATGGGACGCCGCCGACCGCTCGCGCCCGTCGTGGACGCTGCCGCCTATCGAGCACCTCGCCGACGGGCCCGCGGGCATGTGCTTCTACCCGGGCACCGGGCTTGCGCCCCGATACGACAACCACTTCTTCCTCTGCGACTTCCTTGGTGGTGACTCGTACAGCCGCGTGCTCAGCTTCGCCGTCGAGCCCCAGGGCGCGGGCTACAAGGTGGTCGACGCACATCCGTTCGTCACGGAAACGCTCGCCACCGACGTCGACTTCGACTGGCAAGGCCGCATGCTGATCAGCGACTGGGCCGGCGACGGCTGGTTCAGCGATCGCACGGGCGAGCTGTACGCGGTGTGGGATCCGGCACGTATCGAGGACGTCAACATCCGCACCGCGCAGAACCTGGTGCGTGATGGGTTCGCGAAGCAGCCCGACACGATCCTCTTCCAGTGCCTGGCGCACCCGGACATCCGCATTCGCCAGCGCGCGCACCTGGAGCTCGCTTCGCGCGGTCCTGCGGTCACGGCCGCACTCGCCACGCTCGCGGCCGATGCCAAGGACGATCACATGCCGCGCCTGCACGCGCTCTGGGCGCTGGGCGTCCAGGCGCGCCGCGCGGCCGACGCGGCCCGCGCAACCGCCGCCGAAGCCGCGCGCAACACCCGCAACGCCGCGGCCGATGCCGCCGTGGTCGCGCTGCTTGCCGACGAGGACGTCGAGCTCCGCCGACTGGCGGCGCGACTGGCGGGGGACGCCCGCATCGCAGGCGCGGCCGATGGCCTGGTTTCGCTCCTCACCGACGACGACCTGCGTGTGCGCGCGCAGGCATGCATCGCGCTCGGCAAGCTGAAGCACGTCGACGCGATCCCCAACATCGCGGCCGTCATCTGGGAGAACGAGGACCAGGATCCGTTCCTGCGCCATGCGGCGGTGCTGGCGCTCGTCGCAATGGACAAGTCCGACACCGTCCGCGAGCTGGCATCCGACCAGTTCCCGCAGACCCGGCTTGCAGCCGTGCTCGCGATGCGCCGGACCGCCGACCCGCAGCTTGCTCGGCTTCTGCATGACCCGGACCTGCGCGTGGCCACCGAGGCGGCGCGCGCCATCAACGACCTGCCCATCGCCGACGCGATGCCCGCGCTCGCCGGGCTTGCTGCAAAGTACGCGCCGGATGAACGGGCACTCGCGCAGGACACCTCGAATGTGCCCAAGGCCACCTGGGAGCGCCAGTTGTGGAAGGACCGCGCGGGGTTCGATGCAGCCCGACTGCAGGCCGACCCCGTGTGGGCGACCACCGCGGATCGGACCGAGACGGTCGAGGAAGCCGTGGGCTTCGTGAAGGCCGGCAACGACTACGTGCAGCGCGTGCGCGGCACCTTCACGGCGCCGGCGGACGGCGAGTACACGTTCGCCGTGGCGAGCGACGATGACGGGGTGCTGTTCATCGCGAAGGACGGCGATGCGAGTGCGGCAACGCCCGCGGCGCGCGTCGAGGGCTACGTGAATCCGGGTGATTTCGAATCACAGCCTGCCCAGCAGGCCAAGGTGCCGCTCAAGGCAGGGGACCGCGTGGCGCTGGAGGCCCGTTCCTTCCAGGGCGGGGGTGGCAACCACCTGGCAGTCGGGGTCGTGCATCCGGACGGCCGCCGCGAACAGCCGATCGGTTCGTTCGCAGGCGACATGACCGCCATGCCGCTGCTGCGGCGGACGGTCAATGCCGCCGTGCGCAACGGCGCGCCCGCGGACGCGGCCGCGCTTGCGGCGATGGCTTCGAACGCCGCGCTGCCGCCGGCCGCGCGGCTGGAGGCGATCGAGGCGCTTGCGGAGTTCCTGCAGCCCGCGCCCCGCGACGGCGTGATCGGCCACTGGAGGCCGGTGGATGCCACGGGGCGCGACCGCGATGCCTACATGGCCGTGCTCAAGCAACGGCTGCCGAGCCTGGCAACCACCGCACCTTCAGCCGTGCGCACCGTGGCGCGTGACGTGGCGGCCCGGTACGCCGTGCCGATGGACTCGGGTGCGGCGCTTGCAGCGGTCAAGGATGGTTCCAAGCCGGTCGAAGAACGCGTGGCGTGCCTCATGCAGCTCGCGCAGGATCGCGACACGAAGCTGCCCGAGGCCATCGACGCGGCACTGATGTCCGACCAACCTCGGCTGCGCGCGCAGGCGCGAACAGTGGTCGCACGGACCGACCCTGCGCGCGGTGTGGCCATGTTGGTCGCCGCGCTGGATGGGGGAGCGATGCCCGAACGGCAGGCCGCGGCCACGGCGCTCGCGACCGTGAGTGGAGACGCAGCCACGGCGGCGCTCTCCACGCAGATGGCATCACTGGAAGCAGGAACGCTTCCCAAGGCAATGGCAGTCGACGTCCTTTCCGCCGCGGAGACGCGTCCGGAACTCAAGGCGCGCGCCGAAGCCTTCCGTGCGTCATGTGCGGCGAAGGGTTCCCTTGGCGCGTGGGTGCTCTGCGAAGAAGGCGGCGACGCCGAGCGCGGGCGCCAGATCGTGAACTTCCACAGCGCCGCCGCCTGCCTTCGCTGCCACATGGTGGAGGGCACGGGCGGCCATGCGGCGCCCAGCCTCGCAGGGGTCGGAAGCCGGCACGACCGCCGCGGCCTCGTGGCGAGCTTGGTCGACCCCAATGCGTCGGTCGCTGAGGGGTTCGGACCGGTCAGCGCGATGCCCGCCATGGGCACCATGCTCACCCCGGCCGAGGTGCGGGATGTGGTGGAGTACCTCGCGACGCTGAAGTGACGGGCGGGACTGATGCGCCCGGGCGCTACCCTCCTCACTTCGTTCGCCCACTTCGGAGTCCGCATGAACCTCGCCACCTCCCGCATCCTCCTCACCGGCGGCGCCGGCTTCCTCGGCCGTGCCGTCGTCGATCGCCTCTCCGCCCGCGGCGCCACCAGCGTGTTCATCCCGCGCCGGCGCGACTACGACCTCACCCGTGAGGCCGACGTGGTGCGCCTCTATCGCGACGCGAAGCCCGACGTGGTCATTCACCTCGCCGCGGAGGTCGGTGGCATCGGCGCGAACCAGGCGAACCCGGGGCGCTACTTCTTCGCCAACATGGCGATGGCGCTGCACCTGATCGAGCACGGGCGCCTGCACGGCATCACGAAGTTCGTGCAGACGGGCACCATCTGCGCATACCCGAAGTTCACGCCGGTCCCGTTCCGCGAAGAGCACCTCTGGGACGGCTATCCCGAGGAGACAAACGCGCCGTACGGCGTGGCCAAGAAGGCCGCCATGGTCATGCTCGACGGATACCGACGCCAGTACGGACTGGCCTCGGCGTACCTGCTTCCGGTGAACCTCTATGGCCCCTGGGACAACTTCGACCTGCAGACGTCGCACGTGATCCCCGCGCTCATCCGCAAGTGCGTCGAGGCGCAGGAGGCGAGGGCCGACCACATCCTCTGCTGGGGCACCGGCAGTGCGAGCCGCGAGTTCCTCTTCGTCGAGGACGCGGCGGAAGGCCTGGTGCGCGCAGCGGAAGTCATGGATGAGCCCGTGCCCATCAACCTCGGCACGAACATGGAGATCACGATCAAGGACCTGGTCACGCTGATCGCGCGGCTCTCCGGGTTCGAAGGCGAGATCCGCTGGGACCCCACCAAGCCCGACGGCCAGCCGCGGCGCTGCCTCGACACCGAACGCGCGGCGAAGCTTCTTGGCTGGCGCGCGCAGGTCGGGTTCGAGGACGGCCTGCGGCGGACGATCGAGTGGTACCGCGCCAACCGCGGGCATCGCGCGAACTACGACCCGTCGAAGGCGGGGTGAGCGCCTAGAACAACTCCCCCCGCTCCCCTGCCGTGAGCTCCTCGCGGGGCCCTGCGTACTCCTCGTAGTCGGCGTTCGGGTTGGCGTCCATCCACGCGAGGAACGCGTGAACGCTCGCGGGTGCGGCGCGGTCGCGCCAGTCGTCGCCGAAGATCACCTTCAGCCCCAGCCACACGTGTGCGTGGGCGTTGCGCTTGGCAAGGCCCGGATGCGGTTCCAGGAGCGGTTGGATCCGGTCGGACACCGCACGCACGCGCGCATTCACGGCCTGGAGTTCGTCGGGAAGCACGGAAGAAGCGTACGAGCGGGTCACACCGTCCAGTTCGCCAACAGTACGCCGAGGTCGATGCCGTCGATCGCGCCGTCGCCGTTGAAGTCGGCGGCATTGCCGGGCGCCGCACCCCACACTGCCAGGAGCTGGCCCAGGTCGGCGCCATTCACCACCCCGTCGCCGTTCAGGTCACCCGTCACCGGCGGCGGAGGCGGAGGACCGGGCTCGGTGAAGAACTTCTCCGCACTGGTTCCGAGGTTGTTCGACCAGTCGCGCGCAGTCACCCAGTAGCGCACCTGCGCCGACGCGGGCCCGGCGGGAATCACGCCGCGCCACTGGTTGTTGCCGTTCCAGGCCATCGGCGCGCTCTGCTCCGCTCCCCCGTTGACGGTCCAGCGCAGCGTCACGCCGCGGTCATGGAACCCGCGGTCGCTCGTCATGTCGTCCCAGATGTTGGCACGCACCACGTGGTCGACGGGCTCCAGCCCCACGGACACCTGCTCCAGCGTCACCACGCGCGGTGCGCGAGTGTCGACGGGACCGGTGAGGTTCATGAAGATCTTGTTCTGGAACGCACCGCTCTCGCCCTGCGCGGTGATGATGTCGAAGCGCCCGTCGTTGTCGAAGTCCGCGACCTTCACGTCGATGGTCGCGTCGCTGACCGCGGCCATGAGCGTGGTGCTCTCGGTGAACGCGCCCGTGCCGTTGTTCAGGTAGATGCGGTCGCGGGATCCGAGGCTGCCGACCACCAGGTCGAGGTCGCCGTCCATGTCGAGGTCGAAGAACCGGCTGTCGTTGTCGTCCGTGGTCGGGTTCGGCGAGATCGAGCTCGACACGTTGGTCCACGCCGTCCCGTCGCCGTTGTTCTTCAGCAGCAGCTCACCGTTGCTTGGACCCGCATTGATGCCGATGAGGTCGAGGTCGCCGTCCCCGTCGATGTCGCCGGCGTCGTAGCTGTACGCGGCCCCGTCGTTCGGGATGCCGGTCTGCAGCGTGAAACGTCCCTGCCCGTTGTTCTTCCAGAGCCGGCTCTGGTTGGGTGTGCTCGCGCGCGTCGCCAGGAAGATGTCGAGGTCCAGGTCGTTGTCGACGTCCAGGAACAGGACATCCATCTGCTCGGCGACGTTCCCCGTGGGCAGGTTCGCGGTCGCGTCGGTGAACACGCCGGTGCCGTCGTTCAGGTAGAGCCGCGGCTGGCCGCTCCCGAAGCGCGTGGTGCCGTTGTTGCAGAACACCAGGTCGAGGTCGCCGTCGTTGTCGACGTCGCCGAACTGCGCGCGCGCACTGGACATCGTGGTGGTCGGTAGCCGGGTCGTGGTCTGGTCTGCAAACACGCCCGCACCGTTGTTGATGAGGAGCTGCGGGCGCTTGTTGAAGTCGTTGGCGAGGATGAGGTCCATGTCGCCGTCACGGTCGACGTCGCCCGCCTCGACGCCGCGGTACCAGCCCGTGATGCCCGCGGCGCGCGTGGAGGTCTGGTCCGCGAAGACGCCCGCGCCATTGTTCACGTAGACGCGCACCGCGAGCGCGGCGCCCTGCGAGGAGTAGCCCTGGCCGTTGGCCCACACGATGTCGAGGTCGCCGTCGTTGTCGATGTCGACCGCGGTGCACTGGTTCGTGTACTCGGCCTGCGTGGGAAAGCGCGTGGAGGTCTGCTGGACGAACTGCTGCGCGGCGGCGGGAACGGCCAGCGCGAGTCCAAGGGACAGCAAGGCGACGGTGGTCGTGGGGCGCGGCATGGAGGACGATCCAACATAGCCCTGGGACGCCGCGCTCCAACCCATAACGTCTTATAACCTCGCGATCTCATGGATTGCCGTGGATTTGTCGGCTGTACTATGGTGTACATAGTATGCTTCCCGCACTGTTGCGATCCGCCCCCCGGCGCAGGTGCAGTCGATCCGGCACCCACACCACGCCCTTCTGGAGTCACCCATGATCGAACGTGAATTCATGCGCGGCGCCGGCCCGGTGGCGGTGCTCAAGTTGCTCGAACGCGGCGAGATGTACGGGTACGAGATCGTCGAGGCGCTCGAACGGCGGACCGACGGCGTGTTGGCCATGGGCCAGAGCACGCTCTACCCCATGCTCTACAACCTCGAGGCCAAGGGCCTGGTCGCCGCGCGCTGGGATGAGTCCGGCAGCCGCCCACGCAAGTACTACCGGCTGACGGAGAGCGGCCGCACGCGCCTCGCCACGGACGCCGCCACCTGGCACCGCCTGACCACGGCCATGGGGGCACTCGGGCTCACGCGCTGCCGGCCGGCCGGCATGGAGGCCTGCGCATGAGTACCGCGTCGAACGCGTCGAACGCGTCGAACACGCCGAACCCGTCGGACGCGCACGCCGCGCTCGACCCGCAGCTCACCGCGCTCTCGCAGCGTGTCGCGCGCATGACCAGGCTCCGTCGCGCCGAGCGCATGGACGTCGAACGCGAGCTCTCCTCGCACTTCACCGAGGCCATTGCGTCGGGCCGCACGCCTTCTGAGGCCATTGCATCCTTCGGTGACCCCAAGGCCGCCGCACGCGAACTGCGCGCCGCCGCGATCGCCAAGCGCAGCCCGCTCGACCGCGCGCTCGGACAGACGCTTCGCGTCACGGGCTTCGCGATCGCGGGCGCCGTGCTGCTGTACGCGTCCTTCGCCGCATACCTGCGCTTCCAGGCACCGGTGATCAAGGTGGACACCCTGGCCGCGCTTCGCGACCGGCTCGCCACGCCCGCGACGCCCGAAGACGATGCCTGGCCGCTGTACCGCCAGGCATTTCTGGCGCTCGGACTGGGCGTCGACGACGCGAAGCGTCAATCCAAGGGCGCCGAGGCGATCGGTGCAACGCCGATGCCCGGCGCACCGGAATGGACCGCCGCCGTCGAGTGGGCGGAGTTGCCCGAGCACCGAGCCGCTCTCGACGTGCTGCGTGCGGCCGCCGCGCGGCCGGTGTTCGGCTACCCCGTGGCCGGTGCGCTGGGCGAGGTCGATGCTCCCCTGTTCGGCAGCGATGCGGTGCAGCACATGAATGAGCTGATCGCCACGCGCGATGATCCGACGCGGTTCCCCCTGCTCGGAATCCTGCTGCCGCACCTGGCCTCGGCACGGCACGCCGCTCGCTTCCTTGCCGTCGACGCGATGCGCGGCGCGGAGGTCGGGGATGGCGACCGATTCGTGGCGGACATCGAGGCGATGATGCGCATGTCGGTGCATCTCTCCGACGGGCGCGTGCTGATCGGCGACCTGGTCGGCATGGCCATCCGTGGCCTGGCCATCGAGCGGGCCATGGCCGCTCTGGAGTGGAAGCCCGATCTCCTCGACGGTGCTCAGCTCGCGCGGCTGCAGCGTGCGTTTGAGTGCGTGCCTCCTGTGTTTGGGTACCTCGACCTCGGCACGGACCGACTGATGTGGCTTGACGTGGAGCAGCGGCTCTACACCGATGATGGCCGGGGCAATGGATGGTTCCGGCTGGATCGGGACACCTTGCTTCCGCTCATGGCCACCAGCCACGGGATCGGGGTCCACGACCGGCATGCCGAAAGCACGCTGCATGCCGCTTCACTTGCGGCGGCGACGCTGTCCGGGCCTGCGGCGGCACTCATGGTGGCGGATCGACGAACGACGCACGGCTTCATCGAGGAGTGGGCGACGCGCATGGAGAAGGCCAGCGCGCTCCCGCTACGCGAGCATGCCGTGGCCGACGCGATGGAGCATGAGTTCCATGCGGCGATTGCCGCGGCTCCCGTGAACTTGCTGCTGCCGCGCCTGCTCATGCCGTCGTTCGGGAAGGCGGCGACCAACTTTGCCGTCGATCGCGCGCGTCGCGATGCTGCTTCCACTGTGTGCGCGGTGCTTCGATTCCGTGCAGACGTCGGCACCTGGCCCCGTCGGCCGGAGGACCTCGTCCCCACTTACCTTTCCTCCGTTCCACTCGATCCGTGGACCGACGCACCCATCCACATGGCCACCGATACCGATGGATTCCGGATGTGGTCCACCGGCGAGGACGGCCGCGACGACGGCGGGGTTCCGGACGCACGAGATGATGCCGCGTGGGGTGGTCCGCAAGCCACCACCCTGCCCCTTCGCCGCGACGACCGTTCCCCCGCGAACTGGGCGTACGAGATTCCGCGCATCGACTGGGTGTGGTATGCCCCGCGCGAGAACCTCGACCGTTGGACCAAGGATTGAACCAACGCTGCAGCCTGCACCGCGCGGCGACCCAAGCCGCGCGGGTGGTCGCGTGCATCCTGTCGATGCTGGCCTGCGCTTCCACGCATGCCGACAACGCCGCGGACCGCTACCGCGAAGCGATGGCGATGCTGCTTCCGCCTTCGCTCGGTCTCGGAAGCCCCGCCGGCGTCCTCACGCTGGATGACCTCGAGGCGATCAGCGTGCTGCCCCCGGTTCCCACCGCCGCCGACCGGGAACGCCTGGCACCCATCCTCGCGAAGACCGCGGAGGCACGTGCGCTCCTCGAGGCGGCGTCGCGCATCGGGCGCTGCGACTGGGGCCTCGACCGGGACCAGGGGTTCGCGCTGCTGCTCCCCCACGCAGGATCGATGCGTGCGCTCGCGTTCCTCGTGCGCGCGCAGGCGGTCGCCGAGTCGTCCGACGGCAACCAGCCGGCTGCGCTCGTCGCGCTCGCCACGCTTGGCTCCATCGCGGGCCACGTCGCGCAGGACGACGTCACCATCAGCTCGCTGGTCGCGGGCCGGATCGGGACGTTGCTCGCGGGCACCGGGGCGGTCGTCCTGGACTCGGGCGCCGTGGACGCGAAGCAGGCGCAGTCGCTTCTGGATTCCCTGGGTCCCCTGAAGGGCGATGACCCCTTCCGCTTCGGCCCCGCGGTCCGCGGCGAGTTCGACATGCTCGCGGCCACCCTGCGGAAGGCGGACTCCGACCAGCAACTGCGCACCATGATCGCGATGTCCGGATCCACCGAGGACCACTCGGGCCTCACGCTTGACGCGGCGCGCGCGGAACTCCGATCGCTCCGTCCCGCGTTCGAGCGCGCCGCGCGGGCGATGGAGTCGCCGAACCCTGAGCAGGCGATGGCGGAGCTGCGCAGGCTGGAATCGGCCGCACGGTCGGGCTCGCTCGGCGCACTGGCAAAGCTGGTGTTCCCCGACCTCCTGCGAATCCACGCATCCAAGCTCAATGCCACGCGCGAGTTGGCGCTGTTTCTCGAGCGCCTGCGGGCGATCGCCGAGGGCAAGGACCCGGAGGCCGCGCTCCCCAACGCCGCCGTCCCGCTCGCCCGCGCGAGCGCCGGGGCGCGTGCGCTCGATGCCGACGCCCAGGAACTGGTCGAGCTGGTGCGGGTGGCCCCCGGGGCGCTCGACGAGGCGCACGCGACCCGTGCGGCGGACCTGCTGGCGCGGCTCGACCGCGCGGTCTTCGCGCCGCTCGTCGAGGCGGCGGCGTGCCGCCGATGCGACTTCGCGGTGCTGCGCATGCCAAGCCCGTCGCTGGATGCCCGCTTCCTCGGTGGGTTGCGCGGCGCGGTGCGCGCGGCGCTTGCGGACGGGTTGCGCCGGGCCCGCGCCGAGCGGTCGCCCGACGCGGCGGCGCCGGCCGTCATCACGGCGTGGCGGACTGTCACGCTTGCGGCGATGGACCCGAGCCTTGCGCGGGCCGCCGTGTGCGGCACGATCCTCGGTGATGCGAATGCCGCGCTCGCCGAGGCGATGGCGATCGGCGCCATGCGCCCGGCGACGGTGGATGAGCTGGAGCGCACGCTCGCGCGCATGAACGCGACCGACCCCGTGGGGTTCCGCGCGGCGCTTGCGGCGGACGCACGCCGGACCGTGGCGTCCATGGCGCGCATGGCGTCCGGGGCGGGCCCGGAAGCGCGCGAGGCGCGCGAGAAGATCCTGGTGCAGCGCGGAGCGAGCGCGATGCTCGCGCGCGTCGCCTTCGCCGACACGCGCCTGAACGACGACACCGTGTGGCCCACGGCGTCGGACGGTGCGCTGGTGCGGCTGACGGACGTGTTCCCGGTGCCCCCGATCGAGCGGCTCCGTGCGGCCGCCGCCGCGTGGGATGCCCGTCGCGTGCAGGCGCGCGAGCGCGGGACCGAGCCGCTCGATGGCTACGGGCTGGCGCTCGTCATCGATCCGCCCGTGCCGTTCGACCTGCCGATCGAGGATCAGCGCACGATGTTCCGCAAGGAGGACCCGGTGCGCGGCGTCGAGTTCGTCGAGGTGAACGCGCTGATCTCCGCGTCCGACGCGGCGTTCATTGCGGCAGGCGACGCGGTGCGCGCGGCGCGCGCGCGGGCGGCCGTCACGCCGACCGCTTCGCCCGTGCCGGCGCCCGCCGTCACCGAATGAGGCGCACGCGCCCGAAGTCGAGCACGGTCTTCCAGCCCTCGGGCCACCCCGGCACCGTCGCCGGGAAGTAGACGCACCACGCCTTGCCGACGATGAGGTCGCGCGGCACGATCCCGGGCTGCGCGTCGCCGCACGTCTGCAGCGTGATGGCGTGTGCGCGGCCCCACAGTCGCGAGTCGCGGCTTGCGGCCGAGTTGTCGCCGAGCATCACGAAGTCGTCGGGGCCCAGGCGTTCGGGCTTCGCGTAGTCGGTGCCGAACGCGGCGCCGACGAGCGTGTCGCCATTGACCGCGAACTGGTTGGCGGGGCTGTGCAGCGCCGGCCGGTAGTAGAGGTCGCGATCGACGCGCACGCGGTGCAGGGTCACGGGCGCGCGCGCATCGAGCGTCCACTCGAGCCGCGGCGGCGTGGGGCCGCGCGTCGCGATCGCCTGCTTCGCGTACTGCTCGGGGGTGCGCCCGACCAAGCTGCACGTCACGCGCTGGTCCAGGGAGTCGAACTCGTACGGCATGGTGCCGAGGAGCGTTCCGTCGACGAAGGCCCACAGCTGCTGGTCGACGTGCCAGAACTCGAGCGCGAGGTGGCCGTCGGCGCGTGCCGTGAATGGGAACGAGGCGCGTGCGGTGGGCGCGGCGCCGGCATCCGTCGCGGTTTCGCCCGCCGCGCCCTGCGGCCGACGCGCGAGCGTCATCGTTCCCGCCCGGTCCTCGCCCACGGTCAGCGCGAAGTCGAACTCGTTGCTGCGTGCGGTGAGGCGGAACGTGGTCGAGAACCCGCGCAGGTCCGCGGTCTCGAGCGCGGCGCAGAGCCGCAGGTCGCTCACCGCGAAGCACTGGTCGTGGCGCATGCCGATGTCGGCCACGCCGCGTGAGCGACGCGAAGCCTCCTCGGCCATGCGCAGCGCGTTGTAGCAGTTCCAGTCGTCCACGGGCCACGGCTGGATGTCCCATGCGAGCATCGTGCGGCCCGTGCCGGCGTAGGTCCACGCACGCGCGGGTGCCATGCTCCACTTCGACGCGTCGCCCGCCATCACGCGCCACGGGCCGCGGTCCCACCGGAACGTGCCGTTCGGGCCGACGCCGCTCGAAAGCGCCTTCTCGACCGTGTCGAGCGGCGGCACGGGCTGGTAGTCGCTGTCGTGCACGGGCTGCCACACCGCGCGCTGGACGAACTCGGGCTTGCGCTGGATGGTGAGTCGCTGCTTGTCGGCGTCAGGCGGGCCCGTGAAAACGTCGCCGTCGACCACCAGGAACTGCTCGTCGGGAAGGCCGACCAGGCGCTTGATGTAGTTCTGCGACGCGCCGACGGGGTCGGTGGGCACCTTGAAGACGACCACGTCCCATCGGGCGGGCTGGCTGAAGGCGTAGAGCGGCTTCAGGACCAGGACGCGGTCGCCGCCGCGGGCCTGCTGCACCAGTGACTGCGCGGTCAGTTCGCCGATGGGCTTTGTGGGCGCGAACATCGGGTCGACCACTTGCACGCTGGGCGCCACCGGCGTGCCGTCGACCGGGTACTCGAAGCCGGTGATGGGGCTGCGCAGGCGCGCGTGCGCACCCATGAGCGTCGGGCCCATTGACCCGGTGGGGATCACGAAGCCCTCGAGCACGAAGCCGCGGAACGCCATCGCCAGCGTGAAGGCGACCGTCAGCGACATCAGCGTGCCGACGATGTCGGTCTCTGGCTTCTCCTTGTCCGTCAGCGAGGGCATCGCGTCAGATCGTATCGGCCGGGCCGCTGCCCTTGCCGCGCCGCCTGCGCCGGCGCTTCTTGCGCGGCGCGCCGTCGGGCGAAGCTCCCTGCGCCTGCGGCTCCGACGCGGAATCGGGCGCCGGCGATGCGGTTGGTCCCGGCTCCTGCTTCGGCTTCGGCGGCGCGTTGCCGCGGTCGCGCAGGCGCCGCTCCACCGAACGCCGGTCGAGCCCGCGCATCGGGTCGGGCTGGGCGGCCGGCTGCGGGCACGCGTCGGGCGGAAGCAGTTCCTCGACCGGCACGGCGATGTCCTGGCCGTTGTGGTCGAGCCTCACCAGCACGAGCTGCACCAGGATCTTGCCGTCGATGACGGTTCCAGGGCCCTCCGAGGTGCCGACGCGGGTCTTCCGGTGCGGCAGGCGCTTCTTGAGCTCCTCGTACGTCTCGTCCTCGTATCGCAGGCAGCACATGAGCCGCCCGCAGCGACCGCTGATCTTCAGCGGGTCGAGCGAGGCCTTCTGCGTCTTCGCGCTGCGCATGCTGACGGGCTTCAGCACCTTCAGGAAGTTCTTGCAGCAGCAGTGCTGGCCGCACTTCTCGTAGTCGGCGGTGAGGCGGGCCTCGTCGCGCGCGCCGATCTGGTGCATCTCGACGCGGGCTCCGAAGTGGCGCGCCAGCTGCGGGACCAGCTCGCGGAAGTCGACGCGCTCCTCGCTCAGGTAGTGGACGACGACGTGTTCGCCGCCGAGCACGGGCTCGACCTCCACGATCTTCATCGTGAAGCCCATGGCTTCCGCGCGCTCGCGCACGGCGGCAAGCTCAGGGCGTGCGAAGCGGTCGCGCAGGGCGCTCCAGGCGTTCAGGTCCTCGACGGTGGCCACGCGGATGACGCGACCGTTCGTGTGGAACGGGTAGTCCTTGCCGCCGGAGTTCTCGACGTACTCCAGCATCTCGCGGCGGCTGATGCTCTTCGAGCAGCCCGAGTTCGGGCAGGTGGTGGTGAGCATCTCGGCCAGCTCGGTGCCGCGATGGGTGCGGACCACGATCTTGCTGCCGCAGCCGGGCTTGGCGTCGCCGTCGTAGGGGTACTCGCCGATCAGCCGCATCGAGCCGAACTTGACGACGATCGAGGTCGGCGGCTTGAGCCGCGCGTAGGTCTCGGCGTCGGTCAGCGCGTCGCGATGCGCTGGGTCCTCGTCACGTTCGAAGATGGGGAGGGGAAAGATCGACACGGGTCACGCGTACGCCCGCACGCTGTCGCACGTGCACACGAGATTGCGGTCGCCGTACGGGTTGTCCACGCGCCCCACGGACGGCCAGTACTTCCACGTGCGCAGCCACGGCGCGGGATACGCCGCCTGCTCGCGCGTGTACGGGCGGTCCCATGCGGTCGCCGTCACCACCGCCGCCGTATGCGGCGCATGCTTCAGCGGGTTGTTCTCCTTCGGCCACGCGCCCGTCTCGATCTGCCGGATCTCCTCGCGGATCGCGATCAGCGCATCGCACAGCCGGTCGCACTCGGCCTTGCTCTCGCTCTCGGTGGGCTCGATCATCAGCGAGCCGGGAAGCGGCCAGCTCATGGTTGGGGCGTGGAACCCGTAGTCCATCAGGCGCTTCGCCACGTCGTCCGGCTTGATGCCGGCCGTCTGGTCGAACGGCCGCAGGTCCACGATGAACTCGTGCGCGCACCGGCCGTTGCCGTTCGTGAACACGATCGGGTAGTGCCCCTCCAGCCGCTTCGCCATGTAGTTGGCGTTGAGGATCGCCACTTCCGTCGCGCGGCGAAGCCCGTCGCCGCCCATCATCGCGATGTACATCCAGCTGATCGTGAGGATGCTCGAGCTCCCGTAGGGCGCCGCGCTGATCGGCCCGATCGCGTGCTTGCCGGCCGTGGACGGGCGCAGCACCGGGTGCCCGGGCAGGAAGTCCGCCAGGTGCGCGACCACGCCGATCGGACCCATGCCGGGGCCACCGCCGCCGTGGGGAATGCAGAACGTCTTGTGCAGGTTCAGGTGGCACACGTCGGCGCCGATGTCGCCAGGCCGCGTGAGCCCCACCTGCGCGTTCATGTTCGCGCCGTCCATGTAGACCTGCCCGCCGTGCCGGTGCACGATGTCGCAGAGCTCGCGGATGCGGTCCTCGAACACGCCGTGGGTGCTGGGATACGTGACCATCACGGCCGCGAGATCCTTGGAGTGCAGCTCGGCCTTCTTGCGAAGGTCGGCCAGATCGACGTTGCCCTCGGCGTCGCTGTCGACCGGCACCACCGTCATGCCCGCGATCACCGCGCTCGCCGGGTTCGTTCCGTGCGCGCTGTCGGGGATCAGGCACACCGTGCGGTTCGGCTCGCCGCGGTGGCGGTGGTACGCACGGATCACCATGAGGCCCGCGTACTCGCCCTGCGAACCGGCATTCGGCTGCAGGCTCACGGCCGCGAAGCCGGTGACCTCGCACAGCCACTGCTCGAGCGTCGAGAAGAGCTCGGCGTATCCCTTCCACTGGTCCGCGGGGGCGAACGGGTGGATCTTGCCGAAGCCGGGCCACGTGACCGGCATCATCTCGCTGGTCGCGTTCAGCTTCATCGTGCATGAGCCCAGCGGGATCATGCTGTGCACCAGGCTCAGGTCCTTGCCCTGGAGGCGCCACAGGTAGCGGAGCATCTCGTGCTCGCCGTGGAACTGCGCGAACACCGGCTGCTGCATGAACGTCCCCGAGCGCGCGAACGCACCCAGGTTGGTGCCCGTGATGCCGCGCGCCACGTCCGCAGCCTTCGGTGCGGGCTTGCCCGTGCCGGTCGCGAAGACCTCGCACAGGTCCTGCAGGTCCGCAGGGGTGACAGTCTCGTCAAGCGACACGCCCACCGTGCCATCGGCAAACGAACGCAGGTTGATCTTCTTCACCGCAGCCGTCGCGAGCACGCCCGCGGCGGTCGCGCCGCCACCGAGCTTCACGCGCAGCGTGTCGAACCACGGCGTCGTGCCGCAGTCATGGCCCATCGACTTCAGCGCGGCCGCCAGCGTGTTCGTCGCGCGGTGCACGCGCCCCGCGATGGCCTTCAGCCCCTCGGGACCGTGCCACGTGCCGTACATGCCGGCGATCACCGCAAGCAGCACCTGCGCCGTGCAGATGTTGCTGGTGGCGCGCTCGCGCTTAATGTGCTGCTCGCGCGTCTGGATCGCCATGCGCAGGGCCGGCGCGCCCGACGAATCGCGGCTCACGCCGATCAATCGGCCCGGCATCTTCCGCACGTGCTCGCTGCGCGTGGCGAAGAACGCCGCGTGCGGGCCGCCGAAGCCCATCGGCACGCCGAAGCGCTGCGCACTGCCCACCACCACGTCCGCGCCCCACTCGCCCGGAGGCGCGAGCAGGCACAGCGCAAGCGGGTCCGCCGCGACGACGAGCAGCGCGCCTGCCGCATGCACGGCGTCCGCGAACGCGCGGTGGTCATGGACGCGTCCGCTGGTGCACGGGTACTGCACCAACGCGCCGCAGAACGTGCCGTCGGCGATCGGTGCTCCTGCGGTCTTGCCGATCACCAATTCGATGCCCAGCCCCGACGCGCGCGTCTCGACCACCGCGATGGTCTGCGGATGGCAGTCCTCGGCCACGAAGAACCGCTTCTTCTGCTGGCCGGACGCCGCGAAGCACAGGCTCATCGCCTCGGCCGCCGCGGTGCCCTCGTCCAGGAGCGACGCGTTCGCCACAGGCATGGCGGTGAGCTCGCAGATCATCGTCTGCCAGTTGAGGAGCGCCTCGAGCCGGCCCTGCGCGATCTCGGCCTGGTACGGCGTGTAGGCCGTGTACCAACCCGGGTTCTCGAGGATGTTCCGCAGGATCACGGGCGGCGTGATCGTGTCGTGGTAGCCCATCCCGATGTAGCTGCGCCACACCTGGTTGCGGTCGGCCAGGCGCTGCAGCGCGCCGAGCGTCTCGGATTCGCCGCGGACGGGAAAGCGCTGGGCGTTGGTCGGGTCCGCGATCTCGAGCCCGCGCCCAAAGCGGATGCCCGCGGGGATCGCGGAGTCGATCAGCTGGCCCATCGACGCGCAGCCGAGCGCGGCGAGCATGTCGCGTTCCTCGGCGGGCGTGGGGCCCAGGTGGCGGCGCGCGAACGTGTCGAGCGGGTCGAGCGGGCCGGGCTGTGCGTGGGTGGACAGGTCGGCCTTCGAGGAGGTCTGCATGGAAGTCATGGCGGCGATTCCGGGCTGGTTCCGCGCAACGGCGCGGCACAAGGAGGAACGAAAAGTATAGGAGTGGGTGCCGAGTCGGCCGGTGCCCGAAAGCGCCCGGATTTCACGGCCGATCCGGCGGAAATCACGGGATTTCCGTGCGGTGCCGGTTCCCGCCGCCGTCAGCGCGGGTCCGGCGCCTTGACCACGTCGGCCAGCGCGTCGGACTTGACCCGGATGAGCCCCGCGAACGGCCGTTCGAGCTCGACCACCAGCGCGATCACGAGCCCGAATCCGGCCAGGTACGCCCCGAGCGCCCGGCGCCGCGCGGTGGTGGTGACGACCGCGCCGTACAGGGCGCAAGCGGCGACCATCAGCACGCCGATCACCGCCCAGAACGCGGGCGGCGACCCCGCGTGGGCGATCTGGACGCGCTGCGCGCGCAGGTGCTCAAGCCGCGCGATGTTCGTGTCGACGGACCGCTCCGGGTGGTCGGTGCACACGTCGATCAGCTCGCGGAACGCCGCATCCGATTCGGGCGCCCGCTCCGGCGGCAGGAGCCCAAGCGTGGGCCACTCGTCCTCGATCACGCTCTGTGCGTAGGCATCGAGCACGACGCGCCCGCCCTCGGGGAGCTCGCGGCGCATCTGGCGCAGCACCGACGATTCCTCGACGACCACCGCACGCGCGCGGGACATGTTCTCGCGCCCTTCCGACACGGTGAACGCAAGCAGGAAGAACACGAACGCGAACGTGCCGCGGGCCAGGTCGTCCATGAACCGGGCACCATCGGCGTCGACCCGTCCGCGCATGGCGCGGCATGCCAACGCGGAGACCGCGACGCCCCCGAGCGCGACGAATGCGGGAATGCCGACAAAGCGCATGACGTCGTTTGCGTCCATGTGCGGACGGTACCGGAGGACGATCCGGCGGCACTAGACTCACGGCGTGGCAACGAAGAAGCACCGGGTTTCCAAGGGCGATGCGAAGGTCAAGCGCGTTGACAATGTCGAGATGGTGCTGCGCGCGTACGAGGTGGCGCGCAGGGCCGCCAGCGCCATGCCTCCCACGCGCAAGGAGCTTGCGGAGGAGTACGGCATCACCCCGCGCGCGGTGAACAACCTGATCAGCTTCATGAAGCAGATCGGGATCAACGTGGTCACGGCGCCGCGCTCGTCCGACGGCAAGCCGGCATACACGTTGCGCGCGTCGGACTTCCTCCAGCTCGACATGTCGGTGAGCGAGGCCGTGGCTTCGGTGCACCTGCAGCAGGCGGTGCTCGGCACGCCCCTCGTCGGTGATGACCGCGCCGCGGCCGACAGCGTGCACCAGATCACCGCACGCCTGCGCGACCAGGTGCGCAGCAAGCTCGACGCACTGGAGGGTCGCTTCGCGGTCAAACTCCTGCGCGCGGCCAAGAGCCCGAAGAACGACGCGTTCCGCGTGGTGCTCGAGGGAATCCTCGAAAACCGCGTGCTCGACATCGACTACGAGTCGCCGTACAAGCCCTTGCGCGGGACGGGCGCCGCCGGCGCGGCCCGAACCTCGCCTGACCCGGATGCCGCCGCAGGCATTGGCAAGGCGCGCAAGATCGAGGCCATCTCGATCGAGCCGTACGGCATCTTCTTCGCGCGGCGCAGCTGGTACGTCGTGGCGAACAAGCGGCCGGGTGCCGGCATGCGCCTCTACAAGCTTGCGCGGTTCAAGCGCGTGGCGCTCTCCGACACGCGCTTCACGATGCCGCGGGGCTGGACGATCGACGGCTACCTCAAGAACGCGTGGGAAGTGATCGTGGACCAGAACGCGAAGCCAACGCGCGTGGTGATCGAGTTCGACGCGAAGGTCGCCGGGAACATGATCGAGACGGTGTGGCACCCCTCGCAGGAGATCGAGCACCTGCCCGGGGGCGCGATCCGGTTCACCGCGACGGTGGCCGGCTTCGACGAGCTCCAGCCATGGATCCTCGGCTACGGAAGCCATGCGCGCGTGATCGCGCCGAAGGAGCTCCGCGAGCGCGTGCACGCCGAGATCCGCGCGATGCACCATGCCGTCGAGCGCGAGGCCGGCGCGTGAGCGACCCGGAGCCGATCGACTTCGACTTCGGCGAGACGGCATCCGGAGGGCATGCGCCGGGCGGCGCGGCAGGTGCGTCGTCGGCAGGCGCCGACCCCCTGGCCGCGGGAGACGGCCAGATCTCCCTCGACCCCGTGGATGAACCTGTGCCGGCGCCGCACGCGGCGGACCAGCACCACGCCCACGCCGCGGCGGCGCCGCGCACGGAGGATCCGCTCCACGCCCATGCCGCGGCCGCGCGGGCATCCGCCGCGGACGCAACGTTCGCCGTGACCAGCTACCCCTACGCGCCCGCCGCCATCGAACGCGCGAAGCCCGCGTGGGCGCACGGCGCGCCGCCGCAGCCGTGGTCCCGCGAGCGGCGGCTGACCATGGGAATCCTGCTTGCCGTGCTTGCGATCGCGGCGGCGGCGGTCATCGCGCTGTCGATCCGCGCGATCGACGTCTTCCTGCGCGGCGGCTGAACGCCGCGAAATTCCGCCGAATGCTGCGTGCGCTTCCGCGCCGGCCCTACCGTGGGCCGCCGGAGGAATTCACATGGAACGACCGCCCGAACCACGCACGGCCCGCGCCGCACGGCGCGTGCCCGGCGATCCCGCACGCATGTTCGACGTCGCCACGCTGCGCCAGTTCGTGGGCGCGGGGCCTGCCATCACGCTGCTCGAGGATGCCGCGGACCGCGCGGTGCAGACTGGACGCGTGCTCGAGGACACGCTGATCCTCGGTCCAGCCTCGAGCGGGAAGTCGGTGGTGGCGCGGGCGCTCGCACGGGACGCCGCGCAGCGTGCGATCGAGATCGATGCCGCGTGGGCGCGAAGCTCGCGCCAGGTGGCGCGCGCGCTGCGTGCGATCGAGGAACGAGACGCGCTGATCCTCCGGCGCATCGACGAACTCCGGCCCGGGCCGCTGCGCATGCTGGTCTCGATGATGGCGGCGCGTTCGATGCCGCGCGAGCTCGTCGCGGGGCCCGCGCTCGCGGACTGCACGGTGATCGCGACGGCCGAGCGGATGCCGAGGCGTGGAGGGGGCGTGGCCGGACAATTCGCGCTGTGCGTTGCGCTTCCTGAACCCGGGATCGATGCGTCGATTGCCGCTGCGTTCCGCGCGGCACAGGCCTTGGGCATTCCCGCATCGGCGGAAGCGCGGAAGGCGGTGGAACTCCGAGTGGAAGCCGCCACCGTGGGGGCGTGGCCACACCCGACCGGCCACCCCTTGCCCTCCCGCGAAGACCCGTGGGCGGCCAGCGGGGGCCATCGAAATCCCATCAATCTCGAGGCAATTGCACGAATGGTGGCTTCAAGCGGTTGACCAAGCATCTATTCCAGAATAGAGTCTTCTGGTCGTTTCACCCGTCAAGGCATCCAATGAACGCAGGGCACGACGCGGCGCATGATCATCCGGAGCGTGACCAATGATGGCACGCACGCTCTTCTGCCCACGGTGCTTCTGCGAGCGCAACGCCTCGCCGATTGAGTACGACGATCGATTCGAGATCCACGGGTACACGCTCGACGTCCGGATCCATGCCTACGAGTGCTCGGCATGCGGCGAGGAACTTGCCGATCCTGATGACCCCGACCTCATGCGCCCGGTCCATGAGGCATATCGCCTTGCGTCAGGGACCTTGGCGCCGGACGAGGTCCGCGCGATCCGCGAGCGCACGGGACTCTCGCAGGTCGGGTTCGCGACCATTCTCGGCATGAGCCCCGCCACGGTCCATGCGTTCGAGCACGGAAGGCCCCTGAACATCAAGGAAGACAATCTCATCCGGCTGGCGGGGCTTCCCGGCGCGGCGCGATTTCTCCTTGCGCTGCGAGGGCACTTGCTCCGGCCAGGGCAGCGGCCCGCGCGGATGCCACCGATGCTTAAAAGGCCGGCGGACGATTGACCCCGCTGACCCCTACGCCAGCCACTCGCGCATCACGCGGCCGTGCACGTCGGTCAGCCGCATGTCGCGCCCAGAAGCACGGCCATGGCGGCCACGGCGCTCTGGGCGCGCGCGCTCACTTCTCGTCGCCGCCCGCCTTGCCCTGCTCGCGGGACCGGACTTCCTGCATGCGCTGCATGAGGATCGGCTGGAGCTGCTGGCCCCACTTCATGCCGGCGGCCGTGGTCTCGGCCATGATCTTCGGCTGCGCGGCGGCCATGCGCTGGCCGAGCGGCGACTCGGAGAACGCGATCAGTCCCTTGATGTCCTCGTGCGACAGGTGGTCCATGTAGGGCTGCACGCAGAGCTCGATGAGCTTGTCGAAGTTCTCGGTGAACACCTGCTTCATCGCCTCGGCGCCCTCGGGGGGCAGCATGGCCTGCGAGATGAAGCCCTTCATCATGGTGTCAACCTGCGACGCCATCAGCTTGCGGACGCCGTTGACCTCGAGCAGCTTGAGGACGTCGGCTCGCTTCGCGGCCTGGTCCTCGCCGGCCTGCTTCGATGCGGCGGGCGCGGCGGCCGGAGCGGCCGACTGCGGCTGCGGCGCTGCGGCGAGCGCCATGACGGCCGAGGCGGCGAGAGCGGTGAGGGGGAAGGCGGCAGTCCGGATTCGATCGATCATGCCGAGAAGGATACTTCGCCAACCTCAGCATCTCGCCGCAAATCCGTGCCTTGGCGTCGCGCGCGGACGGGTTGTGGGTGGGCCGATCAGTCCTGCGCCTTCCCGACGAACCGGTACATCGCCGCGCCCAGGAGGCCGCCGACGATCGGCGCAACCCAGAACAGCCACAGCTGCGAGACGGCCCAGCCACCGACGAAGACGGCCACGCCCGTGCTGCGGGCGGGGTTCACCGAGGTGTTGGTCACCGGGATGCTGATCAGGTGGATGAGCGTGAGTCCCAGGCCGATGGCGACCGGCGCGAAGCCCTGCGGCGCGCGCTTGTCGGTGGCGCCCAGGATGATGAAGAGGAACATCATGGTCATGACGACCTCGGTGACCAGTGCGGCAGCCAACGAGTAGCCGCCGGGCGAGTGTTCGCCGAAGCCGTTCGATGCGAAGCCTGCAGCGACATCGAAGCCGGGCTTGCCGCTGGCGATCGCAAGCAGCACGCCACCCGCGGCGATCGCGCCGATGACCTGCGCCACGACGTAGGGAACCAGCTTCGACGCGGGGAATCGTCCACTGGCCCAGAGGCCCACCGAGACGGCGGGGTTCAGATGGCAGCCGGACACGTGCCCGATGGCGAAGGCCATGGTCATCACGGTCAGGCCGAACGCCAGCGAGACGCCGAGCAGCCCGATGCCCACGTCAGGGAACGCGGCCGCCAGCACGGCACTGCCGCAACCGCCGAGGACGAGCCAGAAGGTTCCGATGCATTCAGCTGCGTACGTTTTCATGGGGTGTTCCTTGCGCTTCGCGGTGCCCTGGATGATCTGAGCGTCACTCACACTCCGTTGCAAGCCACTTCGCCAACTCCGCCTCGGTCAATCTGCCCGCGGCAAGATCCATGAATACCTCATACGCATCGAGCTCGCTTGCCTGCATGCACATCCCATTCATCTCCAGGAACGCGAACGACGCAATCATGGCGATCCGCTTGTTGCCGTCGTTGAACGGGTGATTCATCGCGAGCCCATACGCAAGCGATGCCGCGAGTTCCGGGATGGTCGAGTCCGGCTCGTACGCCGCCTTGTTCACGCAGCGGTGCAGCGCCGACTGCAGCAACCCCTCGTCGCGGACGCCATCGATGCCGCCGTGCTCGGCAAGCGACTCACGGTGGAGGACACACACCGCCCTGGGCGACAGAAAGCGGACAGCGGCTCGCGCGGCGGTCATTCGGCGAGCTTCCTGAGCGCGCTCCGATAGCGCTTCATGACCGACCGGCCAACCTCGAGCTGCTCGTCGAGCACCGGATCGAACGGCGACAGTTCGATGCCACGCGGCGTCACCAACACGTGGAGGTGATCGCCCTTCTGGACGCGCAGCAGCGTGACCACTTCCTTGGGCAGGATGACGCCGAGTGAGTTGCCGATTGCGGTGACTTTCAGGGCGGACATCCCTGAATTATAACGTTTGTAAAACCTTGCAGCCGCCGCCTGAGGGGATCCTGAACCGTTTCCGCATCTCGTGAACGTATTCGGATCACCATGTTCCTCTCCCCGCCCCCCTGCCCGCACGCGCTCGACCTGGCCCGATACGCGTTGGTGGCGCAGGCGACGCTGCCCTCGCCCGCGCTTGACGGCGCGTCGGCGCTGGTGTGGCGCGCGCCCGCGGGCGGCGGCACCGGGACCGGCGCAGGCACGCTGCTTGTCCTTCCCGACAGCGGCACGGTGATGGTGGAGGTCACCTTCGCAGGCCAGCAGGTGGCGCAGATGGCGATGACCAACTTCGCCGACCCCGAGGGGATGACGGTCCTGGAGGATGGCTCGCTCGCCCTCTCCGAGGAACGCCTGGGGCGCGCGTATCGCTTCACCTACGCGCCGGGCGGCACGCTCAACCGCAATGCGCTGCAGTCGATCGTCGTGGGTCCGAACACCGGCACCAACAGCGGCAGCGAGGGCATTGCCTTCGACCCGCGCGATGGATCGTTCGTTGCGATCAAGGAGAAGAACCCGTCGAACGTGTTTCGCGTCACGGGCAGCTTCGCGACGGGCCAGTCGACGTACGTGGACCTGTTCCCGGCTGCCGGCCTCGCCGTGGCCGACATCGCCGACGTGTATGTCCTGGCAGCGTCACCCGCGACCGCGATCGCCGGCGGCCCGGACGCAGACGACCTGCTCCTCCTCAGCCAGGCATCGAACCGCCTCATGCACGTGACGCGCTCGGGGGCGGTGCGCGCGAGCATCGATCTTGCGAGCCTCGGCGTGAACCCGGAAGGCGTGACCATGGACGATGCCGGACGGATCATCGTGTGCGCGGACGGCACGCCGTCGAGGCTCTACGTGTTCGCGCCGACCGGCGACACGGGCGGCGGCAGCGGAACATGCCCGTGCGTGGCGGACCTGAATGGCGACGGGGCCGTCGACGGCACGGATCTTGGCGTGTTGCTGGCGGGGTGGGGGACTGCGAGCGCCGCGGACCTGAACGGGAACGGTTCGGTGGAGGGCGCCGACCTCGGCATGCTCCTTGCCGCGTGGGGCACCTGTCCGTAACCGCGGAAACCGCACCCCGCTCCTTGACCTCCGCGTTTCCCGCGCCACCTTTCCGGTCCCCGCCCGCACCGCGCGCACACGGGTTCACCTCACCTAAGGCCTCGCCGTTCGCCATGGAACCCGCCCGTACGCCTGAAGATCCGTCCCGCCGCTCGTTCCTCCATGCCTCCGCGGCGCTCGGCGTCGCAGCGGCGTGGCTGCCCGTCTTCCGGATCCTGCCCGGCGAATCGACCGCGCACGCGAGCACCGGCGGCTGCCCCGAGCCGCCGAACTTTCCGGCGGGCATCGCGGTCTTCAAGCAGGCGTACCGCAACTGGTCCGGCGAGATCTCAATCGACGCCATCTGGACCGCCACCGCCACCACGCCGCAGGACGTGGTGACGCTCGCCAACTGGGCGCATGCGAACGGGTGGCGCATCCGCGCGCGCGGCATGAAGCACAACTGGTCGCCGATCGGCGTCGATCCCGACGCCACGTGCAACACGCCGATGCTCCTGGTCGACACCACCGCGCACCTCACCGCGATGTCGGTCGATTCGTCCGCCTCGCCGCCCACGGTCACGGCGCAGACGGGCATCGACCTCCTCTCGCTGCACACCGCGCTGCAGGCCGCGGGCCTCGGCCTCACCAACTGCCCCGCGCCGGGCGCACTCAGCCTCGGCGGCGCGCTCACCGTGAACGGCCACGGCACGTCGGTGCCCGCGGTCGGCGAGCAGCTGCAGCCGGGCCACACCTTCGGCTCGCTCTCGAACCTGCTGCGCT
>CANLMX010000032.1 GCA_947492385.1 Planctomycetaceae bacterium | reverse complement strand
CCCATGGCCCAGGTCACCATCAACGGCAAGGCGTACGGCTTCGAGAAGGGCGAGAAGATCCTGCAGGTGGCGCTCCGCCACGACGTGGAGATCCCGCACTACTGCTACCACCCGTCGATGTCGATCCCGGCGAGCTGCCGCATCTGCCTGGCCGAGGTCTGGGCGCCCAACCCGAAGACCGGCGCGCTCGAGCCGATGCCGCAGCTCAAGCCGACCTGCCAGACCGACTGCACCGACGGCATGGTCGTCTCGACCGACAGCCCGCGCTCGATCGCCAACCAGAAGTCGGTGATGGAGCTCCTCCTCATCAACCATCCGGTGGACTGCCCGGTCTGCGACAAGGCGGGCGAGTGCTACCTGCAGGACTACTCGCACGAGTACGGCCGCGGCCAGAGCCGGTTCCTCGAGGAGAAGGTCAAGAACCCGAAGAAGGACATCGGCCCCGACATCCTGCTGTACAGCGACCGTTGCATCATGTGCACGCGCTGCGTGCGCTTCACGCGCGAGGTGACGGGAACCGACGAGCTCATGGTCGACGGACGTGGCGACCGCGAGATGATCGACGTGTTTCCGGGCAAGCCGCTCGACAACCCGCTCGCGGGCAACGTCGTCGACCTGTGCCCGGTGGGCGCGCTCCTCGACAAGGACTTCCTGTTCCAGCAGCGCGTGTGGTTCCTCACGAAGACCCCCTCGATCGACGGCATCACGGCCAGCGGCGACAACCTCTTCGTCGAGCACAACGACGGCAAGGTGCACCGCATCAAGCCCCGCACGAACATGGACGTGAACACGTGGTGGATCACGGACGAGGTCCGCAGGGGCTGGAAGCACGTGCATTCCGAGTCGCGCATCCGGCTGCCGCGCGTCCGCGGGCTCGACGCGTTCGAGCCGTCGCAGGCGGCCCAGGCGTGGAAGGCCGGCCTTGCCAAGGCGCAGGGGACGGTCGCTGGGGCGGTGAACGCCGGCAAGCGGGCGGCGATCATGGTGAGCCCGATGCTGAGCTGCGAGGATGCCTTCGAGCTGGCCTCGTGGGTGCTCGCGCTCGACCCGAACGCCGAGCTGGCCGTCGGCCCCGTGCCGTTCGCGGGCGAGGACCGCACCTTCAAGGGCGGATTCACGATGTACGCGGAGAAGGCGCCGAACGCGCGCGGCGTCCGCCGCGTGCTGGAGGCGCTCGCCGCGCGCCGTGGCGGCGGATCGGTCCACGACGCGGCCTCGTTCGTCGCCGCGGTGCGTGCCGGCAAGGTCGGTGCGGCGGTCGTGACGGGGAACTACCCGAGCGACTGGGTGACGCCCGAGTTGCGCGACGCGTGCATGCACCTGCCGATGGTGGTGATCGACACGCTCGAGAATCCCCTGTGCGCGATGGCCGAGTGCGTGCTGCCCGGTGCCACGTGGATCGAGAAGGCCGGTACGTTCGAGAACGTGAAGGGCCGCTTGCAGGCCTTCCTGCGGGCGATCGAGCCGATCGACTTCGCCCGTGCCGAGTGCCAGGTCGGGTCCGACCTGCGCGCGGCCTTCGCGGGTTCCCGCGCGGCGACCGTCAATCCTGCGCTGGTGCGGGCGGCCATGGCGAAGGTGCCAGGGCTCGAGCGGTTTGCGACTGACGTCCACGTCCCGGACCTGTCGTTCACGCAGGCGTCGGACATGCAGTTCGCCGAGGTCTGAGACTCACCTTCGTCCGCGCCGCGACGGCGTCCGCGCCGACGGGAACTGGTGTGCGCGCGGGTGCGGCGCGGACGCGGCCGGATGCGCCGCGCGCGCCGGTGCCTCTGTCACGCCTCCCGCCGTCGACGATCCCGTGCCCGACGCCTTGCGGTGCGCCCCGCCTCGACCGTGGGCCGGGCTCTTCCCGCGCGACGCCTTCGGGGCGTTCCGTGCGCCACTGCCTCCTCCGCCGCCGCCGCCGTCGCCGCCCTGCGGCCGACCGGCGCCGCGTGCCTGTCGGCCGCGTCCGGAGTGCGGGTGCTCGCGTCGCGCAGGTTCCTCGCCCGGCTCCGGAAGCTTGCTCAGCACCTGCAGGTCCTGGGGGACCGCAGCCACGGGCACGGGCTTCCCGACCAGCTTCTCGATGTCCTTCAGCGCGCCGCGCTCGGCCGGCTCGCAGAACGTGATCGCCTGCCCGGTGGCGCCGGCGCGTCCCGTGCGGCCGATGCGGTGCACGTAGCTCTCGGCCTCGACGGGCACGTCGTAGTTCACGACGTGCGACACGCCGTCGACGTCGATCCCGCGCGCGGCCACGTCGGTCGCCACCAGCACGCGAACCTTGCCCGTGCGGAATGCGTCGAGCGCGCGCTGGCGCTGATTCTGGTTCTTGTTGCCGTGGATCGCGAGCGCGTCGACCCGGGCGCGCACCAGCCGCTTCATCACCCGGTCGGCGCCGTGCTTCGTGCGCGTGAACACCACCACACTCGTCATGTCATCGGACTCGAGCAGGCGCTCCAGCAGCGGCTGCTTCAGCTCACGCGCCACGTGCATCACGCGCTGGTCGATCTTCGGGGCCGCGCTCGCCACCGGCGTGACCTCGACCCGCACCGGCTCGCGCAGCAGCGACTCGGCGAGGTGCTTCACCTCCTTCGGCATGGTCGCCGAGAAGAGCATGGTCTGCCGCTCCTTCGGCACCATCCCGGTGATCGTCCTGATGGGCTTGATGAAGCCCATGTCGAGCATGCGATCCGCCTCGTCGAGCACCAGCACGTGCACGTCCTGCAGGCTGCAGTGACGCTGCTGGATGAGGTCGAGCAGCCGCCCCGGCGTCGCGACCACCACGTCGACGCCCGCGCGCAGCGCGGCGACCTGCGGGTTCTGGCCGACGCCGCCGAACACCAGGCACGTCTTCACCGCCGCATGCCGTCCGTAGACGTTGATGCTGTCGGCGATCTGCACGGCCAGCTCGCGCGTCGGCGCCAGGATCAGCGCATGGGGCCGTCCGGCGACGCGCGTCTTCGCAGCCGCCTTGCCGATCTCGCGCGCCGCCGTGAGCCGCTGGATGAGGGGCAGCGCGAACGCGGCCGTCTTCCCCGTGCCGGTCTGTGCACAGCCGAGGATGTCGCGGCCCTCGAGCGCGGGCGGGATCGCCTGCGCCTGGATCGGCGTCGGCTTCTCGTAGCCCTCCTCGGCGAGCGCCTTCAGGAGCGGGGCGGAGAGTCGCAGCGCGTTGAATGCCATGAAGCGGCGGACGATACGCGTTTCGATCGCGTTTGCATTGCCGAAATCGGGGAAATGCCCGCTTGGTTCGCGCGCGTGCGGCGGGCGATCGCTACGATTGACGCTCCTTTGCGTACGTCCGCCGAGGCCCCGGACTGCGCCCCGCGCCGGTCCGCCCGATCGAGGATCACCGAACGATGCACGTCCACGCTGCCCACGACCAAGATTCGACCCCCGTCGCGATGCGCGTCAAGCTGCTGACGCTTGCGGCGGTGGTTCTGCCTCCCATCGCCCTGGCGGTCGCCATGTGGCTTGCGTGGGGTGGCTGGTTCGGCTGGACCTTCCTCGTGATGCTCGTGGTGGGCTACATGCTCACGGCGATGGGCATCACCATCGGGTACCACCGGCTGTACACGCACAAGTCGTTCGAGGCGTCGCCCGCGGTCGCCTGGACGTTCGGCATCCTTGGCTCGATGGCCGTCCAGGGCCCGCTCATGTGGTGGGCGACCACGCACCGCAGGCACCACCAGCATTCCGACCATGCCGAGGACCCGCATTCGCCGCACGCTGGCCGCGAGCCGGGCGTCGTGGGCTGGCTCAAGTCCTTCGCGCACGCGCACATCGGGTGGCTGTTCGACCGTGAATTGCGCGGCAGCGTCATGCGCTACGCGCCGGACCTTGCCGCCGACGCGCGCGCCCAGGCGATCAGCCGCACCTTCGTGCTGTGGGTGGTGCTCGGCTTCGCGATCCCTGCCGCGATCGGCGGCCTCGTGATGCAGTCGTGGATGGGGGCGCTCCTCGGATTCCTGTGGGGCGGCGTCATCCGGATGTTCCTGGTCCACCACGCCACGTGGAGCGTGAACTCGGTGTGCCACATCTGGGGATGGCAGACGTACCGTTCGGGCGACCACAGCCGCAACAACCCCGCGATGGGCATCCTCGCGATGGGCGAGGGCTGGCACAACAACCACCACGCGTTCCCCGCGAGCGCGCGCCATGGCCTGCAGTGGTGGCAGTTCGACATCAGCTGGATCACGATCCGCTCGCTCGCGACCGTCGGCCTCGTCAGCGACATCCGCCTGCCGTCGCCCGAGCGCCTGCAGTCCAAGCGCGTCGACGCCCGGCCCGCCTGATGACGCCGCACACGCCATGATGGACGCGCCCGCCGCGGCGTCCCGCACCGGCCCGGACGCCCACCCGGTGCGCGAGGTGTGGTCACTCGCCTGGCCCACCGTGGTCACGATGGCGAGTTACACGGTGATGCAGTTCGCGGATGCCGTGATGGTGGCGCAGGTCGGCCCGCTCGAGGTCGGCGCGCAGGGAAACGGCGGCGTGTGGAGCTGGGCGATCATCTTCTCGGTGGTCGGCGTGCTCTCGGTGGTGAACACGTTCGTTTCGCAGGCCGTGGGCGCGGGGCGCCCGCACGAGGTGGCGCGCTACGGGTGGGCCGGGCTCTGGCTCGGGCTCGCGGCGTGGGCAGTGGTGATCCTGCCGTCAGGGCTGATGATCCCGCACGCGTTTGCGCTGATGGGGCACTCCCCGCGCACCACGGAGCTCGAGTCCTCCTACGCGCAGATCCTGCTGCTCGGAGGCTTCGTGACCGTCGTCGGCAAGGCGATGAGCAACTTCTTCTTCGGGATCCAGCGGCCGCGCGTGATCACGGTGGCCGCGATCGCGGGAAACCTGGTGAACGTGGTGCTCAACTGGGTGCTCATCTTCGGGGAGCGGGGCATCCCCGCATGGGGCGTGCCCGGCGTGCCCGGCGTGCAGCCGATGGGCGTCGCCGGCGCGGCGCTCGCCACGGTGATCGGCACCGCGGTCGAGGCCTCGATCCCGCTCGCGCTGTACCTGGGCCGCCGGATGGACGCCGAGTTCGGCATCCGCCGGTGGTGGCGCCCCGACCTCGACGCGGCGCGCGACCTCGTGCGCCTTGGCGCCCCCGCCGCCATGCAGCAGGGGAGCGAGATCATGACGTGGGCGATCTTCATGAGCGTGCTGGTGGGCACCTTCGGCGACGTCGCGCTCGCGGCAGGATGGGCGACGCTCCGTTACATGCACCTGTCCTTCATGCCCGCGGTCGGGTTCGGCATCGCCGCGACCAGCCTCGTGGGACGGCACATGGGCGCCGGCCGGCCCGACCTCGCTGCCTCGCGCGCACACGTGGCGCTCGCGATCGCCGTCGCGTACATGGGCGTCTGGGGCGTGCTGATGCTGATCTTCCGCGAACCGATGGTCGCGGTGTTCGCCAACGGTACGAACACGCCGCCCGAGGTCGCGGCCGAGACCGTCGCGATCGGATCCACGCTCATGGTGGCCGCGGCGTTCTTCCAGGTGTTCGACGCGGTCGGCATCGTCCTCATCGGCGCGCTCCGCGGGGCGGGCGACACGCTGTGGCCGGGAGTCATGACGATCGTCCTCAGCTGGTCCGTGATCGTGGGCGGGGGCTGGGGCCTCGTGCGGCTCGCGCCCGGGCTCGGGCCGCTCGGGCCATGGATCGCCGCGAGCGCCTACATCGCGCTCTTCGCCGGCATCCTGCTTTGGCGGTGGAAGCTGGGCGCATGGCGTTCGGTCCGCGTCCTCGAGACCCCCGAGGAAGAGGCCGCCCGGCTCGGATAACACCCCGGACCCGGGCGGGTGCGGGGGGCGGATACACTCGTCGATCCCCTGCGGCGCCCGCCGCGGGGACACGCAGCACTCGAGGAACGAGCGAACCCCATGCCCACCCCCGGTCTCGACACGGTCATCGGCGACTCCACCGCAACCCGCGATCCCAAGGCTGCGTCCGAGCGGTTCGCGAAGGGCCTCGAGGCAGAGCGCGCCGGCGACCGGTGGACCGCGCTCGAGCACTTCCGTGCCGCGTGCGACCACGAGCCCACCGCGCAGCACCTCTTCAAGCTCTCGTTCATGCTCGACCTCGCGGGCGACGAGGACGGCGCATTCGACGCCCTCCAGCGCGCCTGCGCGCTGCCCGAACCCCCGGTGAACGCGCTCATCAACCTCGCGGTGCTCCACGAGGACCGCGGTGAGATGCATCAGGCCGAGCGCTGCCTGCGCAAGGTGCTCGACGCGAAGCCGAACCACCTCCGTGCGCGGCTCTTCATGAAGGACGTGTCGGCGGGCAAGCAGTCGCTCTACGACGAGGGCGGCGAGCGCGACGAGGCCCGGCAGAAGGCCGAGCTCGACACGCCGGTGACCGACTTCGAGCTCAGCGTGCGCAGCCGCAACTGCCTCAAGAAGATGAACATCCGGACGCTGCGCGACCTCCTGATGATCACCAAGGCGGAACTCCTGAGCTACAAGAACTTCGGCGAGACGAGCCTCACCGAGATCGAGAACATGCTTGCCCAGCGCGGCCTGCGCCTGGGCCAGGGCCTCGACCAGGGCTACGTCGCCCGTGCGGCGAAGGAGTACATCGACTCGCTGGCCGACCGGGTCGACGCGTCGGTGCTGAACCGGCCGGTCGCCAGCCTCGAGCTCAGCGTCCGCGCCCGCCGCGCGCTGCAGATGCTCGGCGTGATGTCGATCGGCGAACTGGCCGCCCGCACCGAGGCCGAGCTCATGGGCGTCAAGAACTTCGGCCAGAACTCGCTCGACGAGATCAAGCGCAAGCTGGTCGACCTGGGCCTGTCGCTGCGCGAGCTCGACTGATCCGGGGGCTTTTCCCGCGACCGCGCGGGCCCCGGATTTTCCCGCAGGACGCGGGTTCTGGCCGATCCATGGACGGTGATGGCGCGCAACCCGACCCCATTCCGGCTGTCCGACCTCGCCGCCTGTGCGGCGTGGTCGTGCCTTGGCGCGGCCCTCGTGATCCACGGCTGCGCGTCGCCTGCCTCGACGCGCGAACGCTCGGCCCGTGCGCCGCGCGACCGTGAACCCGCTCATGGCCTCGCCTCCGCGTCCCCCGCGGCGAGCACCCCTGCGCCCCCCGCGCCCCCGGCGACCGCGCCGAACGGTCCTTCGGTGGAAGTGCCCGCGGCGCCCGCGGTGCCCGTCTTCGCGGAGCGGCCGTCGTTGCCTGCCTCCGAGCCCGACGTCCGCATCCGGATCGCCGCGCTCCGTTCCCGCGAGCCCGTCGTCAAGGTCGTCTCCCCGTCCGGGTCGATGCGCATGCAGGGCGCGGGACTGGCCCCGCGCGCGCTGCGCTCGCCGGTCGAGGCGCGACAGGTGGCCGCCGGCTGGCGAGTCACCGAGTCGGCCGGTACCCCGGGTGCGCGCGCGTGGGACGTCGGCCTCGCCGGGCCGATCGAGTTCGTGCCGGCGTCGCCCGGGGGCTCGCTGCGGTTCGGCGAACTCGAGTGCCCCGGCACCGTGCGCGCCGTGCCGGTCCCGGATGCGCCCGGAGCGATCGACGTCGTCGCGGACGTGCCGATGGAGGACTACCTGCCGGGCGTCGTCGCGAAGGAGTTGTACCGGGACTGGGGCATCGAGGCCTTCCGCGCCCAGGCGATCGCCGCGCGCAGCTTCGCCGTGTGCGAGCACGCCCACTGGTCCACGCGGCGCCACTACGACGTGGTGGCCGGCGAGGCGAGCCAGGCGTGGGCCGGTGCGGTGAAGGACGCGAAGCCGCGCGAGGCCGCGGCGTCCACCCGCGGGATGGTGCTCGCCTACGAGGGACGCGTCGTGCCCGCCTACTACTCGAGCACGTGCGGCGGCACGCCTGCGACCGCGGTCGAGTCGATCACGCGCAACCCGAACCACGACATCCCGCCGCTGGCACGCGCCGATGGCGGCGTGCCCGTCGCGGGCCCGTGCTGCAGTGCCGCGAAGCACTACCGCTGGAAGCAGGACTTCGCGAACGCCGACGTGTGCGCGCAGCTGCGGCGCTGGGCCGCCGAGCAGCTTGCACCGCCGGACGCGCAGCGCGCCCACTCGATCGAGGCCGAGACCGGAACCGACGCACCGCTCGCCGACCTGTCGCGCCTGCGCCGCATCGCGTCGATCGACGTCAGCGCGGTGAACGCCGCGGGCCGTCCGTCCCGCCTGCGCCTGGTCGACCAGGACGGGCGCGCGATCGACATGCGTGCCGAGGAGTTCCGCCGCGCGATCGCGTTCGCACCGGAGGGACAGCCCGCCCCGAAGGAACGCCTGCGCAGCAGCCACCTCGTTCGGGCCGCGGTGCAGGGCGACCGGATCCGGTTCGAGGGCCACGGGTACGGCCATGGGGCCGGCATGTGCCAGCACGGCGCGCAGGCGCTGGCGGTCTCGGGCCGGTCCGCGGCCCAGATCCTGGCGACCTACTATCCGGGCTCCACGGTGGTGCGGGCGTACGGGCCCGGATCGCAGCCCGTGGCCCCGCCTGCACAGGCCTCGCGCCATGTTCACCGGAATCGTCGAGCACCAGGGCGCCGTCGCCGCGCTGCGGCCTGAGCCCTGGGGCGCACGCCTCGAGATCGACCCGCGCGGGTGGCAGCACGTGCCCCGCGACGGGGATTCGGTGAGCGTCAACGGATGCTGCCTCACCGTGGTGGGCTCTCCGGCTCCCGGCGCGGCGCTCCGGTTCGACGTCATCCCGCAGACGCTTGGACTCACGACCATCGGTGCGCTCGCCGCGGGCGAGCTGGTCAACCTCGAGCACGCCGCCACCGCGGCGACGCTCCTCGGCGGGCACCTCGTGCAGGGCCATGTCGACGGGGTCGGCACGGTGGCCTTGGTCTCGACCGCCGGCGGCGAGTGGCGCACCCGCGTTAGCGCGCCGCCGGGCTTCATGGAACACGTGGTGGAGCGCGGCAGCGTGGCGGTCGACGGGGTGAGCCTCACGGTGGCGACCGTCGGCGAGGGCTGGTTCGAGGTGGCGCTGATCCCGGCCACGCTCGCGAAGACCACGCTCCGGGACCGGGCGCCCGGCAGCCGCGTCAACCTCGAGGCGGACGCGCTGGCGAAGATGGTGGCGGAGCGGGTGCGTCGAGCGCTGGCGGCGGCTTCGCCACGCCCATGACCGCCGCGACAAGCCCTTCGGGAACCGTCTGCAGCCGTTCCAGCAGCCGCTCGCGGCTCTGGATCTCGAACGTCCTCGATTGCGCGATGCGCGCCTCGGTCTCGGCCAGTTCGCGCTGCAGCCGCAGGAACGCCGCGTCCGCGGTCAGCGCGGGATAGCGCTCCGCCAGCACGCGCAGGATGCCGTGGCTTGCGGCTCCCGCTCGGAGCTCGGCCACGGCGCGCTGCACCAGGGCCTCGTGGGCGGCCGCCGCGCGCGTCACGGTGACGAGTCCCGGGATCAGGTCGGCCCGGCGCTTCAGCTCGACGTCCACGAGCGACGCCGCGCGTTCCCAGCGCTGGCGCACCCGCACCGCGCCGTTGCGGACCATGAACGCCCACGTCAACGTCGACGCCATCGTCCACGAGAGGATGCCGAACCCGAGGCCAACGGCGACGGCGGGGCCCTCGGGGATCCCCGTCGTGGCGATGATCAGGGGCGCCAGACCGACGCCTCCGAGCACCGCCGCGCCGCACGCGACGATCCACGCGAGCACCGCCAGCACGCGCGCGCCCGTCCCGTGCGACGCCTCGCCCGTCAGCGACACGAGGAACACCCCCTCCTCGCCGCCGCTGCCGATCTCGAGCGCGTCGCCCGAGGGACCGACGTGCGCGTTGCCCATGATCCACGCCTTCACGCCGACCGGCACCGCACTCTCGTGGAAGGTGCGCCGGCCGGTGCTGCCGCGCACCGTGCGATCGGGCGCCTTCGACCCGTACAGCGGGTCGCCGCGTCCCACCGTCCGGTCGAAGGTGGTCATGGCCGTCCAGCCGGCGCCGGAGTGCCGGACGACGATCCTGCCGGTCTCGTCCTGCAGCACGAAGTCGGTGCTCTGCGATCCGCCGTCCACGACGTCCGAGCCGTGGACGGTGCGCGTCCGCGTCTTGCCCTTGGAGTCGCGGTAGGTCTCGGTGCGCGTCCAGTATTCGCGCACGCTCCACGCATGGTGCACGCACGGTGTGCCGGTGATCCCTGCCTTCAGCGGATCGGGATGCACGACCGACCCTGCGGTCTCGGTGAGTCCGACGAACACGCCCCGCACGGGCACCGTGGGAACGTCGCGGAGCAGCCGGATGAACCGCGACTGGCTCCGCCACAGCAGGAGGAACAGCAACGCGACGAACCAGCAGACCGCGAGCCCGGCAAGCCCTTCGCCGACCGAGAGCCGGGACAGGCCCGTCGTGCCGTGCGTCGCCAGTGCGCCGATCCCCGGGTCGACCTGCATCAGGGGACCCCGCCTGCGGGCGCCCGCTCGACCACGAGCAACGTCACGTCGTCGGCCTGGTGGACGCTGCCGAACTGGACGTCGATCCGGCGGCCGATCTGCCGCACGAGCTCGGAGGCCGAGGCCGCACCGCGGACCGCGGCGAACTCGTCGAGGTAGCGCTTCGAGGGAAGCCGCGCGTGCCGGGAGCCCGTCGGATCCCCGGGGAACGCCTGCTCGAACCCGTCGGAGTGGAGCAGCAGGCGGTCTCCGGGCCGGAGCTCGAACGTCACCTCCCGGTACTCCTCGCCCTCGAACACGCCGAGCAGGCCGCCCTCGGCCTCGACCATCTCGAGCGTGCCGTCGGCGCGCATCAGCACCGGGGCAGGGTGTCCGGCGCATGCGAGGCGCACGTGCCCGGTGGGCACGTCCACCACCGCATACGCGGCGGTCGCGAATCGCGTGGTGCGCCCCTGGTGCGCGATCATGTCGGCATTGATGCGCGCGAGCGCCTCGGATGGCGGGACGATCCGGTAGGTGCCGCCGCCCACGTCCTTCGAAGGCAGCCCGCGGCAGATGACCATCGTGAGCAGGGCTGCCGGAACGCCGTGCCCGACCGCATCGGCGATGAACACGCCGAGGTGCCGCTCGTCCAGCCGCGCCACGTCGTAGATGTCCCCCGAGACGTAGCTCGCGGGGCGCCAGAAGACGTCGACCGCGATGTCGCCCACCGAGGGGAACTCGCGCGGGAGGAACTCGCGTTGCACCTGCGCGGCAAGCTGGAGTTCCTCCTGCATCCGTGCGATCTCGCCCCGCAGCCCGCCCGCGAAGCGCGAGGCGATTCGGAGCTCGTGGCCCACGCGCTCGAGGTCGCGCCGCCGGCCGATGAGCCCACGAAGCGTGGCCGCGACATGCTCCGCGGCCGCATCGAGTGGCTCGACCGCGCCGTTGCGCGGGTCCGGGCGCGGGTCCCCCGAGGATCCCGCCATCAGCAGGACCGCCGTGCGGGACTCCTCCGCGGCATCCATGAGCTCCGAGAGCCCGGTCGGCACGTCCGCGGGGTCGAGCATGACCACGACTGCCTCGACGCCGGGGCGTTCGCACCGGGCCGCCGCGTCCGACAGGGTCATCGGCATGGCCGTGGCACCTTCGCCGACCAGCGGCGGCAGGTCCGCCGCGAGCGCCGCCGCGCGGGCGGCGCGCGACGGCGTGGATGCGACGATGACCTCCGCGGGGCCCCTCACCGCGCGGCCGCCACGAGGGCGTCCCGGTCGAGCTCGATCTTCTGCTGCGTCTTGAGCCCAAGCTCCGCCGCGCGTCCCGCGCGCAGCTCGATCACGAACTGCGACGGAATCACGCTGGAGTAGCGCGGAAGCCGCTCCTCGTACGCGAAGTCGGACTCGTCGGGGCGCTTCGGCGGCTCCATGCGCATGGTGTGGATCGCCGTCACGTATCCGAGCGCATCGAGGTAGACGATGTCCATGTCGGTCAGGCAGTCCTTCATCCAGAACCCGCGCATGCGGCAATCCGGGAAGACGAAGACCATGCCGCCATCCGCGGCGATGTCGCGAACGCCGCCGAGGCCGCGCTGGCGCGTCGGGTCGGTGCAGCTGACGACCAGCGAGAAGGACTTTTCTGCGATCGTCGCGGAGTACGTGCCGCCGTCGGTCACGCCGTCCGTGCACGAGGTGAGCGCGGCCACGACCGTCGCCGCCACCGTGCCATGCACGAGGGACAGGCTCGCCGTCACGATCCGTGCAGCCAGGCCAGCGCGCGGTCGTCGACGGTGTTCGGGGCGGTGCGCGTTCGGGCGTGCCATGCGCGCAGGATAGGTTCATCGAGCAGCGTTGGAAGCCGCGCCGCGTCCACGGGCCCCGGCCCGTCGATCGCCCCGACCCACCAAGCGACCAGCCCGCGCACGCGCGCGGGGTCGACACCGGCCCCGCGCAGTGCGTCGAGCGAAAGGCTCCCGTTGCGCTTCGCCAGGCGCCGGCCTTCGCCATCGACGACGAGCGGAAGGTGCCACCATCGCGGGGGCGCGCCGCCAAGCGCGCGGTGGATGCGCGACTGGATCGCCGCCGACGGGAGCAGGTCCTCGCCGCGGATCACGTCGGTCACGCCCTGCGATGCGTCGTCCACGCTGACCGCGAGCTGGTACGAGGGCCATCCGGACTTCGTCCAGACGATCACGTCGCCATCGGTGCGCTCCGGCTCGAAGTCGTGAAGGCCCGCGACGCGGTCGTCGATCCGCTCGTGGCCGGGCGCCATGCGCATGCGGTGATTCACGTCCCTTCGCGCGAAGCCCCATGCCGGGCCGGGTGCGGGCCGCAGCGACGGGGGGAATGCGGCGTGCGCGTCCTCCGCATGCGGCGCACCGAGCGCTGCGGCCGCCTCGCGCACCTCGGTGCGCGAGTGGGGACTCTCGTAGACGACGCCCTGCGATGCCAGCCGCGCCATGGCGTCTTCGTATGCGGCGAGGCGGGACGACTGCACCACGGGTTCGCCGTCGAAGTCCATGCCGAGCCACGCAAGCTGCGCCGGGACGTCCTGGCTTCCTGCCGCGCGCGCGCGGTCGCGGTCGAGGTCCTCGATCCGCAGCAGCACGCGCCACCCGTGCCGTCGCGCGATGGCCCACGCCACGAGGAACGAGCACGCGTTGCCGAGGTGGAGTGGCCCCGTCGGCGAGGGCGCAAGCCGGGTGCATCGGTCGGCGGATGCCATCGGGCACGAGGGTATCCTCGGCCCGATGCAGCCCCTCGATCCTGCCGCCATGCACGCCGAGCTCGCCACCTGTCCCGGGTGGGCGCTCTCGGGCGGGCAGATCGAACGGACCTACGGGTTCCCTGACTTCCTGCACTCGATGCGGTTCGTGAACGAGCTCGCAGCCGAGGCCGAGCGCGTGCAGCACCACCCGGACATTCTGGTCCGCTACTCGCGCGTGACGCTCTCCCTGAGCACGCACGACGCCGGGGGGATCACCGGGAAGGACTTCGCGTTCGCCCGGTTCGCCGACCGCGTGCGCGCCCGGATGGGCGACGCCTGACGGTCCGCGCCTGCGATCGCGGGCCGGAGGGGCCGTGCCGCCCACAGGCCCGACTTGGCGGGGAACTCACGCCACCCCGAACGCCGCCCGCATGATGCGCGCCCGCGCCGCCCGCTCGTCGTCATCCCCCTCGATGGAGGGATCGGCCGCACGCAGGTGCGCCGACTGGATCTCGATGGTCAGCCGGTTGATCGTGTCGAGTGACGGCCCGCCGACGAGCCCGGTGCTGACCCCCAGGCGCACGGTCGACAGCTGCTTCATGGCCTCGTCGAGGGTGAGGAGGCGCGCGGCCTGCAGCAGCGCCACGCCGCGGTGCACGCGATCCTCGACAAGCAGCCGCTGCCGTTCGACCAGCGCGCGCCGGGCCTCGCGTTCCCAGTTGACGATCGCGGGCACCACGCGCGCTGCGAGCACCTCGAGCAGTTCGCTCTCGGCGATGCCCAGGGTCCGCTGGTTCGAGATCTGGAACCAGTCGCCCGTGGCGTCGGTTCCCTCGCCGTGGAATCCGCGGTGCGCGAGGTGCAGTTCCTTCGCGGCGCGCTTCACCTTCTCGAGCTCGTTCGTGAGCCGCAGCGCGCGCAGGTGCACCATCACGCCGATGCGGATGCCGCACCCGACGTTGGTGGGGCAGGCCGTGAGGTAGCCGAGCCTCGGGTGGAACGCGAAGTCGAGCCGGGCCGCGAGCGCCGCGTCGACGGCCATCGCGGCGTCGAACGCCGCGCGCAGCGCATTGCCTGGGCGCAGCACCTGCACCCGGAGGTGGTCCTCCTCGTTCACCATCATCGAGAAGCGCTCGTCCTGCGTCAGGGCCACCGCGCGCGGCGAGTCGCCGTCCGCGAAGTTCCGTGAGATCAGGTGGCGTTCCCAGAGCAGTTGGCGGTCGCGCGCCGGCATCGAGGGCATGTCGACCCACGCGAGCGGTCCCGTCGCGCCCGCGGCCGCGACCAGGGACCCCGTCGCCTCGGCCGTGCCGCACGCGCTCCGGATCGCCTCGAGCGCCTCGCGTCGCTGCGGGTGCGTGGATCGTCCGACGAAGGGCATCCCGGCCACGTTGCGCGCGAGGCGCACGCGGCAGCTCATGACGACGTCGCTGTCGTCCGTGGGGCGGAGCGCCCCGGGCATGCTCATGGCACGCTCCCGCGCGGTGGAGCGGCACCGGCGCTGCCGGTGCCCGGCGCGTCCGGTGCCTGCGGGCGCAATGCGTGGATCATGTCGCGGAGCCGCGCGGCCTCCTCGTACCGCTCCGCGGCCACGGCGGCGCCCAGCTCGCGGGCGAGGCGCTCGAGCTGCTCGTTGCGGTGCTTGATCGCGGCGTCGCCGGCGGGCGGCACGCGCCCGACGTGCTGCGTGGCGCCGCCGTGCGCGCGCTCGAGTACCGGCACCAGCGTGGCCGCGAACGTGTCGTAGCAGCGAGCGCATCCGAGCAGGCCGGTCGACTTGAAGTCATGGAACGTGAGGCCGCACGACGGGCACGTCGGCCCGCGCGCGCGTGCCGCGCCCACCTGCGCGAGCTGCCCCAGCAGCGCATTGATGGGCACCGGCCCCACGGGCTGGCCGGTCACGGCCGCCGCGTGCTCCTCGCAGAGATGGTGCTCGATGACCTTGCCGTTGACGATGACCGTGTTGTGCACGACCGCCGGCTTGCCGCAATGGTCGCAGGAACGGAAGGGCGCCGCCATCGGTCCCGATTCTATGCCGTCACGGCGTCACGCACGCGCTTCAGCGCGGCGAGCATGGCGGGCACGCGTTCGAGCGGCTGGATCGTCGCGGCGTCGCTGCCGCTGCGGGCGGGCTCGGGATGGCATTCGAGAAAGAGTGCCTGGACGCCTGCCGCGACCGCGGCGCGCGCGAGCAGCCCGCATCGCTCGGGGCGTCCTGCGGTGGCGGTGCCGGCTCCGCCGGGTAGCTGCGTGCTGTGCGTCGCGTCGAAGCAGACCGGCGCACCGAGTTCCATCATGTCGCCGAGTCCGACGAAGTCGTTCACGAGCCGGTGATATCCGAAGAACGTGCCTCGCTCGGTGAGCATTCGCTGCTCGCAGCCGCCCTCGGCGAGCTTGCCGAGCACGTTGCGCATCTCCTCGGGTGCCATGAACTGGCCCTTCTTTACGTTGACCGGGCGTCCCGTCGCAGCCGCCGCGGCGAGCAGGTCGGTCTGGCGGCATAGGAAGGCAGGCACCTGCAGCATGTCGACCGCCCGCGCGGCGGGTTCCGCGTGCGCAGGTTCGTGGATGTCGGTGGTGACGGGCACCCCGAGGCGCTCGCGCAGGCGCGAAAGCTCGTCGAGCCCCGCCACGAGCCCAGGTCCGCGCGGGCTGGCGATGCTGGAACGGTTCGCCTTGTCGAAGCTGGCCTTGAAGACGTAATCGAAGCCCAGATCGCGGCACGTGTCCCGGAGGACGGTGCCGATGCGCTCGTTGACGTCCGGCGACTCGAGGATGCAGGGCCCGGCGATGACCAGGAACCGGCGGGCGGGCTGGCGGAAGAACTCGGGGAGGACGGTGTTCATGGGCGGGGATGGGGGCCGTCGGGGCCGGGCCCCGGGGCCGGCGGCCACGGGAGACGGGGCCAGGCAGGCGCCGGGCCAGGGTCTCCCGGCCCGCACAGGCGGACCGGCTGAGGCGCGGAAACTTGAATTTACGGGAAGGATCCCTCGCCTGCCGGGGTCCCGTATCCGACATTCCGGTCGACCCGCCCCTCACGAAGGGCCGGGACGCAGGAGCACCGCCCGCCATGAGCCAGTTGCCCGAAACCCCCGAAGCGTTCTCTCAGGCCGTCCTGGACCTCGTTCGCGCTCGCCACCCGGGTCGCGAGGTGGTGCTGTCCGCGACGCTCGTCATCACCATCGACGGCCGGCACCTAGGCCTCGAGAACCTCTGGCGCACCGTCCACCGAGCCCCCGACGCGTGGCTCGAGACGGTTGAGCACCACGTGGACCGCGTGCTCGAGGGCGACCAGCTGGCGTCGCTCGACATCCCCTTCGCGGTCGCGAAGGCGCGGATCATGCCCCGTATCCAGCCCGGCAGCATCTTTCGCACGCTCGACCGCGAGCAGGTGGCGCACGTGCCGTGGGTGAACGACACGGTCATCGTCTTCGTCATCGACATGCCGCACTACACGGTCTCGATCGGCACCGAGCAGATGATCCGCTGGGGCATGACCCCCGAGGATCTCGAGGAGATCGCACGCGCCAACCTGTCCAGGTACGCGCCCAACCTCGACGTCCAGGTGATCCGTTCGAACGAGGGCGGCCGTGCCGCGATCATCAGCATGCACGACGGCTACGACGCGGCCCGGCTCCTGCTCGGCGACCTGCACGAACGCCTGTCGGCGCAGCTGGGCCGAACCTTCTACGTCGCGGCCCCGGCGCGGGACATGTTCCTCGCGATGACCGGCGACCCGGAGCCGTTCGTCAGCCGGCTCCGCGCGCGCGCCGAGCAGGAATACATGCGCCTTCCGTACCCGATCTGCTCGGACCTGTTCCTGGTGACGCCGGACGGCGTGGCCGGCACGCGCGCCGAGGCGGCGTGAGCGCGCGGGCTAGACTCGCGCTCCGTGCTGCTCCTGATCGACAACTACGACTCGTTCACGTGGAACCTCGTGCAGCGTTTCGCGGAGCTCGACGCGGCGCTTCGGATCGAGGTGGTGCGCAATGACGCGATCGACGTGGCCGGTGCCGAGGCGCTGGCGCCCACGCACCTGGTCATCTCGCCCGGCCCGTGCACGCCCGCCGAGAGCGGCGTGAGCCGGGCGATGCTCATGCACTTCCGCGGCCGCATCCCGTGCCTCGGGGTCTGCCTTGGGCATCAGGCGATCGGCGATTGCCACGGCATGGTCGTGCGGCGCAACGACGTGCCCGTGCACGGCAAGACGAGCCCCGTGCTGCATGACGGCCGCGGCGTGTTCGCCGGGCTGCCGAACCCGTTCGTCGCGACGCGTTACCACTCGCTGGTGGTGGACCCTGCGACGGTCGGTGCCGACTTCGAGGTCTCGGCGCGCACCGAGCGGGGCGAAGTGATGGGGCTGCGCTGGAAGGCTCCGCCCGGGTGTGCGCCGATGGAGGGCGTGCAGTTCCATCCCGAGAGCTTCCTCACGGTCGACGGCCCGGCGCTGCTTGCGAATTTCCTGGCGATGCGGCCGGCCGGACCGCTCACGCGGTCGGCGTGAAGGTCATCCCGCTCTCGACGTAGAAGTTGAGCATGTCGCCGGTCTGCCACTGGCCGGCCGGCTGGGACGCTTCCATCTCGACCCAGGCGGGCACCGCCAGGTCGATGAGCACCGCGTTCGCGTTGATGTCGATCGCCAGCACGCGGCCCTGCACGATGCGGGGCATGCCCCAGACGGGTTCGATGAAGCAGCCGCCGGCGGTGGCGTGCCATGCGCGAAGCGCACGGCCGCGGACGGTGCCGCTGAGCCGGACCGCTCCCGCGCCGCGTGCGGCGAGGCGCTGCTGCAGGGCGGCCGCATCGCCGACGAGCGCGAGGTCGAGCCGGTACGCCGTTCCGGGCACCGTGACGCGCACGCGCACGGGCGCGTTCGCCGACGCGGGCAGCACTTCCTGCAGTTCGACGCGTGCAGTGGCGGAAACGGTGGCGGCGGTGGTCATGGGGCGGGGGATCGTAGGCAGGGGCTCGAGGGTGATGTCACTTCGGTTCGGCCGCGGGTTCCGCGGCAGGCGCGGGCTCCGCCGCAGGCGCGGGTTCCGGGGCAGGCGCAGGTTCCGGGGCAGGCGCAGGTTCCGGAGCAGGCGCAGGTTCCGGAGCAGGCGCGGGCTCCGCGGGCGTCGGCGGGGTCGATGCGGGCGTGGACTCGGGCATGGCCGGAGCCGGAGCCGGAGCCGGGGCCGGAGCCGAGCCGGTGGCCGGCGCATCGATCAGCTTCTTCATCGTCGCGCTCGCGTTGTAGACGGCGAGTTCGCCGCCACCCGACGCGTCGACGCCGAGCCGGCCGATCTGCGCGCCGGTCGAGTTGCGCACGCTCACCGCGCCGCCGTCGCCGTCGCTTGCAGCGCCCGCCACGACGATGGGCCGTCCGGACAGGTCGAGCAGGTTCAGCAGCCCGCCGGCACGACCCGCGCCGATGGCGGCCACGCGTCGCTCCTGCGAGTACAGGCTCAGCGTGCCGGCCTGGCCCTTGGCCTCGGCCATGAACGCGGGGACGCCGGTGGCGGTCCCGACCATGAGGCGGCCCGCGCCGTCCTCGCCCGAGTCGAGCGCGAGCGCGGGGGCGCCCGAGCCGTTCAGGATCTCGAAGGCCGCGCCCTTGCCGGCGCCTCGCGTCGTGAGCGAGGCGCTCATCGCGCCCGCGCCGTCCTTCAGCATGAGCGAACCGCCGGTGGTCGAGACCAGCGACACGGTCTCGTCGCCCTCGGCGTCTGCCAGGCGCATGAAGCCCGACTGGTCCGCGGCCGCGCCTGCGTACAGCACTTCCTTGCCGGTGGCGTTGCGCATCGAGAGGACGGCTGCACCCTGCGCGACGCCGGTGAGCATCCCCACCTCGCCGTCGGGGCGCGTCATCGAGATGACGGCGCCCGCGTTGCCCGCCTCGGCACGGAGGCTCGAGGCCTGCTGGCCCGCGCCATGCAGCACCATCGCGCCGCCGTCGGCGCCGCGCGCAAACGTGGCGAGCGGCGTGCCGTCGGCATCGCCGATCTCGATGCGGCCGCCGATGCCGGTGGCGAAGAGCCCCGCGACCGGCTTGCCGGCCGCATTCCAGAGCGCCAGATCACCGCCGTCGGCGGTCGATCCGAGGCGCACGGTGTTCGAACCCGTCTTGCTCCAGACGTCGAGCTGGCCGCCGGTTTCGCCCGCGTGCGCGAGCACCATGACCTTGTCGTCCGCGCCGACCACCTCGATGCGGCGCGTGCGGATCACCTCGACGATGGGTGAGTCCTGCATCGCGGCCGCGAGCATGGCGGTGCCCAGGACTCCGAGCGTGACGAACGTGCCGCGCCGCCATCGGCGCGCGTCCCGGCGCGCGGCGTCGAGGTCGGCCTCGATGCGGGTGAGTCGTGCGTCGATGGAACGGTCCGTCTGCGGGGTGCCGTGGGTGTCCATAAGTGGTCCGTAGGATACGGGATCCAATGAAGACGAAGACCCTCGGCATCGGACTCGTCGGCACGAAGTTCATGGGCAAGGCCCACAGCAACGCGTGGATGACCGCACCCCGGTTCTTCGACCTTCCCATGGCGGTCGACCTGCGGGCCGTCGCCGGGCGTGAGGTGGCCTCCTTGGCGGCGTTTGCGCAGCGCTGGGGCTGGCGCTGCTGCTCGGACGACTGGCGCGACCTCCTCGACGACCCCCAGGTGGGGCTGGTGGACGTCTGCACCCCGAACCACCTGCACGCGGAGGTGTCGATCGTGGCGCTCGAGGCGGGGCGGCACGTGGCGTGCGAGAAGCCGCTGGCGGGCACCCTGGCCGATGCGCGCGCCATGCGCGATGCGGCCGCGAAGGCCGCGCGGAAGGGGGTGCGGACCTTCGTGTGGTTCAACTACCGTCGGTGCCCGGCCGTGGCGTTCGCGCACCAGCTCGTGAAGGAGGGGAAGCTCGGGCGCATCTTCCACGTGCGCGCGAGCTACCTGCAGGACTGGGGCGGGCCGTCGACGCCGCTCCTCTGGCGGTTCCAGGGGAAGCTTGCCGGCAGCGGCGCGCACGGCGACCTCAATGCGCACATCATCGACATGGCGCGGTTCATCACCGGCGAAGAGGTCACCGAGGTGGTCGGCGCCCTCGAGGAGACGTTCGTGAAGGAACGCGACCTCGTCGAGAGCGCCGGCGGTGCCATCGCGGGCAAGGGCGCGCGGCGTGCGGTGCGCGGCGTGCGTAAGGGCAAGAGCACGGTGGATGACGCGGTGCTGTTCCTGGCGCGCATGTCAGGCGGGGGCGTGGCCAGCTTCGAGGCGACGCGGCTGGCGACGGGCAACCTCAACCGCAACCAGATCGAGGTGAACGGCGAGAAGGGGAGCCTGAAGTTCGACTTCGAGCGGATGAACGAGCTCGAGTGGTGGGACCACACGCTGCCCGCACGCATGCGCGGCTGGACCCGGATCATGTGCACGGACGCGGGGCACCCCTATGCGGGGAACTACTGGCCGGCCGCGCACGTCCTCGGCTACGAGCACGGGTTCGTGAGCCAGGCGGCGGACATCGTGATGACGCTCGGGCGCAAGCGCCCCGTGGTGCCGATTCCGGACTTCGCCGACGCGTACGAGACGCAGCGCGTGCTGGATGCCGCGGTGCGGTGCGCACGGACGCGGCGGCCGGTGCGGGTGTGAAAATGATCCCCGCTATCCTCCCGCCATGCGAGCTCGCGTGCTCATCGCCATCCTCGTCGGCACCGTCCTCGCCTTCGGCTGGGGCGCCGTCTCCTGGACGAGCGGCCTGTACGACGCCGCCTTCAGGCCGCTTCCCGGCGGCGGCGAGATCGCGGCGCAGATCGACGCCGCCACCGCCGGCGGCGACGGGGCCTTCATCCACCCAGCGCCTCCGGAGGTCGCCGACCTCAACGACCAGCAGCGTGCCATCGCCCAGGACGCCTACATGGCCGAGCACCGCAAGGGCCCGCTCGTCATGGCCCTCGTCCGTCGCCAAGGCGTCGACCCGATGTCGGCGAACGTCCTGGTCCGCGGGTTCGTGCTCGAGTTCTTCTGCGTGTCGCTGCTGGCCGCGGTGATGGCGCTCGCTGCGCGCTATGGGATGCGCGTCCAGCACCGGCTGGCCCTCGCGTTGCTCATCCCGCTGTTCGCGGTCATGGGCACGCACGCCGTCGACTGGAACTTCCTCCACCTGCCGGACGGCTACGCCATCGCGCTGTTCGTCGACGGGCTCGTCGCATGGCTCCTCGCAGGGGTCGCATGCGCGCTGATCATCTCGCCACGCAAGGACTGACGTGAAGTTCCAGGCTCCCAAGGGAACGCGCGACTTCTACCCCGCGGAGATGGCCGTGCGCCGGCGCATCGAGGCCGCGTGGCGCGACGCGAGCGTCGCGTTCGGCTTCGAGGAGATCGACGGGCCCACGTTCGAGCACCTGGGCCTCTACACCGCCAAGAGCGGCGAAGGCATCGTGAGCGAGCTCTTCAGCTTCCGGCGCGCCGGCGGCAGCGACGACTACGCGCTGCGCCCGGAGTTCACGCCGACGCTTGCGCGCATGGCCGCCGCGCGCGCCGCGCAGCTTCCGGTGCCCGTCAAGTGGTTCGCGGTCCCGAACTTCTTCCGTGCCGAGCGCCCCCAGCGCGGCCGCCTGCGCGAGTTCTTCCAGTGGAACGTCGACTTGCTCGGCCTCGAGGGCCCCTCGATCGACGCCGAGGTGATCGGCGTGGCGGTGGCGGCGCTCGCGCGGCTTGGGCTTGCTGCGACCGACGTGCGCGTGAAGGTCAGCCATCGCGTCGCGGCCGGGCGCCTGGTCCGCGCGCTCGGGGTCGCCGAGGAATCGGTCGCGGGGGCCTTCGAGCTGCTCGATCGGCGCGACAAGATGCCGCCCGACGAATTCACGAAGCGCGCCGCCGCGCTGGGCCTCGCTCCCGACGCGCTCGCGCGCTTCGAGGCCGCGGTGCGCACGCGGGTGCCGGTGGCCGGTGACCTTGAGGTGCTCGCGCGCGCGGCTGGCGTCCATGCTTCGGAACTCGCGGAGCTCGAGGCCCTCCGCGGGGCGCTCGTCGCCGCCGGGCTCGCCGACTGGTGCGAGTTCGACCTCGGCATCGTGCGCGGGCTTGCCTACTACACGGGCACCGTGTTCGAGATCCACGAGGCCTCGGGTGCCGAGCGGGCGATCGCAGGCGGCGGCCGCTACGACGGCCTCGTCGAGCTCTTCGGCGGGCCGCGCACCCCGGCCATGGGGTTCGGCATGGGCGACGTCGTGCTCGGGCTCGTCCTGGCCGACCGCGGCCTGCTCCCCAAGGACGGCGCTGAACTGCTGCCGCGACCCGACGCGTTCGTGGTCTCGGCCGGCGAACCCGCCGCCGAGGAGGAGCTGCCGCGCCTGGTCGCGCGCCTTCGCGCCGCGGGCCTGCACGTGCGTCACTCCTACAAGGCGACGCGCAACGTGGGCAAGTTGCTGGCCGACGCCTCAAAGCAGCGCGCGCGCTGGGCCGTGATCCTGGGGTCCGAGCTCGCGCAGGGGCAGGTGCAGCTCAAGGACCTCGCGAGCGGAGAGCAGCGGGTCGTGCCGCTCGCCGACGTCACGCCCACAGTGCGCCGACCACCAGCACCGTCCACATGACTGCGCCGATCGCGACCTTCGCGATCACGCCCGCCACGCGCCCCGCCGCGGCGCCTGCCGCCGGGGCCAGCAGTTGACCGGCGCGCCGGTCGCCGTACGTCAGTTCGCCGACGAACGCACCGAGGCCCGCGCCGATGAGCGCTCCTGCGAGCGTCCCGACGATCGGCACGAACGCCAGCACCACGGTGCCGGCCAAGGCCCCGACCAGCGATCCGATCACCGCGCCCCACGCCCCGCGTGACCGGGCTCCGCCGGCCTTCGCACCCGCGGCGCCCATCGCGGTCTCCGCCACCTCCCCCAGCACGGCAAGCACCGCAAGCGCCCCGAGCGTCCAACCCGAGTAGGCCGCCGTGCCCCCGTCGCGCGTCGACCAGAGCTGTGCGACGCCTGCTGCGAGCAGCATGAGCCAGTTGCCCGGAAGCGTCACCACCGTCAGCAGCAGGCACAGTCCGCCGACCGCCGCCATCACCACGCCGTAGATCACGCTCGCTCCGGTCATCGGTCGGTTCTCCTGAGTTCGGTTTCGCCCGCCGCGAACCGCAGCGTCATCCGCTCCGTCCCGCGCGCTCCCGCCCATTCCACCTCGATCGCCCCGTCCGCGCCCGGCCGCCACCGGCCGACCGCAATTGGCCGCACCGATCCCCGGTCGCCGGTCAGCGTGCGCGGTCCTTCGAGCGCCAGGTATGCGGCGCGATGGGCGTCGATCCGCTCGGACGCGCACCTGCTCCCGGCGGGCAGCTCCGACGGGTCGGCTCGGCACCGCCACGTCGCGCACGCCCGGTCGTCGGGTCCGGCCGGCTCCCGCACCGCAAGCAGCAGGTCGAAATGCCGGCCACCGGGCGCCTCATGCTCGATGACCGCGGCCGGCAGCCATCCAGCTCCGGCGGCGGCATCCGGGAGTCCCTGGCCGTGCGATGCGCGTTCCACGCCGATATCATCCCACGCGCCGCCGGCCTTCGCCCGCGGCGCACAGTTGCCAGGAGGGCACATGCCACTTCACGCCATGCACGGACGCGCGGTTCCCGGTTCCATCCTGCTCGCTGCCCATGCCACCGCGCTTGCGTGCGTGCTGGCCGGTTGCAACACGACCTCGAACGAGGCGCGCGCGCGCGAGGCCGACGAGCGCCTCAAGTACGGGCAGTACGCCGAGGCCGCCGCCGCAGTCGAGCCGGTCGTCAAGGACACCCCGGGCGACTGGCGCGGCCAGTTCGCGTACGGGCGCGCGATGCTCGGGCAGGGCAAGCTCGACGATGCGCGTCGCTCGCTCGACCGCGCATACCGGCTCCAGCCCGCGAACGAGGAGATCGTCATCTCGCTCGCGGAGTGCATGGCGCAGCAGAAGGACGTCAAGGACGCCTACCAGGTGCTCCGCGCGTTCGGCAAGGACTTCCGCTCGTGGCGCGCGTACCTCGCGCTCAGCCGCATCGCGGAGAGCTCGGGCGATCCGGACACCGCAGCGACCTCCGCCGTCGATGCGATCAAGGTGAACGAGCCGCTGCCCGACCAGCGTGCGTCGATCGAACCCTACATGCGCGACGCGGACCTCTGCTTCCGGTTCGGCAAGGATGCCGAGGGCGTGCGCCGGTTGCGCCAGGCGTACGGCATCGCCCCCGAGGATCCGCGCATCAACCAGGCGCTCGATCAGCGCGGCGTCGCGCGTGGCAAGGACACGGCGCTTCCCCCGGGCCCCTGACGCGCGTGCCCGCCGCCCCCGACAACCCGCGCGAGCGCTGGCTGGGTTGGCTCGCCACGCTCGGTGACGTCGCGCGCGTTCGGACGCTGCGGCTTCTCGAGCGCGAGGAACTCGGCGTGGGCGAGCTCGCCCGCGCGCTGCAGCTGCCGCAGAGCACGGTCAGCCGGCACCTGAAGCCGCTCTTCGAGCAGGGTTGGGTCTCCAAGCGTCCCGAGGGCACGCAGAGCCTGTACCGGATGCGTGCCGACGACCTGGCCCCCGGCATGCGTGACCTCTGGCGGATGAGCGGCGAGCACCTCGGCACGCGCCACGTCTACGGCGATGACGATGCACGCCTTGCGGAGGTCATCGCCGCGCGCCGCGTCGACAGCCGCACGTTCTTCGGCCGCATCGGCGGCGACTGGGACGAGTTGCGCCGAGGGCTCTTCGGCGCGGCATTCGTCCCCGAGGCGCTCCTGGGACTCTTGCCCCCGGATGCGGTCGCGGTCGACTTCGGCTGCGGCACCGGGGAGGCGGCCGAGTGGCTTGCGCCCGTCGTCGGAAAGGTGATCGCCGTCGACCGCGAGCAGGCGATGCTCGCCGCCGCGCGCAAGCGGCTGAAGCGCTTCCGCAACGTCGACTTCCGCCAGGGCGACCTGCTTGCCCCGCCACTGAAGGCCGGCGAGGCGCACCTTGGCGTCGTGATGCTGGTGTTCCACCATGCCGACGATCCGGCCGCCATGCTCCGCGCGATGGCGCCGGGCTTTCGCGCGGGCGGCGCGCTGCTCGTCGTTGACATGGTGAAGCACGACCGTGCCGCCTACCAGCAGTCGATGGGGCACCGGCACCTCGGGTTCGCGGAGGATGACCTCGTGCGGTTCGCGCGCGGCTCCGGGTTCACGCTGCGGCGTTTCACGCGGCTCAGGCCGGACACTCACGCGAAGGGGCCCGGGCTCTTCGCGGCCTTGCTGGCGCGCTGACCCCGCAGGATCCCGAGCGTCATTTCGGGGTGATCGCGGGCTCGGTCACCACGTCGGCCGAGTTTGCGTTGGCGCTGCCGTCGTTCGGCGGAGCCTCGTACACGTTCTTCCCGTCGCTGGCGCAACCGGCCGCAAGTGCCGTTCCCAGAACCGCGGCGGGGGTCGCCAGGCGAATCAAGGCGCGTCGGACGGGTTCGGCGATCGGTCGGCGGGGGCGGGTCATGTCAACAGAATCCCTTGTTTCGCCCCTCGGCGCCAGTGCTCGGTGGCTACTATCATCCTTCCATCCGGATAGACGGATGAAAGGACCCCCATGACCGCCACCGCAACCGCCACCACCACGACCAACCCGTTCCTGTCCAACCCGCGCCTTTCGCTCACCGAGTTCCCGGCCTTCAAGGTCAAGGACCTTTCCCCCGAGACCGTTCGCTTCGGTCGCAAGGAGATCGAGCTGGCCGAGGTCGAGATGCCCGGACTCATGGCGCTCCGCGCGGAGTACAAGGGCAAGTTCCCGCTGAAGGGCGCCCGCATCATCGGCAGCCTGCACATGACGATCCAGACCGCGGTCCTCATCGAGACCCTGGTCGAGCTCGGCGCCGAGGTGCGCTGGTGCAGCTGCAACATTTTCAGCACGCAGGACCACGCCGCCGCGGCCGTCGCCGTCGGCCCGACCGGCACGCCGGAGAACCCCAAGGGCATCCCGGTCTTCGCCTGGAAGGGCGAGACGCTCGATGAGTACTGGTGGTGCACCTGGCAGGCGCTGCACTTCACCGACGGCAAGGGCCCGAACATGATCCTGGACGATGGCGGCGACGCGACGCTCCTGATCCACAAGGGCCTGGCGTTCGAGAAGCAGGGCAGCGTGCCCACGCCGACCTCCGAGGACAGCGAGGAGTACCAGGTGATCCTGCAGCTCCTGTGCGCCCTGCAGCAGAAGCATGCGGGCTACTGGACCAAGACCGCCGGCAACATCCTCGGCGTCACCGAGGAGACCACCACCGGCGTGCACCGCCTGTACCAGATGCAGGAGCTGAACCAGCTGCTCTTCCCGGCGATCAACGTCAACGACGCGGTCACCAAGAGCAAGTTCGACAACCTGTACGGCTGCCGCCACTCACTCGTCGACGGCATCATGCGCGCCACCGACGTGATGCTCGCCGGAAAGGTCGCCGTGGTCTTCGGCTACGGCGACGTGGGCAAGGGCAGCTGCCAGAGCCTGCGCGGCCAGGGCTGCCGCGTGAAGGTCACCGAGATCGACCCGATCTGCGCGCTGCAGGCGTGCATGG
>CANLMX010000031.1 GCA_947492385.1 Planctomycetaceae bacterium | reverse complement strand
TGCGCGACTGGCTCTTCAGCCGCCAGCGCTACTGGGGCGAGCCGTTCCCCGTGGTCTTCGACGCCGAGGGCAACCATTACCCGGTGGGCGCCGCGGCGCTCCCGGTGCGGCTTCCGCCGCTCGCGGACTACAACCCGGTGGAGAGCGACGTGCCGCAGCCTCCGCTCGCGAAGGCGCGCGAGTGGGTGCAGCTGACGGCGGGCGAAGCGGGCGTGGACCCCGCGCTGCTGCCACCAACGACCCCGGTCACGCGCGAGACGAACACGATGCCGGGCTGGGCCGGCAGCTGCTGGTACTACCTGCGCTACTGCTCGCCGCACGCGGAACAGGCGTTCGTCGACCCGGCGGCGGAGCGCTACTGGATGCTGTCGCGCAAGCGCTCGGCGGGCCCGGGCCCGGCACCGGCGGCGTACGACCCGGCCACGTGCCACGCGGGCGGCGTCGACCTCTACGTCGGCGGCAGCGAGCACGCGGTGCTGCACCTGCTGTACGCGCGCTTCTGGCACAAGGTGCTCTTCGACCTCGGGCACGTCAGCACGCCCGAGCCGATGGGCAAGCTCTTCCACCAAGGCCTCATCACGAGCCATGCGTTCCAGCGCGCCGACAAGAGCCTGGTGCCGGTCGACGAGGTCGACGAGCGCCCGGACGGCACCTTCGCCGAGCGCGCGACGGGCGCGCCGGTGGCGCAGATCATCGCCAAGATGTCGAAGAGCCTGCGCAACGTCGTCAATCCCGACGACGTGATCTCCGAGTACGGCGCCGACACGTTCCGGCTCTACGAGATGTCCATGGGGCCGCTCGAGGCGTCAAAGCCGTGGAACACCCGCGACATCGTCGGCGTGTTCCGGTTCCTGCAGCGCGCGTGGCGGCTGGCGATCGACGAGCGCACCGGCGAGCCGCTGCTCGCGGCGGAGCCCGACCCGAAGGTCGAGAAGCTGCTGCACCGGACCATCGCGAAGGTCGGCGACGACATCGAGCGGCTCAGCCTGAACACGGCGATCGCGGCGATGATCGAGCTCGTGAACGCGGCCACGCGGCCGACCGACCTCGCCGACCCGGCGAAGGGCGGCATGACGCGCGACCAGCTGGACCGCTTCGTGCGCGTGCTGTCGCCGTTCGCGCCGCACGTGGCCGACGAGATCGCGCTGCGGCTGGGGCTCTGCGGCGAACGCGGGCTGTGGGATGCCGCTTGGCCCTCGTTCGACCCTGCCATGCTCGTCGATGACGAGGTCGAGATCGCCGTGCAGGTGCAGGGCAAGGTCCGCGCGCGGATCATGGTTCCCGCGAAGGCAGCGCCACCCGAGGTCGAGGCCATCGCGCTCGCGCACCCGCAGGTGGTGCCGCACCTCGGCGGCAAGGCGCCGAAGAAGGTGATCGTGGTGCCGGGGCGGATGGTGAACGTGGTGGTGTGAGGTCGGCAGCGCTATGCGCTGCGCGCGCGCCCGCGTGACCCGCGCCGCTCCCTCCGCGTGGGGCCAGGGGCCCGCCCCGCGGACGTCCTCGCTCCACCAGGTTTCGCTCGGACTCATCGAACACGGGCTCGGCACGTGGAACGACCCGCGCCACCCAGGACACCCCGCGCGTGACTCGCCGTCCTCGGAGCCGCGGGCCGAACCCCCGGCCCCACGCTCCGGTCGCTCGGGTGGCTCCGGTCGCTTGGGTGGCTCGGGTGGCTCTGGTCGCTCGGATCGCTCGGGTGGGCGACGCCACCTGTCCCGATCACTTCCGCTCGGACAGGTACTTCAATGCCTCGCCCACCACGTAGAAGCTGCCCGTGACGCAGATCAGGTCCTCGCGGCTCACGCCGCGCACGGCCATCTCGAGGGCCTCGGGCACGGTGCGGGCCACCTGGCTCATCTTGCCGGAACGCTCCTGGAACAGCTTCTGCAGGTCCTCGGGGTCCGTGGCGCGCGGCGTGGCCGAGGCGCGGGTGAAGATCACCTTGTCGGCACCCAGGTTCACCTTGTCGATCATCTCGGCCACGTCCTTGTCGGAGCAGCAGCCGAAGATGCACACCATGCTGTCGTACGGCACGTGCGCGCCGACGCAGCGCATGAGGGCGCCCATCGCCGCCGGGTTGTGCGCGCCGTCGCACAGGATGCGCGGACGGTGCGAGACAACGTCCATCCGGCCGGGCACCTTGGTCGCAGCCAGGCCCGCGGTCAGCTTGTCCTCGGGCACGTCGAAGCCGAAGCCCTTGAGGATGTCGATCGCCGCGAGCGCGAGGCCGCAGTTGATCGCCTGGTGCTCGCCGGGAAGCGGTACGGGCACGTGCTCAAGACGGGTGGTCTTCGTGTAAAGGCACACGCGCGTGTGCGGCCCGAGGTCGGGCGTCACGCAGAAGCGGCTGGAGAACTCGATCTCCTTGTTCACGATCCGCAGCTCGGCGCCCGCCTTCTGCGCCGCGTCGCGCATCACCTCGTCGACCTCGGCCTCCTGCTCGAAGAACAGCGCGGGAACGCCCTTCTTGAAGATGCCGGCCTTCTCGCGGGCGATCTGCGCCTTCGTGGCCCCGAGCAGCTTGGTGTGGTCGAGGTCGATGCCGGTCACGACGCTGACGAGCGGCGTGATGACGTTCGTCGAGTCGAGTCGACCGCCGAGGCCGACCTCGATCACGGCGATGTCCACCGCCTGCTCGGCGAAGTGGAGGAAGCCGACGGCGGTCATCGCCTCGAAGAAGGTGGGCTGCTCGCCCAGCTTCTCGGCGGCCTTCGCCACCTCGCGGACGGCCTCGATGAAGTCGGTCTTGCCGATCATCTGCCCGTCGATCTGCACGCGCTCGCGGATGTCGACCAGGTGCGGGCTCGTGTAGACGCCGACCGCATAGCCCGCGGTGCGCAGCATCGACGCGATCATCGAAACGGTGCTGCCCTTGCCGTTCGTGCCGGCGACGTGCACGGTCTTGATCTTCTGGTGCGGGTTCCCGAGCCGGTCGAGGATGCGCTGCATCCGGTCGAGCTTGAACGTCTGCTCGCCGTACGACACGGAGCGCTGCCGCTCGAAGTCGGGACGCGCCAGCAGGAATCGCATGGCGGCATTCAGCGTCGTGATCTCGGACGACTTCGGGCACTCCGTGGCCGCGGCGGTCGCGGTGGGCTTCGGCTCCACCAAGGTTGCCTTGGGAGCGACCTTTCCGGCCACCTTCGTGGCGACGACGGCCGGCGCCTTCGCAGAAACCTTCACCGCAGGCTTCGCAACGGGCTTGGCCGCCTGCGTCGCACCAGGCTTGGTCGCCGGCTTTGCGGCGCTCTTGACGGGTGCGGACCGGGACGACGTCTTGGTTGCGGCGCGAACGGCGCCAGCAGGGGTCGACTTGGCCATGGGACCCGCAGTCTACCGAAACAGGACAAAATCTGCGAATCTTCGCTCGCAAGTCTCTGTTTCACATGCACTTGCGTTCGACGCTACCTCCACTCATGTCGCGGATACCTCCGCTTCAGCTCCTTCTTCACTTCCGGGTAGAGACGCTCCCAGAATCCCGGGAGGTCATCGGTGACCTGCACGGGGCGGAAGTTGGGCCCAAGCAGCTCAAGCACCACCCGCTGCCGCCCGCCCGCGACCGTCGGATGGCCCGCGAAGTCGTAGAAGTCCTGGATCTTCGACCGCCCGCGCGGGGGCTTGCCCTCGGCGTATTCGATCGGCATGCGCCGGCCGCTCGGGAGCGCCAGGTGCGACGGCGCCATGCGCTCGACGAACTGCACCTGGTCCCAGTCGAGGGCGCCGCGCAGGATGTCGAGGACCGGCCGGGCGTCGAGGTCCGACGCGCGCGCACAGCCCTGAGCGATCTCCGCGGACAGCACCGCGAGGTCGTCGGCGTCGTAGCGGATGGACGGGCGCTCCGGGAACCATGCAGCCACGCACCGCACGCGCTCGATCCATTGGTCGACCGCTTCGTCCCATGACGCCGGGCGAAGTTCGCCCGATGCGACGCGCGCCGCGAGTTCCTCGTGTGCCGCGACCTTCGCCTCGCGCCCGCGCAGGGGCCGCACGATGCGCTCGAAGACGATGCCGTCGAACACCCGCTCCTCGAACTCGGCAGCCGCGCCGAGCTCGTCGCTGAAGCGCGTCTCGGTGCGCACCGAGAACCGCGACGGCATCGCCTCCTCGACCCATGCGGCCTCGAGCGGTGAGACGCACGCGAGCGACTGGTGGAGCTGGTCGCCCCGCCCGCCCTCGCGCACCTCGAGCGCGAGCACGAAGCCCGCGCCGCGCTGCACCGAATCGGGCGCGATGCTGACCTTGCGCCGGCCCGGCATCGCGCAGTGCGGCCGCTGTGCGTCCATGCGCCACGCGACATGGTCGCCGAACCCCGCGAGCATCGCGAGCGAGACGGCGCGCAGGCCGGCGTCCGCGGCGGGGCCGGGCCCGTCGCGCTCCTCGCCCGCGTCGCGCACCGCGCGCGAGAGGTCGCGCGCGACCGCGGACGCCTCGCGGCACGCGCCCGGCGACGCCTCGACGCCCTCGTGCCGGGTCGCGCGGAAGCCGCTCGCCTCCACGCGCAGCAGGAGTTCCTCTCGGACCGAGATGTCGCCCGGGGGCTCTTCGCCCGGGGTCAGCCGCACCAGCTGCCCCGCGCCCCCCGACTGCACCACGTCGCGCTCGCTCGCGATCGCGCACCAGCGCGCGGCGCGGGCGACGCAGCCGAGCCGCGCGGCCTCGACCATCACGCGGCCGAGCCGCGGGTGCGCGGGAACGCGCGCGAGCCGGCGCCCGAGCGCGGTGATCGCCCCCGCTGCGTCGACCGCACCGAGGAATCCGAGTGCCTCCCGCGCGCGCGCCACCGCGTCCGGCTCCGGCGCATCGAGCCACGGGAAGGACTCGAACGGCCCGAATCCCATCGCGAGGACCATGAGCATCGGCTCGGCGAGGTCGATGCGCCGCACCTCGGGTTCCTCGATGGCGGGACGGCGCGCGTGGTCCTGCTCGGACCACAGGCGGACGCACGCGCCGGGCGCGACGCGGCCCGCGCGGCCCGCGCGCTGGTCGGCGCTCGCACGGCTGATCGCCTCGGTGCGCAGCGCATTCAGCCCGCGCCGCGGATCCACGCGGAAGACGCGCGCGAGCCCCGAGTCGACCACCATGCGCACGCCGGGGATGGTGATCGACGTCTCGGCGACGTTGGTCGCGACGATGACCTTCCGCCGGCCCGGTGCCGCGGGAGCCACCGCGGCGTCCTGGCGGTCGGGCGGCATCGAACCGTGGAGCGGGACCACGTCGAAGCGCCCGGCCCCGGGGAACCCACGGAGGGACGCGTGCACGGCGTCGACCGTACGGTCGATCTCGAAGGCGCCCGGCATGAAGACGAGCGCGTCCCCCTCGTGGCCCTCGTCGAGGAGCGCGCGCACGGCCGCGGCGGCGCGTTCCCAGATCGGCACGCCCACGGAACCGGGCTCGTACCGAACCGACACGGGGAACGCCCGGCCCTCCGCGGTGACCACGGGCGCGCCGAGGTACGCGGCGGCCTGGGCGGCATCCATGGTCGCGCTCATCGCGGCCACGCGGAGCGCGGGGCGCGCGGCCCGGGCGGCGCGCACCGTCCCCAGCGCCAGGTCCGCAAGCACGCTGCGCTCGTGGAACTCGTCGAGCAGCACGCAGCCGATCCCGGCCAGCGTCGGGTCGCGCTGCGCCTGACGGAGGAAGACGCCCTCGGTCACGAACCGGATGCGCGTGCGCGGGCCGACCGCGCGCTCGAAGCGCGTCTGGAACCCGACCTCCTGCCCAAGCTCGCATCCGAGCTCCTGCGCGACGCGGCGCGCCGTCATGCGCGCCGCAAGCCGGCGGGGCTCGAGCACGACGATCTCCCCGTCGACGATCCCCGAGCGCAGCATGACCTGCGGGACCTGCGTGGTCTTGCCGCTCCCGGTGGCCGCCGTGAGCACCATGCTCCCGCCGCGCATGGCACCGACGATCGCGTCCGCCGCGCGGAGCACGGGCAGGTCGGCGGATGGCTGGGTTCCGTGCGCTCGGCTCACGCCGCGCAGTATCGCCGCACGGTCACTGCCCCGTGATCATCCGGGTACGCACCGCGTCCATGAAGCGCGAGATCTGCGCCTGCTCGCGGGGCGAGGACGCAGGCTCCACCTCGGACTGCCAGAACCCCAGGAACCGGTCGGCGCCCTTCTCGTCGAGCGCCTTGCCGCCCACGCGTTTGCGGGTGCGCTCCTCGCCACGGCGGCCCTCCTCGCGGGCACCGGCCAGGATCTCGGCGTCGGTGCGCGTCGAGGCCTTGCCGGTCGCCGTCGTCTCGGCGAACCGGAACCAGTCGGCGACCCACTTGTCGATGAAGGGACCGCGCTCGGACTCCGGCAGGTTCACGTAGCGCTCGGCGCCTTCCTTCATGATGTCCTTGGCGAGGATGCGCACGTTCTGCGTGAGCTGCTCGCGAACCTTGCCCGTGACGCCTGCCAGGAACGCGGCCGCGACGACGCTGTCCTGCTGGCTCATCCCGCGGAAACGGCCCACGAAGTCCTGCAGGTACTTCACGCGCTCGTCCACCGAGAGCCGGTTGAAGTCGTCCGTCGTGAAGTAGCCGAGGACGTTGTCGACGGGCGAGTCGAAGATCGACGGCGGCGGCTTCCACCGAACGTCGAACCACCACCATGCCGCGGCGGCGAGCGCGGCGGTGGCCAGCGCGGCGCCGGCCCATCGGGCGACCTGCCCGCGGTGCTCGTCGAGCCACTCGCCCACGTCGACCGCGCGCATCGAATCCAGCACGCTCATGGCACCTCCCCCCCGGGCGGCGGCTCCGGCGGCGCGCGGAGTTCGGCCATGCGAGCGCTGCCGTCGACGAACACGCCGTTGCGTTCGCTGCCCACGCGGCGGTGCCGATCCTCGCTGTCGATCAGGAGCGGATAGGTCGCCGCCTCGCGGTCGAAGAACTCGGTCATGGCGCGCGCCTCGGCCTGCCGTCGGACCGATTCGAGCTCGGCGAGCGTCATCGTGGCCGGGTCGAAGCTCGCGATCAGCGCGACCACGTCCACCTGCACCGAGGGCGTGTACCGGAGGAGCCCGGGGAGGTACACGTAGCTCGTGCCGGTGGCGACGGATTCCTCGTTCTCGTCGCCGGGGCAGAGCCAGCTCGGCGAGTCCGCAGGCATGAACCCCTTCATCGCGTTGGGCAGCCCGCCGTCGACGCCGGCGTCGGTGACCACCGGCAGGAACTCGCACATCGGGACCTGCCCGCCGTTCTGCTGCCGGTACGAGTCGATCGCCACGAAGTCCTGGCGCAGGTTCGAGAGGCAGCCCGCGTTGCGGCTCTCGCGCTGCATCGCGCGCGCGCTGGGGATCAGGATGCCCATGAGGAGCGCGACGACCGCGACGGTCACCATCAGCTCGACCAGGGTGAATGCGCGCCTCGCCGCCATGGGCATCATTCTAGGCCGCGAACATCGCCTCGACGAAGGCGTCCGCGTCGAAGGGCTGGACGTCCTCGGGGGTCTCGCCCACGCCCACCAACTTTACGGGCACGTCGATCGCATCCCGGATGGCGACCACGATCCCGCCCTTCGCGGTCCCGTCGAGCTTCGCGAGGAAGATGCCCGTCACGTCGCACGCCGACTTGAATGCCGCGGCCTGCGCGATCGCGTTCTGCCCGCTGGTCGCGTCGAGTACGAGCAGGGTCTCGTGCGGCGCGCCGGGCACCTTCTTCGCGATGACGTTCCTGATCTTGGTGAGCTGCCGCATCAGGTGCTCCTGCGTGTGCAGGCGCCCGGCGGTGTCGACGAGCAGCACGTCGACGCCGCGCGCGACCGCGGCCTCGGCCGCATCGAACGCGACGGCCGCGGGATCGGCACCCGCAGTGCCCTTGACGATGTCGACGCCGAGCCGCCTCGACCACGTCTCGAGCTGCGCGACCGCGCCGGCACGGAACGTGTCGGCCGCGGCGAGCAGCACCGTGCGTCCCTCGTCGCGCAGGCTCTTCGCGATCTTGGCGACGCTCGTCGTCTTTCCGGCGCCGTTGATCCCGACCACCAGCACCACCGTCGGTCGTGACGGGGCGGTCGCGATGCCGAGCGAGCCCGCGCCGAGCCGCGCCTTGAGGGAGGCCTTGAGCCACTCGATCGCGTCCTCGCCCCGGGGGACGCGGCCGGCGCGGAAGTCGGTGCGGAGCGCCGCCGCGGTCTCGCGCGCAGCACGGACGCCCACGTCCGCGGCGACCAGGCGCCGCTCGATCTCGTCGATCAGGTCCTCGCTCAGGGAACGACCGTGCAGCACGGACCGGAAGCCCGCGCCGAACGCGTCGGCGGTCTTTCGAAGCCCCCGCTTGATGGCGTCGAGCGCCGCGCGGAACACGTCAGCCCGCCTCGGCGGCCGGCGCCGCACCCTGTGCGTTCATCACCTTGTCGAGCACGGCGTTCACGAACGCGCCGCTCTCCGCGGTGCCGAATTCCTTCGCGAGCTCCACCGCGTCGCTCACCACCTTGCGCGCGGGCGCCGACGTGCGACGGAGCTCGTGCCAGCCGAGCCGCAGCAGGTTGCGGTCGACGACGGGCTGGCGGTGGGGGGGCCACTCGCGGGCGAGCGACGCCACCTCGCGGTCGGCATCGTGGCGGGACTCCCACGCCTCGGACGCGAGCAGCATGCCGCGCTCGACGTCCGCCGCGCGCGCACCGCCGTCCTCCTCGGAGAGCGTGCCGATCAGCGCCTCGTCGACGCTCTGGGCCGCGTCCATCTGGTACATCGCCTGGAGCGCGCAGCGGCGCATCGCGAGGGTCAGCGGATGTTCCTCGGTCATCGCGAAGCCTCCTGCCCGTGCGGACCCATTGCGGCGGATGCGTTGCACGTCGCAATCGCCGCCGCCATCGCCTCGGCGCCCTTGTTGCCCAGCGCGCCGCCGGCGCGTGCGTGCGCCTGCGCGATGTCCTCGACCGTCAGCACGGCAAGCCCCACGGGCCGTCCGCGCCGGACGGCGATCGAGAGCAGCTCCTGCGTCACCGCCTGCCCCAGGTGCCGGTCGTGCACGGTCTCGCCGCGCACGATGCAACCCACGCCCACGGCGACGTCGAACGCGCCGGTCGCAAGCGCGCGATCGACGAGCATCGGGACCTCGAACGCGCCGGGCGCATGCACCACCTCGAGCGATCCTTCGGCGCCGCCCGCGGCCAGGAACGCGTCGCGCGCGCCACGCACGAGCGCCGAGGTCACCTCGGCGTGGTATGCGCTGGCGACGACGACGGCGCGGAGGCCGCGTGCGTCTGCGTGGATCTCGGGCGTGCTCTTCATGCGTTCGTTCGCTTCGGAAAACCGGGGATCCTACCCGACGCCCGATTAGGATGGACCCGTGCGACCCGTCGCGGAACGGATCCTCGATGCATTCCAGCTCACGCGGCTGTCGCTCGCGTTCGGTGCGGTGTGCGAGCTCTGGATGGTGACGCTGCTCACGCGGGCCGACCCGCGCTACGTGCACCTGCCCGTCTATCACATGCCCGCGTGGAAGGCGCTCTCCGCCACCGCGTTGGTCTCGCTCGGCCTGTTCGCGTTCGCGGCAAGCCTCAACGACCTGCTCGACGTCCGGCACGACCGCCAGTTCAGTCCCGACCGGCCGCTCGCGTCGGGACGCATCCGGGCATCGAGCGCGGCGCTCGTGTCGTTCGCGGCGCTCATGGCCGCAGTGGTGTCGGCAAGCGCGCTCGGCGAGGCAGCCCTCGTGCTGACGGTGGCGACCGCCGCCGCGATCCTTTTCTACGACGCGGTCGCGAAGCACATCCCGTCGCTCGGGATCGTGGTCGTCGGCCTGGCGCACGCGGCGAGCATGTTCATCCCGAACTGGACGCTCGCGTTCACGCTGCCGGTGTGGTGGTCGATGTCGCACGCGGTCGCGATCGCGGCGAGCGTGCACCGGCTCGAGGACAAGCGCCCGTACTTCAACACCAAGCGCATCCTGGCGCTCGTTGCCGGATGGCTCTTCTGGTCCACGGTGCTCCTGGGCGGCGGCGCCTGGGCGAGCGCGGGATCAGCGGGCGGGTACTGGCCGCAGGTGTCCTCGGGCGACCGGGTGCTCGGGGCCGGGCCCGCCGGACTGGTGTGGCCGGCGCTGTCGCTCGTGGCCTTCCTGGTGCTGGTGCGCGCGAAGGTCGCGGGGCAGCCGGGCCACGTGGCGAGCGAGAAGCTCCGGCGGTACGGAGCCATGTGGCAGGCGGTGCACGCGGCGGCATGGCTCATGGCCGCGGGCATGCATGCCGAGGCGGCGGCCATGGCGGCCCTCGCGGTGGCGGGCCTGGTGGTCATGACCGTGCTGAAGGAAGTCAACGGGCTCTCCGGACGCCCCATCGGGTGGCGGTGACCGCAAGCCCCCCGGTAGCCTCCCGGCGCGTGCACGGACGCCCGTACCGAACCCCCTCCCGGCTCGTGGCCTGCGCGGCATGCGCGCTCGCCTTCGCCGCCCCGGCGTTCGCGCGCCAGGCGCTTCCGCCCGCCGCGGAACGCGAGACGCGTGCCACGGTGTCGTCCCCGATCCTCGGCGATCGCCTCGGCGGGTTCGTGCTCCCCACGGAGCCGGGCTCGTGGCCCGTCGTGATCAGCGCCACCGAGGCGAGCGCGTGGAAGGTCGAGACCACCCAGCGCCTCCAGTTGCGCGGGAAGGTGCGCGTCATGATGGGCACCTACGACTTCAACTCGGAGTCGGCGGTTGCCTGGATCGAGCGCATCCCGACGGCCAAGGGACTGGTCACGCAGCTCGCCTTCTGGTTCCCCGACACGATCCAGCCGACGCGCGCGGCCGGCCTCGGCGCCGGCGGCTCGAACCTCTTCGTCACGGCGAGCACCTTCGGCGACGTCTCGATGAACGCCGTGCTCTTCGACCCGAAGGCCCCGGCGGCGAACCCGGATCTCTCGCGCGCGCACCAGCGGATGGCCTCGTACCTCGCGCAGCTGGCCGCCGATCCCCCGGCCCTGCGCATCCTTCCCGAGGTCATCCGCCCACCTGAGCCGCCGCCACCGCCACCGCTCGAGGTCGGCGCCATTGCACCCATCGACCCCAGCGTCGCCGCCGCGATCGAGGCCGCATCGCAGCGCTCCGCAAACCGCGGGCCGCTCGAGTTCAAGGACCTGCCGCCCGCGGCGCCGGCCTTCCACACCGCGGGCGAGGCGATCGACCCGGACGCCGGGCGCCCGATCATCGCGCCCGACAGCACGGTCGCCTTCGCCGCCGAGGACGTCCTGGCCGACAGCGCAAGCGACACCGTGACGCTCACGACGGGCGTCGCGATCGAGGTGCTGCCGCGCTTCGACGGCGGGGCCACGCGCGCGCTCCAGATGCATGCCGACCGAGCCGTGATGTTCCTCCGGCCCGGGACGCTCAAGTCCATGTCCGACGGCGTCGGCGAGGCGCGGGCGGACGCCGTGATCGGCGTCTACCTCGAGGGCGACGTCCACGCGACGGACTTTCGCTACTCGATCCGGGCGAAGCGCGCGTACTACGACTTCGCCACGAACCGGGCCAGCATGGTCGACGGCGTGCTCCGGACCAAGGACCGTAAGGGCATCCCGCTCGTCGCTCGCGCGCGCGAACTCCGCCAGTACGCGTCGAACCAGTTCCAGGCGGAGGACGCGCGCATCTCGATGAGCGAGTTCTTCGAGCCGCACCTCTCGATCGGCGTCGAGCGCGCCACCATCACCGAGGCCGAGGACGGGTTCGGCGAGCCGACGAACCGCATCTCGGCGCGGAACGTCACGTTCCGCGCGGGTGCGCTGCCGTTCTTCTGGCTTCCGGTCTTCGAGGCCGACGGGACCATGAGCCCGCCGCTGAGCGGGATCGGCGTCAACTTCAACGAGATCACCGGTGCGCAGATCACGACGCGCTGGAACCTCTTCGGATTGCTCGGCCTCGCCCCGCCCCCCGACACCGACCTCGCGCTGAACATCCTCGGCTACACGAACTGGGGCATCGGGTTCGGCATCACGGGAACGGCGCTCGGCACGCGCGTCGATCTCTCGGGCGTGTACGACTTCGGCAACGAGGAGCAGACCTCCGCCGGCCGCCGGCTCACGTCCCCCTATCAGTGGCGCGGCACGCTCAGCGCCGATCGCCAGTTCAAGCTCTCCGACACCGCGACGCTGCAGCTCCAGGGCTCGTACGTCTCGGACGAGGCCTTCCTGCAGACCTGGCGGCAGCAGCAGTTCTCCAACTCGTTCCAGCGCGAGACGAGCGGGTATCTGGTCGATGCCGGCGACCGCAGCGAACTCTCGTTCCTGATCAGCTACCCGACCAACGAGGTGATCACGTCGAGCGCGCAGCTGGCGGCACGGCCGTACCAGTCGCTGAAGTACCCGGAGGCCGCGTACCGGCGCTGGGGCGACAGCCTCTTCGGCGACACCATCACGTGGCACCAGGAGTACACCGCGGGCCTCATGGCGCTCGAGTACGGCCAGGGCTCGACCGCCAGCACCGGCGTCCTGAACAATGCGTTCAACCTGAACGGCCAGCCCTTCGCGGGCGGCGTGTTCAACCCCGACACGCAGCTCTCGGCGCTGTACGGATCCGAGGGATACAACGAGCAGGCGATCACGCGCGTGTACACCCGGCAGGAGCTGTCGTCGACCTTCGGCGAGTCCGGCTGGAAGTTCACGCCCTTCGCGTCGGCCACGGCGATCGGCTACCTCGGCGGCGACCTCGCGTCGTACAGCAGCGCGGGCGACGGGTTCCGCGCGCTGGTCGCGGGCGGGTTCCGCTCGAGCGCCGACGTGGTGGCCGACAACGACCGGCTGAGCGTGCCCGTGCTCGACCTGCACCGCATGCGCCATGTGCTGACGCCGTACGTCAACGGCTGGGCCGGCTGGAACACGGCGCAGAACCTGGCGTATGCGGTCTACGACCAGGAAGTCGAGGGCGCCACGGGCAGCGCAGCCATCCAGGCGGGCGTGCGCCAGCGCTTCCAGACCATGCGCGGCGGGCCAGGCAACTGGCAGTCGGTGGACTGGCTGGCGGTGGACGCCGGCGTCACGTGGAACGAGTCGAGCGACGACCTCGCGCGCACCTACACCGACGGCGCGCGATACAAGCAGAGCCCGTTCCCGCAGTACTTCTCGTGGCGGCCCGAGCTCAGCCAGTGGGGGCGCAACGCCTACGCGAACTTCATGCTCGCGGCGAGCAACTCGCTCACGTTCCGTGGCAACCTGACGTACCTGCTCCAGTCGGACCTTCCGGACCTCGGCGAGGGCGCCTTCGGCCTGCAGGACGCCGCGCGCGGATCGATCGGCGCGAGCATGCAGCACTCGCCCGACGTCTCGACGTTCATCGAGTACCGCGCGATCAACAACTTCGCGCCCGAGGCCTCGTACCTGTCCGATGCGCTGCTCGCGGGCGGCGTGAGCTACCAGGTGGGCAAGGCGTACTCGCTGACCTTCGTCCCGACGTACGACCTCCGCGAGCAGGACTTCCGTGCGTTCAACCTGAACATCGTGCGCGAGATGCAGGACTTCACCCTGCTCGGTTCGTTCGGCTACGACGCGGTGCAGGACCAGTACTTCGGCGGGATCAACATCTCGATCGGAGGCGCGCGCGCGCCCGGCAACCTCATCGGGACGAACGGCGGCCTGCTCACCCCCGAGAGCGACACGAACCGCTGATTCGCCCCGGGGGGCGCAATCCGGGTCACTCGTACAGCGCACCCTCGCGCGGAGGCGGCTCGATGCCGAGATGCCGGAACGCGGCGTCCGTGAGCCGCCTGCCCTGGCGCGTGCGTGCCAGGAACCCGGCCTGGAGCAGGAACGGCTCGACGACGTCCTCGAGCGTCTGCGAGTCCTCGCCCACGCTCGCGGCGATGGCCTCGATGCCCGCGGGCCCGCCGCCGTACGTGGTTGCGAGCGTGCGCATGTAGCGGCGGTCCAGCTCGTCGAGGCCCAGCGCATCCACCCCTTCCAGCGCCAGCGCGTCGTCCACCACGCGCGAGGCCAGGCTGCCCTTCGCGCGCACTTGCGAGAAGTCGCGCACGCGGCGCAGCAGCCGCAGCGCCACGCGCGGCGTGCCGCGGCTGCGCTCCGACACCGCGCGGAGCGTCGGCGCCGGCAGCTCGGGCATCCCAAGCAGCCGCGCGGCGCGCGCGACGATCGTCATCAGCTCGTCGACCGGGTAGTAGCCGAGGTTGTGCGAGATGCCGAAGCGCGTCCGGAGCGCCTGCGTCAGCAGGCCCGCGCGCGTCGTCGCGCCGATCAGCGTGAACGGACGCAGGCCGATCGTCACCACCTTCGAGTGCATGCCGCTGTCGACCGTGAAGTCGATGCGGAAGTCCTCCATGGCGGGGTAGATGTACTCCTCGACCGCAGTCGGGAGCCGGTGGATCTCGTCGATGAACAGGACGTCGTTCGCCTGCATCTTGGTGAGCGTCCCGATGAGGTCCGCGGCCTTGGTGAGCGCGGGCCCGCTCGTCACGTACGCGCGCGTGCCCATCTCCGCCGCGATCACGTGCGCGAGCGTGGTCTTGCCGAGCCCGGGCGGGCCGTGGAGCAGTACGTGCTCCATCGGCTCGGACCGCGCGCGCGCCGCCTCGATCGCGATGCGGACGCGCTCGACGAGGTCGCGTTGCCCCACGTATTCGTCGATCCTCCCCGGGCGCAGCGCTCCGGCCGCCTGCTCGGCGTCGGCTGCCTGCTCGGCGGCGGAGACGATGCGCTCGCGTGCCATCGGCGGCCGCGCGGCGCTCAGAACTGCACCACGGGCGCGTTGCGCTGCGCGGGGTCGTCCACCTGGAAGAACGGCATGTCGTTGAAGCCGAACAGGCGCGCGACGACGAGCGTGGGGAACTGGCGCGCCGTCGCGTTGTAGCCCTCGGCGGCTCCGTTGTAGCCGCCGCGCGCACCCGCGATGCGGTTCTCGATCTGCGAGAGTTCGCCCTGCAGCTGGAGGAAGTTCTGGTTCGCCTTGAGGTCGGGATACGCCTCGGCGACGGCCATGAGCCGGCCAAGCGCGCCGCTGAGGCCCTGCTCGGCCTGCAGCCGTTCCTCCATGCTCATGTTCGGGCGCACGGCCGCGGCCCGTGCGGCGATCACGTTCTCGAGCGTCTGCTTCTCGTGGGTCGCGTAGCCCTTCACCGTGTTGACGAGGTTCGGCACCAGGTCATGGCGACGGCGCAGCTCGACATCGATGCCGCTGAACGCACCCTGCGCGGCGATGCGCCCGCGCGTGAGCGTGTTGTACGCGCCGATGCCCCACAGGACGAGCACGACCGCAAGAAGCGCGATGCCCCCGATGATCACGAGCGCGATGATTGAGATGCCTGCCGCCATCGTCGTTTCCTCCAGATGCCGCGGTCCGCGGCTCCACGAGGATACCGCTCACCGCGGGGCGGCACGCTTCGCGATGCGGCAGACGGCGCGGAACTCGGCGGCCGTCACCGGCGTCACGCTGAGGCGATTCCCCGGCCGCAGCGCCATCATCGCCCGGAGCGCCGGGTCGGCCCGCAGCTCCTCGAGCGTGACCACGCGGTCGAACCGCTCCACGAACCGCAGCCGCCGCATCATCCAGCGAGGCGCGGCGCGCGTCGACTTCGGGTCATGGAACTCACTGCGGGCGTCGAACTGGGTGGGGTCCGGCACTGCCTCGCCCACGACCTCGGCGATGCCGGCGACGCCCGCGGGGTCCGCGTTCGAGTGATAGACGAGCACGCGGTCGCCCGGCACCATGCCATCGCGCATGAAGTTGCGCGCCTGGTAGTTGCGCACGCCCTCCCACCCGGTGGTCCCGTCGCGACGGAGGTCGTCGATCGAGTAGACGTCGGGTTCGGTCTTGCAGAGCCACGATCCAGCCATGGAGCGAGGATATGCTCAGGGCCGATGACGAACGCGACGGGTTGTGCGGTGCTCTGCACGCTGGCGTTCGCCGCCGCAGCGGCAACCCGCCCGCCACAGGCCGCCGGTGGGGCGCAGGTGCCCGCGGCGACCGCGCGCGACGTCGCTCCGACGACCGGAACCGCGCCGCGCGCACGCCCGGCGAATCCCGCCGCCGACGCCCGCGATGCCGCACGGCGCGCGGCGCTCGCCGAACGCGTCGCGACGCTGCTGCCCGCCCCGCTCGACGACGGCTCGGTGCGCGCCCTCGCGACGGCGCTCGGCCTGCAGGCGGGGCAGCGAGAGCAGGTCGAGATCCTCCGCGGGCGGTACCGCGACGCGGTGGACGCGCGCCGGGCCGCGGCCGCCGACGCGCTGTCCGCGCGCATCGGATCGGCCTACGGGCAGGAGCCGGGGACCGACTCGCTCGCGCCGCGCCAGGGCCCCGAGCTCGCAGCCGTCCTCACGGCCGCGCTCGAATGGCGCACGGCGCTCGCGGCCGCGGACACGCAGCTTGTGCTCGGGCTCGCGGGCCAGCGCGACGAGGCGGGATCGGTCGGCCCCGGCCTGGCCCGCTTCACGCGCACCGTGGAGCGCGACGACCTCGCCGCCGCCGACCCGGTCGCCGCGATCCGATTGCCCGACCTCGTCGAGGCCGCGGCGTTGCCTGACGCCGATCGACGCGCGATCGTCGATGCGCTCGAGCCGCATTGGGCGCGGCTCGCCGATGCGATCGGTGCCCGGCGGCTCGCGGCGATCGCCGCCGAGGCCAAGGCCGCGGGCGAGGAATCCGCGTGGGGCGCGGAGTGGGAGCTCACCGCGTCGCCCGCGACCATCGCGGAACGCGCATCCCGACGAGCCGAGCTCGAGGCGTCCGCGGCCGCCGCGGAACGCGCGCTCGCGGAGGCCAATCGCGCGGCCATCGCCGCGCTGCTCCGCATGCTCCCGTCCGCCTCCGCCGACCGCGTGCGGTCGACCGTGGACGTGGCGATGTGGCCTGCGCTCTGGGCTCCCGAGCGGGCGATGGCGTCCACGATCGCCGCCGTGCGTGCGTCCGCACCGGCCCCGGTCCTCGAGATGGTCGATGCGGCCGCCGCGGACGTCATGCGTCGGCTCGAGCCCACGCGCACCGAGCTCTCGCGCCGCGCACAGGCGGCCGACGCCGCGGACGAGGCGCTCGCCCTCGCCGGCACGGGCGATGCGCGGCCGGTGGCGCTGGTGGCTGCACTGACCGCGCGGAAGGCGGTCGAGGAGATGGCCGAACGCCGCCGCCGGACCGTGGCCGACGGCGTGGGACGGATGGTGCAGCTCCTCGGCGACCATCCGAAGGAGGCCGCCGCGATCGCCGCGCTCAAGGCGGAGCTCGATTCGGCCGGCAGGGCTGCGGACTGGCGAATGCGCGGGCTGGCGGCCCGGCTCGACGAGGCGGCCGGTCCCGGCGAACCATCCCTGCCCGCATCCGATCGCGCGCCCTGACCACGGCGTCCACCCGGGCAGCTACGGCGACCGGGTCCGGAGCTCGACCGCATCCTCGCCCTGCTCGCGACGGATCTCGCGCCGGCGCGACACCACTTCCCGCCACGCCGAGAGGAGGCTGGTCCGTTCGACGCTCGCGACCGCGGTGATGGCACCGAGGTCGCACTCGGCGGCGGGCACGCGCCCGTCCGAGAGGATCTTCATCCGGCGCCACAGTTCGCGGCGCTGGCTCCGCAGTGGGTTCGACGCATCGGGAAGGCGGTCGGCCTGCGAGACCTCCTCGTCCCCGAGGTAGGTGCGCGGGGGCGCCTCGAGCACGGGCGTTCCGAGGTGGCCCCACTCCTGCCAGAACGTGGAGAGGTCCGCCACGGTCGCGGCGCGTCGCTGCATGCGGGGCACCACGAAGGGAAGCCCGAACAGGTCGACATCCGTCCCGCCCGGCGCACGCCGGAGGTCGAGGAGTCTCCGGACGTTCGACACCGCCTCGTCGTACCGATCGAATCCCATCGTCTCGCGGTACGTGTGGGCGCACGCGGCATGGAGCTCGACGCTGACGACGTCGACCCCGGCGTCGACCAGCCGCTCGATCTGGCCCGCAGGCGCAAGCAGCTCCGTCCGCACGTGGACGGAGCGCACGCCGGCCTGCTTGGCGGCACGCACGAACGCCGGGAGCTCCGGATGCCGCATCGGGTCGCCGAGGCCCGCGAAGGTGAGCACCACGTCGCGTGCCTCGCCGAGCTGCGCCAGGATCCGCTCCATCAACGGACGCGTCATCGGCGCGCGCTGGATCGTGCCGTAACGGTGCGGGCTCGCGATCCCGTTCGCGAAACGCCCGGTGCATAGTTCGACCACCACGTGCTGCGGGACATGCGTCGGAAGCGCGGCATGCTGCCGCTCAAGCGCCGCGACCACGTCGGCCCAGCCCGGGGCCGAACCACCGATCTCGGGCAGGATCGGCTCGATCCCGCGGCGCATGCGCAGCTTGGCGCGCGGTGTTCGATTCGCCGCGCGCACCGTCGCGATGCGCGCCGCGAACGGCGCATGCACCACCCAGCGCGGTGCGCTGCGAAGGTCGTAGTTCCAGCGCCCGCGCAGTCCCGCCATCGCGCCAACCGTCGACCCCGCACCGCGCTCGGCCATGAAGCGCATGGCCTCGAGCCCGACGCAGCACGGCGAGAGCCCCGGCGGCGCGTCGCCGAACACGATCCCGCGCCGGCCGACGGCCTCGAACCGCGCGGCGACGTCCTCGATCCCCGCACCGCCGTCCACGAGCACCAGGGGCCAGTCGCCGGCCACGACGACCGCGCCGTCGACGCGCCGGGCCTCGAGCGCCGCCGCGATCGCACGCGGCGCGAGCATCTCGTCGAACACGGTCGTGCCTCCGATGCCACCACCCCACATCGAGTCGCACCACATTCGGCTCACCGCGAGCGCGCGCGCCTCCGGCCCCTCGAGCGGTTCCGCGGGCCGCTCGACCTCGATCGGCGTGGTGACGCCGCGCACGGACGCGACCGCCCGCTCGACCGCCTGGCGGTCGTCCGTCAGCACGACGATGCGCCCGACGCACGGCGCGGAGGCCACGCGCTCGATCGTGCGCGCGAGCACCGGCCTCCCGCCGAGCTCGCTGTCGAGGTGGCGCGGGACGCCGGTGCCGCCGGCATGCGCACGTGCCACGACGACCGCGGTCATCCGGCCGGGCGCCGCGCGGCCGGACCCCGGCTCGACCCGGAGCGCGTCCGGAGCCGTGCCGGCGCCGCGGCGCGTGCGCGGAAGCGGGAGCGGCCGGATCGCCGCCGCATGCCGGCGAAGCGCATCGCCCATCGGCATCTCGACCGCCTCGGGCACCATCCCGGAGCCGGCATCGATCACGCGGAGTCCCGCGTCACGGTCGGCGCTCACGAACGCGCGCACGCGCCGCATGGCGGCGTCGTGGAACTCGCGGCGGTGCGAACCGAGCCGCCACTCAAGCGTCGCAAGCGTGAGGAACGGGTTCAGCTGCGCGCTCCACGCGCTGTCGAGCGCGGTGCCGCGCGCGTGCCACACGCCGTCGATTCCAAGCGGGTCGACGCCGACCAGCGCCACGGGGTCGCACCCGGCGTGCCGCAGGAGGCGATGCGCGCGTTCCTCGGCGCGGCCCGGGCCGAGCGATCCGAACTCCGCGGACTCGCCGCCGCCCTCGCCGGTGAGGCGAATCGGACCGGTCCACCATCGCAGCACCGGGACCAGCAGCACCGATGGAACGACCAGCGTCGTGCTCCCGAGGATTCGCATCGGCAACTGCCCGAGGATCGCCTCGAGGTCGGGCTCCTCGATGCCAAGCACCACGGCATCGGGCGCGATGCCTGCCGCAGCCACGGGGCGCAGCGCACCCGCGGTGCATGCAAGCACGCAGCGCGAGCGGCGCGCGGGATCCGCAAGCGCGGGCAGGGCCGCCGCGAGCGACGGGCCCTCCGCGGCCAGCACGCCGAGCGCGCCCGAACATGCACCCGCGAGTTCCGCGATGCCCTCGTAGCCTTGGATGGCGATGTCGCCGCGCTCCATGGCCCTAGGCTACGGAGACGCGCCCCCGCGCGCCGCCGACATGGAGCCCGAACTCCCCGCATCGCCGTTCCTCGACCGCTGGTTCGCGGAAGCCCCGTGGGGCATCGCGTTCCCGCTGCTGGTCACCGCGGCCGTGCTCGCGTGGTGGGGCGCGCGCAACGAACGCGCGCGGCCGATCATGGCGGGCGTCGGATGCCTGCTCGCCGCGGCCGCGGCGCTCGCGGTTGCCGCGATGCGCACCTCGCCCGGCGAGCATGCGGCGGCCACGGTGCGCGAACTGGTGGCACGCGCCGAGGCCGCCGACATCGACGGCATCCACGCACTGCTCTCGCCCGACGCCTCGTTCCACCACGGCAGCCCCCGCAGCCCGGGCCAGGACACCGATCGACTGGTGCGGGCCACCGAGACCCTCCGTGGCCGCCACCGCATCGATTCGAACGACATCACGCGCCTGGACTTCGCGACGATCGCACCCGACCGCGGCGCCGTGGTGCTCGCCTGCCGCACCACGACCGCATCGAGCTGGGGGCCCGTTCCCACGCGATGGTGGATCGAGGTGGTCCGCACGCCGGACGGCGAGTGGCGCATCGACCGCATCGCATGGCTTGCGCTGATGGACCGGGCGCCCGACCCGTCGCTTCCCTAGCGCCCCGCGGCCACGGCCCGGAGCGCCTCCACCGCCCGCGCGATTCCCGCGCGGTCGACGTCGAGGTGCGTCACCGCACGCGCGCGCTGCGGGTCGAGCGCGATCATCCGCACGCCATGGGACGCCAGGCGCTCGCACAGCGACTGCGCAGTGCCGAGGGCCGGGTCCACCGCGAAGAACACCATGTTGCTCGGCGTCTCGGCCGGCGCGAAGTCGGGTGAGAGCCCGGGAACCGATGCGATTCCCTCGGCGAGCGCGCGCGCGTTGGCGTGGTCGTCCGCGAGCCGCACGACGTGGTGGTCGAGCGCGAAGATGGCAGCGGCCGCGAGCAGCCCGCTCTGGCGCATGCCGCCCCCGAACATCTTTCGGAACCGGCGGGCGCGCTCGATGAACGAGGCGGGCCCCACGAGCGCGCTTCCCACGGGGCACCCGAGGCCCTTCGAGAAGCAGACGCTGACCGTGTCAGCCTCCGCCGCAAATGCCGCGGGGGCGTATCCGCCGGCGACGCACGCGTTCCACAGCCGGGCGCCGTCGACGTGCACGTGCAGCCCGTGCGCGCGCCCGGCGCCGGCCACGCGCGCCCACCGCGCGAGGTCCCACACCGCGCCGCCACCCCGGTTCTGCGTGTTCTCGACGACCAGCATCCGGCTCGCGGGATGGTGGATGTTCCGCGTGCGGACGGCCGCATCCACGTCCGCGGCGTCGAACAGCCCCCGTGCGCCGCGCACCGTGCGCACCATCGCGCCCGAGAGCGCGGCAGGGGCGCCGGTCTCGTAATGGATGATGTGGCTCTCCTCGTGCGCGACGATCTCGTCGCCCGGGCCGCACGCGGTCCGGATCGCCAGCTGGTTCGCCATGGTGCCGCTCGGCACGAACAGCGCGGCCTCCTTGCCCAGGAGCCGCGCCACCTTCGCCTCCAGCGCGGCCACGGTCGGCTCGTCGCCGAGCACGTCGTCGCCCAACGGCGCCGCGCGCATCGCGTCCCACATCGCCGTGGTCGGCCGCGTGACGGTGTCCGACCGCAGATCGACGTCCGTGCGCGCGGTCACGGGTTCAGGGCCTTCAGGTCGTCGACCACGAAGAGGCCGTCGCGGCGGATGACCTCGCCGTCGAAGCTGATGGTCCCGCCGCCGTGCTCGGGACGCTGGATGCACACCAGGTCCCAGTGGATCTCGCTGCGGTTGCCGTTCTCGGTCTCCTCGTAGCAGCGGCCGGGCGTGAAGTGGAAGCTGCCCGCGATCTTCTCGTCGAACAGGATGTCCTTCATCGCGCTGCGGATGAGCGGGTTGAAACCGATCGCGAACTCACCCACGTACCGAGCGCCCTCGTCGGTGTCGAAGATCGCCTCGAGCTCGCGCTGGTTCTGGTCGGCCCAGCACTTCACGATGCGGCCCTTCGAGAACTCGAGCCCCACGTTCGTGAAGGTGATGCCGTTGAAGAGCGTGGGCGTGTTGTACTGGACCACCCCCTCGACGCTGTCGCGTACCGGCGCGGTGAAGCACTCGCCGTCCGGGATGTTGCGCTCGCCGCTGCACGGGATCGCCGCGATGCCCTTGATCGAGAAGCGCAGGTCGGTCGCGCCGGGCCCCTTGATGTGCACCTGGTCGGCGGCCTCCATCCGGCGCTTCAGCGGCTGGACGTCGCGGTCCATCTTCACGTAATCGACCAGGCAGACGTCGAAGTAGAAGCGCTCGAAGTCCTCGGTCGACATCTGCGCCAGCTGCGCCATGCTCGGCGAGGGCCAGCGAAGCACCACCCACTTGGTGTGGTTCACGCGGCGCTCGAAGTGCACGGGCTTCGCGTAGTGCTTGCCCACCAGGCGCATCTGGTCGGCCGGGATGCCGCTCATCTCGCTGACGTTCTCGGAGCCGCGGATCCCCGCGTAGCACTGCATGCGCTTCATGCGCTCGAGGTCGCATTCGCCCCAGGTGCGCAGGCCGTCCTCGCCGGACGCCTTGTTGAGCGCCCGCATCACGCGGTTCGAGCGCAGCTCCACGTGCGGATGCCCGCCTGCTGCGCGCGTGGCCTCGACCATCGCCACGGCCATGTCGGCCGGGGCGTCGAACAGCTCGAGGAGCAGGTGCTCACCGGGCTGGACCTTGCAGCTGTGTCGGACGAGGAGCTCAGCGAGCCGCTGGTATCGGGGATCCATGGGAGGTTCATCGTACGCGCAGGCCCGCGTCGAGCAGCGCTCGCATCGACTCCACGGTGACCTCGTCGAAGCGGTCGATCACCCGTTCCGCCGAAGCCAGCTCGGCATGCGTGTGGCCCATGCTGCAGATGGCGACGCACGGCATGCCCGCGGCATGCGCCGCCTCGATCCCGGGAACGGCGTCCTCGACAACGATGCAGCGTGCAGGCGCGACGCCCAGCAGCTCGGCCGCCTTCAGGAAGATGTCGGGAGCGGGCTTCCCGTGCGCGACGTCCAGCCCGCACACCTCGGCATGGAAGTACCGCGACGCGTCGAGCCCGTCGACGGCGACGCGCAGGTTCTCCGGCGGCCCGCTCGTGCCGACCGCAAGCCTCCACCCGTCCGCGTGCAGTCGCGCAAGCAACTCGCGCCCGCCGGCCATCGCCGGGAACGAATGCGCGACGATCTCGCGGTAGAGCGCCTCCTTCTCGTCGGCGAGCCGAACGGCGACGTCCGGCGGCGGCGGCTCGTGCCCGGCCTCGCGCCAATACATCCCGATGATGCGGTCATTGCGCATGCCGAAGCTGCGCACGAAGCGCTCATGCGTGAGCTCGACCCCGTGCCGGGCGCACATGCCGTGCCACGACCGCCAATGGGCATCGAAGCTGTCGACGAGCGTCCCGTCGAGGTCGAAGATCGCGGCCCGCGCCCCGGTCACACGCGCACCTTCGCCGCCAGGTCGCGCACGAGCGCCATCGCGCGGTCGCCGCGCGCCTCGTCGCTACGGAACACGCCGCGGCGCACGAAGGTCGTCATGACGCTGTCGGCGGTCTTGACGCCGCGCATCTTCATGCAGAGGTGCTCGGCTTCGACCATCACGATGCACCCGGCGGGATCCAGGTGGTCCATGAGCGCATCGGCCACCTGCTCGGTGAGCCGCTCCTGGAGCTGCGGCCGCTTCGCAAACACCTCGACGGTGCGCGCGAGCTTGCTCAGCCCGACCACGCGCCCGCCCTGCGGCAGGTACGCCACGTGGGCCTTCCCGAAGAAGGGGAGCAGGTGATGCTCGCACATCGAGTGGAACCCGATGCCGGTCACGGTGATCAGCTCGTCGCTCTTCTGCTCGAACACCCGACCGAGGTGCTCGGACGCGCACTGACGCAGGCCACCGAACACCTCGGCGTAGGCCTTCGCGACGCGGCGCGGGGTGTCGCGCAGCCCGTCGCGCGCCGGATCCTCGCCGATCGCGAAGAGGATCTCGCGGACGGCGCGCTCGATGCGCGCGTGGTCGACGCCGAGGCCGGCACGCGCGAGCGCGGCATGGCCCGCATGACCGTCGCCCGCCAAGGTCCCGAGATCGGTCCGCTGCACGGCGTGCGTGCCGCAGCCGCAGCCGACGCCATCCTCGGGCAGGCGGTGGTCGGCAGCGGGGATCCGGTCGGTGATCATGGGGTCGTTCATGGGCTTCTCCCAAGGGAATCGCGCCCGGGGCGTCGGCGGATTCACCGCCCGGGCCACGGTGCCCCGCCGTGGCCCGCACGTACCATCAGGGGCATGAAGCACTTCGTCGCCGCGACCTTATGCGCCGCCGCCGCGCTCGCCGGGTGCAAGCCGATGAGCCCGCGCCCGGCCGCCGCACCGCCGCCGCCCCAGCCCGTCGCGCAGGACCCAAAGACGGACCCCGGGATCATGCAGATCCCCGAGGGCGGCAGCAATTCCGCGCTCGGCAAGGCACGCGATGCGGCCGTCCGCACCAAGGGGCGCATCCAGCAGTACCAGGACGAGGTCGCCAAGCAGGCCGACGAAGTCTTCAAGAACCCCTGAGCCCCTCCGCGCGATGACCGAACATTGGCTGGTGTCCGCCGTCCCAGGGCAAGCCGCACGCTTCCGGCTTCAGCCACCGGGCCCGATCCGCATCGGCCGCGCAAAGGACAGCGCGGTGCTGCTGGAAGGCGACCGCACCGTGAGCCGGCTGCATGCCGAGCTTGGGTGGGTCCCACCGGCCGCGGGCGAGCCCGGGCGCTGGCGAATCGTCAACCACGCGTCGACTGGCGCAACCGCGGTGAACCACGTGCGCCTCAGCAAGGGCATCGGGCTCACGCTGGCGCCGGGCGACCTCGTGCGCATCGGCGGCTGGCAGCTGCGGCTGGTCGCGCTCGAAGAGGGCGCGTCGCTCGCCGAGCTCGACGATGCGATCGAGGGCTCGTTCGAGCAGGTGACTGCCGCAGACCCGGCGACCTTCGCGCAGCACCAGCTGCTGCTCCTCCTGAAGGGCGGCGAGCTCATCCACCGCGCCTCCGGCGAGGCCGAGGTTCGCGACGCGCTGGTCTCCGCCGTCGCACAGGCCACGGGCTTCGAGAACGTCGCGTTCCTTCGGTCGCTCGGCGACGGCAACGCCGAGGTGCTCGCGTCGGCGGGGGGTGCGCAGGCGCGCTTCAGCCGCAGCATGCTCCGCAAGGCCCAAGGGGGACCGGTGGTCGTCACCGACCTCCAGCAGGCCGTGGGCTCGACGATGGGCGCAAGCCTGCAACGGATGGCCGTGCAGCAGGCGATCTGCATCCCGCTCGAGGTCGGCGGCACCAACCTCGGGTTCCTCTACCTCGACAGCGTGCAGAAGCGCGACCCGGACATGCTCCTCGAAGGGGCCAACGTCGCGGGGGCGCTCGTGCGCATGGCCGCCCAGGCGCTCGGGAACCTCGAGCGCAGCAGCATGGAGCACCGCTTCGCGGTGGAACAGCAGCGGATGTTCGCGGGCACCGTGCTCGCGCTCATCAACGCGATCGACGCGAAGGACCCGTACACGCGCGGCCACTCGGACCGGGTGGCCACGTTCGCCCGGCTCCTGGCGGAAGCAGCGTCGCTCCCCGAGGACCTGGTGCAACGCAGCTACCTCTGCGGCATCGTGCATGACCTCGGGAAGATCGGCGTCCCGGAGGCCGTGCTCTGCAAGCCCGGCCGGCTCACCGACGACGAGTTCGCGCTCATCAAGGCACACCCCGAGATCGGCCACCGCATCCTCCGCGACATCCCGCAGCTGCACGATGTGCTCCCGGGCGTGCTCGAGCACCACGAGAAGTGGGACGGCTCGGGCTACCCGAACCGCCTCGCGGGCGAGTCGATCTCGATGCTCGGGCGCATCGTGTGCATCGCCGACTGCTTCGACGCGATGACGAGCGCACGCGTGTACCGCCCCGGGCGGCCCGTGCCCGAAGTGCTCGCCGAGATTGGCCGCTGCGGTGGCACGCACTTCGACCCGGAGCTCGCGAAGGCATTCGTCGCCATCCCGCTCGACCGGCTGATGCCGCACGTGGCGTCGCCCGATCCCGAGGACGCACGGAAAGACGGACCGCCGGCCTGAGCCGGCGGTCCGTGGGTTCCATCGCGTTGCGGGGTCGCGCCCCGGTCCGTCACTGCTGCGGCGCGTTCGGGATCTCGAGCAGCTCGACGTCGAAGACCAGCGTCGCCTTGGGCGGGATCGGGCCGCGGCCGCGCTCGCCGTACGCCAGCTGGTAGGGGACGATCAGCTTGCGCTTGCCGCCGACCTTCATCGAACCGACGCCCTCGGTCCAGCCGGGAATGACGCCCGAGAGGCCGAACGAGGCCGGCTCGCCGCGATCGACGCTCGAGTCGAACTTCTTGCCGTCGACCAGCCAGCCCGTGTAGTGGACCTTTACCACGGCGTTGCGGTCGGCCGGCTGCGCGCCGGTGCCTTCCTTGATGTCGACGTACTGCAGGCCGCTGGGAAGGGTCACGACCTGGCCGGTGAAGGCCTCGCCGGGGAACCGGCTCATGGGGGTGTTGCTCACGATGCTCCCGTCGATGGCGTTGATCACGATGTCGCTGCGCTGCCCGTCCTTGAACATGACGACCTCGACCACGGGCGGGTCGGCGGTGATGTTGTACGTGGCCTCGCGGACCAGGCCGCCCTTCATGGCTTCGGACGCCTTGGCGATCGCCGCGGGAAGCGTGAGGGTGGCGCCAGAGACCTTGCCGGTCGTGGCATCGACCGTGACGCGCTTCTGGAGCCCGTTCACGGACATGATGACCTCGTAGCCGGTGACCGCATCGCCCGTGACCAGGGTGCGCGCGGCGAGGGCCATGCCGCCCATCGCCTTCTCGGCGGCGTCGACGGCCTGGGTCGCGGTGACCTTGGCGGCGCTGAGCTGCTTGTGCACGGCCGCGGGCTCGGGGGGAAGCGAGGTGTAGTCAGGGCCTGCAGCCGGTGGATTCGCAAGGGCCACGGCGGCGGCGAGCGAAGCGAACATCGGGACGAAGGTGGTCGACGAGAGCATTCCTCGGGTTCTCCTGCGCACGGTGGCGCGGTGGGGTGTGGCGTGGTGAGTCAGGTGCGGGCGGCCGGCTGCGGCACGAACCGCTCCGGATGCGCCTCGACATCGAGCAGCTTGCGCAGGCGCCGTTCGTGGCGGGGCTCGCCGGAATACGTCGCCGAGAGGAACGCACGGACCAGCTCGGCGGCGACGGCGGAGCCCGTGGTGCGGCCGCCGAGGACCAGGACGTTCATGTCGTCGTGCTCGACGCCTTGGTGCGCGGAGTAGTGATCTTCGACGTTTCCGGCACGGATGCCGGGGAGCTTGTTGGCGACGATGCTCATCCCGACGCCGCTGCCGCAGAACAGGATGGCCCGGTCCGCGTCCCCGCCGAGCACGGCCCGGCAGCCGGCCACGGCATAGTCGGGGTAGTCGACCGGGTCCAAGCCGTGCGTGCCTTGGTCGAGCACGTCGTGCCCGAGCGAACGGATCAGCGGGACAAGCTCCTGCTTGAGTGGGAAGCCGGCATGGTCGCTGGCGACGGCAATGCGCATGGGGACGGGAATGCTACGCTTCGGAAGGAGGATCCGCCGATGCGCACTGCCACGACCCTGATTGGAACCATCACCCTCGCGGCGACCATCGCGGCGCTCGCATCCACCGCCTCCAACGCCGCGCCCCGCCAGTCGGGCTACGGGTTCGGCAGCGGCGGGGGGACTCGCAGCCTTCCGCCCGGCGCGGCCGGAGACCCCGGTGCGCAGTCCTCGGACCAGCCCGCAGGGGACGCCCCGGCGAATGCCGAAGGCCAGGCGACCGGCGGCAACGCGTTCGGGTATCAGCAACCCACGCAGTCGGCGAACGGCTTGCCCCCGGGCGTGGGCTACAACAACTCCGGAGGCGAACTGTCCCGCGCGGATCTCCAGGCGCAGGCGGTCGCGCCTGAGTACCACCTGCACATGGCGGGACCGACGGCGGCCGACGCCGTGGGTTCGGGCGGAGGCCCCGCGCTGGCGGCCGACAGCCCGACCCCCGGTTACGTACAGGCCAAGTTCGTGCACCCCTACGGCAACGCCGTGGTCACACATCACTACGGACCCGGCTACCCGCCGCCGATGGGCCAAGGCGGCGGCCCCAACGACGGAAACGCCGCAGGACTGATCGCCAACGGCACGGTCGCCGGCAACCCTGACCTCGTGAACTGGGGCATGACCCCGGCCTGGGACGCCGAGGAAATCGGCAACGGCGCGTGGTTCGGCTCTGCAGGCAGCAACTCGTCGAGCCCCATGCCGTACATCGGCGGCTTCAACGACTGACACTTCGCACGCCGCAACGCAGGGCCGCAACGCAGGGCCGCAACGCAGGGCCGCAACGGCCCGTGGTCCGCTATCGGACGCGCTTGGGTGTTTCTCCGGAGAAAGCACTTGCCCCTGGGCGGGTTCGGGCTACGTTGTCGGTGTCGGTTGCATGCGGCGGCCCGATCGGTCTGGGCCGCGCAGCTCACGGAAAGGTTCGCAAACCACGAAATGTGTCGACGGCGCCCTGCGCGTCCGTTGGCGGCTCGTGCCTGGCGGCATGGCATGGCGACGCGCTTCGCGCGACCCTGCCGATCCCCGGACACGCGTGGGTGGACGTACTGCGGACCCTTTTCTGAACTCGCGGGCCCGTCGTCTTCGTGACGGCGGGCCCGCGATTGTCGTTGGCAGAAGCCAATGAAAAAGCACAGGGTCCCGGTCGTGAGACCGAGACCCTGGGCGATATGTCAAGGAACAGTTGGACGCCATTGATCGGCCATCGCTGGCCGACTGAACTGCAATGCAGTACGAGATTGCGTTGACTTGAGAACCCGTGCACGAGATCGCTCTCGGTCACGGTCTAAGGTATCCCTTAGAAAGGAGGTGATCCAGCCGCAGGTTCCCCTACGGCTACCTTGTTACGACTTAG
>CANLMX010000030.1 GCA_947492385.1 Planctomycetaceae bacterium | reverse complement strand
CCGGCAATGTCTATGGCACGACTGCTGCCACTGGCCTGAATGGTGGATGGACATACAGCTCGGAGAACATCATCGGCTTCAAGTTCGTGTCTGCGGCTGGCACCACCCACTACGGCTGGATGCGCTTCTTGATGGGCGCGGCCGGCAGTGCGGGTCTCGGCAACAACGCGCCGACGCGCACGGTGGTTGATTACGCGTACGAGAGCGTTGCGAGCGCCTCGATCGAGGCTGGCGCTGGCGCAGTTCCGGCTCCGGGCGCCCTGGCGCTCCTGGGCGTCGCTGGTCTGGCCGGCACCCGTCGCCGCCGCTGAACGCGACGGACCGAGAGTCACTGAATGCATCCACAGGGGCAGTCCGAAAGGACTGCCCCTGCTTCGTTGTTTGCGGACCTTCGCCTGAACACGGACTTTGCACGGGAATTCGGCGGGATTTCTTGCGCTGGCCGGAAATGGGGGCAAAGTACGAGGGTCGCTGGCTCTGAGAAGGCCTCGACATGCTCAACCGAGCGTCAACACGAGAAGGGAAAGGAAAGGGATGTCCATTTTCATCAAGAGGTCGAAGGGGTTGGTCGCGGCAGCCGCCGCGGCGATGTCCGTTTCCGGCGCTGCGGACGCCGCGGAGGTGGTGACCACCGTCAACTGGACCCGTCCGGCGTCCACGGGCGAGCTCTACATCTCGTTCAACATCGTGGCCGGCGTCGGCCAGAACCCCACGTCGAGCTCGACGGCGAACACCGGCTGGGACATCAAGGTGCGTTCGTCAGGCGGGCAGTTCATCATCGAGCCGTTCCCGACCACGAGCACCGGTGGCTCGTACTGGGGCGTGATGCAGTTCCCCGGTAGCTCCGGCAATGCAGGCAACCTGCCGAACGACACGCAGGTGTATTCGAATCAATCGTTCAGCGATCTCGGCGGCCCCGTGACCTTCGGGTCCGCGCTCGGCCAGTGGAAGCTGAACAGCACGGGCAACTCGAGCGGCTTCAAGTTCAAGAACAACAATCCGGGTTTCAACGTGAGCCACTTCGGCTACATGACGGTCGAGTTCGGTGCCACGGTGGACAGTTGGCGCATCAAGAAGATCGCCTATGAGGATGCGCCTGGCGCGGCCATCGTGGTGGACATCCCCGCCCCTGGCGTCCTTCCGCTTCTGGCGGCCGCCGGCATCGCGGCACGTCGTCGTCGGCGCTGAGCGCATCGCCAGCACGCGCATTCCCTTCACTTGCTTTCCTCGCGCGGGCAGCCACCACGGCTGCCCGCGCGCGTTTCGTAGCATTCCGGGTTGATGCCGCGCTGCGCCGAACGACTGCTCCTCCTTGGATGGGACGCCGCCGACTGGCAGGTGATCGACCCGCTGCTTGCGCGCGGGCAGATGCCGAACCTGGCCCGACTGGTGGCGCAGGGCACCCGCGCCGACCTGCGCACGCTGGAACCAAAGTTGTCGCCGCTGCTGTGGTCGTCCATCGCCACCGGCAAGACCGCCGACCGGCACGGCATCCTGAACTTCGTCGAGCCGAGTCCCTCGGGCGAGGGCGTCCGCGTGGCGGCGAGCACCAGCCGACGCACGCGCGCGCTCTGGAACATGCTGACGCTGCCCGGCCTGCGCGTCCATGCCGTGGGCTGGTACGCGTCGCACCCGGCGGAGCCGATCTCGGGCGCGTGCGTCTCGAACCTCCTGATGGAGCAGGCGCCCTCCACGGCCGGGGCGGCGTGGCCGGTGGTGGCCGGGCTGGTCGGTGGGCGGGGCGCGGCGGCGGACCTGGAAGCCCGCATCGCGCGCTCGCGCACGGGGCCTGCGGACATCGGGCGCGAACGCCTGCGCGACCTGCTGCCTGACGTGGCCCAGGCTGCGCGCGGTGATGCGCGCCCCGCCACGCTTGCCAAGGAGTACGCGCGCATGCTCAGCCTGCACGCGGCGGCACTCGAGGTGGTGTGCGGCGGCGCATGGGACTGCGCGATGGTGTTCCACGACACCATCGACACGATCGGGCACCATTTCATGGAGTACCGCGCGCCGCGGATGCAGCACGTGAAGCCCGCCGACCTGCGCCTCTACGGTGAGGTCATGGACCGCGTGTACCGCCGGCATGACACCTTGCTCGGCGAACTGCTCGACGCATGCGGCCCGGGAACCTCGGTGATCCTGGTGTCCGACCACGGCTTCCACTCGGGCGACGAGCGACCGGTCATCCTCGACGTCACGAAGGAGGAGCGTGCTGCGCTCGAAAGCCGATGGCATCGTGCGTTGGGAATCTCCGTGTTCGCCGGTCCGGGCTTCCGGGCGGGCGAACGGATCGCGGCGCCCACGATCCTCGACGTCGCGCCGACCGCACTGGCGGCGCTGGGGCTGCCGATGGGCGCCGACATGGACGGTCGCGTGGTCGCCGAGGCGTTCGTCGACGCGCCCGCGTCCGCGACGATCCCGAGCTGGGACGCCGAGCCGGGCGACGCCGGCGAGCACCCGCCCGAGATGCGGATGGACCCGTTCGAGGCTGCCGACGCGCTGCGGCAGCTGATCGACCTTGGCTACATGGCTGACACGGGCGACGACCAGCGCGCGCTGGTGGAACTCACGCGGCGCGAAACGCGCTTCAACCTGGCCGGGGTGCTCTCGACCACCGGTCGGCCCGAGGAGGCGATTCCGGTTCTGGCGGAACTGGTGAACGAGCGTCCTGGTGACGTTCGATACCTGTCGGCACTGGCCCACGCACAGGGTGCGGCGGGGCAGCATGAAGCGTGCATCGTGTCGTGCGATGCCTGGCGCGCGGCCGCACCGGACTCGCACGAGCACGTGGCTCTTTCGGTTGCGTCACTCGCGGCACTCGGTCGCGGAGCAGAGGCCGCGATGCGCCTCGATGAACTCGAGCGGACGGTGAGCGCCCGCCCGGAACTGGCACGCACGCTCGCGGAGCTCAACGCACGTCTTGGGCGATGGGACGCATCGCGCGCCCATGCCGCGCGTGCCGTCACGCATGCGCCTGGGCTTGCCGAAACCCATGCCGCGGCGTCCCTTGCGGCGCTGGAGTCGGGTGACTTCGAGGCCGCCGCCGAGCATGCGCTGGACGCGGCGGAACGATCGATGGTGCTTCCCCAGGTCCACTGGCTGCTGGGCGCAGCGCTGGCGTGGGGCGGCGAACTGGACCATGCAGCGCAGTCATTCGATGTCGCGCTGCAGCTTGCGCCGTCGTACCGCGAGGCACTTGAGTTCGCCGCGGCCGTAGCGCGGGCGAAGGGTGATGCTTCGCGTGCCGACGACCTCGCCGCGCGCGGCGCAACCGGCCGCGCACTCCACCCGTCGCGACCCTCCGCGCGCGATGCCGCTGGATGGGAGCGATCGCGCTTGGCGCGGGATCGGTGATCCCGTAGCGTGTCCGCCATGAAGAACGTCGCCATCGTCGGCCTGGCCATCGCGCTGCTTGCGGCCTTGGGAGCTCCGGCGGCGCGTGGCGACGGCGCCGCGCTCTCGCGCAAGGACGCTGAGGCCGCCATCAAGGCGTCGCTGCGGGCCATCGAGAAGGACCAGCGCGAGAAGCGCCAGGCCGAGCTGAAGTCCGGCACCATCTCGGCCAACGGCACCGGGATGCGCATCTGGGCCGCGGAGTTCGGCAAGGCCAAGCAGAAGCGGCCGCTCTGGATCTCGATGCACGGAGGCGGCGGCGCTCCGGCGCCGGTCAATGACCAGCAATGGGAGAACCAGAAGCGGCTCTACCGGCCCGCCGAGGGCGTCTACGTGGCGCCGCGCGCGCCGACCAACGAGTGGAACCTGTGGCACCAGGGGCACGTCGACGACCTGTTCCAGCGCCTCATCGAGAACCTCGTGATGTGCCAAGGCGTCGACCCGGACCGCGTGTATCTCATGGGCTACAGCGCGGGTGGCGACGGCGTCTACCAGCTGGCACCACGCATGGCCGACTGCTTCGCCGCAGCGGCGATGATGGCGGGGCACCCCAACGAGACGAAGCCCGACGGGCTGCGCAACCTGCCGTTCAACCTGCAGGTCGGGGCGCTCGACGGCGCGTTCGACCGCAATTCGATCGCGGCGAACTGGGGTCGGATGCTCGACGAGCTCGCCAAGGCCGACCCGGGCGCATACGTGCACGACGTGAAGGTGCGTCCGGGCAAGGGCCACTGGATGGACGGCCTCGATGCCGACGCGCTCCCGTGGATGGCGAAGTACCGGCGCGATCCGCGCCCGGCGAAGGTCGTGTGGCTGCAGGACGACGTCACGCACGGGCGCTTCTACTGGCTGGCGGTGGACCGTCCGCAGGCGGGGCAGCGCATCGTGGCCGAGCGATCCGGGCAGGAAGTCCGCATCGTGGAGGCGCCCGCGGGCATCGAGCTGCGCGTGCGGCTTGACGACGCGATGCTCGACCTCGACAAGGACGTGCGAGTGATCCACGCCGGCGCACCGATCTTCGAGGGCCGCGTGCCGCGCCTGCGCGCGACGATCGACCGCGTGCTCGCCGAGCGCTACGACCCCTCGGCGGCCTTCACGGCCGAGGTGACGGTCCGCGTGCCGTGAACGTCGCGCCCGGCGCCATGTTCACCACGTCATGTTCAGCTGTACCGTCATCTCGACCACCGCGTCGGACGTCGGGTTGTTCACGGGGTCGATCATCACCTGCAGGTCGGGCTGCAGCGTGAGCGTGGGCGTCAGCTGGAGCACGTAGGTGAGCTCGAACCCGTACTCGGACTGCCCGAGCGTGGCCGGCTGCGCCGACTCAAGCCACCAGAAGCCGCCCGCGAGATACGCCTGCTCGCCCTTGAAGAACGTGGTCGGCGTGGGGCCCGTCAACACCAGCCCGCCCGCGAAGCTGGCCTGCGTGCCGAGGAGCTGCGTGACGTTCGGGTTTCCCCAGCCGGCGCGAGCGAAGAATCCGAGCGGCAGTTCCTTCCCGAGCCTCTGCTCGACGTTGAACACGAGCCCTGCGCCGCCCGATCCATTGACCGTCGCGTAGTAGGGCTCCGCACGGAACACGCCGGGTCCGAGGCCGAGCAGGTCCTCGTAGACGTAGCCGAACTCGAACACGCTGGTCCAGTTGTCGAGCGACACGCCCTCGAACGGCGACTGCCGCGGCGGCGTGTTGTTCGCCGCCGTGCAGCACATGAAGTAGAACCAGTCCACGGGCTGCCACTGCACCACCGCCCCCATCGACTGGAACGAGATCGGGAACACGCTTGGCGTGACGAACTCGTAGTTCTGCAGCTGGTTGTACTGGTTGTTCGCGTACGTGTTCAGATCCATGTAGTTCTCCTGGTCCAGGTAGCCCGCCGTGACGACGAGCTGGCCGTCCAGGAACGACTGCTGCCACGCGAGCTGGAACAGGAAGATCTGGTCGCCGTAGTCGACGCCCAGCGGGAAGCCGAGCGTGCCCGCCGACGCCCTCGGCGACTCGTCGTTCGCGTCGTAGCCGAGGCCGGTGCCTCCCGACGCCGCGAGCGTGAGCCATCCCGCCGTGCCGCCCATCTCGTCGGAGTCGAAGATGGCCCAGGTGCCGTAGAGGTTGGCTGAGTAGTAGTTGAACACCTCGCGCGTTCCCTGCACGCTGCCCGTCTGCCCCGCGAAGGTGTAGGACTGCCACAGCGCGTAGTTGATGCCGATGCTCGCGAGCGCCGTCTTCAATGCCTGCGCGGCTTCGGACAGCGGGTCGTGCTCGAAGACCGCGCCCTCCTTCAGGCAGTCACTGTTGTAGAGGTTGGCCTGCGCCAGGTACGGCATCATGCGCGCGGGCTCGGTGGGGAACAGGTGGAACCCCGGCTGGCGCTCGAACGGTCCCGGACCTTCGTTGGGCGGCGGGGATGCCTGTTCGCGCAGCGTGTCCGACGCACCTCCTTGGCGCATCGCCTCGTCCTGGACGACTCCCTCGGGCCGGGACGTCGGCGCCGGGGCGGGGTCCGCCTGGGCAAGCGAACCGATGGCGATGGCGAGGGCGGCGAACGGCATGTCGGGGAAAAGGGAAGCGGAAGGTACCAACAGCCCTATCCTTCCCCGGTCCCAGGAGACACGCCCGCCATGCGCCCCATGTTCCGACCCATCGCCCGTCCCGTCATGCTCGCCTGCGCGCTGGCACTCGCATCGGCCGCATGCGCCGACCGTGGCCCCCAGGCGCCATCGGGCGGTTCAACGCTTCCCGCCGCCACCCCCAAGACCACCATGCCCACCCAGCCTTCCTCGACCACGTCCCGTTCCGCCGCCGGTTACGACGTGACGCCGCTCCCGCCCGCGAAGGTGAAGGAGCTTGCTGCGAAGCTCGACCCCGAGGCCTACCGCGTCACCCAGAACGCCGGCACCGAGCCCGCGTTCTGCGGCAACCTGCTCGACAACAAGAAGCAGGGGACCTACGTGTGCGTGGTGTGCGCGCTGCCGCTCTTCTCCAGCGAGCACAAGTTCAATTCCGGCACCGGCTGGCCCAGCTTCCACTCGCCGGTCGATCCGGCGCACGTCTCCGAGAAGTCCGACGCCAGCCACGGCATGGTCCGCACCGAGATCAACTGCGCCCGTTGCGGTGCGCACCTCGGGCACGTGTTTGACGACGGTCCCCGCCCGACCGGGCTGCGGTACTGCCTGAACTCGGCGGCGCTCACGTTCTACGACAAGGGAACGCTGCCGGCCGACGCGCTGACGAAGGACCCCGCGGGACTCGCGCGCGGCGAAGCCGCCGCGGCGTCAGGCGGTGCATCCGGATCGCCGACCGCCGCACCATCGTCGATGCAGGTGGCCTACTTCGCCGGCGGCTGCTTCTGGGGCATCGAGCACTGGTTCTCGCTGTGCCCGGGCGTTTCGGCCGCCGAGAGCGGCTACATGGGCGGCCGCACCAAGGACCCGACCTACAAGCAGGTGTGCTACGACGACACTGGCCACGCCGAGGTCGTGAAGGTGGTGTTCGACCCGTCGAAGGTGACCTACCGACAGCTGCTGGAGGGCTTCTTCATGATGCATGACCCCACGCAACTGAACCGGCAGGGCCCGGACGTGGGCGACCAGTACCGGTCGGCGATCTTCTGCTCGTCTCCGGAACAGGCTGCGGCCGCGCGCGCGTTCATCGAGGAACTCTCGAAGGCCGGCAGCTTCGGCGGGAAGAAGATCGTGACGCAGGTGGCCGAAGGCGGCACGTTCTACGCCGCCGAGGACTACCACCAGGACTACGTCACGAAGACCGGCCGCGCCTGCCACGGCACCAATCCGTGGCCGCAGGTGTTCGGCACCGCCAAGGGCGCGGCGGGAGCCGCGGGCGCGCATTGATCGACGCGCGGCGTTCGCGTCTGGTGGCTGGGCTTGCGGCCCTGGTCGGGGTCGTCGCGCGTGATGCCGCGCTCGGAGCGGGCCACGTCGACGGCCGCTTCCCCGAACTCGCGCTCGTGGCGCGCGCCGTGGAGTCGCCGCGCGCCGATCGGCTCGCATCATGGCACGACCTGCTCGGGTCCGAGCCGCACGTCGCCGGCACCGAGGCCGACGAGCGGACCATTCGCCGGATCCGCGACGCGTTCGTCGCCCTGGGGCTCCGCACGGTCGTCGAGGACTTCGTCGCCCCGTTGCCGCAGCCCAGGTCCGCGCTGGTCGAGATCGTGGAGGCCACCGATGCGGCGCCTGCCTCGCCGCCCGCCCCGGGTGGCCGCCGCGGCGTGATCGGCCTTCCGGTCACCGAGCGCAACCTTGCAGAGGATCCCGCCACCGCCCACCCAGGCCTGACGTTCGGATGGAACGCGTACAGCGCCAGCGGCGACGTCACGTCCGGCGTCGTGTACGCCAACTACGGCACGAAGTCCGACTTCGAGCGCTTGCGCGCGCTCGGCGTCGACTGCAGGGGCAAGATCGTGCTCGCGCGCTACGGCGGGAACTTCCGTGGCTTCAAGGCCAAGTTCGCCGAGGAAGCCGGCGCGGCGGCGCTTCTCATCTACACCGACCCGGCGGACTCCGGGGCCGCCAAGGGCCCCGTGTGGCCCGAGGGCGGCTGGGCCAACGAGACGTGCATCCAGCGCGGCTCGGTGCTTGCGGACGACCAGCCCGGCGACCCGACGACCCCGATGCGACCCTCGGTGGACGGTGCCGCGCGGCGCGCGCTCGAGGGCGCGGGCATTCCGCGCATCCCGGTGCAGCCGATCGGCTACGCGGCCGCCACCGAGATCATGCGGCGAATGACGGGCGCCGAAGTGCCCAAGGACGCGGGCTGGTCGGGCGGCATCCCGTTCCCGTACCGGCTCGAGGGCGGCGACGCGCTGCGCGTGCGGGTGAAGGTCGAACAGGACCGCGATCTGCGGCCCTCGTCGAACATCATTGGCCTCATCCCGGGCCGCGTGCATCCGGACCAGTGGGTGATCGTCGGCTGCCACCACGACGCGTGGGGGTTCGGCGCGGCCGATCCGCTCGCCGGAACCATCGTGCTGCTCGAGTGCGCGCGCGCGTTCGCGGAGGCGTCCCGTGCGGGCCTTGCGCCCGACCGCACCCTCGTCTTCGCCGCGTGGGGCGCCGAGGAGTTCGGCATCATCGGCAGTACCGAGTGGTGCGAGGCGCATCGCGAGCGCCTGGCACGCAACGGCGTCGCGTACGTCAACCTCGACATGGCGTCGATGGGACTGAACGCGTCGGCCTCGGCCTCGCCGTCCATCCGCGACGCCTTCATCCGTGCATCGGTGCGCGTGCCGCAGCCCGGCGGCGCCGCCGACGAGACCGTGCATGACCGCATGTGCGCGGGCGGGCGCACGTCGCCCGCGATCGGCGACCTCGGTGGAGGGTCCGACCACGTGGGCTTCGTGTGCCACCTTGGCGTCGCCTCCATCGCGATCGGCGCAGGCGGCGCGCCCGGGACCAGTTACCACTCCAACTACGACACGCTCGCCTGGTACCGCTCGACGGTGGGGGCCGACTATGCGTCGGCGCTCATGGTCACGCGGCTGACGTGTGCCGTCGTCGCGGAGCTTGCGGCCTCGCCCGTCGTTCCGCTGTCGTGTGCACGGCACGGCTCGGAGGCAGCGCGCCTGCTCGAGGCGGTCCGCGCCCGCACCGCCGATGCGTCGGCCGCGGCGGCGGTGGATGCGCTCACCCGTCGCGCGGCGGCGCTCGCCTCCGCGGGTGCGCGCGTCGACGAAGCCATCGTCTCGGCTGCACCCGCGCTCGGTGCCGCGGCGCGTGCGCAGCTCGATGCGGCGCTCCTGGACCTCGACCGGGCCTGGGTCGATCCTGCCGGACTCGATGGACGCCCGTGGTTCCGCAGCCTGTTCTGCGCCACCGATCGTGACAACGGGTACGCGCCGAAGATGCTGCCCCTCTTGGCCGAGGCCACCGAGTCCGGCGATCGCGGGCGTGTCGAGGAGGCCCTCCGGCGCATGGGCCGTGCGCTCGACCGGCTCGACGCGGCCCTCCGGCGGGCGTCCGACGTGCTCGCCGACGCCGCGGACGGCGTGGCCAGGGGGCGCGCCGCAGGGTCCTAAAACCTGCGGGATCCGGCCGGCGCGGCCTTCGGCAGCCGATTCGCCCCGATGGATCCAATTCCCTGCGATTGCACGCGTTCCGTGGTTGCCCGGCCCACCTTCCGAGAACATCTTTCCGGGTGATTGCGATCCGCCGAGCGTGCGGCGCGTATTGTTGGCAGCTTCCCTAACCGATCCAAGACTCGGAGACAGAACCCCCCATGAAGGCCTTCGCCACCGTCGCTGCCCTGACCGCTGCCCTCGTCGTTTCGATGCCCGCCGAGGCACAGACCGTCGCCATGCGCACCAAGCGCATCGTTGCGACCGGTCTGACCTTCCCGACGTTCGTGACCCACGCCCCCGGCGACACGAACCGCCTCTTCATCCTGGAGAAGGGCGGACGCATCCGCGTCTTCGACCTGACGACGAACACGCTGCTCACGACGCCGTTCATGACCATCACGGTCGCCGGCGGAACGTCCACGAGCGACGAGCGCGGCCTGCTCGGCCTGGCGTTCGACCCGGACTACGCGACGAACGGCCAGTTCTACGTCTACTACACCGGCTCCAGCACCAACGTGCTTGCGCGCGGAACGGTCTCGGCCAACCCGAACGTCGCGAACGCCGGCCTCACGACCATGATGTCGTGGTCCGATCCCTTCACGAACCACAACGGCGGCTGGATCAGCTTCGGACCGGACGGCAACCTGTACATGGCCACCGGCGACGGTGGCAGCGGCAACGACCCCAATGGCGCGGGGCAGAGCCTGACCACCCAGCTCGGGAAGATGCACCGCATCAAGCCCACGGTTGGGGGCGCGGCGCCGTACTACACGATTCCCTCCGACAACCCCTACGCCACCAGCAGCACCACCGTGCAGCGCACGTTCTGGGCGTACGGCCTGCGCAACCCGTGGCGCTGCTCGTTCGACCGTCAGACCGGTGACCTGTGGATCGGCGATGTCGGCCAGAACGCGCAGGAGGAGATCAACTTCCAGCCCGCCAGCGCCGCCGGCGGCCGCAACTACGGTTGGCGCTGCACCGAAGGCACGCTGAACACGGGCCTGTCCGGCTGCACGTTCGGCTCGCCTTCGCTCACCGCTCCCGTCCACACGTACCCCCGCACTGACGGTTTCTCGCTCACCGGCGGCTACGTCTACCGCGGGTGCCGCCTGCCGGCGCTTCAGGGCACGTACCTCTTCGCCGACTACGGCTCGGGCAAGTACTGGTCCTTCCGGTACGAGAACGGAGTCAAGACCGCCTTCACCGATCGCACCTCGCAGCTCACCCCGTCCATCGAGGGTGCGACCGTCAACCAGATCGCGTCGTTCGGCGAGGACGCCAACGGCGAGCTGTACATCGTGGACCACGGCGGGCAGGTCTTCAAGATCATCCCGACCGACGGCGACGGCCCGTGCGTTCCGCCTCCGGCCCCCGGCGACTTCAACGACGACGGCGTCGTCAACGGCGCGGACCTTGGCGTCCTCCTCAGCAATTGGGGCGCGTGCCAGGGGTGCCCGTCCGACATGAACGGCGACGGCGCGGTCGACGGCCTCGACCTCGGCGTGCTGCTCTCGCTCTGGACCATCTGACGCGGAAACCCCGCGGAAACCTGCTCGTTCCGCACGGCGCGCCGGTCCCGGCGCGCCGTGCGCGTTTCCCGCGTCCGTAGACTGGCTTGATGCTCCGCGCACTGATCGCGATCGTCCTCGCCGCCGCGGCCTCGTTCCCCTCGCACGCAGGAGGGCCGCTTGCGGTAGAGCCGCCGCTCGTCGACTTCGGCGTGGTCGCCCCGTCGACCAAGCACCCGACGCGATTCACGCTTCGCAACGTCGGCGCCGCGCCGCTCACCATCCTGCGCGCGCAGCCGAGCTGCAAGTGCACCGACATCTCCGACATCGCAGGCCGCACGCTCGCACCCGGCGAGTCGCTGGAGCTGGCCGCGGCGCTCGCCGTGCCGTCCTCGCCCGGAATCAAGGACGCCAAGGTGATGATCAGCGTGCAGGGGCTTCCGGGCATCGTCGAGGCCCGCATGCAGGCCGATGTGACGTTTCCCGTCCGCGTGACCCCTGCATACGTCGACGCGCTGAAGGGTGCCCAGGAACGCGAGATCGCCGTAGCGAGCGTCGACGGCAAGCCGTTCCGCATCACGTCCGCCGGAGGGCGTGCGCCCCGATTCGTCGGGCACGATCCGGCGAAGGACCCGCCCGCGGCGTCGTACCGGCTTTCGTGGCGCCTGCAGGACATGGCGCCCGGCCAGTTGCCGCAGTGGTGGGTCATTGACACGGACCGTCCGGATTGCCCGCAGGTGCCGCTTCGCCTGCGCCATGAAACCACCGGCTCCCGGTTCGACATGGAGCGCAACGCACGGTTCTGGTTCGTGCCCGAGAGCATCGTGCTTGCGGGCGCCATCAAGGCAGGAACGCCCGTCGAACTCAAGGTGGCGATCGAGCACCTCAATCCCGCCGCGCAGGGCCGCGTCACAGCTCCGGCCTGGGGCGACGTGCGTGCCGTCGCCGTCCCCGGCGGCGAGGGCACGGCCGAGCTCGTGTCGGCCACGAAGCGCGGCGAGGACTTCGTGGACGTGACGTTCCGGTTCACGCCGGCGGCGGGCCGGCCCGGCCCACGCTACGTGCCCGTGATGATCGAGACCCCCACCGGGCGCGGGCCCGCCTTCGTCGCGGTGACGGTGGTCCCATGAGCGCGGGGCGTCCCCCGATCTCGATGCAGGACGCCCGGGCGGTCGCGGGGCTGCTGGACGAGGCCGCGGGGGTGATGCGGGCGCACCCGACCCGCCGCGGGTCCTCGGTGCGGCTCGGCCGTGCCGGCCGCATCCTGCTCACCGGCGACATGCACGACAACCCCGTGCACTTCGAGGTCACGCGTCAGCTTGCGCGGCTCGAGGAGTCCCCCGACCACCACCTGGTGCTGCATGAACTCATCCACGGCGATCGCCTGGTGAGCGGCGTGGACCTCAGCTACCGCATCCTCTGCAAGGCCGCGGGCCTGGTGCTCGACCACCCGGGACAGGTGCACATCGTGCTCGCGAACCACGAGCTTGCGCAGGCGTTCCGACATCCCGTCACGAAGGGCGCGGGCGACAACCTCGAGCTCTTCGACCTTGGCCTCGACTGGGCGTTCGGCGACGATGCGGCCGAGGTCGAGGAGGCGATCGGCCGGTTCGTGCGTGCGCTGCCGCTCGCGGTGCGGTGCGCGAACGGCCTGATGCTGAGTCACTCGCTCCCGAGCCCGCTTGACCTGCCTGGCTTCGACCTCGGCGTGCTCGACCGCCCGCTCGTCGATGCGGATTACCAGCTGTGGAAGGGTGCCGCGTGGCAGATGGTGTGGGGCAGGGGATGGGACCGCACGGTGCTCACGACGCTCGCGGAGGCGTGGGGCGTCCGCACCTTCGTGCTCGGCCATGCCTACGTCGAGACCGGCGCCGAGGCGCAGGCAGCCAACCTGCTGGCGCTCAACTCGGACCACGACGCCGGCCGCGTCGTCACGGTCGACCTCGCGGAGGATTGCCCGGACGCGTTCACGCTGCTCTCGCGCTGCGTGCCCTTGTCGGCCTACGCCGGGAGCGGGGGCTGACGGCCATGGCCGGCGCCTTCCTCGCGATCGAACTCTCGCAGCGCGCGGGCAGCGTGGCGCTTCGGCCGCACACGGGTGCCGCCATCGACGAATCGGACGTGCCGCCGTCGGACGACCGCGCCGACCACCTGATGCATGCTGTGGCCGCGCTCTTTGCGCGCCACGGGCTGACCCCGCGCGACCTCGCCGCGATCGCAGTCTCGGAGGGCCCGGGCGGGTTCACCGGCCTGCGCGTCGCCTGCGCCACCGCGATGGCGCTCGCCGACGTCACGGGCTGCCGCCTGGTCGCGGTGCCCTCGGCCGTGGTCGCGGTCCGCACGGCCGTGCGCGACCGTGCGTGGCTCGCCGACGACGGTGCGGTGGCCACGGTCATCACTGCATCGAAGGGATCGGACGCATGGCGCACCATCGTCCGGGTGGAGCATGGCATGCCCATCGAGGCCGAAGCCGGGCTCGCAACCCCCGCATCCGGCGTCGTGGGCACGCTGTTCGTCGACGCCCATGCCGGGCCCGCATGGGCCGCCATGGCGCCGAGCGGCGTGCTCGACGCACGGTGGTCCGCGGGTGCGTGCCTTGAGGTGGGAGCATGGATGCTGGGGCGCGGCACGTCAGTGGAACGCCCGGAGTGCCTCGCTCCGCGCTATCCGCGCCCGCCCGAAGCCGTCACGCTCTGGGAAGCTCGGCACGGCCCCGGATCATCGTCCAGATAAGTTCAGGCTGTGACGGGCGGATCCGGGGTGGTCGCCTGAAGTCGGGTCCTTGGCGCTCCGATGAGCCGGGTGCCATGCCCGCACGCCGACGTACCCGTACTGCACCCGACGCATCCGCCGCGCCTTCGCGCGGGCCTGGTGGCACCGCCCGTTCGGGTGACCTGGGACTGCGGTGTGCGCGGCTCGAGCGCCTGGTCCGCCGGCTTGCCGAGAGCCGTGCCGCGGCGCGTGCCGAACTTGCCGCCGCGCGTGATCGCCTGCGGACCGTGGGCGACGACTTCGTGACCGCGTTCGAGGCTATCGACGCGCGCACCGATGCCGCCGTCGCGGCGGCCGAGCTTCGCGGCGTGCTGTGCGGTGACCTGGACATGGAGTCGATGCTCACCGTCGCCACGGAGCACCTGCTGGCCCGGTTCCGCCCCGCCAATTCGGCCATCTGGCTGTGCAACGGGCGCGGAGACCATGCGCTCGCCGCCTACGGTGCAAACGACGTCCGGCGGGCCGAGGCCGAGGCTTCGCTCGGGATCCTTGCGCGCGAGACCTGCCCGCTCCTCGGGACCGAGGCGGTGGCCACGGAGTTCGAGCGCGCGCTCGATGCGGTCACGGTTCCTCCTCCGGGCGGAGGCGTGCTGGCCGGCCGTCGCGCGATCATGGCGCCCATGGTCCATCGCGGCGAGCGGTACGGGGCGCTGATGGTCTTCCAGGACGAGGATTCCGCGTGGCCGCCGAACGCGGCCCAGACGCTGGCGTCGATCGCGGCGCTGCTCGGCGAGCACATCGACCGCATCTCGCGGATCGTCGTGCGACGGGCAGGTGAATGGCCCCGAACCGACTCGGACTGACCTGGCCCGGCGCGGGTGCGCCCGATGCCCGTCTCAGCCGGCGCCCGAACCGGGCGCGCGGAGCGTGGCGAGGATCGTGACGCCGCCCGTGACGCGGTCCCCGACCTTCACGTGGACCTTCACGTCGGCGGGTCGCGGCAGGATGAGCTCGGTGGTCGACCCGAACTTGATCATCCCGAAACGCGCGCCGCGGCGCACGCGGTCGCCGATGGCCGCCGCGCACACGATGCGCCGGGCGATGGCTCCGGACACCTGGCGAACGCCGATCCGCTCGCCCGAGGCGGTGTCGAGCGTGATGACGTTGGACTCGTTCACGCGCGCGCTCTCCTCGGTGCGTGCGTCGAGGTACTTGCCGTCCGCATGCACGATCGTGGCCACCGTGCCGTCGCACGGGAATCGGTTCACGTGGACGTCGAGGACGCTGAGGAAGATCCGCACGACCTTCGCAGGGCCGCCGGTGGCAGCATGGTGGTCCACGTCGAGGATCGCGGAGATCTTCCCGTCGGCCGGGCTCACCATGTCGTTCGGTGCATCGGTCGCGGGCCGGCGGCCCAGCGGGTCACGGAAGAACGACACGCCCGCGAGCCACGCAACGAAGACCACCGACGCGATCACCCACTGCGAGAACGCGACCGCCGCGGCCACCAAGGCGGCGGCAACAAGGGTCATGATGCCCCATTCCCTGATCCCGTAGCGGGTCAGCAGCATGCGATCAGCCGACGGCCTTGCCGATGCCGAGGCCCACGCCGCCGAAGACCAGCACGCCGGCGGCTCCGCCTCCGAGCACGTACATCCAGTTCTCGGCGATCATCTTCGCGACGTCGGTGTAGTTGCCGAGCATCATCTCGGCGACCGCCCAGCCCATCGCGACCATCGCAAGGGCGGCGACGACGAGCGCTCCGCCCGCGAAACCCGAGAATTTCGGGTCGCGCGCCTCGGCAAGCGCCTGCGTCCCGAAGGCGACCGCGGGGGCCGTGCCGACCGTGACCGGTTCGGCCACGTCGCCGGCGGCGGCATCGCCGCCGAACAGCTCCCCGGCGTCCGCAGGCATCTCGGCGGCATCGTCGCCGCTCATGCTCTCCTCGATCATCTGCGCGCCGAAGAAGCTCTCGTCGCTCGAGATGTCGAGCAGGCCGCTTCCGCCGCCGACCGCTTCGAGCTGCGCGCCGGCGTCGAAGACCATCGATCCGCCGGAGCTGCGCTCGGCGGGTTCGTCGACGATGGAACTCGCGCCGCTTCCGGCATCGAGGCCGATCGAGCTGCCTCCGCGGCCCGCGGGCGCGGGGGCGGGGCGCGCGGGAGCCGGCGCCGCGACCGGTTCGTCGTCGACCAGCGCGAGGTCGTCCAGGCCCATCGACTCGTCCGCGCCGCTGGCGGCGACCATCGAGCCGGAGTCGGCCAGGTTCAGCCCGCCGTCGTCATCGGACAGACCGAGCGCGTCGTCGCCCCCGAGGTCGAGCTCCAGCGGCATGTCGTCGTTCGCCGGGGTGCCCGCGCGAGGCGCGGAGGCAACGGGCGAGGGCGCGCCGGCGGTGCTGTCCTCGAGGCGCAGGTCGCCGAGGTCGCCGACATCGCTGCCGGCCAGTTCCATGCTGCTCCCTTCGCTGCCGAGGTCGAGGTTGTCGAGGTTGAAGGACCCCGAGCCGTCGGTGGCTCCCGCGAGCTGGTCGATGGCGGACCGGCGGAAGAGCGTCTCGCCCTTGTCCTTCAGGTCCTGGAGCTGGCCCGAGCGGGCCATGTTCATGACCTCATCGGTCGACTTGCCCAGCTTCTGGGCCGCCTCTTCGAGCGTATAGAACAGCTTGGCCATGGTCCGTGTGCCTCGTATCCGGCCGCCGGGCCCGGGCGGGCCGCAGGTCGACGGGGAAGGTGCGTACGCTACCCGGCTCGCGGCGTGCTCGGCAAGCGCGCCCGGGTCCCATGTCGATCCGCACGCCCCTCCCGCCCGGTTCCGACCCGCTCCCGGACGCCGGTTCGTTCGGCCCCGTTTCCGACCCAAAGGCCGTTTCGGAGGCCTTGGAAGCGTGGTTTCGGGTCGCCGCCCGGCGGCTTCCGTGGCGCGATCCGCGCTCGGGCTACCGGGCGCTCGTGAGCGAGGTCATGCTGCAGCAGACCCAGGTGAGCCGGGTGATCGAGGCCTTCGAGCGGTTCATCGCGCGGTTTCCCGGGCCCGCGGTCCTGGCCGCCGCGCCCGAGCCGGACGTCCTCGCCGCATGGCAAGGGCTTGGGTACTACCGCCGCGCGCGCCTGCTCCACGCGGCGGCGCGCGCGATCGTCGAGCGCCACGGAGGCGAGGTGCCGGCCTCTGCCGCCGAGCTGGAGGCGCTGCCAGGGATCGGTCGCTACACGGCCGCCGCCATCGCAAGCATCGTGCACGGTGAGCGCGTCCCGCTGGTCGATGGCAATGTCACGCGCGTGCTGTGCCGGCTCGCCGACGCACCCGGGCGGATGGGGGACCCTGCCACCGAACGGTGGGCGTGGCGCCAGGCTGGGTCGCTCGTGCAGGCGTGCGCCGCACCGGGCGTCACCAACGAGGCGCTCATGGAACTCGGCGCCACCGTGTGCGTGCCCGGGACCCCGGACTGCGCGCGCTGCCCGGTGGCGCATGCGTGCGCAGCGCGGGCCGCAGGCCGCCAGGGCGAGGTGCCGCTGCCAAAGCGCCCGGCACGGCGCCGCACGCTCCGGTGGGCGGTGCTGGTGGATGCGGGTGCCGACGGCGTCCTGCTCGAGCGCCGTCCCGAGCGCGGGCTGTGGGCGTCGATGATGCAGCCCCCGACGGTCGAGGGTTCGGAGCATGACGACCCGGCCGCGCTCGCGCGCACGCGCTGCGAGCGCTTCGATGCCGTCGGATCGTTCGTGCACGTGACGTCGCACCGCGACGTCGAGTTCTGCGTGTTCCGGGCGAGGGCGCCGGTCTCGGGCGCCCCCGGCCGCGAGGCGCCGGTGCGCGTCGCGCAGGGGATGCTCGGCGCGCATGCGCTCTCCAATGCGGCCTGGCGTGCGCTCGAGGTCGCGGGCGTCGGCGTCAGGACGCCGCGCGCGGCGCGGCCTGCTCGCCGCGCTGGCCCGAACGCATCGACGGATAGCTGATGCGCCCGTGGTAGATCGCGTTGAGGCTCTTGATGATCGAGTCCTCGACCGTGCGGAGTTCGCGCAGCGTCAGCGGGCTGTCGTCGAACTGCCCGTCGACCAGCCGGCGATGGCTGAGGTCACGCACCAGCTGCTCGATGCGCGCGGGCGTCGGCTCGCTCAGCGTGCGGCACGCGCTCTCGACGCAGTCGCAGAGCATCATCACCGCGGACTCGCGCGTGCGCGGCTTCGGGCCGGGGTAGCGGAAGTCCGCCTCGTTGATGCCGTCGTCGCCCGCCCTGCGCTGCGCCGCGTGGAAGAAGTACTCCATCAGCGTCGTGCCGTGGTGGCTCTCGATGAAGTGCCGCAGCTGCGTCGGCAGTGCGTACTCGGCGGCAAGCTCCATGCCGTCCTTCACGTGGCCGACGATCACGAGCAGGCTCATTGCGGGCGACAGGCGCTCGTGCCGGTTGATGCCGGACTGGTTCTCCACGAAGTACTCGGGCTTGTTCATCTTCCCGATGTCGTGGTAGAGCGCACCCACGTACGCCAGCAGGCCGTCGGCGCCGATCGACTCCGCGGCGGCCTCCGCGATGTTCGCCACCTGCAGCGAGTGGTTCCACGTGCCCGGCGCCACGCGCTGCAGCTCGCGCAGCAGGGGCTGGCGTGGGTCGCGCAGCTCGATGAGCGACAGCCCGGTGGCGTGGCCGCTGGCGCGTTCGATGGCGGGAAGGAGCCCAAGCACCATGAACCCCGCGAATGCCGCGGTGACGAAGGTGATCAGGGCGTCCCCAAGCACCGTGGCGATCGAGCCCGGCGCATCGAACCCGATCGCCCCATGCACGATCACCGCCGATGTCCCGGCGGTCGCAGCCGCAGCGAGGGCGGCGGTCACGAGCGTCGAGCGGTGCCGGACGTCCCGCAGCAGCACCGCGTAGGCCACCGACGCGGCAAGCGCAGGCACCCAGACACCGGCGGCCCCGGAGAGCGCCGCGGCCAGCAGCGCCGCCTGGACAGGAATCACGACGAGGGAGGTGCGAATCCCGAATGCGATCGTCGCGGCGCCCGCAGCCAGGATCGCGCCCCCGATCGCCGCATGGGCCACGGCGCCCGGCAGCGCGACCGCGGCGGCCGCGGCCGAGGCAATCGGCACGAGCGACGCCGCCATCACGGAGGCCAGACGTCTCCAGTTCCGGAACGTGGCGGCATCCAGCGCGGCCAGGGACGCCGATGCGAGCAGCGCGAGCGCGGCCGCCAGGGCCCCGGCGCTGGCCAGGATCGCGGTGAGCCGGAGCGGGCTGCGCGATTCGCGGTACCGGGCGTCTTCGGCGCGTGACCGCGCCACCTGTTCGGCGGTCAGCACGTCGCCCGCGACGTAGACGCCTTCGCCCCGCGGGTGCATCACCGTCACGGGGTTGATCGCGTCTGCCGCCTCCTCGGCGGCCTGCTTCGTGGCCGCGGCATCGAACTCCACGGTGGGCTTGGCGTCGGCCAGGATCGGCGACACGGCGGGCCGCGCCAGCGCCATCGGGAAGCCCGACTCGGTGGCTTCCGCGACCAGGCGCGCCCGCATGGCCGCAGGGTCGTCGGTCCGCAGCTCGATCGCATTGCGCCCCAGGTTCTCCGCGCGTGCCCGGTCTCCGGGGACGCCGGCCGCGGGCGGAAGCACCACGGTCCTCCGTGCCGCTGTCGAGTAGGCCTCGAAGTCACCGGCGGCGACGATTGGCACGGTCACGGTCAGCCGAGTGAGCAGCCGGTCCGTCCACGTCCGCCACTCCTGTTCCTGCCCGGGCGTCGCGAGCGCCACCAGCGCCCGGAATGCCTCGGCGTCGAGCCCGTAGCGCTCCGCCGTGCCGGGAGGAAGCTCGTCGATGCTCGTCTTGTCGCGCACCAGGAGCGGCAGGCCTTCGATCTCGGCGCGGATCCGCTCCACGTAGTCCGCGCTCGCCGAATAGACGCGCGGCGCGACCTTGCGCGCGTCGGTCTGCCGCTGCGCGGTCGCGGCGGCATCGACGTCCACGTGCTCGAGCCGGTTGACGCGTCCGCGTTCCGCCCGCTGGCCGGCATACTCTCGCGGCAGGTCCTGCAGCACCGCGACCAGCGCGGAGGCCACGGCGACGAAGCCTGCCAGCACCAGCGCCGCCGAGGCGTTCCGCTCGTCGCGTAGCCAGGCGAGCGGGGCGAAGGTGCGTCTCGGCAGCTTGCGGCGCAGGCGGTTGCGCCTGCCGCTTCGCGAGACCTTGCCATGCATGGGACCGGGTGCCATTCGGCGTGCGGGCGTCGGGAACGACGGACCAATCGAGTCTATCGGCCACCTGGTGCACCCTTGCGCACTCCGGCACTAGCATTCCACCTGTGCGCGCCTGGGCGCGCGGGCATCTTTCGAGCCATGGCCTTTTATCGGCATTGCATCCTCCTCGCTTCGGTCACCGCCGTGGCGTCGCTCGCGGCCTCCGGCTGCCGACGGGACGTCGCGGCGTCCGACCGACGCGCGCCTGGCGACGCCTTCGACCCCTCGGTGGTGCTCGAAGGGCCGCGCGCGTCCGAGGCAATCGACGCGATGCGCGCGCCCGCCGCGGGCGTGGCGACCCGGCCGCTGGTGGTCGCCGCCGATGGCGTGCGCTTCTCCGACGCCCCGATGGCGATCCGCAATGTCGCGGGGCGGTCGACGGTGGGGATCACCTTCGTGCAGCAGACCGACGTCGCGTGCCTGGCGCGCACCGTGCTGCCGGACGGCCGCGAGGGCGAGGTGTGCGTCGACCGCGCCGCGGACGGCGCGCTCGCCGTGCGTGCACGGTTGGCCGCGGCCGGCTCGCCGCAGGACGAGGCCTTCGCGCGCGACGTGCTGGCGGAACTTCGCCGGCTGGGCGCCATCAAGCGCCCGCAGTGACCTCCGGGTCCGCTCCCGCGTTGGTACGTGGCGCAGCCTCAGGCATGCACGGCGGGCGCGTTCGCCGACGTGCGCGGCGCCATCGCCCGCTCGAGCATGCGTGCCGCGCGCAGCAGCCGCTCTTCCTCGAACGCGTTCGCCTGGAGCTGCACGCCGATGGGCAGCGCCTTGCCCCCGCGCGAAGCGAAGCCCGCAGGCAGCGAGAGCCCGCAGATGCCCGCGATGTTCGTGTTCACCGTGTACACGTCGCACATGTACATCGCGAGCGGGTCGTCGTTGGCGCCGAACGCGAAGGCGGGTGTGGGCGCGGTGGGGCCGAGCAGCACGTCGCATGCCGCGAACGCACGGTCGAACTCCTCCTTGATGCGCCGGCGTGCCTGCAGCGCGCGCTTGTAGAACGCGTCGTAGTAGCCGCTCGAGAGCATGTAGGTCCCGAGCATGATGCGACGCTGCACCTCGGGGCCGAAGCCCTCGGCGCGCGAGCGCGCATAGAGCGCGGCGAGGTCGTCGCCCGGGCGCATCGCGGCGCGATGCCCGTACCGGATGCCGTCGTAGCGCGCGAGGTTGCTCGACGCCTCGGCGGGCGCGATCACGTAGTACGTGCTGATCCCGACGTCGGTGAGCGGCAGGTCGACGTCGACGATCGTGGCGCCCATCGCGCGGTATGCGTCGGCGCACGCGGCGACCGCCTCGTTCACTTCCGGATCGTTGGCGTCGCTCATGTACTGCCGAGGCATGCCGACGCGGAGCCCGTCGAGCGGGCGCTCCACGCACGCCGCGAGCGACGTCGGGGGACGGTCGGCTACGGTGCTGTCGCGGTCGTCGGTGCCGCTCATGCAGTCGAGGAGCAGCGCCGCGTCGCGCACGCTGCGCGTCATGGGCCCGATCTGGTCCAGGCTCGAGCCGAACGCCACCAGTCCCCATCGCGAGATGCGACCGTACGTCGGCTTCAGTCCCACGATCCCGCAGAACGCCGCGGGCTGCCTGATCGAGCCCCCGGTGTCGCTGCCGATCGCCGCCGCGCACAGGCCGGCCGCGACGGCCGCGGCGCTTCCCGCGCTGCTGCCGCCCGGCACGCGGCCGGTGTCCCACGGGTTCGCGACGCGGCCCCAGCGGCAATGCTCGCCCGAGGAACCCATGGCGAACTCGTCGAGGTTGGTCTTGCCGACCACCACCGCGCCCGCGCGCTCCAGGCGCTCTACTGCGGTGGCGTCGAACGGCGACCGGTAGTTCCCGAGCATCCGGCTCGAGCACGTCGTGTGCCCGCGTACCGTGCAGATGTTGTCCTTGACGGCGATCGTCACGCCCGCAAGCGGCGGCAGCGGCTTTCCGGCCGCCCGGTCCGCGTCGACCGCGCGGGCGCGCGCAAGCGCGTCTTCCTCGAACGTCTCGTGGTAGGCGTTCAGCGCTGCCCCGTGCGCCTTGATGCCTGCGAACGTCGCGGCGCACGCCTCCTCGGCGCGCGCTGTGCCCGAGGCGATCGCGTCGCGCAGCGCGGTCAGGTCGGCGTGGCCTCCGGGGAGCGTCACGTCAGGATTCCTCCGCCAGCACCTTGGGGACCGCCAGGAACCGGCCCTCGACCGCGGGCGCGTTCATCAGGATGGCCTCGATGGGCAGGCCCTCGACGGGCACGTCATCGGCCAACCGGTTGTGGCTCTCGAAGGGGTGCGCCATGGGCTCCGCGCCGGCGAGGTCCACCGAGTCGAGCTTGGCGATGTTTCCGAGCACCGCGGCGAGCTGCGGACGGAACCGCTCGATCGACGCAGGATCGAGCTCGAGCCTCGCCAGCCGCGCGACGTGCGCCACCTGGGCGGCGGTCAGGCTGGGGGCGGACGCTTCCTTGGCCATGGGCCCGTCAGTGTACGGAGCGCGGATATCTTGGCGACCTCCATGGCCAAGAGCGAGCTTGCAGTCGGCATCGACCTCGGGGGAACCAACATGTCGGTCGGCGTCGTCGACCGCAAGGGACGCATCCACGGGCGCGCCCGCAAGAAGACGAAGGCCTTCGAGGGCCGTGACGTGGTCATCGAGCGCATCGCGGCGGCCGTCGAGGACGCATGCGAGGACGCGAAGGTCCGCGCCGCCGATCTCACGGCGGTGGGCATCGGTGCGCCGGGTCCCGTGGATCACGACCGCGGTGTCGTCATCACGGCGGGCAACCTCGGGTGGAAGAACGTGCCGCTCGGCGAGCTGCTGCGCAAGCGCCTGGGCGTCCCGGTCGCGGTCGACAACGACGCGAACGTCGCGGCGTGGGGCGAGGCGACGGTGGGCGCCGGGGCGGGGTGCGACTCGATGCTCGCGGTGTGGGTGGGCACGGGCGTCGGCGCCGGCGTCGTCGTCAACGGCTCGGTGTGGCGCGGCGACATGCACACCGCCGGCGAGATCGGGCACGTCATCGCGTTTGCGAACGGGATTGCGGGAAGCCGCACCGTCGAGGACTTCTGCAGCCGCACGGGCATCGTGCGCTCGCTCACGACGCTCGCCGGCCTGCACCCCGACTCGCGCTTCCACCAGGCGCTGGCGCGGCATGCGGCCGATGGCAAGAGCGGTCCGCTCGGCAGCGGCGCCATCGCCGAGTGCTACGAGGCGGGCGACCCGCTCGTCTGCCAGGTGGTGCACGCCGCGGCGGACCTGCTCGGCCAGTCGGTGGCGAACTGGGTCACGATGATGTCCATGCGGACCGTCGTGCTGGGAGGCGGATTCACCGAGGCGCTCGGCAAGCCGTGGGTCGACCGCGTCGAGGCCGCGGCGCGCGCCCACGTGTTCCCGCAGGCGATCGCGCCGAAGCTGGCGGTTCGGATGACGAAGCTCAAGGACGAGGCGGGCGTCCTGGGCGCGGCGATGCTCGCGTGGCGTTCGGTCGGCTGAGCCGGTGCCGCGCGGGGGCCGCGCGGGCACCGGGGGCCGGCCTCACTTGCGGTCGTTGGCCATGGCTGCGGCGCGGAACGCCAGCTTCAGCGCCTCCATGTAGATCCAGACCAGCGTCACCATGAGCCCGTAGGCGAAGTACCACTCGTACTCCTTGCCCACGCGCGCGGAGACCGCCATCTCGATCTGCTGGAAGTCGACGACCAGCCAGAGCGACGCGACGATCAGGATCACGGCATTGATCCCGAGGCCGATCATCGCCTCGCGGCCGCCGGCGAAGGCGCTGCCGAGCCCCAGTCCCGGGATCGAGATCCCGAAGAAGCCGAGGATGAACTGCGCGAGGTACGCGAGCCCGATCGCGATCGTGAGCGTCATCAGCACGGCGTTGAACGTCTTGCCTGGCCGGATCAGTCCTGCGCGGTAGGTCACGAGCATGCCGGCGGTCACCGCCATCGTGATCACGAACGCCTGGAGGCCCAGCCCCCCGAACGCCTCGAGGCCCTTCGACGCGAGCACCGAGTCCAGGAGCAGCGCGAACGTGCCGAGCATGGCGCCCTGCGTCACGCTGTAGAGGGGCGCCGCCCATGAGGCGCGCTCGGGCTTGCGCCACAGCGCGAAGAAGCAGACGAGGCTCGCCACCATCGCGGCAATCCAGGTGCCGAGCGCGGCACCCGGGCCCAAGGCGCGCACCAGCGCGGCCCCGCCGACGCCGCCGACCACGGCCAGGGTCACGGCGAAGCCGGTCTTCTGGGCGACGCCCGCGACCGTGGCCGGCTCTGCGACCGGGCGCGAGTTCGACAGGGCGGGAAGCTGCTCGTCGGCGAGCACCGGATTGGACGAACGAAGGTTCAGCATGGCGGGGGATTGTATCCCGCCCGGCCGCTACAGCACCTCCGCCGCAAGGCTCGCCAGCTCGCTGCGCTCGGTCTTCGAGAGGGTGACATGCCCGGCGATCGACTGGCCCTTCATGCGCTCGATGGCGTGGGCGAGGCCGTTGGACGCGGCGTCCAGGTACGGGTTGTCGATCTGGCCGATGTCGCCGCAGAGCACGATCTTCGTGCCGTCGCCCACGCGGCTCACGATGGTCTTCACCTCGTGCGGGCTCAGGTTCTGTGCCTCGTCGACGATCATGAACTGGTGCGGGATGCTGCGGCCGCGGATGTAGGTGAGCGGCTCCATCACCAGCTTGCCGGTGGCCATCAGCTGGTCCATCCGCTGCTCGGCGCTCTTGCTCTCGGCGTCGCCGTTGCCGTGCGGCCCGCCCGAGCGCGTCGAGAGCAGGTAGCTCACGTTGTCGAAGATGGGCTGCATCCACATCGAGAGCTTCTCGTCCTTGTCGCCCGGCAGGTAGCCGATGTCGCGCCCCAGCGGCATGATCGGCCGCGCGACGAGCAGCTTGTCGAGCCGCTCCTCCTTGAGCACCTTCTGCATGCCCGAGGCGATCGCGAGCAGCGTCTTGCCGGTGCCGGCGGGCCCGATCAGCGTGACGAGCTTCACGTCGTCGTCGAGCAGCAGGTCAAGCGCCATCGTCTGCTGGACGTTGCGCGCCATGATGCCGTAGACGGGCTTGCGCGGCCCGGTGACGGGGATCAGGTGACCTGTGTTGCCGAGCACGCGGGCCAGGCCCGTGTGTCCCGGGTCGTTGGCGTCCGACAGGATCACGAACTGGTTGGGCACCAGCGCGTCGCAGGCGATCGCGTCGCCGTCCGGCGTCCGCCCGGCCACGCCCTCGAGCGCGGTGCGCGGCAACTGCCGCTCTTGGTAGAGCGAATCGATGACGTCCGTCGGGACCTGCATCGAGCAGTAGCCGCCATAGAGCCAGTCGGCGTCGACGCGGTCGGCCTCGAAGTCCTCGCACGAGATTCCCAGTGCATCGCACTTGACGCGCGCGTTGATGTCCTTGGTGATGAAGATCGTGCGCAGGCCCTTGGCGTTCAGCGCGGCCGCCACGCCCAGGATCAGGTTGTCGTTCTTGTCGAGCTCGAGCGAGCGCTCGCCTGCGACCGGCTCGCTGCGCGCAACGCGGATCGACCCTCCCTGCTCGTTCCAGACCACGCCCTCGAAGAGGTGCCCGAAGCTGCGAAGCTTGTCGAGCGAGCGCACCACCTGGCGCGCGTTGCGCCCGGTCTCGTCGTTGTTCTTCTTGAACTTGTCGAGCTCCTCGATGACCGTCAGCGGAATGACGACCTCGTGCTCCTCGAACTTGAAGATCGACTGCGGGTTGTGGAGCAGCACGTTCGTGTCGAGCACGAAGTGCTTCCTCACGGACTTCGCCCCGGCGGAGGCGCTGGACTGGGTGCTTCGGGACTCGGACGCGTCGCGGGGGGCGTGGGTGGTCAACGCGCGTTCCTTGGTGCTGTCGGGGCGTCGGTGCCCCTGGGTGGGGTGCCTGCAGGGGCCAGGCCTTCCGGGCCCGCATCCGTGCGGGTCCGCACTGGTCAGTCCGATACAGAGTGCGATGCCCGGGGCCGCGCGTCAAGCGGTTTTCGGACGATTGAACGCTAGTCTTGCCTGACATGGCCCGATCCCGACCTGCCCTCGGCCCCGCCCGCCGCCGGACCTCTTCCCGGGGTGCCACCGTCGGCGACCTCGCGGCGGCCATGGAGGCCGTGGCGCCGTCCCGCCTGGCCGAATCGTGGGACAACGTGGGCCTGCTCCTCGGCGATCGTGCCGCCGCGTGCCGGCGGGTGCTGGTGAGCGTCGACTGGACGCCGCAGGTGCTTGCCGAGGCGCTGGGCATGCGCGCCGACGCCGTCGTCTCGTACCACCCGCCGATCTTCGACGCCCTGAAGCGGCTTGACGCGGCCGATCCTGCCCAGGGGGCGCTCCTGGGCGCCGCGCGCGCGGGGATCGCGCTGCTCTCGCCGCACACTGGCTACGACGCGGTTCAGGGCGGCATGACCGACTGGCTCGCCGAGGGTCTGGCCGGTGGCGCTCGAGAACTCTCCCGGGCCGCCGCGCACGAACCGCTTCGGCCGGCGTGCGTGCGGCCGTCCGACGGCCGGTCCACGTCCGACGTCGCTCCTGCGGCGCGCCCGACGCCTGCCGAGGGCGCGGGACGCCTGCTTGAACTCCGGCGTGACGAGCCGCTCGCCGCGATCGCCGCCCGGCTCCGGCGCTTCCTCGGTGCTCCGCGCATCGATGCCGTCGTCGCGGGCGCGCGTCACCGGCGCATCGCGATCTGCCCGGGCGCGGGTGCTTCGTTCCTGCCGGACGCCGTCGCGCGCGGTGCCACGCTCCTGGTCACCGGCGAGGCGCGGCATCACGAGCAGCTCGCGGCGCGCGCGGTGGGCGTGTCCATGCTGCTCGCCGGCCATACGTGGACCGAGCGCGGCTGCATGCCGCGGCTCGCGCTCGCGCTTTCGGCCGTGCTCGAGGGACCGTCGTTCGCCGTCGCGTCGAGCGACCTGCCGCCGCTCACCGACCCGATCGCGCGGCCGTCGAAGGCACGAGCCGCGCGGCGGCCAGCACGGCCTCGCTGAGCGTCTCCGCACCCGCATTCGCGCCGAGCGCGGTCGCCAGGCCTGCATCGGCCGAGAATGGCGCGCCGCCCACCAGGAGCGGGACCGTCCGCGCAATGGGCGAGGCGTGCATGGCCTCGACGAGGTCCATCATCGAACGGATCGACAGCATGGTCGAGGCGCTGGCTACCACCAGGTCGAATGCACGCCCGGGCTCCTCCGATGCATGTTCGACCGAGATCACCACCTCCGCCGCGGGCATGTTCGCCCCCATGAAATCCACGGTCCAGCCGTCAAGTTCCAGCAGGTCCGCCGCCATCCGGATCCCGATGTCGTGGAGGTCGCCGCCGACCGAGCAGCACAGCGCCCGCCGGCCGTCGGGCCGCGGGGTGCCCGCCGCCGCACGGAGCCGCGCGATGATCGAGCGGGTCGCCGAGGTGCAGTAGTGCTCATCGGCGATCGACGCCTCCTGCAGGTGCCACATGCGCCCGATCTCGCCCAGCGCGGGCGTCACCACCCGCTCATAGACCTCGGCCAGCGACATCCCGGCCCGCATGGCGTCCTCGACCAGCGACTGCGCCTCGCGCTCGTCGCGCTGCAGCAGGTGGAGGAGGTACAGCCGGGACAGCGTGGAGTCCTGCGACTGGTCGTCGAGCAGCCCGTGTTCGTCGCGCGCAGGGCAGGCGAGCTCCGCGAGTGCGGCCTCCGCGAAGGGGCGCACGGCGGCCGCAACGTCCTCGGGAAGTTCCGCCTGCAGCGTCACCGCCAGCGCCTCGAGGTGCCCCCGGATCTCTTCCTCCGGGACGTGACGCGCCCGCAGCGCATCGATGGCCCATGCCACGTGGGAGCCGAACAGGCGGGGCCGCGCGCACGCGACCGCCTGCACCAGGTGGATGACACGGGCCTGCGCCTCGGTGCGCCAGATCCGGCGCCCCATCGGGCCGTACCGATCCGCCAGCGCGGGATCGGCGTCGAAGTGGGCATCCACCGCGAGGTCCGCGAGGCCTCGCTGCATGGACTCGATCATTGCCGCGTGCTGTCGACCCTGGGACGTCATGGCGTCCGTGGATTCGCCCGTCCGCCGGAGCGGATTCAGCCCCGGAAGCGGCTCAGGATCATCGAGGTGTTGTGGCCGCCGAAGCCGAACGAATTGTTGATGGCATGGTCGACGGTGCGCTCCTGGGCCACGTTGGCTACGAAGTCCAGGTCGAAGCCCTCGTCCGGCTCGTCGAGGTTGATGGTCGGGGGCAGGACCCCCTCGCAGATGGCCTTGATGGTCGCCACGGCCTCGATCGCGCCCGCGCCGCCGAGCGTGTGCCCGGTGACGCTCTTGGTGCTGGACATCGCCAGCTTCCGCGCGTGGTCGCCGAACAGCGCCTTCACCGCCATCACCTCGGCCTTGTCGCCGAGCGGGGTGCTGGTGCCGTGTGCGTTGATGTAACCGATGTCGGTCGGGTTGATCCCCGCATCCCGCATCGCGAACTCCATCGCCTTTCGCGCGCCGCGTCCCTCGTCATCGGGTGCCGCGATGTGCGATGCGTCGCCGGTGACGCCGAAGCCCGTGAGCTCGGCATAGATCCGCGCGCCGCGCGCCTTGGCGTGCTCGAGCTCCTCGAGCACCACGATGCCCGCGCCCTCGGCGAGGACGAAGCCGTCGCGGTCCTTGTCGAACGGCCGGCTGGCCTTCGTCGGGGCGTCGTTGCGGGTGCTCAGCGCCTTCATCGCGGCGAAGCTGCCGACGCAGAGCCGCGTGACCGCGCCTTCGCTGCCGCCCGCCACGATCGCGTCGGCATCGCCGCGCTGGATCATGTGGTACGCGGCGCCGATCGCATGGCTGCCGGTGGCGCACGCCGTCGCGGTGGCGATGTTCGCGCCCTTGAGCCCGAAGCGGATGCTGACGTTGCCCGCGAGGGCGTTCACCATCAGCTTCGGCACCACGAACGGGCTCACCGACCGTGGGCCCTTGTCGAACAGCTTCTGCAGGCTGGTCTCGATGGTGTCGATGCCGCCGATGCCGGAACCGATCGCCACGCCGTAGCGGTAGGGGTCGCCCTTGGAGAAGTCGATCCCGCTGTCGGCCACGGCCTCCTCGGCCGCGCACAGGCCGAACACCGAGTAGCGGTCCATGCGCTGGATCGCCTTGGGATCGAGCCGCTTCTCCGGCTGCAGGTCGCGCACCTGCCCGGCGAAGGTGACGCTCCACTCCGGGGTCGGGGTGAAGCTCGTGATCGGGCCGATGCCGGACCGCCCCTCGATGAGCGACTTCCAGAAGTCCGGGACGTAGTTGCCGACGTCCGTGACGGTTCCGAGTCCGGTGACGACGACGCGACGGAGGGTGATCGTCCGCATGTGGCGAGCGTTGGTGGGGAAGAAATGCGCCCCGGCCGCCGGGCGGCCGGAGCGCGTGTGTTCAGCGGCGCTGGGCCGGGGTCACTTCTGGCCCTTGGCCTGCATCTGATCGTGGATGAAGTCGACCGCGTTTCCGACGGTCAGGATCTTCGACGTCTGGTCATCCGGGATCTGGATGTCGAAGCGCTCCTCGAGCTCCATGACCAGCTCGACCAGGTCGAGGCTGTCAGCGTTGAGATCGCTGGTGAAGTTGGTGTTGCGG
>CANLMX010000029.1 GCA_947492385.1 Planctomycetaceae bacterium | reverse complement strand
GCCTGCTCCATCGTCGCCTTGTCGGTCTCGATGTCGGCGATGACCTGTCCGGAGGCGACCTTGTCGCCCACCTTGACGTGCCACTTCACGACGGTGCCCTGCTCCATGGTGTCGGAGAGGCGGGGCATGGTCACGTTGATCGGCATGGGAATCCTGCGGGGTGCGTGCGCGGCGCGTGGCCGCGTGGCTGCGTGGGGATGGTCGTCAGAGGTTGTAGGTGGCGCTGCGCACCGCCTCGACGATCTTGCGGGCGTTCGGCAGGTACTCCTGCTCGAGGTTCGTCGCGTACGGGGTGGGCACGTCGGCCGAGTGCACGCGGTGGACGTAGTTGTCCAGGTCGTCGAAGCAGTGCCGGTGCACCTGCGAGGCGAGCTCGCTGCCCGGGCTGCCGAAGCTCCACGACTGGTCGACCACGACGCACGCGCTCGTCTTGCGGACGCTGCGCACGACCGTGCCGACGTCGAGCGGGCGCACCGTTCGGAGGTCGATGACCTCGCACGAGATGCCCTGCTTCTGGAGCTCCTCGGCGGCCTCCATGCAGAAGTGCACGGGGCGGCCCCAGCTCGCAAGCGTGCAGTCGGTGCCCTCGCGGATCACCGCGGCCTGCCCGAACGGGATGAGGTACTCCTCCTCGGGCACGTGGCCCTTGTTGCCGAGCATGCGCTCGCTCTCGAGGAAGAACACCGGGTCGCTGCCGCGGATCGAGGTCTTCAGGAGCCCCTTCGCGTCGTACGGGTTCGAGGGGATCGCGATCTTGATCCCGGGCACGTTCGAGTACAGGCCCTCGACGCACCAGCTGTGAGTGCTGCCGAGCTGCCCGCCCGCGCCGTCGTTGCCGCGGAACACCACCGAGCAGCCGAACTGGCCGCCGGACATGTAGAGCATCTTCGGGGCGTTGTTCAGGATCGGGTCGGCCGCCACCAGGCTGAACGACCAGCTCATGAACTCGACGACCGGCTTCAGGCCCATCATCGCCGCGCCGATCGCCATGCCGGCGAACCCGCTCTCGGAGATGGGGGTGTCGATGATGCGGCGCGGCCCGAACTCCTCGAGCATGCCGCGGCTCACCTTGTAGGCGCCGTTGTACTGGGCGACTTCCTCGCCCATGAGCATGACGCGCTTGTCTCGGCGCATCTCCTCGCTCATGGCCTCGCGCAGGGCGTCGCGGAACTCAATCTCTCGCAGGGCGGTCACGACAGCTCCTCCTTCGTGGCGATCGTCTTGAATCCGGCGGGGTTCACGGTGCCGCCGTTCATCTCGGGCTGGGTGCTTCCCGTGTAGGGGCCCCACGGCTCGAGGTAGACGTCGGTGAACAGCTCCTCGGGCGGCGGCGGCGGGCTGGCGTCGCTCCAGGCCACGCAGTCGCGCACCCGATCGCGGATGGCCTTCTGCATCGCCTTGAACTCGTCGTCGGCCAGCTGGCCGGCGGCCTGCAGGCGGCGCTGGAGCTTTCCGATGGGGTCCTCGGCCTCGAAGACCTCCTCCTCCTCCTTGGTGCGGTACTTCCGGGGGTCGCTCATCGAGTGGCCCTTGAACCGGTACGTCCGCATGTCGACGAAGGCGGGGCGGCTGGTCGCGCGGCAACGATCGGCGATGCGCTTCATCTCCGCATACACGTCGACCACGTCCATGCCGTCGATGACGTATCCGTCAATGCCGTAGCCCGCGGCCTTCGTGACCAGCGAGTGCGCCATGGTGGTGCCGCGCGCGATCGCGGTGCCCATCGAATAGCCGTTGTTCTCGACGACGTAGATGACCGGCAGGTCGAACAGGCCGGCGAGGTTGAGCGCCTCGTGGAACGCGCCCTGGTTGAGCGCGCCGTCGCCGAGGAAGCAGAGCGCCACGCGCGAACTCGGCTTGCCGTCGATCACCTCGTCCATGTACTTGCACGCGAACGCCAGGCCCGCGCCGAGCGGCGTCTGCGCACCCACGATGCCGTGGCCGCCGAACAGGTTGTTGTCCCGGTCGAACATGTGCATCGACCCGCCCTTGCCCTTGGCGCACCCCCCGATGCGGCCGAACATCTCGGCCATGCAGTACTTCGGGTCCATGCCGCGCGCAAGCGCGTGGCCGTGGTCGCGGTAGGCGGTCACGATCGGGTCGCGGTGCTCGACCGCGGCGGTGCAGCCCACGGCGACGGCCTCCTGGCCGATGTAGACGTGGCAGAAGCCGCCGATCTTCTTCTCCTGGTACGCCTGCATGCAGCGCACCTCGAACTCGCGGATCAGCAGCATGTCGTGCAGCCACTGCTTCATGCGCTCGGCGGGAACCTCGATCTTGCCCGGCGGGGGCGCAAGGTGCTCGGTCGCGCCGAAGACCTTCGCGTGGACCTCGGTCGCGGCGGGCGCGGGCGGGACGGACGGCGGCAACGTGGTCATGGTCATGGAACTCATGGAGGGCCAACGTGCGGCGCGCCGCCGACGGGCGACGCGAACGCATGGGCCATAGCCCCATAAGCATAGGGGATCACTCCCCGATCGGCAAATCCTTCGGCCGCGCAGGCCGGGCGATCAGGAACGCGCCTTGCCCGCCGGGTCGCCGGGGCGCTGCGCAGGGCGCGCAGGCGCATCGGAGGCATTCGCGGCGCGTCCGATCGCGCGTCCCTGCAACAGCAGGACCGCGGTCTCGAGCTGCGGGTCGATGCCCTTCTCGATGAGCTCCGCCGGATCGCGCTTCTCCGCCGGCGCCTTCGCGACGGGATCGCCGTCTGACGCCGGCTTGGCGTCCGGCAACGTTCCCATCCCGTCGGCCGCTTCTTCGGGCACGTCGTCCGCGGAGGCGCGGACCTTGTTGATCTCCTCGACCTGCGACGGCGAGAGCTTGACCACGTAGTCGGGCACGACGCCCCAGTCGTCCGACCCGGGCTTGCGGTGGACGAGGCGCCCCTTCTTCTCGCCGGGCTTCGGCGGCAGGAGGTAGTGCTGCACCGTGTACTTCACGTTGGCCTGCGCATCCGCGCCGCGGCCCCCGATGTCGTGCACCTCCTGCACGCTTCCCTTGCCGAAGCTGCGCTCGCCGATGACGACCGCCGCGTCGTGCGCCTCGAGCGCACCCGACACGATCTCGCTGGCACTCGCGCTCGACTCGTTGATGAGGACCACGGTCGGGATGTCCGCGAGCGGCGCGCTGCGGCGCTGCGCGTTGTACGACGCCACCTCGTTGCCGTTGCGGTCCTCGACGCTCACGATGCGTCCGCTGCGGAGGAACACGTTCACGAACTGGACCGCGCTCGTGAGCAGGCCGCCCGGGTTCCCGCGCAGGTCGAGCACGAGCCCGTTCACGGGCCGGGTCGAGGTCATCTCGCGCATCGCCTTGAGGAAGTCGGTGAAGGTGTCCTCGTTGAACCCCGTGAGGCGCACGTAGCCGATGCGGGACTCCGGGTCGATCATCCAGTCCCAGCGGGGCTCGGACCGCTCGTTGTAGCCGGTCTTGCGCCACCCCTGGACCGAGTACATCTTGATGCGCTCGCGCACCAGCGGGTACTCGATGGCCGACTGCGCGCCCTCGCGCGTGACGGTCAGCGTGACGCCGGTTCCCGCGGGGCCGGTGATCGTGTCGACCGCCTTGTCCAGCGGCCACTCGGCCGTGGCCTGCCCGTTCACCGCGGTGATCTTGTCGCCCGGCCGGACGCCGGCGCGCTTGGCCGGGCTGCCGTCGAGCGGGTTCACCACGACGATCTCGCGGGCCTCGTTGTGCCGGATCATGATGCCGACGCCGACGAAGTTCCCCTTGATCATCTGCACGAACCGGCGCATGCGGTCGGGCCAGACGATCTCGGTGTACGGGTCCTCGTAGTCGTGCGTGATCGTGGCCACCGCGCCGTTGCCGAACTCGCGCGCGATCACCTCCATGGGCAGCTTGACCGTCGCGTCGTTCGACTCGCGCAGCGCCTTGAAGATGCGGCCGAAGGTCCGGACGTCGACCTCCTCGTCACGCAGCTTCGCCAGCTGCGCGGACTGCTCCGCGACGGCCTTCGCGAAGGCAGCGGCGACAGGCGCGTCCCCGAGCGAGGGGAAGTTCTCCTTGAGCGCCGGCGTGGTGGCGAGCCGCTCGACCATGCCGAGCCCGCCCGCGAGCAGGGGCTTCCAGCCGATGTTCTCCAGGTGCTGCGCGGCGACCTGCCCCAGCGCGTCCGCGAGGATGCGCTCGTTAATGCCCTCGAGCGCCTGCTTCCAGTCGTTGGATGACTTCTCGTTGTAGGGCGGGAAGGGTTCCTTCCGGTCCTTCTCGTCGAGGCGCTCCCACTGCCGGCGGCGCAGCTCGTACCACGCCCGAGGCGCGTACTCGAGCACCAGCATCACGCGGCGGCCGATGTCGGTCTCAAGGCGCGCATCGAACCGGTCGTAGGCCTCGCGATCGGGCGTGCCCTCGTACAGCGAACGCAGTCGATTGAGGAGCTCCTCCGCGAGCAGCCAGTCGCCGGCCGCGCACGCCTCGTCCACCCGCTTCTCGGCGAGCGCCACCGCGGCACGCACCTCGGGCGTGCCGATGGTCGACTTCCAGTCCGAACCGAGGAACTTGAGGTACGCCGCGCCGATGAGCGCCTTCGTCGCGTTGCCCGCGGCGACGGCCTCGTTCATCTCCTTCAGCTTTTCGGCGCGCTGCTGCTCAACCTCCTTGGCGGTGGCGGCCATGTGGTCGCTCCGGCGCGAGACGGCATCGCGGAACCTGCGGCTCATCTCAGGATCCGCGCCCTCGGGCATCTCCGCGAGCAGGCGATCGACCGTCGCCGACTCGCCCGTGCGCGCGGCGTTCCAAAGTCGCTCGCCCCACGCAGCCACCGGGGCCTCGGCCATGGGCGCGACTGGCGCGGCGGGGGCCGGACCATCGAAGAACGCGCGCGCGGGGGCGGAAGCATGCAGCGCTCCCGCGACCGCCAGGACGATGGCGGCACGGAACGCGACGGGGCTCTCGATGGACGGCATGGAACGGTCTCCGGGGACGGGGTTCGTACGTCTTATACTTCGGTCCGGTTCGGAGTCCGGGGAGCGGAATTCGAATGGAATCCGAAGATCGCCCGCCCAGGAGCCCGTGCACGGCCCCGAAACCCGCCCCGTGAGCCCCGACCGCACCAACCCCGCACCGCGCCGCACGCCGACCGTGGGACGTGACGCGGAATGCGAGGGATGCGGCTACAACCTGCGCGGGGTCCAGGTCGGGTCGAGGTGCCCGGAGTGCGGGCTCGAAGTCGCGCGATCCATCCGCAGGCCATCCGCCGGGCCCCCTGACGCCCGCGAGGCGGCCGCGGAGGCCGTGCGCACGCTCGGGCGCTCCTGGCTCCTGATGGCCCCGCTCGGCGTGTTCGCCATGGGCGGGTGCTTGGCCGGCCCGGCGTCGGCGCTTGCGGTGCTCGGATCGATCCAGCGCTGGATCGGCCTGAGAGCGTGCCGGCGCACGCTGCGGGAAGTGGAACTCGGGAACCCGTCGCTCGAGCGCACGCTGACGGCGTGCACCGTCGCGGAACTGGCCCTTGGCGTGCTCGGCGTGCTCCTGCGGGTCGGCGGGGACGCGCTGCCGGAAGCGGTGCCCGCCGCCCTGCACGGGCTGCACTTCGGCGCCGCGCTCCTGAGCGCCGTGCCGACGGCGGCGCTCCTGGCCGCAATCGGCCGGGCCGTGGATGACGACGCCCAGCCGGCGACTGCCGCGCTTCCGTGGCTCTTCGGTGCGTCGGCGGGGCTCGCGCTCGCGATCATCCTGCTTGGAATCGGCCTGCTCGGCGGCGTGGCGTGGGCCATCATGGTGCTGGCCGCCGCCGCATGGGCCTGGGGCGCATCCATGCTGGCGTTCGCCGGGTCCACCGTGGCCGGCGAGGTGGGCATGCCGCGCCGTCGCCCCCGCGGCGATGCGAACGCCCCCGCGGTGGTGGAGGCGCCCGCGCCCCGCCCCGTCACGAGACCGTCGGACGACTCGCCGATCCCGTACTGAACGCGCGCTCGGCGAGGTCGATCGCGCGGCCGAGCGCCGCGCTCTTCGCGACCGTCTCCTCGTACTCCGCCTCGGGGACGGAGTCGAGCACGACGCCCGCGCCTGCCTGGAGATGCACGTCCCATCGGGCGCCCGGCCGCCACGCGCCCGTGGGGATCACCATCGTGCGGAGCGCCAGCGCGATGTCCATGTCGCCGTCCCAGCCGACCGCGCCGATCCCGCCGGAGTACGGACCGCGCCGCACGGGCTCGAGCTCGTCGATCACCTGGATCGCACGGACCTTCGGCGCCCCGCTCACGGTGCCGACGGGAAGGGTCGCACGCAGGGCGTCCCACGCGTCGAGCCCGGGCCGCAGCTCGCCGGTGACGGTCGAACTGATGTGCATCACGTGGCTGTAGCGCTCGACCTCCATCGCCCGCTCGATTCGCACCGAACCCGGGTCGCACACGCGCCCGAGGTCGTTGCGCCCGAGGTCGACGAGCATGACGTGCTCGGCGCGCTCCTTCGCGTCGTCAAGGAGCTCGCGCTCCAGCGCATGGTCCTCCGCCGCGTCGCGCCCGCGGCGGCGCGTCCCCGCGAGCGGGCGGTTTGTCACCGTCCGCCCACGCACGCGGCAGAGGATCTCGGGGCTCGAGGCGACCAGGATGCACCCCTCGGCCTGCAGGTAGATCTGGTACGGGCTCGGGTTCACCACGCGGAGCGCGCGGTAGACGTCGAACGGATCCGCGTGCGTCGCACGCTCGGCGCGGCGGCTGAGGACCACCTGGAAGGCGTCGCCCGCGCGGATGTACTCCTGCGCCCGCCCCACCGCGCGCTCGAATGCGGCGCGCGGCATCGGCCCGTCGGCCAGCGGCACCGGACGGGCCGCGACGTCGAGATCCACGGCGCCGGGCGCAAGCGCCGGCCCGGGCGTCACGAGCCGCGCGCAGAACGCCTCGAGCCTCGCGTGCGCCGCGGCGAGCGCGGCCGACTCGCTTGCGTGGAAGTCCGCGGGTTCCGAGACCACTGCATGGACCACCTTCGACACGTGGTCGAAGACGGCGACTTCGCCGTAGAGGCCAAAGTGGAGGTCGGGAAGGCCACGGTCGTCGTGCGGGGCCGACGAGAACGGGAGCTTCCCGGGCTCGAGCCATCGGACGGCGTCGAACGCGGCGAACCCGACCCACCCGCCGTGGAACGCCGCAGGCATTGGGTCGATGGCCGTGGGAACGCGACCCGCCCCGAGCTCCTTAAGGAGCGCAAGCGGGTCGTCGCGCTCGAGCCGGTCAATGGTTCCGCGGACGCGGTCGCGCACCTCGACGGAGTGCGCGCGGGCCACGACCTCGAGCGACGGCTGGGCACCGAGCATCGACCACCGCCCCACCGCGGTCCCGTTCTCGACGCTCTCGAACAGGAAGCTCGGTGCGGTGCGGTCGTCCGGCGCGACCAAGCGCCGGTATGCGAGCACGGGCGTGAGCTGGTCGCTCATGAGCCGCCGCGAGACCAGGAGCACGGGCGCGCGTACCGCCATCGCCGGGAGCCTATCGCAGGCGACGCCCGCGGCGTACGGTCATGGCGGCGGCGGGTCCGGCGTCGGCCGCGTCTCGGTGCCGGCGCGCGGAGCACGCCGCGATCGCGATCGCGTCGGCGACGTCCGGCGGCTCCGGCAGCGTGCGGAGCCCGAACTGGTGCATCACGGCGCGCTGCATCTGGCCCTTCGAGGCGGCCCCCTGGCCCGTGAGCGACTTCTTCACCTCGGCGGGCGCGAACTCGTCGATCGGCAGGTCGCGCAACTGCGCCGCGAGCAGCACCACCCCGCGGCCGTGCCCCATGACGATGGCGGTCCGCACGTGCTTGACGTGCGCGAAGACCTCCTCCACGGCGACACGGCCGGGGCGCAGCTCGTCAAGCAGCGCCCCGAGCTCCTCGTGCAGCGCGCGCAACCGCGCCGCGACGGGCTCATCGGCACGAAGCCGGATGACGCCGGCCTCGACGAGCGTGGGGTCGGTGGCGCCGGGTCGAAGTTCGACGCACGCGTAGCCCGTGACGCGCAGCCCGGGATCGATGCCCACGATCCTCATCGCGGGTCACCTCGCTTCGCGGCCGGTGCGAGCACCAAGGTCACGCGCGTGCCGGGCGGCGGCATGCGCTCGGTTGCGGCCTGCCACTCGGGGGCGTCGGTCTCGACCTTGTCCGACAGCACCTCCCGATACGCGACAACTTCGTCCCCGAAGGTCACGATCCCGATCACGCTGCCCGTGGCATCCGCAACGTACTGCTCCCCGCCGCCGCGCTCGGGCGGCCGCGATCGCATGCGCGAACCCGCGAAGACCCATGGATGCTCCGGGAAGCGTCGCCCGCGCACGGGATCCGCGATCCACGAGGAAAGCGGGACACGCACGCCGCCGGACTCGACCCACGCCTCGACGGCATCCCCTTCGGGAGCGATGCGCTTGACCGTCACCCCGTCGGATGATGCTTCCCACCGCCCCGGCCGGCCGGGCTGCATCTCGAGGAGCAGGAGCGCCGCATGCACCCGGCTGGGGGGAAGGTTGACGACGAGGAGCGACTCGTGCTCGCGCGTGCCTGCACGGCACACCGCCTGTTCGAGCCATCCCTGGGTGCACGCGACCTCGGCCTCGATGCGAACCTCGCGCGTCGCACGATCGATGGTCATGCCCCCAGCAAGCGACACGGGCACGTTGGCGCGCGCATCCACGTCGGACGATCCTGCAGCGGCGTCCGCTCGCGTTGGCTCGGCCGTCGGAGGCGCGCTCCGGACGCGCCCTTCGGCGCAGGCCGCGGACGCGCACGCGCCCACGATGACGCACCAGCTCATGATGAGCGCGCCGATCGACCGCGCGACGAACCACGCTCGCACCGGAAATGAAAAAGGCCCGGCGGAGCAAAGCTCACGCCGAGCCCTTCCGGGGGCTTGGAATCCACATAATGTAGAGTCTGATTGGGTCATTGAAAGCGAACCGTGACGAAATTTGCTCCGATCCATCTTGATGCCGCGCCTGATGGAGAAATCATCCTCAGGAGAACAGTTCGCGCAGGCATCTTGCGTGCCGCCACGGATGCCGCGCAAGCCCCCGCAGGCAGTCTCAACGGCTTCGCAGGCATCCCGCTCGCAGACGGATTCGGCGCCCACCACGAACTCACGATCGCGCTGGCCGGACGACCCGATGGACGGACGGGATACCTCGTTGGAATCCAGCACGTCGACGCCTTGGTGCGCGCGCACGGTTGGCCGCTGCTCGAATCCATGTGGCGCGAACGCCCGACGCCATCCCCGAGCGCGGCCGTCCGGCGCCTGGCGGATGCGCTTGCCGCACACGTACCCCCCGGAAGCCGACTGCGCTCCGTCGAGTGGGCCCCGAGTCCCTTCGTCCAGCACACCTGGAATTCGTCCATGCCCGACCACGCCATCGTCACCGAGCACTTCGAGTTCAGCGCCGCACACCGCCTGCATTGCCCCGAGCTCGGCGACGAGGAGAACCGCCGCATCTTCGGCAAGTGCAACCACGCCAGCGGGCACGGGCACAACTACCGGGTCGCCGTGTCGGCGCGCGTCCCGGTCGGGCCGGGCTCGCCCACCCTCGGCGTCGGCCAGCTCGCGTCGATCGTCAACCGATGCGTCATCGACCGCTTCGATCACCGCCACCTGAACGTCGACTGCCCCGAGTTCGCGGCCCTGAATCCCTCGGTCGAGCACATCGCGATGGTCTGCCACGGGCTGCTCGAGGAGGAGATCGCGGCAACCGGCGCCGCGCTCGAGCGCGTCACCGTGTGGGAAACCGAGAAGACCAGCGCCAGCTACCCCGCCCGCGACTGAACGTAGCTCGCAGGGCGCCATGGCTCAGGCGCAGGTGCAACCGCGGAAGTCGTCCGGGCCGTCCGATGCCGGCTGTCGGTCCTCGCCGTACACGTAGAGGCGCCCTTCCTGCTCCGAACGTGCGGGCTTGTGCGAGCCGTCGCAGAACGGGAACTTCTTCGTGAGCCCGCACGCGCAGATGAACTGCGGAGCGTCGGAGGGCTCGAGGCGGACGGGGCTGGTCGCGACGTGTCGGATGATGCGTGCCATGGTGGGGGTCTCCGGTCCGGGTTCGCGCGAGGGGCACGCGCGGATTCCACGCCTCAGGGCGCCATGTCCTCTTCGGCCAGAAGCCGGAATCGCTTCCGGAGCAGGATCTGCCCGGCGAGGTAGTTGTCGTCGACCGAGATCGCGACGGCGGGGCGCTCGCCGCGGAGCATGATGGGGTACGCGAACCGGATGTTGAGCTCCGCTCCGAGCAAGTAGAGGCAGGTGCTGCTGAGGCACTGCTCCTCCCCGAGCTCGACGACGATGAGGTCGGTCTCCGCGAACGTGTACTGGCTTCGGCGCAGGATGTGGCGGGCCGCGTCTGCGTTCGTGAAGATCATCCGGACGACGGCGAAGTCGCTCGAGTCCATGATCGCGAACGCGGCGAGCCGGGTCTGCGATGCCTCGTCGAGCGTGCGCAGGAGCTCCAGGAGCTTGCCCACCTTGTTGTTCAGGAACACGCTGAACTGCCGCACCGTCGGTGGCGCGTAACCGAGCTCGGTGTCGGCGGATGGGGGCAGCGAAGCGCTCATGCGGGAATCCAAAGCATATCGGCGCGTCCGGCCGCCGGGCTGCGGGGAATCGACCGCGACGGGACGGGTGCGCTATGTTCATCCCATGCGGATCGCCGTCGCCTTCATGATGATCGCCTGTGCCTTCGCACCCCTGGCCACGGGCCGGGCCGATGCCCCGGCAACATCCCCGTCACGGGCCGACGCGCGGGCCGACGCACGGGCGCGCTGGCTCGCGATCGTGGACGAGTACGAGCGCTGGCGCGATACCGTGTGGCCGGAGGAGGCGCTCGCGAGCGGCCGGCCGTGCCCGGTGCCCGACCGCATCGCAGACCGCTCGTACCGTGGGATCGGCCTGCGATTCACCGAGGAGTCCGAGTTCCTCGCTCGGCTGCGCGAGATCGATCCCGCGCTCCTCGAGGGAGACGACCTGCTCGGCTGGCAGCTGCTCGTGCGCCAGCTCGACGAATCGTGCCGTGGCTTTGCGTTCCGGTCGTTCCTCATGCCGGTCGGCGGGCGCGGCGGGCCCCAGCAGGACATCCCGCAGATGGCGGACCGCATGCCCTTCCGGACGCCCGAGGACTTCGAGAACCACGTCAAGCGCCTGAGCGCCGTCCCGCAGTGGGTGATCGACGTGAAGGAGCTCCTCGAGATGGGCATCGCCGAGGGCCGCATGCCGCCGAAGGCCACGATGCTCGAAGTCCCCGCGCAATTCGACGCGGTGGTCGCGGGCGGACTGCAGGCGCTGCGCGCGCCGCTTTCGCGGATGCCCGACTCGATCCCCGAGGACCGCAAGCGCGAGCTGCGCGCGCAGGCCGACGAGTGGACCGGCCAGGCGGTGGCCCGCCTCGCCGAGCTCGGCGACTGGTTGCGCACGGTCTACCTGCCCGCGTGCCGCGACACGGTGGCGGCGTCGGACCTTCCCGAAGGCCGCGCGTGGTACGAGCACTCGCTCCGCGTCCACACCACGACCGCGATGACCGCCGACGAGATCCACCGCACGGGCCTGGCGGAGGTCGCGCGCATCCGTGCCGAGATGATGCAGGTGATTGGGCGCACCGACTGGCAAGGCGCGGATCCCGCACGGGCGGCGATGCCCGAGGACGCGCGCTTCGCGGCATTCGTCGAGTACCTGCGCACGGACCCACGCTTCTACGCGAAGTCCGCGGACGAACTGCTCGCGCGCTACCGCGACGTGTGCAAGCGGATCGACGCGAAGCTTCCCGCGCTCTTCGGCACCCTTCCCCGCAACCCGTACGGCGTGCAGGCCGTGCCGAAGTTCATGGCACCGACGCAGACCACCGCGTACTACATGCCGGGCTCGCTGCGCGCGGGGAATCCGGGCTGGTTCTACGCCAACACGCACGCCCTGGACCAACGGCCGCTCTACGAGGCCATCCCGCTGGCGCTCCACGAGGCGGTGCCGGGCCATCACCTCCAGATCACCGTCGCACAGGAGCTGCCGGCCGCGCAGGAGTTCCGGCGCGACATGCACTTCACGGCGTTCGTCGAAGGCTGGGCGCTCTACGCGGAACGGCTCGGGATCGAGATGGGCTTCTTCGCCGACGATCCGTATGCCGACTTCGGGCGCCTGCTCTACGAGATGTGGCGGGCCACGCGATTGGTGGTCGACACGGGCATCCACGCGTTCGGATGGCCGAGGCAGCGTGCCATCGACTACATGAAGGCGAACACCGCGCTGAGCGAGCTGAACATCGTGCGCGAGGTCGACCGGTACATCGACTGGCCGGGCCAGGCATGCGGGTACAAGGTGGGCGAGCTGCGCATCCGCGCGATGCGGGCTCGGGCCGAGCAGGCGCTCGGGGACGCGTTCGACGTGCGCGCGTTCCACGATGCGGTGCTTGGCGCGGGGGCCATCCCGCTCGACGTGCTCGACGCCAGGATCGACGCGTGGATCGCGGCGCGGAAGGCTCAGTCCGCGTCGGCCCAGCCGTCATCCTGAAGCCACGGGTTCGACGCGCGCTCGCGCCCGACCGTGGTCGACGGGCCGTGGCCCGGGTGGACGCGCACCGCGTCGGGCAACGCCATCAGCTCCTCGTGCAGCGAACGGTGCATCGCGGCGGGGTCGCTGGTCGGAAAGTCGACGCGTCCGATCGATCCTGCGAAGAGCGTGTCGCCGACGATTGCCTCGCCGGCGGCGTCGCAGACGAGCGTGATGCTCCCGGGACTGTGGCCCGGCGTGTGCAGGACCCGCCAGCGCGTGCCGCCCAGCACGAGCACCATGCCAGGCTCAAGCGCGCCGTCGGCCGCCCCCACCGACACGGGCAATCCGACGAAGGCGCTCAGGTTGAGCTGCGGGTCGCCGAGGAACGCATGCTCGGCGCGGTGCAGCAGCACGGGCACGCCCGGGAAGGCGGCGCGCACCTCCTCGACGCCCGCGACATGGTCGGCATGGGCGTGGGTCAGGAGCACGGCCTGCGGGACGAGTCCCGCGCGGCGAACGGCATCGATCACGGGGCCCGGGCCGGCGCCGGGGTCCACGATCCAGCAATGGCGCGCGGGATCGTCGGCGTCGCGCAGGACGTAGCAATTGGTCTCGAAGGGCCCGAGGGGCGTGGCGGCGATCTCGACGCGTGTCATGCGCGGCATCGTAGAAACCGGCCCACGGCGCATCTTCGTTCGAACGTGCGCCATGGGACAATTTCGTATCCTCCGCGCGTGCGCCACGGAACCGGCAGCAGCATCGTTCGCATCGCGGCCATCGCCGGCGCATGGGTCACCGCGCTGTCGGCCGGCTGCGACCAGATGTCGAGCGACATCGGCGACGCGTCCAACTCCCTGTTCCCGCCGACCCCGGCCGAGGCCGGCCGCTGGGCCGTCGACAACAGCGATCCCGAGAACCAGCGCCGCGGCGTGCTTCTCCTCGGAAACTCCGGCTTCGGCGGCGAGCGGGCGTACATCGACCTCTACCGGCTCTACATCGAGGAGAACTCCGACCCCTTGGTGAAGCAGACCGCGATCCAGGCGCTTGCGCGACACGGATCGGCGGAGGATGCGGTGCTCATCGCACGGCAGCTCGACAGCCCGGTCGAGCAGATCCGCCTTGCGGCCGCGCGCGGCCTCCAGCGCCTCCACAACCCGGCGATCGCGGACCAGCTCTGGAAGAAGCTGATCCGCGAGGATGAGCCGGCCGCCGTGCGCGTCGAACTCGCGATCGCGCTCGGCCAGTACGCCACGCGTGACTCGTTCGAGGCGCTGTGCAGCGCGCTCGACGATCGCGAGCTCGCGATCAACCTGGCGGCGGCGGACAGCCTCCGGCTGATCACGGGAGCGGACTTCGGCCTGGAGCCCGGCCGCTGGCGCGCGTGGCGCGACGCGACGCCGGACCCGTTCCGCGACGAGGTGCCCTACTACTTCCCCACCTTCGAGCGCCAGCTGGGCTTCGGCGACTACATCATGTTCTGGGCCATCCCGACGTTCGAGCAGCCCGGGGTGCCCGCCGGGATGCGCACGCCGCCCGAACCGGCGGCGGCGCCCGCGGCCGCGCCCACCGCCGCATCCACGCCCGGTTCCGGCGCGACGCCGCCTTCCGCGCCACCCGCCTAGACTCGGTCCCTTGTCGACCGACCGGCCCACGACGCAGGACGCGGAACTCGAACGCCTCGCCGCGGAGGGGGTCGTCGATGCGTTCGGCGACCCGGCGCTCGCCGTCGCGGCCTCCGAGGGTGCGGCCGACGACGAACGCATCATCCGCACGGGCCGGCTCGCCGGGAAGGGCCTGTGGGAATCGATCTGGATCCTCGCGATCCCGGTGCTCGTGCAGCAGCTCATGGGCGCGCTCGTCGGCACCACCGACACGCTGCTCGCGGGAAACCTCCCGCCGGGCACCGCCGGCGCGGCGCTCGATGGCGTGGGCTTCGGGGCAAGCTTCATGTGGGTCGCGTCGATCGTCCTCATGGGGCTCGGGATCGGTGGCCAGGCGATCATCGCGCGCGCGATGGGCTCCGGTGACCTCGTCGAGGCGCGCGTCGCGGGCGGCACGGCCGTCGCCGCGAGCGCCGTGGCCGGCACCGTCGGCGCCGTCGCGGTGTGGTTCGCCGGCCCGCTCTTCGGTGCGTGGATGGGGCTCGAGGGCGAGGCGTTGCGCTACGCCGGCGAGTACGTCCGCGTGATCGCGATCAGCATGCCGTTCATGGCGGTCATGACCGTCGGCGGGATGGCGCTGCACGGCGCGGGCGAGACGGCCCGCCCGAGCACCATCGCCATCGCGGTGAACGCGGTGAACGTGCTCTGTTCCTGGGCGCTGTCCGGCGTGGTCGTCCGGTTCGGCGAGACCGCGGTGCCGAACCCGGGCTGGTTCGAACCGGGCGCCTGGGGCGTCTGGGGCATCGCGGCCGGGACGGCCATCAGCTACGTCGTCGGCGGCGCATGGACGCTCGCGGTCATGGTGCGCGGCGTGAAGGACTTCCGCGTGGGAACCGGCGAACTGCGGGCGAACCGAACCATGCTGCGCCGGATCGTGCGCCTCGGGATCCCGAACATGCTCGAGGGCGCGGCGATGTGGGCAACGACCAGCATCGGCGTCACCAAGTTCATCGGGATGATCGCGGAGGCGCAAGGCGGGGCGTCCGGGCCCGTCAAGGGCCTGTTCGGGGCGCACATGGTCACCGTGCGCTGGGAGTCGTTCAGCTTCCTGCCCGGCTTCGCCATGGGGACCGCCGCAGGCGCGCTCGCCGGCCAATACATGGGCGCGGGATCGGTCACGCTCGCGCGGCGCGCGATCTGGGCATGCCTGTGGGTCGGCATGGGAATCATGGGCGTGCTCGGGATCGTGTTCATGCTCGCGGGCGAACCGCTCGCACGGCTCATGAGCCGCGACCCGGTGGTGCTGGCCGAGGTCCCCAAGGCGCTCTTCATCTGCGGGATCGTGCAGGTGTTCTTCGCGATGGCGCTCGTCATCCGCCAGGGCCTGAAGGGGTGCGGCGATGCCAAGGGCACGCTCCGCATCACGCTCTTCTCGACGATCCTGGTGCGCGTGCCACTGGCCTACGTGTGCGGCGTGACGCTCGGCTGGGGGCTCGCCGGCATCTGGGTGGGCCTGTGCGTGGAGCTCGGCGTTCGGGGACTCCTGTTCCTCGCACGCTTCATGGGCGGCCGCTGGGAACGCGTCACGGTGTGACGGGAGCGGGCGCGGGCGGCGCCGGGACCTGCGCGCGCCACCGCTTCGATTCCGGGACGATCGCGCCGCACTCGGGGCATTCGGGCGCCTCCAGCCCGTGCAGCAGGTATCCGCACGCGCACCGGGGCTCCTCGAACTCGACGCGGATCGCCAGTCGGCACGTCGGGCACGCGGCGTCCGCGTTCGCCTCGGCTTCGCACGCGCCGCCGCAGCGCGGGCATGCAAACGCGACCCGCGTGCGCCGGCCGCGGAGCGCACCCTCGCCGGACCGCGACTCCACCCGGCCCAGCTTGATGAGGACCGGCTGCGCGACGAACCCCGCCGCCGCGATGACGGCCGATCCGCCGAGGATCCGGACGAACGCGTTCTCGCCGAAGAACTCGCTGACGACGTACTCAGCAGCGGACTCAAATGCGAATGCAAAGATGCCGAACGCAGCCCACCAGGTGAGCAGCGCGAACGTGGACCAGCGCGCGGCCAGCACGGCGGTGCCGCGTGAGCGCGGCGCAAGCGTCACGCCCGCAACCACGCACCACACCGCAACGATGGTGATCGCACCGGTAAATCGAAACGCCGGCTCGAAGCCGTCCAGCGACCGCACGAGCCACAGTAAGAGGCACCACATTGACGCGGCCGCCCACACCACCGCCATGGCGGTCCGCATCCATGCGCGGAATCTCCCGAAGTCCGCGACGAGCGCCGCGACGAAGGTCATGAGGCACGCGACGGCGATCACGCCGCCGGTGCCGAGGTACCGATCGTCCGTCACGACGTCCGCGATGTACAGGAGCCCGAGCAGCACGCACACGCCGATCGCGCCGAGGAACGCAAGCAGCGCAGGCCGGCTGCTTGCGACGTGATCCCGGCCGCCACGGAGCGGACCTTCGTTCATGGTGAGACCTCGCGATCAGGCGGCGGTTCGGATTGGGGATCGGGACCTGCTTCGGGCATCGGCTCCGAATCGGGGTCCCCGGAAGCGTCCGCCCCGACGTCGAGGTCACCCTCATCGTTGGCCCCGTCGGCCGGCGCGGGTCCAGCGGTTGCCGCAGCGGCACCGGCCGCCGTCGCGGCCTTCACGGCCGCGGTGGCAGGCATGACGACGAAGAGGACGGCGCCCCCCAATACCAGCCCAAGCACGATCACCGCCGGGATGGCGACCGCCGCGATCGCCCGTCCGACGGACGCGCGGCACGACGTGCCGAGCGCGATCCCGGCAGCCACGAGCCACCAGGTGCCGGCCACGTAGATGCCGCAATACGGCCCCAGGCACGGCACCGCGCAGACCACGAGCGGCGCCGAGGTGTACGCGAACGTCGGCCAGACGCGTCGCCACGGTGCATCGGTGCCTGCGATCCGGAGGACCAGCGTCGCAAGTCCCGCCACGACGAGCACGCAGGCGAACACCGCCGCGACCGCGGTCGCCACGCCCATCGCGCACCCCAGCGCCCAGGGCGCGACCTCGGCTCGCAGCGACCTGCTGAACTGTGCGGAGCCCGGCGGCACCGCCCCGAGGGCCAGGAAGCCGATGAACCCGAGCACCGCGAGGGCCGTTGGCACCGAGGCCATGGTCGCGAGGACCAGCAGGAATCGCGCGGAGCCCCCTTCCCTCGACCCCGCGATCGAGGCGCCGAGGCGGCTCGGGCGCACCATGGCCTCGCTCACGGTCCGGAGGAAGCGAGTGCGCCACGGGAGCGACCGGTCCTCCCACGGCACGCGGTGCAGCTCGGTCTCGTCCTCGCGCACGCCGGGCGCGGGCCGCAGCACCATGGTCCCGAGCTCGCACGAAGCGCCGCACGTCACGCACGCGAACGCCCTCGGCTCGGGCAGGCCCTGCGGGTCGGTGCCGTAGTAGGGCTGCATGCATCCGGGGCAGCAGAACTCGACCGCGTTCGCGCGGAACTCGAAGTCGGCGGGCGCGAACGGCGCCCCGCACTCGGGGCACGTGCGGCCTCGGTGGTTGAAGAGCGAGTATCCGCAGCCCTTGCAGCGCATGATGCCTGCCCTGCGCGCCCTCGGCGCGCGTTCAGTCCTCGGGGGCGCCGGCCAGGATGCGCCGGCGGAACTCCGCTTCCAGCCGTTCCGTCATCGGTCCCATGCGGCCGATCCCGATAGTCCGGTCGCCGATCGCGCTCACGCCGATGATCTCGGCCGCGGTCCCGGTCAGGAACACCTCGTCGGCCCCGTACAGGTCGTCGAGCGACATGCGCCGTTCCTCGACGGGGATGCCGAGCGCGGGGGCCAGCTCGTCGATCACGAACTGCCGCGTGATGCCGTGCAGGATCCCCGCCGACGTCGGCGGTGTGGCGATGCGCCCACCCTTGATCGCGAAGATGTTGTCGCCCGTGCACTCGCTGACGTCGCCGTGCACGTTCAGCATGATCGCCTCGAGGACCCCCGCGTCGATCGACTCGATCTTGGCAAGGATGTTGTTCAAGTAGTTAAGGCTCTTGATCGCGGGGTCCAGGCACTCGACCGGGATGCGCGGACGCTTCGCGACGATCACCTTCATCCCCGAGCGGTACAGCTCGTGGGGATAGAGCTGGATCGTGTCCACCACGATGATGACGCCCGGGCGCGGGCACGTGAACGGGTTCAGCCCAAGCGTCCCGGCCCCGCGGGTGACGACCAGCCGGATGTAGCAGTCGGGCTTCTCGCACGCCGCCATCGTCTCCTTCATGGCCGCCGCGAGCTCGGCACGGGAGTACGGGATGCGCAGGCGAAGACGCTCGGCGCTCTCCTCGAGGCGGCGCAGGTGCGCGTCCATCTTGAAGATGCGACCTCGGTATCCGCGGAGGCCCTCGAAGCACCCGTCGCCGTACAGAAGCCCATGGTCGTAGACCGAGACGCACGCGTCAGCAGGGTCGACCAGTCGGCCGTCCATCCAGATCTTCCGTGGGCGCGCGGGGAGCGTCGCGTGGGCAGGTGCGTGGGCGGCCGAGGTCATGGGCGGAGTGTAGCCATCACGCCCCGTGCGACTTGCGGTGGCGGGCGGACGGGATCCCGAGCTGCTCGCGGTACTTGACCACCGTACGCCGCGCGATGGTCACGCCCCGCTCCTTGAGCCGGAGCGCGATCGCCTCGTCGGAGAGCGGGCGCGCCCGGTCCTCGGCGGCGACCTCGTCGCGCACCATCGCCTTGATCGCCTCCCAGCCGGCGGTCTGCCCGTCGGCCGTCTCGACGCCCCCGGTGAAGAACCGCCGCAGCTCCACCACGCCACGCGGGGTCTGCATCCACTTGCCGCTCACGGCGCGGCTCACGGTCCCCGTGCTGACTCCGATGCGACCCGCGACGTCCGACATCTCCAGGCGCCGCATCGCCTCCGGTCCCTCGTCGAACCATGCGCGCTGGCGCTCGATCACCTCCTCGACGACCTTGAGGAGCGTCGTGCGCCGGTGGTGGATCGCCTCGATGAGCCACTCGGCGGAACGCACGTTCGTGCCGACGAACTCGCGCGCGGCCGCGTCGGCCGCGGGGTCCTTCGCCATGCGGGCATAGGTCGGGCTCACCCGCAGCACCGGTAGGTTGCCGTCGGCGAGCGCGGCCACGTAGCGGTCGCGGTCGGCGTCGTACTCCACGACCACGTCCGGCACCACCGCCTGCGCACCCGGGTCGGCCACGTCGCGACCGGGCGCCAGCCGAAGGCGACGCAGCGCGTCGCGCGCGGCGTTGATGCGTGCCATCGGCATCCGCGCGCGCTGCTCGACGCGCGGCAGGCGATTCTCGAGGAAGTCGTCCCAGTGGTCGCGGAGGATCGTCAGTGCATCCGCAAGCGCCTCGCGCGCGGGCGCGCGCGTGCGCGAGCCGTCGCGACCGTCGAGGATGGCCTCAGCCTGGAGCCTCAGGCACTCGCGCACGTCGCGCGCCGCGATGCCCGGCGGCTCGAGCTTCGCCTGCACCGAGGCCAGCGCGCGCGCGAGCAGCGCGTCGTCCCAGGCCGCGCCGCCCGGCAACGCACGCAGCTGCGCGAAGGACGCATGGAGCAGCCCGTCGCCGTCGAGGGCCTCGATGATCGCCGCACCGGGCGCGCGAAGCGCAGGATCAACGTCCGCGAGGCGCCAGTCGTGCAGCAGCCGCTCCGCGAGGTTCTCTTCGCGGCTCGGTGCGTTCGCCATGGCGTCCATCTTCGAGTCGCGCTCGCCGTCGCCGCGGCGCGACCGCGGGCCGTCGCCATCGAGCATGTCCGCATACGAGCCTTCGAAGTCGCGCAGGCGCTCGAACGCCTCCGCGCTGCCGTCGTCCGCGCCGATCGGCCGCTCGTGCTCCGGCCGCACCAGGTCCATGCCCAGCGAAGGCTCGGATGCCTCGAGCGCGACGTTGCGCTCGAGTTCGGCGGCGATGCGCTCCTGGAGCGCGGCCACCGGCATCTGGAGCACCTCCATCGACTGGATGAGGCGCGGGACCATCCGCATCTGCTGCCCGGTGCGCAGGCGCTGGGATGCCTCGAACCGCATCGCTCAGAGCTCCTGCCGCCCGCTGATGGCATCGGCGAGCACGGCCTTGCTCGCGTACTCGATCTGTCCGCCCGCCGGAAGCCCTCGCGCCAGCCGCGTGACCCGCACGCCGCGTCGCGCGAGCTCGGCGGCGACCTGCAGGCCGGTGGACTCGCCTTCCATGTCGGCGTTCATGCCGAGGATCACCTCGCGCACCCGCACGCCGCGCGCGTTTGATGCAGGTTCGTCCACGCGGCGCAGCAGCTCGCGCACCGTGAGTGCCTCGGCGCCCACGCCGTCGAGCGGGTCGATCCGGCCCATGAGGACGTGGTAGGTGCCTCGGTACATGCCGGTCTGCTCGAGGCTGATGAGGTCCTTCGGCTGCTCGACCACCATCACGGTCGACGCATCGCGCGACTCGCTGCGGCACACGGGGCACGGATCGGCATCTGTCAGGTTCCAGCAGATCGAGCAGTGCCGCACCTTGCGCTTGACGTCGGCGATCGCCTGCGAGAGCCGCATCGCGTCGGCCTCGGCGCTCTTGAGGACGAAGAAGGCCAGGCGCTCGGCGCTGCGGCGGCCGATGCCCGGCAGCCTGCCGAACTCCTCGATGAGCCGCGTGACGCACTCCGGATACGCGGGATTCGGGCGCTCGGCAGCCATGGGATCCTCAGTGGAGCTGGGCCAGGAGCTGGGGCGGGATCGGCAGCCCGACCTCGCGCGCCGCGTCGGCGACCCGGGTGGCGGCCTCGCGGCGCGCGTGCGCGATCGCGTCGTTGATCGCCTCGGCGACCGCCGTCTGGAGCGCGGCGCGCGCGGCCGGCGCCGCCGCATCCGCGACCTCGGGGTCGATGTCGACGGCGATCAGCTCGATGCGCGCGTTCATCACGGCACGCACCCGCCGGCAACGGGAGTGCCCGGTGCACTGGATGCGGCCGAGCTGCTCCTTCGTCTCGGTGAACTTGGCCTGGATGCGCGGCAGGTCCGCGAGCAGCCCCGCGACTCCCGCGGCCGCCTTCAGCTTGTCAAACATCGTCTTCTCCGTGGTCGGGGTCGTCCGGCGCACCGCCTTCCGACCGGCCTGGAGCCGGCGCCGCGGCATCCGTGTCCGTGGCCTGAGCCGAAATCGTACCCGCGGCCTCGATCCGGACGACCGTGGCATCGAACAGCTCTGCCACCGCACGAACCAGCGGGTGCGACACGGCTCCGTCGTCGCCGCGGGGCGCCGCAGCCCGAGACGGCACCGTGACCTCGGGAACCTGCGCGACGGCATCGCGGCGCGGCGCGGCCGCGGCGTCCGGCGCGACCCCGACGACGGTGACGCGCACCGGGCGTCCCTCGGCGCGCGACGCGAGCGAGGCGAGCATGTCCTGGATCGCGGTGCCCGCGATGCCTCCGGCGCCGGTCCGGCGGACGGTCAGCGTCACGCCGTCCCAGCCCACGGCCTCGAACGCCTCGACCATCGCCTGGTCGCGCGGCGAGGGCTCGGCCGCCGCCACGATGCGGTCCCACATCGCTCCCGGGCCGGACGTCGCACCGGCCGCCCCGAGGGCGACGGGCGCGGTGGCCATCACTCGGGGCGCGTCGCTTTTTTTGCGGGAAGCCCCGGCGGAGCGCCCGGCGCGGCGGCCTCGGAGGCCGGCGCGAAGCGCGACGCCAGCGCCATCCGCACCACCGCCGCGTCGAACAGCGTGCGCGGCGCGCCGCTCTGCTTGCAGGAACGCAGCACCGCGTCGCACACGGCGACCAGGTGCGCGAGCGTCGCGGGCTCGAAGGAACGCGCGTCCTCCGCAGCCTCCCGGCGCGCCTCCTCGCCGAGTTCCACGAGCTCGCTGTCCGCGCCGCACACGGCGGCCACCATCAGCGTGCGGAACCGGTCCGCGAGCAGCTCGAGCGCCTGCTCCACGCTGCTGCCGCCCTCGAGCAGCGCACCCGCGGCCGCAAGCGCGCCCCGCGCGTCGCCCGAGCCGATCGCGGACGAGACTCCGCGCACGAGCGCCGTGTCCGGCAGCCCGAGCACCTCCGCCAGCAGCGCCTCGGTGATTCGCCCGTCGGCGCTCGCGGCGACGAGGCGGTCGAGCAGGCTCAGCCCGTCGCGCATCGACCCGTTCGCGAGCCGGGCCACCTGCATCACGGCCGCATCGTCGGCCTGGATCGACTCCTTCGCCAGCACGTCGCGCAGGTGCCCCGCGATCCGCGTCGCAGGGATGTTGCGGAAGTCAAAGCGCTGGCATCGCGACTGGATGGTCGCGGGCACCTTGTGCGGCTCGGTGGTGCAGAGGATGAACTTCACGTGCGGCGGCGGCTCCTCCATCGTCTTGAGGAGCGCGTTGAACGCCGGCGTCGTGAGCATGTGCACTTCGTCGATGATGTAGATCTTGAACGCGCCGCGCGCGGGCGCGATGCCCGCGCCCGCGATCAGGTCGCGCGCGTCGTCGATGCCGCGGTTCGACGCACCGTCGATCTCGATGACGTCGATGTCCTCGCCGCGCATGATCGCGTCACCGACCTCGGCCGCCTGCGCAAGCGCCGCGCCCGCCCCGCCCTGCGCGTTGAGGGCGCGCGCGAAGATCCGCGCCATGCTGGTCTTGCCCACGCCGCGCGTCCCGCAGAAGAGGTAGGCGTGCGCGGTGCGCCCGGTGGCGATCGCGTTCCGGAGCGTCCTGGCGATCGGCTCCTGACCCACCACCTCGCCGAAGTCGCGCGAGCGATAGCGGCGCGCGAGGACCGTGTAGGGCCGTGCAGGCGTCGACTCGATGCCGGGGATGAGTGCCGTCGCCGGTTCGTCGGCGGGGACCGGGGACTCGGGCTTCTTCTTGGTACGCGTCGCCACGGGGACCTCGGGCCAGACAAGGAACTCGCGGCGGCTGGGAGGACGACCAGGCTGACCGGCGCTCGGCCGACGCCGCTTATGGCTGCTGCGGTCAAGCCCTGACCAGGTTCACGGGCCAACCGACGACGGGGCCCGGCCGTCCTCCTCGCCGCCGCGAGAGGCACCATCCTATCCGACCCACGAACCCCGGCGGAGCGCGGCGCGCTGAGGGCTACACTCGATCCCGATGGAACCTGACCACCCCGCGATGGCCCCGGATGGTGCGCCGGACGGTTCACGCGGCGCACCGCAGGTGCCGCCCGGGACGGCCACCCCCACCCGGCGCAACCGGCTCGCCGCGGCGGACGCCCGCAGCCAGCGGATCCTCATGCTGGTGCTGCGGGCCGTGTTCGTGGTGCTCCTCATCTCGGTGGTGGTGCTCACTGCGGCCAGCAACCGGACCGCGGCGCTCGACTTCGGCTTCAGCACCGTGCTCGGGCTGCTGATCGCATCGGTGGCGCTGGGACTCCTCATCATCACGGTCGACGCGCTGACGCCGAACAAGCGGCTCGCATGGGTGGTCGGGATCTTCGTCGGGACCATGCTCGGACTCGTCGGCGCGGTCGCCGTCGGCAGCGTCATCGACCTCGTCGCGACGGCCTGGGACCTCAAGGAGTCGAGCGCGGTCTACCTCGGGCTCGCCAAGGTCACGATCGGCATCACGCTCGTCTACCTCTCGATCTCCGTGGTCCTGACCACCCGCGACGACTTCCGGCTCGTCATCCCCTACGTGGAGTTCGCGAAGCAGGTGCGCGGCGCGCGTCCCCTGCTGCTCGATACGTCGGTGCTCGTCGACGGCCGCATCGAGGACCTTGGCCGCACCGGCATCATCGACGCGCCGGTGATCGTCACGCAGTTCGTGATCGACGAGCTGCAGGCGCTGTCGGACTCGTCCGACGCCGAGAAGCGGCGCCGCGGCCGACGCGGGCTTGAGGTGCTTCAGCGCCTTCGCGCGAACCCAAGGCTCGATGTCGAGATCGAGGAACTCCGCGCCGACGGCCGCTCCGTCGACCGGGCCTTGGTCGATGTCGCGAGTTCCGAGCGGTTCCGCATCGTGACGCTCGACGCCGGGCTCGAGCGGGTCGCGCAGATCAACGGCGTCGCGGTCCTGAACCTGGCATCGGTGGCGGATGCGATGCGCTCCGGGCACGCCGTTGGGGAGTCGCTTCGCCTCCGGCTGTCGAAGCGCGGCGAGGCCCCCCATCAGGGCGTCGGACACCTCGCCGACGGGACGATGGTCGTGGTGGACGGCGGCGCCGCACACATCGGGGAGACGGTCGACGTCGTTGTTTCGAACGCGGTGCAGACGTCCGCGGGACGATTGGTCTTCGCGCGGCTCGCGTACGGCGGGAATGACGAGGTCGACGCACCGGAGGAAGGCGGCGCCTCCGGGCCGGGCGATGCCTCCGGGCCGGACGACGCCTCCGCGACGGACGACGCCGCCGCGAACGCCGTCGCTCCTGAATCGCCGGATCGCGTCTCGAGCATGGCGCGTGCCGCCACCGAACAGCCCCGGACGCCGCCAAGACCGGGCCACGTCCCGCAGCCATCGCGCCGGCCACGCAACCCGCGCCGCTGACGCCCACCGGGATGGTTGAACGATTCAGGCCGCGGCGTGCTGCGCCGGGCCGCTTGCCTCGACGCCACCGAGCACGCATCCGCCGCGTGCGCATGCGGCACGGACGCCGTCGACGGACGCACGGAGTGCGGGGATCGCGCGCTCGTCCTCGCATCGGAGCACCACCGAGGCGACGGTGCCGGCCAGGGTGCATTCGATGCGGACGGTGGCACCGCCACCCCACGGTCGAAGCAGCATGATGCCTCCGCGCTGGCCGACCAGCGCGCGCACGGCGCGGGCGACCTGGGCCATCAGCGCGCGCATGTCGACTCCCGCGGCAGGGGCCTCGCGCACCATCGTCCCGACACCTTGGATTCCGGCAAGCACTTCCATGGTCGCTCCTCGGCCGTGTGCAGGTCGGCCACCGGGTTCATCGGCACTCGGGCCGCGATGCGATCAATCGCGGGGCGAGCCCCGCATGCCCCTGAACGCATCACGCACCGCACGCACTGCGTCGCCCGCAGGGCCGTCGGACGACTCGACCCGCCGAGCCGCCCGCGCCACCACGTCGAACCGACGCCGGAGCTCCGCAAGGACGTGGGCCACGACCTCGTCCTGCGATCGCGGCGGCTCCGGCGGCTGGGGCTCGCTCACGCAGCCTCCTGCAGGGGATCGCCGTGCACGCGCAACGAAAGCTGCAACTCGGCGGCGAATCGCCGGGCGGCGGAGTCGATCTCGCGGGGCGTCGGGGACTCGAGCGTCGACAGCGCCGCCGTCACGGCCTTCACCTCGGCCACCGGCATGGCCTGCAGCACCGCGGACGCGGCCGCGGCCTCGAGCGCCACCACCACGTGCGCCGCCTCGACGGCCCGGCCGCCGGACGCCCACTGCGACAGCAGCTGGGCGGATGCGGGGACCGCACGCGCCACGTCCGCCGAGAGCTCCGCGTGCTCGAGCCCGGAATCGTCAACGCCCGGCACGGGGTCCTCGGCGTCGTCCCAGTTCGCGGCACCGTCGGCCTGCGCCTGGCGGCGCGCACGCATCCACCATGCCGCGCCGGCCACGCCGGCACCGCACAGCAGGACGGCGAGCCACCCGAACGGGAATCCTCCGGCCGCGGTCGATGGACCAAGCGGCATCGAACGCTCGTCGGTCGCGGGCGTTGCGGCCGAACGCGTGCCCATCGGCCCCTCGGCAGGCGACGATTCGATCAAGGTCACCGCGGGGGCACCCATGGCCGATCGAATCGGATCCGCCGGGGCCACGACCAGCTGGAGCGCGAAGGCACACCCATCGTGCACGCCGACGAACGGCGCGATGCGCTCCTGCGTGCGGCCGCGCTCGGCGGCCACCCACTCCGCCATCCCCGTCCCAGCCGCACGGGCGAGCATCAGGGCCTCGTCGCGCGCCAACTCCACGGTGGCGACCACCGCGCCCTGCGCACTCTCGCGCACGCGCACGTCCGCCACGGGCAGATCAGCCAGCAGCGACGCGATCACGGCCTCGGCGGCCGACTCGCGGGCACGTGCCGCATCGACCTGCGCGCGCACGGCTGCGTCACGAGCGACACGCACGCGACCCTCCCCTGCATCGACGATCACGACGGCCTCGGGACGCACCCCGGGGCACGCGCCAGCCACCAGCATCGCCACCGCATCCACGAGGTCCTGCGACATGCGTCCCGAGCGCATCGACACGGTCACGGACGCCGCGCTGCCAGCGACGCCGCCGGGGCCCGCCGTCCGCACCGGCTCGCCAACGACCACGCTGGCCCGTTCGACGCCGGGCTGCATCGCGATCGCCGACTCGAGCATGCGGAGCGTGGCGGCCGTGCGACGTGCGCGCACCGACTCGCCGCTTGCGAAGATCGATTCCCCGTCGAGCGCATCGGCCACCGGATTGCCCGGCCGGGCCGCGGTGCCGCACGCATCCACCGCGCGCCGGACGTCGTCCTGCGAGACCCAGGCGGCACCGTCGCGGACCTCGCATCGGATGGATGCCGCCGCAAGACGCTCGCGCGCGACCTCGGGCTCGATGCCGGCGAGGGCAACCGCAACCGACGGTGCGTCCGCCGATGATCGCCACGCGAGGAATCCCGCGGCCGCCGAGGCCGCGCATGCGACGCCCGCGACGACCGCGAAGCGCCGCCGCCATGGCGATGCCACGATGCCATCGCCCGCCCCCTCGGGCGCCGGGAGCGCGAGCGCGCCCCGCCCATCGTCGAAACCGTCGTCGAAGCCTTCTTCTGCGTCATCCATCGGGGCGTTCCTTGCGTGGGTCACGTACGGCCACGCGCAGCAATCGCGTAGGCCTCGATCATCTCGTTGCGGACGGCGGCCAGCATGCGGAATGCCGCATCGGCCTGGCGGGTCGCGAGCAGCAGGCCCTCGACGTCGATCGCACCGCCATGCGACGATTGCTCGGCCGACCGATGGGCCGCGACGCCGAGCTCGCGTGCGTGCTCAAGGCCCGCATGGAGCCGCGCAAGTTCCGCTGGCGCGATGGAAGGCCCCGACGGAACCGGCAGCGCACGCACGGCGGCATGCGCGCTCGCGGCTGGCCCGACGGGTCCGATGGCTTCGGTCACGGTGGCGCTCCGGTGCACAGGTGCCGCGAAGCATGCCCCCGCGTCCATGCGGGGCGCCGTGCTTCGGTATTCTCCTGCATCGGCAGGAAGTGCCCGGGACCTGCAGATTCTGCGCGTTCGCTTCCGGATAACCGTGCGTCACACGGCCTCGCGAACGAGGCCCTCATCCTTCCAGCGACGGAGCTTCATCCCAAGCGTCCGCACGCCGATGCCGAGGGCGCGAGCCGTCCGGTCGCGGTGGCCACCGAAGCGCTCGAGCGTGGCCAGGATGGCCCGCCGCTCGATGGTCTCAAGGGTCAGTTCGCCGTCGCATGCGAGCGACGTATCGGCGGACGAGGCTCGGCGCGCCTGCTCGAGCTCGCGGCTCAGGTGCTCGACCCGCTCGATGAGCAGCCGGTGCGTCCCCTCGACCCCGGAGGCGACCTCCTGGAAGGCGCTCACGAGCCGTTCGATGCCGAACGATGCCCCGCCCTCGGGGGGCGGTCCATCGAGGCGGAATGCGCGCCCATCCGATCCGTCGTGCACGGCAAGCTCCTGCAGGTCGGGGCGGGTCCGTCCGCCCGCCGACTCATCGGCGTTCGCCGGGTGCGGGCTTGAGGCGCGCGACGCGCCGGACCGCGAACGTCGCGAGCGCTGCCCCCGCCGCCGCGAGCACGACCACCATCGTCGCGATCCGTCCACCGGCGCTGTCGGGCGGGCGCGCGATCGCGGATTCGCCGACGCGCCCGGTCAAGGGGTCTACGTCGGCGATCGCCGCACCCCCGGTCCCGGTGCCGGTGAAGGCGAGGATCCGCGGTCCGCAGCCGACGATCGCGAGCGGTCGGCCCTCATGCGAGAACGGCTCGAGCTCGGCCGGAGTCCCGGGCCGCAGGTGGGCAAGCCGCGCTTGCCCGTTCCGCTCGACGATCGCGACCGGCGATCGCGTGCCGGCCACGACGCGCGCGAGACCGTCTCCCGGCACCACGACCGCGGATGCGGTCCACGAGCCCGAGGAATCTCGCATGAACAGCGAGCGCGTCGCGGGATCGGCCAGCGCCGGCCGGCCCCCAACCGCGCAGAGGCGCGCCGTGGGAGCCGCGGCGACCCCGGGCTCCGCGACCCACGCATCGCCGACGAGCCGCAGCAATCCGCCGTCGGCCCGCTGCACGAAGGGTCCATCGGCATCGGCCGCCATCGCCACGACCGTCGTTCCCTCGGGAAGCGCGGGGTGGATGTCCATGCGCCCCCCGGGAATCGAGATCCACGCCCCGCTCGCGGGATGGCGCTCCGTGCGCACCGAGTAGGTCTCGCGCCGTCCCGATTCGCGTGCGGGCAACACCACCCACAGCGTGCCCCCGCTGGCGGCCATCGCCTCGGGCGGCGTGGGCAGCACGAATGCCTCACGCGCGCGGTCGAGCCCCATGCCGTCGGCATGGTGGAGCAGCACGGCCTCGGGCCCGGAACGTCCCGCACGCTCCACCGCGACCCACGCATTCGACCCGTCGGACGCGCTCGGGATCCAGGGCGGCAGCGCCGCGGCATGGACGGCCGCGATCGCTACGAGCATCGTGCAGGAGCCGATCATTCCAGCACCCTCACCGACTCAGGCGCGAACTGCGCGCGAAGCGCCTCGAGGTCATAGAGCGGCGCGCGGTCCACGGCCCCGCGGTCGATGGAGATCGACCCGAGCGCAAGCAGCAGGCTGGCACCTCCCTCACCGCGGGTCGCCTCGATGCGTCGCGGCGCGCGCGGCCACGCGCCGGGTGCGGCGCCCGTCACCTCGATCGACCGCACGTCGTCGTACGCCACGCGCCACGCGACCGCGCCCGCGGCGTCCACCAGGCGCACGGCCCGCGGCTCGAGCGACGTCGCATCGAACCCGGCCTCGAACCGTCCGCCCTCCGTCGATGGCAATCCCGCAGGGTCGAGTTCGACCCACGCCAGCACGCCATCGAGCGCCACGCGGGCGCCCGCGCGGGGACGGAGCGGCGCCAACCCCAGGAGCGCCGGAGTCACCGCACATTCGTCCGGAACGGACCGGTCGGCACCCGGAGCGGTCTGGAGCACGCCCACGTCGAGCGTGCTTGGACGCGCCTTCGGGGCGAAGCGCCACCACCGGACGCCGTCGGATCCGATCCACGCGTGACGATCCCCGAACTTCGAAATGCTCGCAGCGATCCCGCGTCCCGCGCACCAGCGCAAGTCGAGGTCGCCCTGCTCGAAGTGGTCTCCGGAGGCGTCGCGCCACCGGAGCTCGGCGACGCCTCGCGCATGCACCCACGCGAGCGCCCCGGCGCGCGCTCCCCCAAAACCCCAAAACCCCGTTTGATTTGAGCCACTGAATAATCGAATATGGCAAATATTGCACTACGTGTCATTTGTCTCATGGTACTGGTGCCAAGTATCATTGAGGCTCAGAAGTACAACTGCCAGAGATTCGCGGGAGACCTCCAAAATGATGAGCTTGCTCTTCAGGAGGTCCGAGCTGTCTTGATGGATAAACCTCAGATTCAATTCGATCTAAGGTAAGGCAACAAAGTCTTATCATATCTAGCTGCCTGAAGGTGATGATCTAGAACAACCTCTTTAACACAACAGAGTTCCTTCTTAACAACCATCTTTTC
>CANLMX010000028.1 GCA_947492385.1 Planctomycetaceae bacterium | reverse complement strand
GGTGGGCGCCATGCTGCGCTGGGCCGATCGCATCGACGGTCCGCCGACCGAGCTTCGGCCATCCATCGAGGGCATTGCGCGGCGGACGCCTGCAGAACTGCTGGCGCTCCTCGATGCAGCAGAATCGGGGCTCGCGGCAAGCGCGGATCGCGCGCGGGTGCGCGGCCTCGGCACGGAGTTCGACGTGACGCTCGCGGGCAAGACCCACCGCTTCACGCTCGGCGCCGCGCTGGTCCACGTGACAACGCACGGCATGCACCACCGCGCGCAGTGCCTCAACATGCTTCGGCACCTGAGCGCGCCCGGCATCAGCGATCGGCTGCCGGAGATCGACCCACTGGACTGGCAACTCCAGGCGGAGGCCTGACCGTCACGCCGACCCGTCGCGCTGCGGCTGCTGCCACCCCTCCTTCGGGCCCTGCCGCTCCATCCATCGATCCGTCGGCACCTCGCGGCGGATGCCGGGCGACCAGTACGTGCCCGCAAGCATGCGATGGATGGCGTCCAGGTCCTGGCGGGTGGGATCGAGCGAGATGGTGATCGACATGGCGCCGTGCCGCACGCCGCACAACGCGAACGCCCCGGCCGCAAGGCCAGGGCGTTCACTCTGAACCTGCTGGCGCGCTCAGCGAGAGGTTTCGCCCAAGTGCCGCGTCCCCGTCGATCTCCTGGTCGCGCTGACGCAGCTCGCCTGCGGTCATCGCCCCGCGCCGGGCACAGTGACGCTCGAATCGTTGACGTGTCGCGTCGTCGCCCTGACTCAGGTGACCCGCGCCGTGAAGCCCACAGAGCGAATCAGTAGTTTGATCACGTGACGAATCCGCATTCCGACGCCCCAACTGTCCGGGTAGCTGAAGCGCGATTGCTGCTCTTGGCTGGATGCGCTCTTGCGGCAGCCCCGGCACGATCTACCGACGCACGGGTGCTCTCCGTGATCCGGGCACTGGGCTATATCCAGATTGACAGCATCACGTTCGTCGAGCGTGCCCACCACCTGATCTTGCACTCACGGCTCGATGGATACGAGCCAATCCAACTGTCAATGCAAGCCGAGCGGCATCGATCCGTTTTCGAACACTGGACGCACGATGCCAGCCTGATACGGGTCGACTGGCTGCCGTGGTGGTCCAATCGGTTCAAGGCGAGTCGGGCTCGCTACCTGAACGATGCATGGATGAGGAAACGACTCGGCCGCAGTTGGTCGAAGCGGGTGAAGGAGACGATGGATCTGCTCCGGAAGTCCGGTCCGATGAGCATTCGCGACGTTCACGACCGGATGAGCTCGCGACGCGAGTCGCGGGGTGGCTGGTGGGAGTGGACGCCGCACAAGGCGGCACTCGAGTACCTGTGGCGGACGGGAGAGGTCGCCGTTCACTCTCGGCGCGGCTTCGAGAAGGTCTACGACGTTTCCAGCCGCATCTACGGACGAGTGCCCGGTCCAAGTCACGCCGAGCTGCATGTGGAGTGGGCCTGCTCCGAGGCACTCAAGCGGCTTGGAGCGGGGACGCCGCGGGAACTGGCGGGATACCTGAACGCGGTGTCACCGACGGACGCACGCGCTTGGTGCGAGAGAATGGCCAGCGCCGGAGCGATCGAGAAGGTCCTGCTTGAGCGGATGGGTCGACCTCCAAGGCCCGGGTTCGCCAGGAAGGGCTGGCGCGCAGCTGCTCGCAAGGTCCGGCCCGACAGCACACCTCGGCTCTTGGCACCTTTCGACCCCCTGATCAGGGATCGCGCGCGCGCGCTCGAACTGTTCGGCTTCAGCTATCGCTTCGAGGCCTTTGTTCCAAGCCGACAGCGCAAACACGGCTACTACACCATGCCGGTTCTGGTTGGCGACCGACTGATCGGAAGGCTCGATCTCTGCAGCAAGAGGGCCGCGCGGAGGCTTGTCGTCACCAGAGCCTGGCTGGAACCTGGCAACCCAAGGCGCTGGGGATCCGCCGCGATGCGAGAGGCCGCCAATCGGCTTGCCTTGCAGCTGAAGCTGGAGACTGAGTGGCGTGCGAGAGTCGTTCAGTCGACGTGACATGACGGCAGGCACGCCCGACGACGGTAATGACCTCCTTCATAACCGCCGACGCGAACGCCATAACCAGAGACTTCACACCCCGAGAGGGCTCTGGGAGTATCTAGAGACTCCCCGGCGGCACCCGGCCGCTTGCCCACCCGGGGACTCCTCGCCCCGCCCATCCGGCCCACCGCCAAAGACCTCCTCGCACGCAACCCCTAGTCGCAAAACGCCGAACCCACGCAGCAAAACGCGAACGCCCCGGCCGTTGGGCCAGGGCGTTCACTCTTAACCGTCGGGCGCGCCAGTTTCGCGCGCGCCTCTTGAAGTAGTCCTGGACCGACGCCGTTCGGACCCCCGGAATCCGTCGGTGAGAGGCCGTTGTCCGTCGTCCCGTGGCCATCACCCGCCATCACGCCGCAGACGCATGGAACCGCACGCCGACTGCGCGCGCAACGCGCAAGATCGTGTCGAGGCTCGGATTCCCGTCTTCACTGAGCGCCTTGTAGAGGCTCTCGCGACTCAGGCCGGATTGCCTCGCCACCTTGCTCATGCCGACGGCGCGTGCGATGTCGCCGAGCGCACGCGCGATGCCGACGGCATCGTCGGGCGCCTCGACGAGCCACGCCTCGAGGTAGGCCGCCATCTCCTTCGGCGTGCGCAGTTGCTTGGCAACGTCGTACGCGACGGTGCGGGTGCGGCCTGCGGGACGCGCCTTGGTGCTGCTTCGGGTCGTGTTCGTTCGGGTGGTGCGTGGCATGGTGGTGCTCGATGGGCGGCTAGGGCAGGTTCCGGGCAAGCTCGATCGCGTGCTCGATGTCGCGTCGCTGGGTGGCCTTGTCGCCGCCCGCCAGGAGGATGATCAGTTCTCCGCCCCGCTCCGTGAATTGCACGCGGTAGCCAAAGCCGACATCGATCTTGAGTTCGGACACGCCCTCGCGGAGGACGCGATGCGCGCCGGGATTTCCGTGGACGAGCTGATCCACGCGAACCTGGATCCGGGCGCGGGCGACATGGTCCCGCAGGCCATTGATCCAGTCCCGGTAGACGGTCGTCATCCTGACGCGCATGGCGAGAGTGTATCCTATGGACTACGAGTGTCAAGCGTCGGATCTCGCCGATCCAGTCGACCAGCGGGGGAGCCGGGCGACCCGGCGGTGAAGACTCCGAGACACCGCGTGACTGGCCGCCGTGGCCCACCCCTCGAAAACGCCGCGCAGAAAGCGAACGACGCGCCCTCGTGATTTGAATCAGGAGGACGCGTCCCTCGTGCGTTTGGCGAGGGCTGCTGTTCGCGCCACGTGCGTTGTCCTGCGAACGGTGGGTCAGGGGCCCAGAGAAAGGACGCGCGGATGCCGTCATCCGGCAGGGTTAAGCGGGTGTCTCGGTCATGCTGGAGGCCCCGAGAAGCGGTATGACCGTCGAGACAGCCACATGATTCCAGCCACCCCCATTCCGCGTTTTGCAGATCCGCCACCGACCGAGGCGAGGGAGTGATCGCGGACCGTTTCCTTGCGGAGAGGCTTGGGGCCCGGTTCCCAAGTAGGCTCGGTCGATCGTTCCATGGTTCGGGTGAGCAGCTGGTAGCTGAGGTAAGGCATGGACAAGAAACGCGGATTCGTCGGATACCTGATCGGGCTGCTGATGCCGCTCATTCTTGTCCTCGGCGGGGCCGGCCTGGCAGCGCTGGGAGTCGTGCAGGGATCGCTCGTGCTCATCGTGATGGGACTGGTTGTTGTCGCGGCCGGAGTCCTCTGGAGCGTCGTGGTGCTCGAGTTGACGAACCCGTTCGACTGGTTTTGACGCCACGAGGCATCGGCGACACACCAGGATGTTCCAACGCTCATCGCACGGTTCCTCGTCTAGGAGTAACCAGGTGAACGGCGACGCGACTCCACCCACTGAACCGCGCGAGCCCATCGGTGTCGATGGACGCCTTCCACGCACATTCCACCCGAATGCACCGTCATTTCGTGGTGTGATGTCGCTCTTTCTCGCGTCCTTCGTAGTCATGGTGCCGTGGCCACTTCTGGCCATCCTCGCCACACACTCGTACTTTGACAACAGGGATGAAGCAAGCCTGCTCTTCGGCGGCATCACGGGGATCCCGCTCGCGATCCTGACGCTTGTCGGGCTTCCCCCGGCCGTGTTCCCATGGCTGTTAGTTCTGGTGTGGGTCGCCGCCGCAGTCGTGCCTGGCATCTGGCTCGCGCGCCGGCTGTCCTCTCGGCGAGCAGTCTTCATCCTGTTGGGAGTTCAGGCGGCTTTCTCGTTCGCGCAGGCGGCGATGGGGGTCTTGATGATCTTCGGAAAGGCCGTTTGATCTCACGCGAATCGCACCGTCCTGATCGCGAAGCCGCGTCCTTTCCACGCCGGAGTTCACGGCCCTACTGATGAGCCCATCTGCGGAAGTTGGCGTCGGCTTGAAACGACAACCCCCGGGTTTCACGACCCAGGGGTTATGCAAATAGCCCGGGCGAAACAATTCTCGAACAGGCGAGTTGGGGTTTGGATCTCCTAGAGAGCGAGACGCTCCTATGGTGCGGTCGGAATGGGGTTCCGGCTCGCTTGGAGGGAGCGAAATGCCGGGCATAGCCAGATGGGAAGATGACTGCGTAAACCCCGTGTTCATCGGCAAAGTATCCTGACCCTATGACAGATACGACGCTGCGCTACTGGGTGCAGGGCAACGACCAGAAGCCATACGGCCCGTACGACATTGCAGTCATTCGGCAGTATGTCGTTGAGGGGCGCTTGACCCTTACCAACCTCGCTACCGCCGAGGGCAGTTCGAATTGGGTACCAATCGGAGCCTTGATCGGAGCGATAAACGTTCCCCCGGCGTCGCCTTCGACGGCGAGCGGGCAATCCGCGATGTCCGCCCTGACCATCTCCGCATGGGTGCTTGGACCACTCTCGCTGGGTTGCGGATTGCTAACTGGAATTCCGGCGATCATCTGTGCAGCAATCGCCATGGGCCAGCCAGCACAAAGGAGTCGTGCACTTCCTGCGCTGATCGTTGCGATCATTTGCGCGCTCCTGGGTTCGATCTGCGGCATTATTGTCGCTCTCCAGCAGTAACACCGGAGTGCGAGTGCCTCACCGTCCGCCGCGAGTCGCTGCGATAATCAAAATAATGATCACGAGGAGATGAACGCTCAGTGAAAGTGCGCCGAGGATGATCCCAATCCAGGCGTGAATCGCTCCCTTTACGTGTGGCTCAGACCGCCGCTTTCGTAGCCCGCGGACGCCGAGCACAAGCGATGCGATTCCGAAGAAGAACCCAAGGACGGGCAACAACGCCAGTATGCCGAGGTAGTAGGAGATCAGGGCAGGAGCATTCTTGTAGGGAATCACGCCACCGGTCGCATCACCGTTGGGCGTAGTCATGGGGGGCACTGGCGCAATGGGCGGCGCCACCTGTTCAGAGACCGAAATCGACGGTGGATCCGGTGGCATCCGCTCGGACCGAGCTGGAGCGATGATTCCCGGGACTGACGCAAGTGGCCGCCACTCGCCACAGCCATCCCACCAGGCGAGCGTTCCGTTTAGCGAGACCTTTCCTAAAGCAATTCCGCGATTGACCGCATCGAGAGTAAACGGTCCGTGGCGCTTGCCAGAAATCCCCAGATAAATCTGCATAACGAGAGTCTACCTTGGCTGCACAGGGTCTTCGCTCTGTTCATCGTCACTCCTCGTTCCGCCGAAATCGCGGTTATGACCTCAGAGACATAAACGCACCGGTGAGCGTTAAACAGAGACACCCGACCTCGTAAGAGTCTCGCAATGCCCCGAGAGACAATCCGCCGAGCCTCCCGCAACGGTCGGCCAGCGCACCCAACGCACCTCGCCCCTGGCCCACCCCGAGAGACCTCCGCGCACGCAACCCCTTGTCGCAAAGCGCGTACGCACGCCGCAAAACGCGAACGCCCCGGCCGTGGGGCCTGGGGCGTTCACTCTGAACCGTCGGGCGCGCCAGTGTTGCGCGCGCCTCTTGAAGTAGAACTGGAGCGATCTCGTAACCATCCGCGTGACACCGCATGCAACGGACGGCTGGAACTGGATCCCTATCCCTTCGATGTGGATCCGCTTCCGGTGGTGCTTCCGGCGCGAGCGGTGCAGTTGCCCGCGAATCGGCCGACGCACCTGCAGTCCTGGCGGAACGGTGCCGTGCCGCAGACGCTGCACTTCACGATGTGCCACGCGCAGGCGTAGCCCGGTGGTCGCGTGGCTTGAATCGGCGCCGTCGCCGCGCGTTGCCTCAGGTCCAGTACTTGTTCGCCGCCGCGATGGTGGCGAACTCCAGGGCCACCGTGTGGCCGATGGCGATCAGCATGGCCGGATCATCCGCGTACACGGGGCGCAGCCGCTCGCGCGTTGCCGCGTCGGGCTGCGTCACCTTGATGACCAGACGCGCCATCTTGATGGCCAACTGGCGGCCTTCTTCGGGCGTCTTGGTGATCAGCGAGTTGCCTGGAACAAGCTGCACCGGGGGTGCGCTGGGATCGGTCATGGAGCGGCCCTTTCTACGGGAGTGTGCGGGGTGCCGCGGATGCGGCGGTCCGTTGACGAGCGAGCGAGAGAGACTCTACCCCGCGTGGTGTCCCCGGGTTTCGCCGCATTCGTTCGATCCGGGAATCGTCGAAAATTCCGAATATCGCGCAATCCTTAGATGATGCTTGCCGTCCCATCGCATCGGGGTACGTTCCTCGGTGCCGGGGCCTGATCGCGAAGGGACTCACTTGCAGCTATCGATGCCATCGCCTTCCACCCTTCGCCCGCCCCGCTTGGCGATGTCTCAACGCTCGTTCGTGGCCATGCTGGCGTTGGCCAGTTCCGCCCCGGCCTTCGCGCAGTGGGAACAGGCGACCGGAACCGCGGGGCTGAACATGCAGTCTCTGCTGTCGCGCAACGGCTTCGCCTACGCCGGCGGCGCGACGGGCGCATATCGCTCGGCCGACGGCGAGAGACCCGGAGAGACTTTCGGCCCATCTGGTCGGCCAGCGGCGGAGCCTGGCGACCCCGTGGTTAAGACCCCGAGACACCGCGGCACCTGCCGCCCTGACCCACCCGTCGAAAACCCTGCCTAGAAAGCGAAAGACGCGCCCTCATGGAGGACGCGTCTCTCGTGCGTTTGGCGAGGGCTGCTGTTCGCAACGCCTCTTGAAGTAGCGGGGACTGGATTTGAACCAGTGACCTCCGGGTTATGAGCCCGACGAGCTACCAGGCTGCTCTACCCCGCAATGCGAATCGCCAATGATAGCGAAGTTCCGCGTGCTGTCAACCTGCACCAAACCACGTGGGCCTCGCTGGACTTCGCCGTGCGCTGCCGCCACGCCAACGTTCAGTGGCCCTGCGCAGGCTTCGGCCGCAGCACGCTCAGCACCATGCTTCCGCCGATCACGCCCACGATGAAGAGGAGTGACCAGCCGATCGGGAAGTGCCCTTCCCAGCTCGCCGGGTACCACGACTCGGGCATCGTCATCTTCACCCCCACGAACACCAGCACAATGCCGAGGCCGTACTTCAGCATGTGGAACTTGTCGTGCGCGCCGGCCAGCAGGAAGTACAGGCTGCGGAGCCCAAGGATCGCGAACACGTTGCTGGTGAACACGATGAACGGCTCGCGCGTCACCGCGAAGATCGCCGGAACGCTGTCCACCGCGAAGATGATGTCGCTCACCTCGATCATGCACAGCGCCACGAAGAGCGGCGTGCCCACCCAGCGCAGCGCACGCGAACCGCCGCCATCGGGCCCGGGCGACTCCTCCTTCACGAGGAACTTCTGTCCGTGGAACTTCGGCGTCAACGGGATCCACCGCCGCAGCAGCTTCAGCACCGGGTTCTTGTCGGGGTCCTGCTCGCGCTCGGGCGCAAAGATGATCTTGATGCCCGTGAACACCAGGAAGGCCCCGAACACGATCACCACGATCTTGTACTGAATGAGCGCCGCGCCGACCGCGATGAACGCCGCACGGAACGCCAACGCACCCAGGATGCCGTAGAAGAGGACGCGGTGCTGCAGGGCCGGCGGGATGCCGAAGAACCCAAAGATCACCACGAACACGAACATGTTGTCGACCGACAGGCTCTGTTCCACCACGTAGCCCGTGAGGAACTGGAGCGCCACGGTGTTCGCCGCCTCGCGCGGGCCCGCGTACCCCGCCGCCTGGATCTCCTCCAGCCGGTCTGGGAACCGCCATCCGCAGTAGAGCCACAGCGCGCCGCAGAAGAGCACCGCCAGTGCCATCCACGCAATGGTCCACCCCGTGGCCTCGCGCATGGACACGGCGTGCGCCTTGCGGTGGAACACGCCCAGGTCCAGCGCCAGCAGCACCAGCACGAAGCCGGTGAAGCCCGCGTAGAAGGCCCAGTACTCCGAGAAGGGGAAGAGGAGCGATTCCGCGAGCGTGATGGTCATGGTTCCTCGAAGCCGCCACGGGCGGCACGCGGGCTCCGGGCCCGATCGGTCACAGCCCGCGCGACGCCACGTACTTCATCATGTCGACGCAGCGGTTGGAGTATCCGGCCTCGTTGTCGTACCAGCTGACCACCTTGAAGAAACGGTCGTTCAGCTGGATCCCCGCCAGCGAGTCGAAGATCGAGCTTCGGGCATCGCCCATGAAGTCGCTGGATACGACTTCCTCGTCGGTGTAGCCCAGGACGTCCTTCATGGGGCCTTCCGACGCGGACTTCATGGCCTCGTTGATCGCCTGGAGCGTGGTGGGCTTCGACGTCCGGAACGTCAGGTCCACACAGCTCACGTTGGCCGTGGGCACGCGGAAACTCATGCCAGTCAGCTTCCCCTTCACTTCGGGGATCACCAGCGCGCACGCCTTCGCCGCGCCCGTGGAGGCGGGAATGATGTTCATGTAGGCGTTGCGCCCGCCCCGCCAGTCCTTCTTGCTCGGGCCGTCCTGCGTGGGCTGCGTGGCCGTGACCGCGTGCACCGTGGTCATCAGGCCTTCCTCGATCCCGCAGTGGGCCAGCAGCACCTTCACCACCGGCGCGAGGCAGTTCGTGGTGCAGCTTGCGTTCGAGAGGATGCGGTCGCGCGCCGGGTCGTACTGCTCGTGGTTGACCTTGTAGACGAAGGTCCGGATCGAGTCGTCGCTCTTGGTCGGCGCGCTGATGATGACGCGCTTGGCGCCGGCCGCGAGATGCTGCGAAGCGCCCTCCTGGTCGACGAAGCGGCCCGTCGACTCGAGCACCACGTCAACCCCCAGGTCCTTCCACGGCAGCTTCGCGGGCTCCTTCTCGGAGAGGCACCGCGTGCGCTTGCCACCGCACGTGAACCCGTCGGCATCGGCCGTGACGCGGTGGCCGAAGCGGCCGTGCATCGTGTCGTAGTTCACCAGGTACGCAAGGCTGTCGGACGGCACCAGGTCGTTCACCGCGACGACCTCGATGCCCTGCGACACCGCGGCGCGGTAGACGAGGCGACCGATGCGACCGAAACCGTTGATGCCGATGCGGAGTGCCATGGTTTGGTGGTGGAATGTCGGGGTGCGTGCCCGCGGACCTCCGCGGGAAGGGGGACAAGGATATCCCGTTCAGTTCCCCGGCGCGCGCTCGCCCGCCCGCGGCGCGCCCCGCCGCGAGAATGCCACCACCCAGTCGAGGAGCCACGGGAACGCGGTGATGGCACCCGCCGCCACCCGCGTGGGGAAGCTGGTCCAGATCTCGGTGCGCGCCCGTCCCACCGAGCGCGCGATCGCCCGCGCCACCACCTCGGGCCGCTGCACGAAGAACCGGCTCATGTCGTGGATCGCGTACTGCTGGTCGTGGCCTGGCAACAGCGAGCCGCGCGCGACGTCGAAGAACTCGGTCGCAGTCGTCACGGGGTGCACGCTCGACACCAGGATGCCGTGCGGCCGCAGCTCATAGGCCATGGCGCGCGCCACGTGGGCCTGCGCGGCCTTGCTGGCGCTGTACGCACCGAAATCGGGCAGCGTGAACTTGGCCACGCAGCTTGAGCACATGATCAGGTGCCCGCGGCGGCCGGCCGCAAGCAGCCGACGCGCGGCCTCGTTGCACAGTTCCACCGACGCGAAGAAGTTCACCTCGAACATGGTGCGCAGCTCGGCATCGTCCATGCGGTGCATGGGGCGCTCCATGCCGTAGCCGGCGTTCGCGTACACGACGTCGAATCGACCGAACGCCCGCTCGGCGGCATCGAGCACGCGCGCCGAGCTGCCGCGCTCGGCGACGTCCGCGGCCAGCAGTTCACAGCGGACGGCGCGGCCGGCGGACTCGGACGCCCGCGCGGCGACCGACTCCAGCCGATCGCGCCGTCGCGCGACCAGGACCAGGTCATGCCCGGACTTCGCGAGTTCCACGGCGGTGGCCGCCCCGATTCCCGCACTGGCACCGGTGATCACGGCGACGGGTCGGTCGTGCACCTGCCCTGCTTGCATCTGCTTCTCCACGGGTCGGACGATACCCAGCGCGGTCCCTATCCTGCTCGCGATGCGACCGACACGCTCCATGGCCGCCCTGCTGCTTGCGGCCGTCGCGGCCCTGCTCGCCACGTGGCGCGCGGACGCGCGGCAGGCGCCCGCCTCGGCGGACACCGCGCACTTCGGCGACCGGACGCCGAAGCTTGGCATCGGCGATGCGCTGCCGCCCATCATGCCCAAGGCGAAGCTGCGCGTGGGTGTCGCGGACTTCCCGCCGTGGTCGATCCCGCCGTCGGGTGACGTGCCGTACTGGTCGGGGCTTGCCTCGCTCGTGTGGCGCCAGGCCGCGCAGGCCCTGGAGCTCGACTACGAGGTCAAGGTCTACGACCTCGACGGGCTCATCGAGGCCGTCGCAAAGGGCGAGGTCGACGTCGCGGCCACGGGGGTGCCGATCCTGCCCGAGCACCTGGTGCGGTTCACCTTCACGCCTCCCTTCGACCAGAGCGGCCTCTCGATCGCCACGCGCGTGCACGACCAGCTGACCGTCGCGAACGTGCTCCGGCGCCTGGCCTCGAAGGAGGCGTCGCGGTGGTTCCTCGGCATCTTCGTGTTCCTCGTGGCGTTCTCCGTGCTCTTCTGGCTCGCCGAGCGCCGGCGGAACCCTCCGATCGAGGGACCGGCGGCCCGCGGCCTGGGCGAGAGCGCCTGGTGGGGCATCGTGACGCTCACGACCGTCGGTTACGGCGACCGCGTGCCGGTCACGAGGGCGGGAAAGGCGATCGCCGCCTCTTGGATGACGATTGGTTTCCTGCTGATGACCGTCTCGGGCGCGGTGGTCACCGCGATCCTCACGGTCGATCGGCTGCGCCCGATCGTCTCCGGCCCGGAGGGACTTGCCCGCGTGCGCGTGGGCGTCGTGCATGGGTCGGTCGGCGAGCGATACGCGGAGTCGGCCCGGCTCGACGCACGCCGATTCGAGACCTTCGAGGACGCGATGAACGCGCTCGCGGCCGAGGAACTGGAGGCGGTGGTAGGAAGCACGACGTCGCTCCTCTTCCTTGCCGAGCGGGTCGGCGAGCGGCGGATCATGGTGCTGCCGCACCCGCTCATGAGGGACTTCATCGGCATCGCCGTGCGCTTCGGGCTCGACCCGGCGATCGAGAAGCGGCTCGAGCTGGAGGTGATCAAGGCCGCCCAGAGCCCCGAGTACCGATCGATGCGCGCGGTGATGATGGGCGATGCGGACGCCAGCGTGGGCGGCGGGCTGGGCAAGTGAGCATGGCACGGACGGCAACGCCCCATAGCATCCCCCGCATGCGACCAGCATCCGAACCCACCCCGCACGCCGCCGTCCGCGGCACCGTCGGCATGGTGCACGTGGCCGCCCTGCCCGGCACCCCGCGTGCGCACCTTGCGCCCCGCGCGATCGTCGCCGAGGCCGTGCGCGAGGCATGCATCCTGCGCGACGCCGGCTTCGATGCGGTCATCGTCGAGAACATGCACGACCGTCCGTACCTCGGCGGCGGCATCGGTCCCGAGGTGACCGCGTGCATGGCGGTGGTCGCCGCGGCCGTGCGCGCCGCGGTCGACCTGCCGCTCGGCATCCAGGTGCTCGGTGGCGGCTCGCGCGACGCGCTCTCGGTGGCGCACGCCGCCGGGCTCGACTTCGTGCGCGTGGAGAACTTCGTGTTCAGCCACGTGGCCGACGAGGGCCTCATGGCCGAGGCCGCGGCAGGGCCGCTGCTTCGCCACCGGCGTGCGATCGGCGCCGATCGCGTGGCCGTGTACGCCGACATCAAGAAGAAGCACGCCGCGCACGCGATCACGGCCGACGTCGACATCGCGGGCTGCGCGCGTGCGGCGGAGTTCTTCCTCGCGGACGGCGTGATCGTCACCGGCACCGAGACGGGCGCGGCCGTCGACGAGCGCGAGCTGCGCACGGTGCGCACCGCGACGCGGTTGCCCGTGATGACCGGAAGCGGCGCCGACGCGGGGACGGTCGCGCGGCTCCTGGCCGTGGCGGACGCGGTGATCGTGGGGAGCAGCGTCAAGGTCGACGGCCGCTGGGAGAACCCCGTGGACCCGGTGCGCGCGGCGGCGTTCGTGGCGGCGGCGCGCGCGGGTCGGGCGGCCGCCGCCCCTGGAATGGACGCGGTGCGAGCGGTGCTCGGGGGCTGACGATGCTTGCCTGGGTCAACGGTTCGCTGGTGCCCGAGGAACGCGCGCAGATCAGCGTGCTCGACCGCGGCTTCCTGTTCGGCGACGGCGTGTACGAGCTCGTGCGGTACTTCGCCGGGACGGGCGTCGCGCTCGACCTGCACACGGCACGGCTCGCACGGAGCCTGGAGCTTGCGCGCATCGACGGGTTCAATCCGATGCGGCTCGGGGCGATCGCACGCGAACTGCTCGAGGCGAACGGGCTGCAGGACGCGAGCGTCTACGTCCAGGTGACGCGCGGCGCGGGCGCGGGCCGTTCGCACATGCCGCAGCCGGGGCTGGTACCGACGGTGGTGGCGCTCGCGAGCGCGACGCCCGCGCTCGGCTCGTTCACCGCGCCCGATGCGCTGCGTGCCATCGTGCGGCCGGACCTGCGCTGGCACCGGTGCGAGATCAAGACCATCTCGCTCGCAGGCAACATCCTCTCGCTGCTTGAAGCACAGGCTGCGGGCGCGGACGAGTGCATCCTGGTACGCGACGGCCTCGTGGGCGAGGGTGCGTACACGAACGTCGCGATCGCCGTGCGCGGCACGGTGGTGACCTGCCCCCTCGGGGACGGCGCCGCGCCCGTGCTGCACGGCACGATGCGCTGCTGGATGCTCGAGGCCGCGCGCGAGGCGGGCCTGCCCCACGAAGTGCGGCGGATCCGCGAGGACGAGCTGCATGCGGCCGACGAGGTCCTCGTGCAGTCGAGCCGGCGCCTCGTCGCGGGCGTCGTGGAGCTCGACGGCCGGCGCGTCGGAGACGGCACGCCCGGCCCTGCGTGCCGCGCGCTTTTCGGCGCGATGCGCGCGCGCATCGAGCGCGAGATCGCGGCCGCGCGCGGGTGATCGCGTGCTGCGCGGGTGATCGCGCGGCGCACTCCTATACTCACCCCCATGTCCTTCCTCGTCGCGATCAGCGTCGGCAACACGCGCACGGCCGTCGGCCATTTCCACGGAGACCGCGTCCACGGCGTCGAGCGCTTCGCGAACGACGACATGGACGGCATCGTGCGCGCCGCGGAGCATGCGTGGTCGCACCGCGGCGACGAGGACGGCGAGATCGTCGTCGCGAGCGTGAACGACCCGGTGGCGATCGCGGTCGAAGCGAAGGTGGCGGCCGCGCTGCATTCGGACGTCTGGCGCATCGGGCGCGACCTCGAGGTCCCCGTCGGCCGCTGCCTCGACGAGGGCGCGACGCCCGGACAGGACCGGCTGCTGTCCGCCGCCGCGGCGTTCGCCATGGTCAAGCAGGCCGTGATCGTGGTCGATGCGGGCACCGCGGTCACCGTGGATTTCGTCGACGGCGAGGGCGTCTTCCACGGCGGGGCCATCGCACCGGGCGCGCAGCTGCAGCTGGACTCGCTGCACGGCCGCACCGCGGCGCTCCCACAGGTCGCGTTCGCCCGCCCCCGCGACGACGAGCCGTACGGGCGCAACACCGTCGATGCGATGCGGCTCGGCGTCTTCGAGGGGATCCGCGGCATGGTGCAGGCGTTGGTCGAGCGCTACGCGACCGCCTACGGCGCGTTCCCGCTCGTGATCGCGACCGGCGGCGACGCCGAGGCGCTCTTCTCCGACAGCGAGCTGGTGCAGCGCGTGGTGCCCGACCTGGTGCTCGACGGGATCCGCGTCGCCGTGCAGGCCGCGGCGCAGGCGGAATGACCGGGACCGCGCCGGGGGCCCCGGCGGGGCGAACGCGTCCGGCGATGCCGGCTTGGTGGTGGTCGACGGCGCCGCGACCGGGCGCGATCGCGGTGGCGCACGTGGCGGGCGAGCCGGGCGACGTGGAGCGGGTGCTCCTGGGCCTGTGCGGACGTCCGGCACCCCCGGCGGGCCAGGTCGAGTGGCGCCGCTTCGGCACGGTCGACGACGGCGTCGTGGCGCGCGTGTCGCCCGGCCATGCGCTGGTGATGCCGCATGCGGGCCCGCGCATCCGTGAGCTCCTTGATGCGCGCATGGACGCACTGGGGGCGCGCACCGCGGCCGGCCCCGCGCCCATGGACGCCTACCCGGAGGCCGCCGATGCCGTCGAGGCCTGCATGCTGGGCGTGCTGTCGCGCGCCGCGAGCCCGGCCGCGATCGACCTGCTCGCCGCCCAGCCGGCGCGCTGGCGAGCCGCGGGCTGGTCGCCGGGGCACGAGGGCCTTCCGGACGCACGCGACCTGCGGCTTCGCCGGCTGCTGGACCCTGCACGCGTGGCGATCGTGGGTCCGGCCAACGCGGGCAAGAGCACGCTCCTCAACGCGCTCGCCGGGCGCACCGTGGCCATCGCGCACGACGAGCCGGGCACCACGCGCGACGCCGTGTGCGCACGGATCGACTTCGCGAGCGTTGTGGCCGACGTGTTCGACACCCCGGGCGTCCGCGCGGGCATGGATGCGGTGGAGCGCGCAGCCGCCGAGCTCGCGGCGCGTGCACTGGAGTGCGCCGATCTGGTCGTCGAATTGACCGCGCCCGGCCTTGGCTGGGCTGCCCCGCCGCGCGCCGCCGGAACGCCGGTGCTTCGGGTGCTCAACCAGTGCGACCGCCCCGAGGCGCGGTCGTGCGCCGAACGCGCCGACGCCGCGCTCGCCGTGAGCGCGCGCACGCGGGAGGGATGTGCGCAGCTGGTCGCTGCCGTGCGCGAGGCGCTGGTCCCGCAGGCCGACGTGCTCGACCCGCGTCCGTGGCGGTTCGCATAGGATTTCGCCCCCATGGACACCTCTGGACTCATGAAGGGCAAGCGCGGACTCGTCGTCGGCATCGCCAACGACCGCAGCTACGCCACGTTCATCACGCAGAGCCTGCTGAAGGCGGGCGCCGAGTGCATGTTCACGCACCTGCCCGGCGAGAAGATGGAGCGCCGCTGCCGCAACGCGCTCGAGGAGCTGGGCGCGAAGGACCCGTGGCTGATGCCCATGGATGCCGGGAGCGACGCGGATCTCGACGCCGTGTTCGCGAAGCTCAAGGCGGACTTCGGGACCATCGACTTCGTGGTCCACTCGATCGCGTTCGCGGACAAGAGCTGGCTCGAGAAGGGCAAGTTCTGCGCCACGCCGCGCGCCGTGTTCACCCAGGCGATGGACATCAGCGCGTTCACGTACCAGGCGATGGCCGTCCGCGCCGCGCCGCTCATGCCGCAGGGCGGCTCGATGATCGCGCTCAGCTACTACGGCGCCGAGAAGGCCGTGCCCGGCTACAACGTCATGGGCGTCGCGAAGGCCGCACTCGAGGCCACGAACCGCTACATCGCCATGGAACTCGGCGAGAAGCAGATCCGGGCGAACGTGATCAGTGGCGGCCCGCTCAAGACCCTGAGCGCGATGGCCGTGGGCGGATTCGGCGAGATCCTCGGATGGGTCGAGCAGAAGGCCCCGCTGCGCCGCAACATCACGGGCGAGGAAGTGGGCGACACGGCGCTCTTCCTGCTCTCGGACCTCTCCAAGGGCATCACCGGCCAGTGCATCTACGTGGACGCCGGCTACTCGACGATCGGGCTGTAGCATCCCGGCACCTGCACGCGTAGCTCAACGGATAGAGCATCGGTCTTCGGAACCGAGGGTTGAAGGTTCGAATCCTTCCGCGTGCGTTCCGCCCGCCCGGGCGCTCAGCGCCCCTGCTCGAACATGAGCCCCGAGCGCATCCCGGGGCCCCAGGTCAGCGGGTCGGTCATGGGCATCTCGGCCGTGCCGGGCTGCGCGACGGGCTCGGCGCCCCACGCCGGAACCTCGCCGCCGACCTCCGCCGCACCTGCCGCCGGCAGCATCATTGCGTTCTGCGCGTCGTCCGGGATCCAATCGCCGTCCACGTCGAGCGCCAGGCCCGCGCGGATCTCGCAGATGTCGATGAGGCCGTTCACGTTCATGTCCTGCGCGAAACCCGCGCCGATCTCGTAGCCGTCGGGCAGCCCGTTCATGTTGCAGTCGGGGTCGCACGCGTCGGGCACGCCGTTGCCGTCGCGATCCTGCGCCCAGCCGCGCTCGATGTCCTCGGCGTCGGCCACGCCGTTCTGGTCGCAGTCGCCGAAGCACTGTTCGTCGAACACGTTGCCGTCATCGGCCGCGAAGTCGCCGCCGAGCGCGATCTCCTGCGCGCCGCAGAGGCGGCTGCCCGCGATGCGCACGCCCGCGCCGCGGCTGAACAGGCTGGGCGCCTCGAAGCTGAAGTTGCTCTCGAACGTGCACTTCGACACGTCGCCGATGCCGCCGAGCAGGTAGACGGCGCCGCCCGCCTCGATCGAGCGGTTGCGCGCGAAGTCCGAGCCATGGAGCTCGAACACCGTACCGCGGCCGTAGACCGCACCGCCCCATGCGCCGCTGCGCGTGGCATTGCCCTCGAGCGTGCACGCGAGCAGCGACACCGTGCCGCCCTCGCCCGCCACGGCGCCACCGAAGCCCGAAGCCTCGTTGCCGCGGAACGTGCACGAGACGAACGTCGCGTCGCCGCGCTCCGCGCGCACCGCGCCGCCCGAGCCCGTGGTCCGGTTCCCGTCGAACGCACAATCGCTGAATCGACCGCGGCCGCCCGTGATCCGCGCGCCGCCGCCGTGGTTCGCGGTGAACCGCACGTCGCGCACGTCGTATTCGACGCCGTCGAGCGCCAGTCCGGCGCCCTCCGCGCCAGGGCCCGCAGACACCGTCATCCCGACGATCGTCACGGCGGCGGCCGTGCCGTCGCCCGAAGCGAATGACATCACCGGCGCGCGTCCAAGCCCGCGCACGACGGTTCGATCGATGCCCGCCCCCACGATGGTCACGCTGAGTCCCTCGGCGCGCACCGCGCCGACAAACGTCCCCGTACCGAGGCGGATCACCGACCCGTCGAGCGCCGCGTCGAGCGCGGCCTGCAGCGACGGGGCCTCGCCCGGCACGTCGATCACGTTGTCGGTGAGCGAGCCGAGCGCCGCGACGGGTCGCACGAACCCGGCGTCCGCGCCGCGCGTAAGCACTCCGGACCGCATGGAAACGAAGGCCGCGACCGCCACCAGCCCGCCCACACCAAGCGTGGCGGCCATGCGGTTTCCGGTTCGTGCGGCAAGCGAGATCGTGCGGTTGAGCGCCATGCGTTCGTGACTCCTCGACAGCCCGGACCGAGCCGTCTGCCACACCGTCGGATTCCGCACCGGGGGGTCAAGAGCGAACGTCCGCGGAATGCCGCAAATCCCGGCATTCCGACCGCCACGGCGTGCGTTCCGCCCCCATGACGCGGCCCCCCCGGCCCGTATTACGGCCCCCCTACACTGAATCCGTGCATCCGCTGCGGGCCCTGACCCTGGTGGCGATCGCCGCGCTCCTGGCGCTGGCCGGCGGGTGCGGCGGCCGAACCCAGCCCCGCTTCGACGCGCTCCCCGGGCCGGTCCGCACGCAGGACATCGCCGCCGCCGCGCTCGCCGAAGCCGCGCCGCTCGGGCTCGACGAGTGGGCCACCATCGACGCACTGCACGACACCTCGCTCGCCGAGTTCGACGCGCTGCGCTCCGAGGTGCTTGCGCCGCTTACGCGCGACGCGAGGCGCCCCGACGCGCGTGCGAACGAGTTCGACCTCGCCGCGCTCCGCGCGCTGATGGCGCGGCACGCGTCCGCCATGACGCGCATCCAGATGCTCGATGACTCGCTCGCCGCACGCATCGCGGAGCGGCTCCCGGCCCGCGCGCCCCTCGCCGAGCGCATCGCCGCGCGTCGCGCGATCGATCGCTCCGTCCGCGTCATCGAGGGGCTCGCCGACGGCTCGCGCGACGTGCGCACGATCATCGACCTCGAGCCGCTCGTCGACTCGCTGGGGATCGACGCGACCCTTCGTGCAGCGGTCGAGCCTCAAGTGGCCGCCTATCGGCGCGCGCTCGGCGCCGCGGCACGTTCGCTTGCCGACGCCGAGGTCGGTTTTCCCGCCGCGTGGTCGGCGCTCATGTCCTCGCAAGGGCTGGACCCGTCGCGGCTCGGCGAACTGCAGCGCGCGGCCGAGGGACCCGAAGCCACCGACGATGACCGCCAGGCGTGGAAGTCCGCCCAAGAGCAGGTCGAGGCCGCGCGCCTCTCCGCTGGCCGCGCGCGCGGCCGCGCACTGCAGGCCCTCGACCGCGCGAACGAGGCCGGGGTCGCCGAACTCTCCGCGGCGCTCGGGCCCGAGGCGGGCGAACGGCTGCGCGCCGCGCTGGTCGCACGCCGCACCGACGACCCCGGACCGCTGCCCGCGCTGCGCGCGGGTCTCATGGTGCTCGAAGCGCACCCTGACGTGCGATCGGGCGCCGCAACCGGTGCGGCCGACGCGACGCGCCAGGCGCGCAAGGCGTGGGACGCGCTGGTCACCGCCCGGATCGCGCGCGGGCGCGAGCGCATCGAGGCGCTGGCCGAAGGACGGGCACCCGACGATCCGGCGCGCGACGCGCCCGTGCTCGAGATGCTCAAGCCGCTCGCCGATGCCATCGGCCGCGCGCGCGCCGACCTCGCCGAGCGCAACCCGGACGATCCGGCCGCGCGCATCCTGGCGGGTGATCTGCCGCTGACCGAGGACCAGGCGCGCGCGCTCCTCGCACCGCTCGTGGGCGCCCGCACGGCCGACCGCATCGTGGCCTCGACCCCGGGCGCGCTCTTCGTCGAGCCGCCCGCGGTCGAGGAGCCGCCGTGGCGCGAGGACCTCTCGATCGCCGAGCAATTGCTGCTGGCCCCGGGCATGGACCACGCCTCGTTCAAGGGCGCGGCACGTGCGCTGGGCGCGCGCGACGATGATCCGCTTGTCGAACAGGTGTGGGAACGCCACGTCGGCCGCGTGCAGGAAATCGAGCTGCGCCAGCGCGAGCAGCTGAAGGCCATGGAGAAGCGTGCGATGGAGCTCGCCGGCGGCGCGCAGAGTGCACCCGACGAGTTCGAGCGGGCCCTCTCGGAGTACCTGCAGTCGCTCCTCGCCGCCGACGCCGAGCGGCTGGCCGCGGACGACGAAGCCATGCGCGAGATCGCCATCGTCATCGGGCTCGACGAATCCGACGCCCGGATGATGCTTGCGCGCGCCGTGGGCGCCGCACGGCGCGCGTCGCTGCCCTGGCGGCGATTCCGGCAGCCATGGCTCCTCGGGCCACTGTGGGCGAGCGACTACGACCCCGTGCGCACCGCGCTGGCGATTCCCGGCGAACTCGAGCGCCAGGCGACGCTGGCCGTGCTCGCGCCGCACGCCGAACGGCTGCGCTCCACCGCCGAGGCCGCGCGGCGCGCCGGGCTCGAGACGCTTCGTGATCTGCTGGTGTTCGGGCTGAAGCAGCAACGGACGGCGGGGAGCGCGCGATCGCCAGAGGAGTACCGCCGCGATCCCGAGGTGCAGGCGATGGAGCGCCGCATCGGGGACACCGGTCGTGCGCGGCGGGCGGCACTGCGCGCCGCCGTCGAGACCGTCGAGGCGCTGGACCCCGGCATCGCCGAGTCGATGCGCCTCGCGTGGGCCCGCGCCACGTTCCCCGACTTCTTCGCCGAGGATCGCGCCTGGACCGACGCATCCGCCGAGGCCACCGCCCCGCCGCGCCCCGACCGCGGCACCGCCGCGGACGCCGCGCTCCGCAGCGCGGTCGAACGATGGCGGCAGGCCGATGCGGCGATGGTCGAGCGACTGCTCGCGTGGCAAGATGCCCCGCGCGAGGACCCGTTCCCCGATTCGCCCGAGTCGCTTCGCGTGCAGGCCGCGACCGACGCCGTGCTGGGCGCACTGCGCTCGGCGCGCGACGAGGAAGCCGCACGCCTCATGCGCGCGATGGCGCTCGCCGACGGCGCACCACCCACGGCGCACATGCGCGACGCGCGCTTCGGCCAGGCGCCGCCGCGCACCACGACGTGGTCGCCGTGACGCTCAGCGACGGGGCGCCCGGCCGTGCTTGCCCGCACCCTGCACCACGTCATCCACCTTCTTCATGATGAAGAGGTAGTTGAAGCCGCGCAGGAAGAAGTTCTCCTCGACCGCGGTCTTGCGCCAGTTGCCCTTGTCGAGCTTCTGGTTCTGGCGCACGACGCTGATGATGTCGACGGGCACGAACTTCCGGCGCATGATCGCGAAAAGCTCGAACCCGATCGGCATGAACGCCCCGGCCCCGCTGCCGGCGGGCGCACCCTTCAGCTTGCGCCAGCTGTCACTCACGTAGAGCGCAAAGTAGCGGCGGTTCTTCAGGATGCGGTGGCCCTCGCCGATCGCCTGCTCCATCGCGGCGTAGTAGGCACGTCCGCCGTCGTCGCCTGCGGCATCGAGCTTGCCGATGCACCGCGGGTCGTCCGAGTAGTCGATGTGCGTTGAGTACGGGGGATCCATGAACACGAAGTCGACGCTCTGGTCCTCCAGCGGTAGCTTCCGCGCGTCGGCCTGCAGGATGTCCGCGCGCCGCGGCACCAGGTCGAATCCCTTGACGGGCCGGCCGAGCGACCGGCACACGTCGATGGTGGTACCGCTGCCGCAGAACGGGTCGACCACCCGGTCGGTCTCGCGCGTGTAGCGCATCAGCAACTGCCAGATCACCCACGACGGCGTCGCGCCCGCGTAGTCCTTGTCGCCCTGCATCACGTGGCGGCGACCGTCGGCATCGGTCCAGTCGTAGTGCTGGCTCGGGTACTCCCACAGCGTGGTGGGGAAGACGCGCAGTGGCGGGCGTTCGGAGCGCACTCGGGACATCGGTCCGAGTGTAAGTGGCGGGGGAGGCGGACCCGTCGAATGGACCGGCGTCGCTCTCGCACCCGCGGCCTATACTCCTCCGCCCCGTGCACTCCCTCGCGCGCATCTTCCTTGCCTGCGTCGCCGCAGCCCTCGTCGGGGCCGGAGGTCCGGGCCTGCGTGCACTGCACCTGGCGACGGACGCGGCCCACTGCGCGAGCCACGACCATCACGACTGCGACCACCATCACCACGACGAGGGCGCGGACCGGCACGATGGTGGGCCCGAAGCGCCCGTCCCGGACCACGACGACCTCGGCTGCGCGACCTGCGAGCTGCTGCTCGCGTTGGCGACCGTGATCCCGGCCGCACCGGAGATCCCGTCCTTCCTGGCGCTCGTGGCCGTGGCAGACGACTCCGCTCCGCCGACGCGCCCCGCGCCGCCGGCCCTGCGTGCCCTGGCCGCGCGACCGCCCCCCGCCTGCTGACCGACCGCCCGTGCATCGCCCCGCGGCGATGCCGTCCGGCGCACCCGCGCCGGTCGTGTCGCGTTCACGTCGCGAAGGCGCCATGCCGTCGCAAGCAGGACCCATTCCATGAACCATGCACCCCGCGGCCCGCGCGCCGCCCTGGGTTTCACGCTCGTCGAAGTGCTGGTCGTCGTCGGGATCATCGCGGTCCTCGTCGGGATCGCCGTGCCCGCGCTGGCATCGGCGCGGCGTTCTGCGGTCGCCACCGCGGACCTCGCGAACCTGCGGGGACTGGCGGTGGCGCACCTGTCGTACATGGCCGGCAACGAGGACCGCTTCGTCGACGTCGGCCTGCCGCATGGCTCGATCGCCAATGCCTCGCGCTCGTTCGTCGAGCGCCTCCGCCCGTGGTTCGGCCGGGAGGACCTTGCGCTTCGCAGCCCGCTGGACGAGAGCCCGCACTGGTCGGCGGAATCGGGCGGCGAAGGCGAGCCGGTGGTTGCATCGACGCCCCCGCTCTACCGCCGCACGAGCTACGGCATGAACAACTACCTGTCGCGCAGCTATTCGCCCGCCGTCGCGCTCGACGGCGAAGGCGCAGGCGCCGACCGTCTGCAGCAGGTGCGCGACCATGAGCGCACCGTGTGCTTCCTGCTGATGGCCGAGCGCGGTGCATACGCGTCCGCCGACCATCCGCACGTGGAGGAGTGGTCGACGAGCCCGCAGCCGGCGCGCACCGCGGCGTCGCAGGTGCAGATCAACGCCGTCGACCGCGGGAAGCCGGGCAACGGCAGCCAGTCCAACTACGCGTTCGTCGACGGGCACGTGGCCACGCACGCCTTCGACGACCTCTTCCGCTCCGCTTCGAGCAACCGATTCGACCCGTCGCTCCCGTGAACAAGGAACCCGCCATGAAGATCCGACCCATCGCCGCCATGGTGCTCTCGCTCGCATCATCCGCACAGGCGCAGCATGCCGGCGACATCGGCCTCGCCGTCGCCGCAGGACGCATCGAGACGCGCGAGATCTCCGCTTCCGGCTACGGCGCGCCCCGTCGCGTGTTCGGCGGCGCATTCGGGGACACCGGCGTGCCGTGGTTCACGAGCAACCCGGGCTTCGACGCGGCCACGGGCACCTTCGCCACCGGCTCACGGATCGGCTTCCGGCTCGCTGGCCCCGTGCTCGCGTGGGACGGGTCCGGATTCGTGCCGACCTCGCCTGCCGGCCCGCTCGCAGGGGAGCGCCTGCAGCTGAAGTTCCTCACGCTGACTACGACCAGCGGGGATGGCCCCGTCGAGGGCTTCACGCTCGCCGTGCAGCCCGACGGCGGCTGGCACCGCCACCTCTCGATGACGCTGCTCGCCGCACCGGGGGCGGCGGCTCCGGACGCGGGCGTGTACCTGGTGCAGCTCGAGCTCACCTCGACCGACCCCTCGGTGGCCGCGAGCGAGCCCGCGTGGATCGTCCTCGACGGCGGCGCGGAGCCCGCGGACTTCGCGGCCGCGTTCGCCCACGCCGAATCGGCGGTCGAAGGCCCCGGGTGCGGAGCCGACCTGAACGGCGACGACACCGTCGACGGCCTCGACCTCGGCGCGCTCCTCGGCGCGTGGGGTGCGGCCGGAATCGCAGACCTCAATCGTGACGGCACGGTCGACGGCGTCGACCTTGGCGTCCTCCTCGGCTCCTGGGGCACGTGCCCCTGACGTCCATGAAAGGTGTTCCCATGAATCGCATCGCTTCCTTCCCCTCCCGCCGTTCCCGCCTCGCACCCGCACTCGCCGTCGCGTCCGTCGCGCTCACCGCAGCGCACGCGATCGCCGACATCGAGAAGGAGCCGCACCTCGACCTGTGGATCACGGCCTCCGCGGGCTCGCTCGTCACCGGCGGCTGGGATCACGACACCGGCGAGGTCGTGAACGCCTCACAGCGCGTGTTCGAGGGCGAGCTCGGCCTCGATCCGTTCTTCCCGTTCTCGGGCGACGAGCCGGGGATCGGTTCCGACCTCGTCGGCACGACGCTCGCGATGAACCTGCTTCCGACGCTCGACGCGTGGAACGGTTCGTCGTTCGTGCGCTCGACGAGCATGCTCACCGCGTCGTACGCCGGCCAGTCCGCCACGAGCGGCACCGGCGGCTCGTTCTCGTTCCTGGTGTCCGCCGGGCTCGACCTGCACCCGGAGTTCACGCTCTCGGGCCAGGGCGCCACGGATCCCGCCAACGGCATCTACCTCGCCGCGTTTCGCGTGAGCGCCGCGGGATTCGGCCAGAGCGACACGTTCTGGATCGTGTTCAACCTCGGCATGCCCGAGGCCGACCACGAGGCCGCGGTGGAGTGGGTCGAGTCGAACCTCGTCCCGGCGCCCGGAGCGCTCGCCATGCTTGCGCTCGGCACGGTCATGGCGCGTTCCAGAACACGTCGTCGATGACCGCCGGAGCGGCCTTGATCGTGCCCAGCTCCTGCAGCTGGCGCGCCAAGGTCTGCCACCGCGCACGCTCCATCATTCCGACCTCGTTCGCCCCGGTTCCGGGCGGGGCGACGAGGTCGTGCTGCTTCGCGGCGGCGACGTCCATCGCGGCGACCGTCATGCCCGGGTTCAGCTTCGCGATCGCGGGGTTGTACTTCGCGGGCTCGGCGAGGTAGCGCCTCCATCCCTCCCGAAGCGCACGCACGAACGCGGCGCACGCCTCGCGGTCCTTCGCGAGGAAGGCCGCGCTGGTGGCCACCGTGACGGTGTAGGGGTCATACCCGCCGTCGGCGAGGCTGAAGACGCGGACGGGGATGCCCTTCAGTTCCATCTGCACCGGCTCGGCGGAGATGAAGCACTGCTGCGCCTGCACGATGCCCTGCTCGAAGGCCGCGAGGCCCGTGCCCGTGGGCACGAGCTTCACCCGTGCGCCGGGGTACTTCTGGTTCAGGTACCGGACGAAGGGAAGCCCCGTCTCCATCGCCACCGTCGCGTCGCTTGCCCATAGGTCCTGAAGCGACTTCCACGGCGCGTCCGCACGGACCATCACGCCCATGGGGCTCGTGTGGAAGATGGCGAACAGGCCCACGAGGTCGCCGCCCTTCTCGCGCAGCGTGAGCACCTGGTCGCCGCCGACGATGCCGAACTCGACCTGCCCGCTCGCGGTCATCTGGGCGGTGGGCGTGCCCGCGGATCCCGCGATGATCTCGACGTCAAGGCCCGCGCGCGCGAAGAGGCCGTCCTGCTTCGCGGCGTAGATGCCGCCGAACTCGGGCTCGGGCATCCAGTTGAGCTGCAGGCGTACGGGGCGGAGCGCGGGCGCCTCGGGCGGTACGGGGGCCGCGCCGGACCCGGGCTTCGCGGGCGCACGCCCATCCCCGCATCCGCAGACGATCGATGCGAGGGCCGCCGCGGCGAGCGCGCGCGCTCCGAAAATCCCCAAGGGGCGGACGGCTCGGTGATGCCATGTCATGGCACGCAGCCTAGCCGCGTTCACCCGACGGACGCATGCCACCTGCGCAGTGCGACCCACCCGAGCGCGCTGACGAGCCCGAAGAGCACGAAGCCGACCACCGCCGCCGTGAGCACCGCGGCGAAGACCAGCTCCGTGCGGTGCTCGCGAAGGGCCGACAGGATCACGATGCCAACCGGCGATGCATTGCCTGCGAACGCGCCCACGAACTCGCCCACGATCGCGCCGATCACCGAGAGCCCCGCGGCCACGCGCAGGCCCGTGACGATCGAGGGAATCGCCCACGGCAGCTCGAGCTTCCACCACCGCTGGACGCGTCCGGCGCGCAGCGTGCCGAAGAGCTCCACCAGCCCACGGTCCGTGCCGCGCATGCCGTCAAGCGTGGAGGCAAGCACCGGGAACACGCTCACGATTGCCGCGCTCGCGACCGACGTGCGCCACCCGTAGCCGCACCACACGACCAGGAGCGGCGCGATCGCCACCAGGGGAACCATCTGCAGGAGCGTGGCGATCGGGTACAGGCCGCGCATCAGGAATCTGCTCGCGGCCAGCACACTTCCCGCGAGCACACCGGTGCACGCGGCGATCGCGAACCCGCCCGCGGCGCTGAGCCCCGTGAGCCATGCGGCGCGTGCGAGGGTGGCGCGCGAGTCCCACGCTTCCTGCGCCACCTGGATGGGCGACGGCAGCAGGTACTCGCCGGGCCGGAACACCCATACGGCCGCCTGCCACGCACAGACGCACGCGACGAGCACCGCACACGGCGGCACCGCGGCGGCGAGCGCGGTACGGAGGCGGGATGAGGCAGCCGTGCGGCTCATGCGCGAACCCCGCCTGCGGGCACCGCAAGCATCGCGCCTGCGAGCGACTGCATCAGGTCGGCCACGACGGCGGCGAACCGCGGCGAGGCACGCAGCGCTGCATCGCGCATGCCGAACCCCGGCTCGAACGCGCGCACGACGCGGCCGGGCGAAGGAGCCATCACGAACACGCGATCGCCCATGTAGGCGGCCTCGGTGATGGCGTGCGTCACGAGCACCACGGTCATGCCGAGCTCGGCGCGCAGCCGCAGCACCAGGTCGTCCAGCTGGTGGCGCGTGATCTCGTCGAGCGCGCCGAACGGCTCGTCGAGGAGCAGCACCTGCGGTCGAGTGACCAGGGCGCGCGCGATCGCCACGCGCATGCGCATGCCTCCCGAGAGCTGTCCGGGGAGCTTGCGCTCCGCACCGCCGAGGCCCACCAGCGAGAGCATGGCGCGTGCACGGTCATCACGGTCGGCCTTCGCGGCCCGCGCAAGCTCCAGCGGCAGCGCCACGTTGCGCAGCGCGCTGCGCCACGGGAGGAGCCGCGGCTCCTGGAACGCGATCGAGACGCGGGCCGCGCCCTCGCCCGCGACCGGGGCCACGGACGCGGTCCCGGCATCGGGTGCGTCAAGCCCCGCGAGGATCCGCAGGAGCGTCGTCTTCCCGCAGCCGGACGGACCCACGAGCACGGCGACCGAACCGCGCTCGACCGAGAGCGTGGTGCCGTCGAGCGCGACCGTGCCGTCGTCGAACGCTCGTCGGACGCCGGAGACCGTGATCGCGTCGGGCAACCTGGGTGCGCCTCAGGAGAGGTTGATCCGCACGCGCACGCCCGGCAGCGCACCCTGCACGGCACCGGAGAGCGCGTCGACGTCGAACTCCGACACGGTGCGCGCGAAGAACTCGACCTCGCGCTCGCTCGACGCGGGCGTGACCCGCAGCAGCTGGAAGTCCTGCCTCTGCAGCAGCGACGTGACCGCCGCCTGGAGCTGCGCGAGGTCGCAGCCCTTGCGGCCGCGCACGCGGATCCGCACGACCGCCACACGCTGCATGTACCAGTTGGCGAGGTACACGACAACCAGCGCGATCGCGACCAGCGAGTACTCGCTCATGCCGCACGCGAGCCCAAGCACCGTGGCGATGATCGCGAGGCCCGTCTGGCGGGCATCGTCGAAGACCGTGCGGAAGCGCACCAGCCCGCCGATGCCGAAGAGCACCAGCGCGATCTCGGCACCGAGCAGGAACTCCTCGCTCGCCTGGATGAGCTCGGCCGCGATGCAACCGATGAGCGCGCACACCACGGTCGCCATCCGCTGCTGCGCCACCACGACTGGGTTGAACCGCACCGCCCGACGCGGCGTCGAGGTGAGCGCGAGTGCCACGCCGATGGCGACGAGCAGCCCCAGCACCATGTCGATGACGTAGGGCGCGTGCCGGAAGAGCACGAGCGACTTGGTGATGACGCGCCAGTCGTCGGGCCCCGGCCGCGACGCGCGGGGCCCGCCCGCCGCGTTCGCAAGGCGCTCGAGCTCGTCCTCGGCCTTGCCCTTGTCGGACGAGAGCGCGGCGGGCGCTGGGTCGCGCGGCGCGGTGCCGAGTTCGAGCCCGGCGTCGGCGGCGAGGCGCTGGGCGCCGGACGACCAAGGCCAGCGGCCGTCGCCTTGCGACGAGCATGCGGCGAGCGCGGTGACTGCGGCAAGCACCGTGGCGGCAAAGGCGAGTCGGTGGACTGCGGACGACGGCCGGACGAATCCATCCTGCGGCATGCGTACCTCCATGTACGGCGTGACCTGCATATGGTCCCCGCGCAGGGGTAGCCTTGCAAGCCGCGATGCGGCATTCCGTCCCGATTGGCGTGAAACTGGCATGGGTCGCCCTGGCGGCCATCGTGGCGCTGCCGGTCCTGCTCCCGAGGGCGGGCGGGGCCAGTGCGCCCCGGGGAGGGGCCGGGATCGTTCCGCCGCCGGCTCGGGCGCCCGCGACGGGTGACGTGCCGTCCCTTGCACGCGACCACGCCCACGTCCTCCCGCTCACGGCGACGCACTGGTACGCCACGGTGCATGGTGCCGAGGGTGCACTGGCGCAGGTGATCGCCATCGACGGCAGCGGCAAGGTGACGGGCCCCGTGCTCGGCCCGCTTCCCGCGGCCGAGCCGCCGCTTGCCGAGCTCCGCGGGATGCTCACGCTCGCGAACGGCGACCTCGCGGTACTGAACGCCAAGCACACGGCATCGCGGCTGGTGCTCTTCGGCGCTCCCGACGCCGCGACCGGCATCCGCCCCTATCGATCGACCGTGATCCGCAACGATCCCGCGAACCCCGCATTCGTGCACCCGTACCAGGTGGCTGTCGGCCCCGACGGCGCGATCTACGCCTCGAACCAGGACACCAACACCATCACGCGCTATCGCGGGTTCGGCAGTTGGTCGCGGGGGACGCCGGTCGACGCGCCGCGCGGGCTCGCGCAGTTCGGGACGCTCGCACCCGGGACGGTGGTGCCGAGCGACGGCGAGTCGCCCGAAGGACTCGGCGAGGTGCGGGGGTTCGCATTCGGTCCCGACGGGCTGATCTACGCATGCGACCGGGGGCGCAGCCGCGTGGCGGCGTACGACCCCGCGACCGGTCGGCTCGTGAAGGTCGTCGCTGATGTGTCTGGTGGCCTCAAGCATCCAATCCAGGCGATCTTCACCCCGGATGCGCGCGCGCTCCTGGTCTCCGACAACGGCCGCAACTGCGTGTGGAGCGTGAGCGTGGCGTCGGGTCGCGTGTCCGAGCTGGTCCGCCCGGGCGCGGGCGGCCTGGACGCTCCTAGCGCGCTCGCGTTGCAGGGCGACGTGCTCTACGTGGGCAGCCGCCTCGGGAAGAAGGTGCTGAAGTTCGATGCGCGCGACGGCGCCTTCATCGGTGTCTTCTGCGAGCTGCCGTCGAACCCGGAGTTCTTCGTGGCGGGGAAGTGACCCCCAGCGTCATGTTCCCGTGACCGTCCAGCACCGGTGGATCTTCCGGTTGCGGAAGTCGTCCGGCACCGTGCGCGCGCTGATCTCGCGCGCGGCGTATCCCGCGGGCAGCAGCGCGTCGTCCCACTTGATCTGCCGCGAGTTGGTGCTGAAGTACAGGTATCCGCCCGGCGCCAGCCACCGCACCGCGAGCGCCACGAGCCGGGGCCAGTCGCGGTCGACGGCGAAGCTGTCGGCCTCCATCCGCTTCGAGTTCGAGAACGTGGGCGGGTCGAGCACGATGTAGTCGTACGCCTCCCCCGGCGCGGGCCCCGCCTCCAGGAACTGCAGGCAGTCCGCATGCACCAGCCGGTGCGCGACGCCGGGCGCGAACCCGTTCAGCTCGAGGTTGCGCCGCGTCCAGTCCTGGTACGTACGCGACATGTCGACCGTGGTCGTCGCGGCCGCGCCGCCGGCGCGCGCGTACACGGTGAAGCTGCCCGTGTAGGCAAAGAGGTTGAGGACGCGCTTGCCCGCCGCGTAGTGCCGGATGATGGAGCGCGTCTTGCGGTGGTCCAGGAAGAGCCCCGTGTCGAGGTAGTCGCTGAGGTTGACCTCGAACCTCAGCCCCTGCTCCTCCACCACGCGCACGAGGCCCCGGTCGTCGACCCGGTCGTACTGCTCGGCGCGGTCGACGATCCTGCCCCGGTACTTCATGTGGAGCCTCGCGCCGGGCACCTGCAGCCCGTCGAGGATCTCCTCCTCGCACCGGTCCTCGAAGGCCCGGACCTGCTCCGGGGTCTCGTCGCGGGTGCGCCGGTAGACCCACGCCACCACGTCGCCGTCGTACCAGTCGACGATGGCCGGGAACTCGGGGATGTCGCGCTCGTACAGCCTGAAGCAGGTGATGCCACCAGCCCGGGCCCAGCCCTTCAGGTGCCGTAACTGCTTGGCCAAGCGGTTCCCGAGCATGGTGGCAAGCCTATCGGGCGGGGGGTACACTGTCTCCCTTCAAACCGGGCGCCCGGCGCCCACTCCGCACCCAGGACGAATACCAATGGCCAAGGCCCAGAACTGGACCCGCTTCATCGCTCCCGCCGTGGTCGCCGC
>CANLMX010000027.1 GCA_947492385.1 Planctomycetaceae bacterium | reverse complement strand
GGCGCGATGCCGAACGGCGCGGTGAACCGGCCGCCGATGATGCCCGTGCGCTGGTCGCTCCACTCGACCCACACGTCGCCGGCGGTGATGCCCTCGCCGTACATGAACCACTGGTTGTTGTCCGTGGGCTGCTCGACCTGGTCGAGCGTCAGGTTCACGTTCATCGTGAGCTCGGGCGTGAACCACACGTACGTGCCCCATGACACCTGCGTGGTCACGTCGTTCTTCGGCACGCCTTCGCTCTGCCACTGCCACTGGACCTGCGGCTGCCAGGCCATGTTGACCCATGGGCCGTGCCACTCACCGGCCGTATCGAAGAGGTCGCGGAAGAGCGCGAACGGGCGTGGGTCGGGGGTGTTGCCGCCGCCCTGCGCGCGCGCGGTGCCCGGGATCGCCAGTGCCGCGAGCGCGGCCACCAGCACGACGAGGGACTTCAGGCTCCGGGCGCTCATCGTGCGGCTCCTTCCGCGGCCGCGGCCGCCTTGACGGGGACGCGGGGCGCGAATTCGCGCACCGCGGCGGCGATCTCCTTCGGGTCGGTGTTCAGGGCGAAGCGCTTGAAGATGCGCCCGCCCGGACCGACCAGGTAGATGTCGGTCGAGTGGCGCACCGAGTACGAGCCGTCCGCCCGCTTGGGCTGCGGCTCGTACGCCACGCCGAACGTTCGGCTCGCCTTGAGCACCTGCTCGGGGGTCCCGCACAGCGCGATCAGCGGCACCGGCGCCGCCTGCGCGTAGTCGGCCAGCTTCTTGCCCTGGTCGCGCGCCGGGTCGACGCTCACGAAGACGAACTTGAGCGGCGGCCGCGTGGCCGACTCGACGTCGAGGTCGTCGTCGGTCTCGGCGAAGATCGCCAGCGTCCGCGGGCACGCGCCCGTGCACTCGGTGTAGCCGAAGCTCATGAGCGCCAGCGTGTCGCCCAGGTTGGCCTCGGTGAACGGCTTGCCGTCGGCATCCTGCAGCACGAACGGCCCGCCCAGCGCGTTCGGGCTCGCCGACTGCAGCGGCAGGTGCGAGTCGTCCTCGATCGGCCCGTATCCGTCGCCGGGGCGGATGGGCGGCATCGGGCGTGCCGGGTCGTAGCAGCGCACCTTCTGCATCATGCCGCCGTCCTCGTGGCAGAGGATGTGGCAGTGGAACACATAGTCGCCGATCTGGCACGGCATGTCGAAGGGGATGATCACCTCGACCTCGCCGCGCACCGGCAGGTTGATGTTGTCGCGGTGCTCGTTGAAGGGCACGTCCTTGCCCGTGATCTTCACCACCTGGAAGTCGGTCTGGTGGAAGTGGAAGACGTGCAGCTCGTCGGTCGAGTTGCGGACGATCCACTTCTCGATCGTTCCCCACTTGACCAGCTGGTCGATGCGGGTGCTGTCGAAGTAGCGGTTGTCGATCCGGAAGTCGTTGTCGGTCTCGTTGAAGACGATGGTCCGCGCGTTGTCGACCTTCACCTTCGAGAGGTCGCGCAGCGGGCTCGGCCCCTGGGCCTTCAGCGGCAGGTCGATCGGCTTCCCGACCGCGTCGCCGGCGCACACCATGGTCAGCAGGTTCTCGGCGGAATACCCGTCTCCCGCGGGGCCCGTGCGGATCTCCGACGTGTGCAGCTTGTAGCGCCCCGGCGTGCGGAACTGCACCAGGATGTCCACGCGCGAGCCCGGCGGCAGCGCGAAGCGCTCGACCTCGCGCATCTCGTTCACGGGGTTGCCGTCGGTGTTCACGATCCAGAACTTCTCGCCGCCGAAGTCGAGGTGGTAGTAGATGTTCGCGCCCTGCGCGGAGAGGCGCAGCAGCTGCGTCTCGCCGGGACGGATGGGCACGTCGGGGAACTTCTGGTCGTTCACCAGCCGGTACGTCGGCCAGCTGATCTGGATGCCCTGCACGACCTCGCCGGTAAGGCCCTTCTGGTAGTCGTGGAGCACGCAGTTGCGCTCGGTGATGCCCTTGAGCTCGGGCCAGCGCTCCAGCTCGCCCTCCACGATCAGCGTTCCGGCGACGCCCTGCATCACCTGACGCTGCGTCATCGTGTGCGGGTGCGCGTGGTACCAGTAGGTGCCGGGATGGTGGTACTCGGGGATGCGGAACCGGTACGTGTACTGGTGCCCGATCGGGATGATGGTGAACACGCTGTCGCCGTAATCGTCGGGCGAGACCTGCAGCCCGTGGAAGTGGATGTTCGTGTTCATGTCGCCGTCGTTGATGACGGTGAGCTCGAGCAGGTCGCCCGGGCGCAGGCGCAGGATCGGGCCGGTGTATCGCCCGTTGAAGCTCGTCGTGATCAGGGACTGCTCGCCGGCCTGCACCTCCTGCTTTCGCATGTGGAGCGTGGCCTTCAGGACGCCGTCCACCGAACGGATGGTGGGCGACTCCTCGAACTGGGGCCGCGGGCCGGGGGCGTCGGGGAACTGGACTCCCGGACCGATGATCCGTTGTCCGGAATCCTGCATGGCAGGTCCGAGGAACGCGAGCAGCGCGGCAAGGAGGATCGTGGACATCATGTCTGGGGTTTCTCCGGGTCGGGAGGCTACCGCCCCGCGCCCCCGGCTACCCTTGTGGGTGCCATGAAGACCTCGTTCGCGAACCCGGTCGAACTCCAGAACCGCCTGTTTTTCCGGCTCTCGGCCATGTTCGGCCGGGAAGTGCCCCTGTACGACCGGGCGCTCGCGGTTAACGAGGCGACCAACCGCGCGGTGTGCGACCTGGTTGCCCGCCTGCACCGCGGGTTCTCGATGTCCTCTGAACAGCTCGAGCGCACCAGCGGCGAGCGCCACGGCGCCATCCGCATCGGCCGGCCCGACGAGTACCGGTGGATTGCGCGGTTCTTCGGCGTGTTCGGCATGGAGCCGCACAACTTCTACGACATGACCGCGATCGGCTCGAAGAGCCAGCCGATCATCGCCACCGCGTTCCGCTCCACGCTCCGCCCCGAGCACCGCGTCTTCACGTCGCTCCTCATGACGGACTACTTCGACGACGCCACGCGCGCGCGCATCGAGGAGGTGCTCGCGAAGCGACAGGTGTTCTCCGAGCGCGCGAGGGAGCTGGTCGAGCGCGCCGAGCGCGACGGCGGGCTCTCGTCCGAGGACGGCGATGCCTTGATCGCCGAGGCCACCGGCCGGATCTTCCGCTGGACCGGCACCGCGACCGACCATCGCCTCTACAAGGAACTGTCCGACGCCGGGTTCAAGATCGCCGCCGACATCGCGTGCTTCCACGCGCACCACCTGAACCACCTGACGCCGAACACGCTGCTCATGGACCTCTACACCGCGTCCATGAAGCACTGCATGGGCGAGCTCGACGAGGCGGCGTTCCGCGAGCGCGCCACGCTGGCGCTCGCACGGCTGGTGGAGCAGGCCGACCGCGACTGGCTCCGCCTCCACTTCAAGCACCTGAGCCACGCGGAGATCGACTCGTACCAGCAGGGCACGGTGGCCGACGCGGACCTCGAGGCGATGGTCGGCGGGCTGGTGGCGACGTTCCGCGGCGACCGGTTCCGTCTCTCGCAGCTCAAGCACGCGGGCTACAAGGACTTCACCGAGGGCCCGTCGTGGGACACGCCGGTGCTGCTGCGGCAGGACGCATACAAGGCGCTCACCGAGCCCGTCACGTTCACCGAGGCCGACGGGACCACCGTGTCCGCCACGCACACCGCGCGATTCGGCGAGATCGAGGAGCGCTTCTACGCGACCACGCCGGAAGGCCGCGAGCTCTACGACCGTTGCCTTGCGACGGCGGACGCGGTCCGCGAGAAGGACCCCGCGCTCCCGAAGCGCGACTGGGCCGGGTACGAGCGCGCGTATGCGGCTCCGTTCGCCCCGTTCCCCAAGACGCTTCCCGAGCTCGTCGCGGCGGGCCTGGTGTTCGCGCGGTTCGCGCCCACGCCGGCGGGCGAGTCGGCGGCGAGCCGGGGCGGGGTGGGCACGTCGGACCTGATGTCGCTCGCGCGGCGCGGGTTCGTCACGTGCGAGGGCCTGCGGTACGAGGACTTCCTTCCCGTGAGCGCGGCAGGCATCTTCGCGTCGAACCTCAACCAGTACGGAACCGCGTCCACGGCGCGCGTGCGTCCCACCTATTCGAAGGCCACGCTCGAGGACGTCATGGGCCGGAGGATCATCGAGTCGACCGAGGTGTACGCGGGCATCGACGCCGCATCGCGACTCGACACGCTGGAGCGCCTCGGCGCGCTTCAGCAGCTGGTCCCCTCGGAGCGCGCACGACTGGAAGCGGCGGTGGCGGCATGCCCGGCCGAGGTCATCCGCGCCGTCCGCGGGCACGGCGTCGCGGCGGCGACGTGAGCGACTGCTCCATCGCCGGTCAGTAGTTCACCTGCAGCTGTGCCACGAAGCTGGCGTCGTTGTCGGCCTGCGCGATGCCGAGGCCGCCCGCGATCGCGCGGATGCCGTTCACGTCGCCCGGGCCGAACGGCACGATCACCTTGCAGGTCAGCTTGAGGACGCGCGGGTCCAGGTGCAGGTTGACGCCCGCCTGCGCGATCCACGGCACGGGCACGTCGTCGGTCCACGAGCCCTCGGCGAACGCCTCGAGCGTCGGGGTGAGGTATGCCGACGCCTGCGCGTTGGCGCCGCAGGTCCAGCCGAGTTCCGGGCTGCCGACCGCATCGCGCATCAGCGCGAACTGCCCGATGAGCGTCGTGCCCCCGAACACCGCGCGCGCGTCGGCTGTGAAGCCCGCGGCCGCCGGCGTCGCAAGCGTTGAGGTCGGCGGCTGCGGGTTGGTGCCCCGGGCCCCGGACCACATGAACCCGAGCCCTGCGATGAACCCCGGGACGTCGCCCGGTGCGCTCGACTCGACCTCGAGCTCGGACCAGTCCGCCCCCCACTTCACCTCGGTGCGGGTCGCGAAGGCGAACGACAGGTTGGCGGGGTCGTCCCAGCCGCGCGTGATGTCGCCCGCCTGCGTGTAGATGCCCGCCACCGTTCGAATCGAGTCGCTGCGGTGGCGCACCGAGGCCCCGGGCTGCTTGCCGACGCCGAACCGGTAGTTGAAGATCGAGTAGTCGCCCGCCATCAGGCGCGACGATCCGAACATCGTGCTCTCGATGTCCCACGGCACGTTCTGCAGGCCGACGGTGGCCGACCAGCCGTGCCCGAAGTCCTTGGCGACCCATGCATAGAGCGGCCGAAGCGTGTTGGGCACCGAGATGAACCGGTCGGTCTGCGACTGGTCGCTGAACAGGAACTCGTACGACAGGCTCGGGTCGACGATCGTCCCTCCGAGCCCGACGTTGAGGCGCCGCGTCTCGAAGCCCCATCGGGTCTGGTCGATCGTGGCGGTGCCGCCTGGGCCGGATGCGGCCGCCGCGACGAAGCGCGTCTGCACCAGGAAGTTGAGCCGCACCGACCAGCACCCGTCCGCGCTCCGGATGAAGAACCCGCGGTCGTATCCGGTGGACCATCCGTCGCCACGGAACGAAGAGCGCGTCGCCGAGTCCGCCAGCGCGTCGCGCACGATGCCCCGCACCTCGGCGGCGCGGGCCTCGTCCTGCCATCCCTCGCGCCACTGCGATCGGATCGCGGCGACCTCGGCGCGGAGCGCCGCGATCTCGCGTTCGACGTCGATGGGCTCCGGCTCGCCGAGCACGGGCGGAGGCTAGCCCGGCCGGGAGTGCGGCGGCAGAGCAGGTAGATTTGGGGCCATGCCGCCCTCCGAGACGCCCCTGGCCGCGCTCCAGCGCCAGCTTGGTGCCGGCCAGTACGAATCGGCCATCGTCACGGCGGACGCCATGATCGCCGCGAACCGCCGCACCCTCGCCGCCTGGGTCGCGCGCGCGCGTTCGTCGTTCAACCTCGGCCGGGTGATGGACGCGGACCGCGACGTCGACGAGGCGCTCCGGCTGGCGCCTTCGGATCCGCAGGCATCGCTCATCCGTGCGCAGGTCGACCAGCGGCTGGGGCGCATCGATGCGGCGGTCGACCGGCTGCGCAGGCTGGCGGCGACGCCGGGCTCGGTCGGCGGCGAGGCGCTGGTGCTGCTCTCGGAGGTGCTGCACTTCGCGCACCGACGCTCGGAACTTGCGGCGCTCGTCGCGTCGGTCGGCCAGGCCCCCCGGGATCCCCGCATGGCCTTCGCCGCGGCGCGCGTGCTCGCCCGCGAGCAGCCCGAGCGCGCGATCGATGCGCTGCGTGCGCTCGCGGTGCCTTCATCCGGAGTGGTGCTGCACCGCATCGCGGGATTCGAGCTCGTCCAGCTCCTCGACCGGCTCGGCCGGCATCGCGAGGCGTTCGACCTCGCGACGACGCTGCACGCCGAGACCACGCTGCCGTACGACATCGACGGCCTGGAGCTTCGCGTGCGCGCGCAGCGCGACCTGCTCGCGAAGGGTGCGCCGTGGTTCACGCCTCGCGCGGAGCCGGTGAAGGGCGTCGCGATGGTGGTGGGCCTTCCACGGTCCGGCACCACGCTGCTGGAACAGATGCTGGACCGCCATCCGTCGATCTGCGGGATCGGCGAATACGAGGGCATCGACCGGCTGGGCGACGCGCTGGTCTCCACGGGCCGCTGGCCGCGCGGCATCGGCATGCTCCGGCCCGAGGTCGCCGCGCAGGTGCAGGCGGCGTACGTCGGCGCGCTGCCGCGGCTGCGGCGCCCCGGCGCCGCGTGGACCTTCGACAAGACGCTCAGTGCGTGGCTGTGGCTTCCCGCGGTCGCGTGCGTGCTGCCCGGTGCCACGTGCCTCCACGTCGAGCGCGATCCGCGCGACACCGCAATCAGCATGTTCCTCTCGTTCTTCAGCCCCACGTGGTACGGGTGGATGTCGAGCATCCCGAACATCATGCGGGTGATCGAGATGGAGCGCTCGCTGGTGCGGCCGGCGCTGCAGTCGCTCGGCATCCCGCACGAATCGTTCGCCTACGAGGACCTGGTCGCCGATCCGGCGTTGCACGTGAAGCGCTGCCTCGACCGGCTCGGCCTGCCCATGCACGAAGCGGTGCTCGCCCCCGAGTCGAACGCGCGCGCGGTCTACACCCTGAGCCACGAGCAGGTCCGGCGGCCGATCAACGCTGCCAGCATCGGGCGCTGGCGCAACTATCCGTGGGCGTTCGCGTAGGGGGATCGTCGCGCGGGTCCATGTCCGCCGTCGATCACCACGTGTACGTCGCCGTGTACTTCACCGTCACCTTGCCCTCGGCGGGAACGTCGACGTCGAACGCCACGGTCCCCGAGTCGAGCTTGGTGAAGTCCGCGGAGTTCCCGGAGATCGACCAGTTGGTCCAGCGGTAGGGGCGCTCGATCACGCGCACGCGCTGCGCGCGCGGCTTCTGGTTGCGCACCTCGACCGCGATCGTCTCGGTCATGCGCTTGGCGCCGTTGTCGATCGAGAAGTCGGTGCGCGTGCGTTCGCCCACGACGTCGAACGCCTCGCCCAGGCGCACCTTCACCGTCTCGTTCCGGGGCGTGTGCTGGATCAGGTCCTCGCCCACGAATTCGAGCGTCCCGTCGGCCGGGTCCTCCTTGTAGACGCGCACCTTGCCGGCGGGCAGCGGCATGCCCAGCGCGTTCTCCTTCCGGTTCTCGAACGACACCAACACCGACGGGTTGCCCTTGCGCGCCACGACGAAGTCGCGGTCGACGATCGGCGCTCCCGGCTGCCCCACGCCCCCCGCCAGGTCGAGCACCAGCTGCTTCGTGACCTTGAAGTCGGCGACGGGCGGGAAGAGCGCGATCTGCTGCGTCGAGTTCTGCAGCACGTCCGTGCGGCGGGGCAGGGTGTAGAGGTGGTATTCGAAGAACTCCTTCTCCTGGAAGCCGCCGCCGGCCGCATCCGCCATCGCGAGCATCTCCGTCTTGAGCATGCGTCCGCGGGGCTGCTGCGCCTCGACCTTCTGCACGTTGCCCGCCACCAGCTTCAGCTCGGTGTCCGGGTACGACGCGCCCGACAGGTTCATGAGCGTCACCCACGCGGTGATTCCGGCCTTCGCGTCGCTTCCGTCCAGGACCAGGTTGTAGTCCGCGCGCCACGTCATCCCTGCGGTCTGGTAGGTGGTCCGCACCAGGTGGTCGCCACCGTCCTTGCCTGCCAGCTTCCACACGAGCGTCGGCTTGGTGAGCAGCCCGCCCGGCAGCGCGCCGAGTTCCACCTGCGCCGCGCCCATCGGCGCGATGCGCACGCCGTCGGCGGTCTGCACCACCAGCTGGCCCTGGTTCGCGCTCAGCAGCGTGCCCGTGATGCGGCTCGGCTCCTCGCCCATCGGCACCACCATCGACACCTGCTGCCCGACGTATCGCTCCATCAGCTTGGATGGGCTGACGAGGTCGAACTGGAAGTTCTGCTCGAGCACCGTGGTTGCGGGATCCTCGAGGTCGCTGAACGACACCGTGGTCGGGTCGATCCACGCCGCGACGTCGGTGAACGACAGCGAGCCAACACCCTTCGGCACCGCGACCTTCCGAACCTCCTTCACGACGCCGTAGCCGGGTACGCCGAACACGTTGTCCATGCCCATCTGCCGCTGCTGCTGCACGAACGAGCGCGGATCGAACCCGGCTGGATCGGCCGATGAGTACACGGTGAGCGAGGTGCCGGGCTTCGGCAGTTCCGTGGCGGCAGCGAGGGCGACGAGCAGGGTGGTTGCGAGCAGCATGGGGATGGCCTCCGGGAAGCAGGGTAGTCGCGCCCGAATCCACGGAACATTCCACGACTCGGCCAATGGAGGAAGATTCCCGCCGGATGGTCCCGGGATGAGTATCATTTTGCGCCCCGATCGCTCCCGTGACGAACGCCCCGACGAACCCCGATCCCGCGGACATGCACAACGAGGCCGCGTTCCGCCTGCTCGCGGAACTGGCCCGTTCGCTCGATGTCGAGTTCCTCCCGGACAAGGTGCGTGCCGCGCTGCGCATGAGCACGGCGGGCGATCCGCTCGCTGCGGTTGCATCCGGAGCTGCGGCGATCGGACTCCAAGCCATGCATCGGCGCATGTCCATTGCCGATGCCGTGTGGCTGGCGCACGGATCCGTCCCGGTGGTGCTGCACGACGAGCGCAGCGGCCGATGGACGATGCTTGCCCGCCACGGCTTCATGCGCGCGCGTGCCTGGTCCAGCGACCGTCCGGAGGACGGCATCCGGTCCGTGACGCGTGCCGAGGTCGCGGCGATGGCCGGCGCGCGTTCCGCCTCGGACGTCGTCGATGCCGCCTTCGTCATCGCCGAGCGGCCGGTCGAGCGCATCTCCGGCAACGCCGAGTCGCACGACCACGTCCACGGTCACGCCCCGGTCTCGCCCGTGCGCCGCCTGGTCGCGCTCATGCGGCCCGAGGCCCCCGAGCTCTGGACGATCGCGACGTTCAGCGCGATCACCGGGCTCCTGTACCTGGCGCTCCCGCTCGCGGTCAACACGTTCGTCAGCAACCTCAGCTTCGGCACCCGGAGCGGCCCGTTCATGCAGGGCCTGGTCGCCATCGCGACCGTGCTCCTCCTGTGCCTGGCCGTCGCGGCCGCGCTCCGCGGGCTGCAGCATGCGGTCGCGGAGGTCATCCAGCGGCGCATCTTCGTGCGCCTCGGCACCGACCTCGCGCATCGGCTCCCGAACGTCGACCTCGAGTCGCTCGACGGGGTGCACGCACCGGAACTGGTCAACCGGTTCCTCGACGTCGTCACGGTGCAGAAGAGCGCGTCGATGCTGCTCCTCACGGGGATCAACCTCGTGCTGAGCGCCGCCATCGGGCTCACCGTGCTGGCGTTCTACCACCCGTTCCTGCTTGCCTTCTCGCTGCTGCTCGTGGGCGCGGTCGCGCTGATCATCTTTGTCGGCGGCCGGCGTGCGGTGAACACGAGCATCCGCGAATCGCGCCGCAAGTACGAGGTGGTCGACTGGCTCGAGGAGCTGGCCCGCCACCCGCGCGTCTTCAAGGGCTCGGGCGGCATCGAGCTGGCGCGCTCGCGCGCCGAGGACCTGGTGCGCGGATACCTCGACGCGCGTGCCGACCACTTCCGCATCCTCCTCCGGCAGATCTCGAGCCTCCTTGCCCTCGAGGTCATCTCCGCGACGCTGCTTCTCGCAGTCGGCGGCTGGCTGGTGCTCAACCAGCAGCTCACGCTCGGCCAGCTCGTCGCCAGCGAGATCATCGTGTCGGCGATCGTCGGCTCGATCTCCAAGCTCGGCAAGCAGTTCGAGGCGTGGTACGACGCCGTCGCCGCGACGGACAAGCTTGGTCACCTGGTCGACCTGCCGCTCGAGCGCACGGGCGGGAACGTGCCCGTCGACCGCCCGGCGGCAGGCGCGCTCGTCGAGGTCCGCGGCCTGGCGTATGCGCGCTTCGGGCGGCGGCCCTCGTTCGAGGGGCTTTCATTCCGGGTCGAGCCCGGCGAGCGTGTGGCGCTGCTCGGTTCGCGCGGCATGGGAACGAGCTCCATCCTGGAGGTGCTGCTCGGCATGCGGGCGCCGCTCGCGGGCGAGGTCGCGATCGATGGGCTCGACGTCCGCTCCTGGGACCTCGCGGCGCTCCGCTCCGAGGCGTGCATCCTGCGGAGCACGGACGTCATCAGCGGCACCATCGCCGAGAACGTTCGCCTGGGCGACCTGGCCATCTCCCCCGCGTCCGTGCAGCGCGCGATCGACGACGTCGGACTGGGCCCCACGGTCCGGGCGCTCCCGCACGGCTTGGCGACGCCGCTGGTCACGGGCGGCCTGCCGCTGAGCGGCCGGCACCGGGCGCGGTTGCTCGCGGCCCGCGCCCTTGCCGCGCGGCCGCGGCTGCTCCTGCTCGACGAGATGCTCGACGGCCACGAAGGGACGCTCGATGCGCTGGCGCGCGTTCTCATCGACGCTCCGCATCCATGGACCGTCATCGTGGCCACGCGCGATCCTCGCGTGGCCGCGCGCATCGGCCGCGTCATCGAGATCCCTGCATCCGAGGAGACACGCCGTGGCTGACCGACCGCATGGCAAGGGTGCGTTCGACCTGCTCCCGCCGCCGGCTCCGGCGATGGCGCTCGCCGGCGAATCGCGCGGCGCCCGGCTCCTCGCCCGGATCCTCGCCCTGGGCTCGGTGGTCCTGGCGCTCGGCATCTTCTTCGTCCCGTGGCAGCAGTCGGTCCGCGGCACCGGACGGGTGATCGCCTTCAATCCGCTCGATCGACGGGTCAACATCGAGGCCCCGGTCGAGGGACGCGTCCGCAAGGTCCACGTCGTCGAGAACCAGCCCGTGAAGCAGGGCGACCTGATCGCCGAGATCCAGGACAACGACCCGAACCTGCTCGGAAACCTGCGCATCCAGCACGACGCCGCGGTCGCCCGCAAGGCCGCCGCGCAGCAGCGCATCGAGGATCTCACGCGCCAGATCGAGAGCCAGGAGCTGGCGAAGCCGCAGGCCGTCGATGCGGCGCAGCAGCGGGTGAACGCCGAGAAGTTCCTGCTCAACACCAACGAGCTCAACGAGCGCCGGATGGCGCAGCTGCTGAAGACGGGCGACGTCTCGCAGCGCGACTACGAGCTGGCCCGGCTTGCGTACGACAGCGCCAGCGCGAACCTCGCCGCGGCCAAGGCCGTCCTCGAGCGCACGGCCCGCGACTACGACGCCCAGATCGCGTCGACCCAGGCCAGCCGCAACAGCGCTGAGGCCGACCTTGCCGCGGCGTCGCGCGACATCGCCTCGGTGGACATCCAGCTGTCGAAGACCGAGCAGCAGGTGATCACCGCGCCGCGCGACGGCATCGTCCTGAGCGTCGCCGCCACCGAGGGCGCGTACCTGAAGCCCGGTTCGTCAATCTGCGTCGTGATCCCAGACACCGACCAGCGATTCGTCGAGGCATGGATCGACGGCATGGACATGCCGCTGGTCACCCCTCGGCACCGGGACCCCGACGGCACCGAGGTACCCGGAAGCCTGGTGCGCCTGCAGTTCGAGGGCTGGCCCGCGATCCAGTTCGTCGGGTGGCCGAGCGTCGCGGTGGGCACCTTCGGCGGGGAAGTCATCACAGTGGACGTCACCGACGACGGTGCGGGACGGTTCCGGATCGTCGTGGCCGCGGACGCGGGCGATGACCCGTGGCCGGGGCCGCGCTTCCTGCGCCAGGGCGTGAGGGCCAAGGCCTGGGTGCTGCTGCGCACGGTCCCGGTCTGGCAGGAGATCTGGCGACAGCTGAACGGCTTCCCGCCGGTGGTGGCCGACGTCGAGCCGGGGAAGAAGTCCAAGGACTCGGGCGACGACGAGAAGTGACGCGCTCAGCGCGCGTCCGGCGGCCCGTCGCGAGGTACATGCCCCGTCGGCGACGGGCGCACCAGCACCAGTTCGCCCACGAGTCCCGGGCCGAACGCGAGCCCGACCCACGGTCCGGGCACGCCGGCGGCGCGCATCCGTTCGAGGATGAAGAGCAGCGTCGCGCTCGACATGTTGCCGTGCTCGCGCAGCACCGCGCGGCTGTGCACGTCGGATCCGGGTGCCAGCGACAGTGCCTCGCACACCGCATCGATCACCCGCGGCCCGCCGGGATGGATCGCCCAGCCGCCCACCTCATCGGTGCGGAGGCCCTGCGATCCGAGGGCCTGCTGCACCCACGGGCCTACTTCCCGTCGCAGGATGTCCGGCACGCGCGCCCCGAGCGTCATCTCGAAGCCGTGGTTGCCCACGGTCCAGCGCATCTCGTCGGCGGTCTCCGGGATGAGCACCGTGTGCACCGCGGCGATCTCGTGCCCCGGGCCCCGGTGCGCCGCCCCCGCGACCACCGCCGACGCGCAGCCGTCGGCGAAGATCGTGTCGGCCACCAGGCGGTCCATCCGTGCGGACCGATGGAAATGCGCCGACGACACCTCGGTGCACGTGACCAGCACGCATGCGGCTGGGTTCGCCAGCACCGCATCGCGCGCGCACGCCAGCGCGTTGACGGCGGCGTGGCATCCCATGTGGCCGATGTTCAGCCGCCGGCACGAGCGCGCAAGCCCGAGGCGCTCCACGAGGTGCGCGTCGATCCCGGGCGACTCGTACCCCGTGCACGACGCGGTGATGCAGTGCGTGAAGGCCGTCGCGGGAATGCCGGCGCGCTCGATGGCCGCGGTCGCCGCGCGCAACGCCATCGGGAAGCCGGCGTCTCGCCAGAGCCTCATTCGCTCCGAGGTTCCGGGATTCGCCGCGCCCGACCCCGGGGCATCCGCATCCGGATAGAAGCACGGCCCCCCCGGCGGCGTGGCCGCGCATCCGCGCACGTCGATGCCGCTCCGCTCGGCGAGGCGTTCGATCACCGCGCGCGGGACGTCGTCCGGCACGATGCGCGGAGCGAGGCGCGTCCATTCCTCGCGTGCGAGGGTGCCCTCGGGCGTCGCGGTGGCGATGGAAACGAGCCGCGCGCTCATCGCCGTGCGCTCCCGACCGCCGATGCGATCCTCCGTGCAAGGCCGGGTGCGAGGCGACCCACCGCGATCGCGGCCCGTACCGTGCGCGGGCTGCGCACCGCCAGCGCGATCGCGGCGCAGCGGAGCCGGGAACCACGCACGATCGATGCGTGCATGCGTGGCCACCGGTCGCAGGCCGCGCGCCCGCGGGCGACATCGGCAGCGAGGCCGCCGGCCGCCGCGCCGGAAGCGATCGCCCATCCCATGCCCTCGCCCGTGAATGGTTCCACGTACCCCGCGGCGTCACCGGCCACCAGCACGCCCGGCCCGGCCACGCGCGCGCGACGCCGGGTGAGGGCAGGCGCACCGCGCCAGTCGGCCGATGCGAGGCGTGCAGGGTCGATGACGTCAGCTCCGAGTGCGCGACGCGCGTATTCGGCGGGACCGCCCGCAGAACGCACCGCGGCTGGCGCCGCCGCGGCGGCGACGTCCACCGATCCGTCGGGCAGTTCCACCAGGCCGACGTATCCGTCGTGGGTCACGTGCATCCGGATCTCGCCGCGAGGGCAGTTGACGGAGCCTGCCGGCAGCACCGCGCCGAAGCCCATGCGGCTTCCCGTGCGGACCTGCCAACCGTAGCCGGGCAGCGCATCGATCGACCTCCCCGCGAGACCGTCGGCGACCACTGCGCAGCCTGCCGCCACGCGTTCCGTCCCGACGTGCCACGTGCCGTCCGCGTCGGCGCGCGCCGCCGTGCCGAACATCACCTCCGCGCCCATGTCCGCGGCGATCCGTGCAAGCCGCGTGTCGAGGGCGTCGCGCCCGATCGCAACGCCTGCTTCGCGCGTGATCTCGAGCGAGCGTCCGTCCGCAAGCACGCGTACGTTCCGAAGCGGCACGCCGTCATGCACGGAATGCGCGGCACCGAGCTCCCGGAGCACCGCGGTCCCCTGTTCGGACAGGCAGCAGCCGCATGCCTTGTGCCGGGGGAACTCCGCGCGCTCGGCCAGCAGGACGCGCGCGCCCGAGCGCGCCGCGGCGATCGCCGCGGCGGAACCCGCGGGTCCCGCGCCGCACACGAGCACGTCGACCTGCCTCATGCGATCCCCCACGTGAGGACCCACCTTTCAGGCCATGCACGCACCACGCGGGCATCGCGGAGCCCGGCCTCGCGTGCCATCGATCGTGCCTCGTCGGCCGTCCATGCCGCGCGGACGCTCGCGGTCGCGTCGAAGTGGACGACGCTCGAGCGGCTGAGCGCGCGGGACGCGGTCCATGCGAGTCCCATCCCGAGCAAGGTGCGGTCGAGGTCGACGATCGCGCCCGCCGGCGCGGCGGACGCCATGCACCGCAGTGCGCGCACGGCGTCGTCGCGGTCGAGGTGGTGCAGGAACAGCGAACACGTCACAAGGTCGTGGCCTGCCGGCAACGGGCCATGAACCGCGTCGGCCTGGGCCGTCGTGACCGATGCGCCCACCGTGCGTGCGGTCCGTCCGGCCTCGTCGAGCGCAACCCGACTCATGTCGCATGCAGTCCACTCCACGCGCGCGCCCGTCCGTCGCGCACGCGCGGCCAGCCCCGCGATCGCATCGCCCGCGCCGCATGCAACGTCGAGCACGCGCGCGCCCCTTCCGTCGCGCGCGGCTCGTTCCGCGGCCCATCGCACTGCCGGCCATGTCAGGCGATCGGCGCGTGCCGCACGGTTGAGCCGCGCCAGGCCCGCCAGTGCATGCAAGTGCTCGGACGCGGGAAGCGCCGGGTCATCCATCCGTTCCGGCACTCGTCGTCGCCTCATGCGGGTCCTTCGCGCTCGCGTGGCCGCCGCGCGGCCAACGGGCATCGTCCCATGGATTCGCGGGCGGTGCGCTGCGGATGCGTGGTCCATAGACTCGTCCCGTGCCCGACGCGCTCCTTGCGGTCTTACTTCCCTCCATCGCCGCCGGCGTGGTCGCGGTGCTCGCCACCGTGGCGGTCGAGCGCCTGGGCGGGACGCGCGGTGGGATCCTCTCCAGCATCCCCACCACCATCGTCCCTGCGGCGCTCGGGATCTGGGGCGACGGGACTGACCCTGAGGGGTTCCGCCGGGCCATGCACTTCGTGCCGGTGGGGATCCTCCTGAACGCGGGGTACCTGTTGCTGTGGCGTGTCGTGCCCGGGCGCCTTGGAATGATCGTCCACCGCCACCTCCTTGCGTGGACCGTGATCGTTGCCCTCGGTGCATGGCTCGCGGCCGCCACGTCGGTGGCTGCACTCGAGCGCATGGCCGCGCCCTCGGCGGGCCAGGCGCGCGTCGCCGGCTTCGCGGCCGCGCTGGCTGGGCTTGCGCTGGCGATCGCGGCGAATCGCGTCCGGCATCCCGCGCCCGCAGGTTCGCGCCGCGTGGGCGTTCCGGTGCTCCTCGCGCGCGGTGCCGCGGCGGCCGCCGCCATCGGGTGCGCGCTGCTCCTGGCGCGCGCGGGCCTCCCTGTGGCCAGCGGCATCGCGAGCGTCTTTCCCGCGATCTTCACGACCGTCATGGTGGCCACGTGGATTGCCCAGGGGCCCCGCGTCCCCACGGGCGCCGTGGGCCCCATGATGCTCGGGACGCTCAGCGTCACCGCCTACGCGCTGCTTGCGGCGTGGCTCTTCCCGCTGATCCCCGCCGGATGGGCTGCGGCCGCGTGCTGGGTCGCCGCCACGGGATGTGTCAGCGTGCCGGCGTACGCGTGGCTCAGCGCGCGAGCGACTTCCGGGTCGACGCCCGCGACGCCGCGATGATGCGGTCCGCGGCCTTCGGGTTGGCGGTGCATTCGAGCAGCGCGCGGAGCATCAGCGGTGCAACGATGGTCGCGTCGCTTTCGATGACGAACATTGGCGTCCGCTCGGTCAGCTTGTCCCACGTGATCTTCTCGTTGGGGGTGGCGCCCGAGTAGCTGCCGTAGCTGGTGGTGCTGTCGGAGATCTGGCAGAAGTACGCCCACGGCTTCACCTTCTCCTGCAGGTCGTACTTGATGCTCGGCACGACGCAGATCGGGAAGTCGCCGGCGATGCCGCCGCCGATCTGGAAGAAGCCGATGCCCTTGCCCTGCGAGAGGCGCTTGTAGTCGTCGTAGAACTGCGCCATGTACTCGATGCCGCTCTTGGCGATCGACGCGGAGCAATCGCCGGCCTTCACGTGCGACGCGAAGATGTTCCCGAAGGTCGAGTCCTCGTGGCCGGGGACGACGATGGGGAGCCGTGCCTTCGCGGCCTCGAGCAGCCAGCACTCCTTGGGGTTGCCCTCGAACTTCGACTTCGGGAGCGCCAGCACCAGGTCGTAGAAGTACTCGTGCCAGAATCGGCGCGTGCCGTCGCGGCTGGCGTTGCGCCACATGGGCACCAGGACCTTCTCGACCGCCCGGAACGCGTCGTCCTCGGGGATCGACGTGTCGGTGACGCGGCGCATGCGCTGCTTCAGGATGCGCGTGTCGTCCTTCTTGGTGAAGTAGCGGTACTCGGGGAAGTCCTTGTAGCTGTCGTGCGCCACGAGCCGGAAGAGCGACTCCTCGAGGTTTGCGCCCGTGACGCTGAGCCCATGCACCAGGCCCGCCCGGATCGCGGGCGCCAGCGTGATGCCCAGCTGCGCGCTGCTCATGGCGCCCGCCACCGCCCAGTACATGCGGCCGCCGGACTTCACGTGGTCCCAGTAGGCATAGAGCGCGTCGCGCGTGGCCCGGGAGTTGAAGTTCCGGTAGTTGTCGGCGATGAAGTTCAGGATCGGGAGTTCGGCCTGGGGCATGGGGCGGGGAATGTACTTCCATGGCATCGCCTGGCGAGGGTCGAACCGCGTTCCGGCGCGGCAGGACGCGTCCGTCGTGATTATCCGCGGATTTCGTGATGTCCTCTCGCCACCGATTGCGCCTTGGGTTCGGAGCGTCGTCCATACCCCTTTCGGACGTCGCGTCGTTGCCTGAATCAACACTCCAGGAAGTTTCACCCATGCGTTCCATCATTGCCGCTCCGGTCGCCATTCTCGCTGTCGGTCCCTCCACGCATGCCGCGATGACGGGTATCTATAAGACGAACGTAAGCGCGGGCTCGGCGACGATCGCCACCCTGTATGGTTCGGTCGCGAACCTCGCGTCCAACACCGGCGGCTCCGATGCGAGCATCTCGCCCAGCATCACGGATGCGCGGTACGCCTACGTGTTCGGCGACTTCACCCAGTCGCAGACCACCCCCGGCTTCATCTACAAGACGCTCTACAATGGGAGTGGCCGGATCTCGCAGATCGTCCGCTACGCAGCGCCCGCCGCGGATCCGCTGGCCAACCTCCGCTCGAACACGGGCGGCGAGACCTTCAACCTCTCGGGGTTCGGCGGAAGCGGCGGCTGGGACCGCGAGGACGACTTCTTCCACGACGGAACCTTCTTCTACCGGAACCGTTCGCCCGGCTCCGGGAGCAACGGCGCGACGCGCTTCGCGACGTTTGCAGACCTGGTCGCCAACGCCAACGGCACCAGCTTCAACTACTCCACCACGTACGGATACAACGACCGTTTCTTCGGCTTCGAAGGCAAGATCTACCGCACGAACACCGGTGGTCCCGGCGGCAGCGTCTCCGGCTTCGCCGTCTACAACAGCTTCAGCAATCTGGTGAGCGGCAACGTCGCGCAGACCATCAACAGCGTCAACTGGTCGGCCGCCGACATGTTCATCGCCGTCCCGGCTCCCGGCGCGCTCGCGCTGCTCGGGATGGCGGGCGTGGTGGGTTCACGACGAACCCGTCGCTGATCGCGCCTCGGGCTCCGGTTCCACGTCCGGCTTGTCCGCCGGGCCGGAGTCGGGTGATACGGTCGGATCCTCGGGAAGGGGATCCGCGTCGGCCGCGTCGTCGACGCGCTCGATCTCGTGGTGCTCCGGCCGGTTCAGCACGAAGATGAGGGAGCTGCGCGAGCGGCCCTGAACCAGGTCCGTCACCATCGCACCGGCGAGTTCCGCCATCACCACGTGCAGCGGCACCGGTGCCGTGGCGACCGACTCGACGTATTCGGTGCAGTCGCCCACCGACTGCCATGCCATGCGCCCCGAGGGCGCGTGCCAGAGCTGCAGCGTCAGGTTCGACGTCGTCCAGTGCGATCGAACCGCCGTGACCCCGAACAGCGAGAAGCGCGTGGCGTCGCGCACGTCGTTCGAGGCGACGATCGCAATGAAGAACCACTCAAGGCCGGTGGCAGTGCCGATCTCGGCGAGGTCGGCCGCCGAGAGGATCCCGGTGTCGTTGGCCTCCCTTAGGAGCCTTGCCAGCACCGGCGACTTGCCCGCCTGCGCCGCGAGCCCCACCACGGTTGGGCCGCTGACGACCGTCGAGCCCGGGCAGCGGCGATGGAGCGCGACGCGCACGCCGTCGGACGCGAGCGGTCCGAGTCCGCGCAGCGGCGCGCCGGGCGACACGCCCTGGAGGATTCCCACCTTCGGCGGGTCCGACGTGAGCAGTGCGCGGATCCCGTTCGACCGCTCCAGCAGCGAGTTGGCGTAGATCGCCGACCGCGTCTGCATGCCGGCCTTGATGGACGTCTCGGCGCAGCCCGCGGCCGCGAGGCAGAGTGCGATCGAGGCAAGGATGGCGCTGCGCCGCATGCGGTCAGTTCGGGCTGAAGGGCAGGGCGGACTTGTGCACGCAGAGGCGAAGGTTGCCGTCTCGGCAGCGGCGGAAGACAAAGGTCTTGTCGACCATCACTTCCTTACCGTCGGGTCCGGTGATGAAGACGTTGCCCATCGTGATCGCGATGTCGCCGTGGATCTGGATGCCGTTCTCCGCGGCGTTGTTGTCGTAGCGGGCCTTCGTCCAGCCCTTCAGCGCGAAGCCGGTGTCCTCGGGGAAGGCGGGGTCGCCGCCAACGAAGTACGCGAGCGCTCCCTCGCGCGTGGGCCGGAAGGTACGGGGACCGAACGCGAGCGTCGGCTTGAAGAAGACCTTGCCGTCGGCGTAGTCGTAGAGGTCGTCGATCATCTTCGCGGCCTCCGCCCGCGCATCGCCGCCACGCGCGTGCGTCTGGGACACGCGCACGAGGCCGTCGCACCATGCCTGCTGGGCCGCGTTGACCTGCTGCTCGGTGATGGGAGTTCGGGCGTCGCGTGAGGCCTGACCGGGCGCCGGCGCGTTCACCGTCTTGTTGTTTCCGATGGAAACGCACGCTGCGACCGGAATGACGGCGACGACCAGCGAGGTGCGGAACAATTTCGACCAGGAGTGCGCGCCGGGAAACATGTCGGGCAGTCTAGGCGTGCCATCGCGGCCCTTCCCGTCACGATGCCCGAGCCCTGCGCGCGACGGCGGTTCCGCTATCGGACCGGCCCGGGAGCACCATGCGCGTATTCACCCGGATTGACCGACTTCGGAGGCCCGATCAGCAATCCCCGCGCGATTCCTGCGTCATGATTGAGCGCCCCACCATGACCAGGACCTTCCGTTCGATCGCCGCCGCCATCGGCCTTGCCTTCGCACCGACCCCCGCGATCCTCGCGGGCGGCTGTCCGCTGGACCTTGATTCCAGCGGCGCGGTCGACGGCGCAGACCTCGGCGTGATGCTTGCGGCATGGGGGACGGCAACGCACGACGCAACGGGCGACGGCGTGGTCGACGGCGCCGACCTCGGCATCCTGCTCGCGGCGTGGGGTGCATGCCCGGCCGACATCGAATGGACGTTGGTGACGGCCACCAACTCGGGTTCCACCGTCGCCTACGACGCGCAGTGGAACCCCGTCCGGACATGGACCGGTGCGACGGGAGGCGCCAGCGTCGCGTACCTGCGTCCCGACGGATCGCTGGTGCGCCCCTGCGTGCTCCCCGGAGGCGGCTTCAACGCGGGTGGCCGCGGCGGCCGCATCCAGGTCTTCGCGCCGGACGGCTCGCTGCAGCACGACGTGCGCGTCGCCGGCACCGGATTCCTGCAGCACCATGACGTGCGCCCGATGCCCAACGGCAACGTGCTTTGCATCGTGTGGGACTCCCGTCCGCAGGCCGACGCGATCGCGGCGGGTCGGCAGGGGATCGCGGGCCCGATGTGGTCCGAGCGAATCGTCGAGATCCGCTTCACGGGCTTCGCCACGTACGACGTGGTGTGGGAATGGAAGCTGTGGGACCACTTGGTGCAGTCGGTCGACCCGGCGCTTCCCTCGTATGGCGCGCCCTCGCAGTTCCCGGGCCGGTTCGACGTCAACAAGGGCACCGTGGCCGCATCCGGCGACTGGGTGCACCTGAATGCCATCGACTACGACCCCGTGCGCGACGAGATCGTCGTCAGCTCGCGCAACGTCAACGAAGTGTGGGTCATCGACCATTCGACGACCACTGCCCAGGCCGCGGGTTCCGTCGGCGGCGCGCGCGGCCGCGGCGGGGACTTCCTGTACCGGTGGGGCAACCCCGCCAACTACGGTCGCGGCACGGACCTGGACGCGAAGTTCAGCGTCGTGCACGGTGCCGCGTGGGTCCCGGCAGGCCAGGCGGGCGCCGGCAACATCCTCGCGTTCAACAACGGCGACCGACCCGGGGCCGCGAACGACTGGTCGCAGGTCGTCGAGCTCGTTCCGCCGCGCGGCTCGGACGGCGGCTACAAGGTGCCCGGGTCGGAGGCGTTCGGTCCTGCGCAGCCGGCGTGGAGCTTCGGTGGCGCCGGCACGTTCTTCGGCGGTCCCACGCAATGCGGCGCGTTCCGCACGCCTGCAGGCACCACGCTCGTCACGCTCTCGAATTCGTCTCAGGTGATCGAGGTCACGCAGGGCGGTGCCGTCGTCGCGACATGGACCGCCCCGGTGAACCTTGCGCGCGCGGTCCGCTACCGCTCGGTGGGCGGCGCCTGGGTCGGTCCCTGAGCGTTTCGGTCCGCGATACGCTTTCGGCATGAACCTCAGCCGACTCCCGGTCGCCGTGCTCGTCGCCTCGTTCGCCGCCGCGGTCGGCACCGTTCCGCTCGCCTCGGCCACGCCCTGCGGGGCGGATGCGCGGGGATCGAGCGATCAGGCGCCCGCCGCGCCGGCATGGCCGGCCGATGCCGCAGGCCTGACCGCGCTCGGCGCCGATCTCCTCTCCAAGTGGATGGGCGCGATCGCCTCCGGCGATGCCGCGGCCATCTCCGGCATGATGCAGCCCGGCTTCCTCCGTGTCGGGTTCGACGGCACGGTCGGTCACGCGGAGCAGCTCGAGGCCATCAAGGCGATGGGTGCCAAGAACCCGAAGGTGACCGACGTGGTCGCCACCCGCGTGGGCGACGCGCTGGTGGTCACGTGCCAGGTCTCGGTCACGCAGACCGTCGGCGGCAAAGCCCTGGACGCGACGCTCGCATGCCGGCTCGGCGTGTGGCAGCCTGCGGCCGGCGGATGGAAGCTGGCCGCATGGGCCACGCTCAACATGCCCCAGCCGCGCCCCGCGCCGGGCGCCCCGCGCGCCGCCGCGGGCGAGGCCATGGGCGCGCAGGGCGCCGCGATGGTGAAGCGATTCCTCGACGCGCAGCGCGCGAAGGACCTCGCGCCGTTCGACGCCATGCTCGCCGACGGAATGCAGGTCGTGAACTTCAAGGGCCAGAAGCAGAAGGCCGACCTCGAGAAGGGTGCCTCGCACGCGACCACCACCGAGCCCGTCATCGCCGACGCACGCGCGACGAAGTGCGGGCCGCTGACGGTGGTCGCCTGCACCCTGACCATGGGCCAGAAGATCGGCTGGACCACGCTCCCGGCGGATCCGGCGCCCTTCCTCTGCGTGTTCGCGGGCGAAGGCGACGCCGCGAAGGTGATCGCGATGGCCAACACTAACCGCCCGAAGTGAGCCCCATGGACGCGAAGACCAAGCGCATGCTGATCATCTTCATCGCCGCCGACACGATCGTGGTCGGCGCGATCGTGGCTTACTTCCTTCTGCGGGGCTGAGGCTTCCCGCTGGGCCCGGGCCGTGCCGCCTCTGACGGCCGCATGGCCATGCCACGCACCGTCTGGATCCACAGTTCGCGTCCACCGTCGCGCCCCGCCGTGACTGCGTCGAAGGCGGCGAGCATCCGGCCCGAGGTCGCCTCGTCCGATGACGCCGCGAACGCCGCCTCCACCACCGCCATGCAGTACGGATTGCGCGCAAGCCCCGCCGCGAGGAACGCCTCGCACTCGCGCGCGCGCTCCGCGTCGGGCATCGCATCCCACGCGCGCCGCATCACCAGTGTGTCGACGAACGCGGCGAAGCCCGCGTCCACGCCCCACGCCACGCTCTGGTGGAACACCATCGGCCTCCTGCCGCCGCGGTCGTCGTAGTTCCATCCGGCATGCACGGTGGTGACCTCGTCGCCGCCGGTGGCGTATTGCTCGCCCACGCAGCCGTACGCACCGGACTTCGGGTCGTGCATCATCCGCACCAGCGCGCAGTGGCCGGGCTGGCCGGCGGTCGACGCAGGAACGCCCAGCACGCGCCAGGTGCGCGCTCCGATGTTGCCCATCGTGCCGCAGACGCCGCCGTCCTTCCACATCATCTGGACGCTTCCGTACTGGAACGGGAACGGTGCCAGGCGCCGCGCACTCTGCATGTCGAACTGCTGCGCGATCCCGCCGATGTACTCGCCGTACGTGCGCGCCTCGCCCGTCTCGACGAACTTCCGCCAGAGGTCCTCGCGCTCGCGCAGCGGCTGGTCATCGGCCGCAAGCATCATGAGCACGGGCCAGGGCGCATCGAGCGGGAAGCGCGGCCACGCACGCGCCGCGCGCTCTTCGGGCGTGAACGGCCACGCGTCATTGCGGATGAACCAGGCCATCGACTCGGCGGCCGTCGGCGCGGCGTCACGCGCCGCGGGCAATCGCCCCGTGTTCTCGTACGCCGTCCGGAACAGCCCGTGCGCCGCGGCGATGCGCACACGGAGCGCGCCGTCCTCCACCGCCTCGGTCGAGTTCCACGCGACCGCGCCGTCGCCGCAGTCGATGGACACCTCCGCATGGCCGTGCGCCGCCATCCACGCGTTGAATTCACGCTGCAGCTCCGCCGAGGCGATGACGTCCGCCGCCCGCAGGGGGCGCGTGACCTTCCGCGTGCCCTTCACGGGCTTCCCGCGCTTCTTCGCGACGCCGCGCTCGTCGTATTCGAGCGGGGCGGGTTCCTCGAAGGACTCCTCGACCGTGATCTGCGCATGATCCTCCAGGAATCGGACGATCGCGCAGTCGCGGTCCTGCGCGCGCGACGGGTCGCGGACGTCGACCGCCATGCGCGGGTCGCCGGGGATTCGCAGTTCAAGCCGTGCGCGCGGCCGCACGTCGGGCAGGCGCTCAGGCGAGTCCGCGCCGTCGGCGTCGTTCCACGTCGTGCCGGCGGGACCGCGGGCGACGTACGAGTCCTGGATCGCGAACGCGATGGCAAGCTGCGTGTGCGTTCGGCGCACCGTGTCTGCGCCGAGGTCGATCTCGAGCGACCGAAGGCCCAGCAGCACCGGGAGCGGATCCGCCCGGCAGCCGTAGACCGAAGCGCGCACCACCGGGTCGCCATCGATCCATGCCAGGAAGTCGCCGGGGAGCTCGATCGACCGTTCCTTGCACGCATCGAGCGCGCGCTGCCGGGCGCCCACGAGATGCCGCTCGATGCGGTCGCCCCACTCGTCGGCGCGTGCGTCGTGCGCCACGACCGCGCATGCAAGCATCGCCGCCGTCGCCATCTGCAGGAATCCCATGGGGCGCGATCGTAGCCCGGGCTCACTACGATTCCGCGATGCCTTCGAAGAAGCACGCGACGAAGCCCACCGCTCCTGCCACGTTTGACCCTGACGCCGCCGCGACCGGTGATGGCCTCTATGGCCTCGGCACACGGCCCGAGGACGCAAAGCTCGTCGTCATCCCGGTCCCGTTCGACGCGACGACCAGCTACCGGCCCGGGACCGCACGCGGACCGCGTCACGTGCTGGAGGCGAGCACGCAGGTCGACCTGCAGGACATCCAGTTCGGCGCCATCTGGGAGGCCGGCATTGCCATGCTGCCGATCCCGGCGGACATCGCAGCGCTCTCGAAGCGCGCCCGCGCCGCGGCCGAGCCCGTGATCAAGGCGGGCGGCGCGGTGCCCGGCAACCGCACCCATGCCAGGGCCGTGGCTGTGGTGGACGCGGCGAGCGAGCGCGTCCACGGCTACGTGGCCCGCGAAGCCGAGCGCATCCTCGCGCGCGGCGCCATCCCGGCGGTGCTCGGCGGCGACCATGCGAGCCCCTTCGGCCTCATTGCCGAGCTCTCGCTGCGTCACCCCGGGATGGGCATCCTGCAGATCGACGCGCATGCCGACCTTCGCGATTCATTCGAGGGCTTCGCATGGAGCCACGCAAGCATCTTCCACAACGTGATGACGCGCCTGCCGGGGGTGAAGCGGCTGGTGCAGGTCGGCATCCGCGACGTCGGCTCTCGCGAGGTGAAGTTCGCCGAGGGTTCGAAGGGCAGGGTCCGCACCTTCTACGATCAGCGCCTGCGCGACCGACAGTTCGGCGGCGCCACCTGGACCGCGCTTTGCCGCGAGATCATCAAGGCGCTGCCGCGCGACGTCTACGTGTCGTTCGACATCGACGGACTGACGGCCGAGCACTGCCCGCACACGGGCACGCCCGTGCCCGGCGGCCTGACCTTTCCCGAGGTCTGCCACCTGCTGGAACTGCTCTCGGCGAGCGGTCGCCGCGTGATCGGGTTCGACCTGTGCGAGGTGGCGCCCGGCGCGCCCGGCGACGAATGGAACGGCTGCGTCGGCGCGCGCGTGCTCTACAAGCTCGCCGGGTGCGCGCTCCGCAGCCGCGGGGCGATCTGAGCGCGGTCGTGCATGACGAAACGGCCCGCGGAGCGAGCTCCGCGGGCCGTGGGCATTCCAGTCACCGTTCCCCGCTCAGCCCAGGTCGAAGCGATCGAGCTGCATGACCGTGTTCCACGCGGCCACGAAGTCGTGCACGAACTTCTCCTTGGCGTCGCCGCAGGCGTACACCTCGGCCAGCGCACGCAGCTGCGAGTTCGAGCCGAACACCAGGTCCGCGCGGCTTGCGGTCCATTTCACGGCACCGGTCTTGCGGCAGCGGCCCTCGAAGCCCTCTTCGCGCGGGCACACCGGCTTCCACGCCGTGCCCATGTCGAGCAGGTTGACGAAGAAGTCCGTGGTCAGCGCGCCGGGTCGCGCGGTCAGCACGCCGGTCGCCGAGCCGTCCCACGTGGCGCCCATCGCGCGCATGCCGCCCACCAGCACGGTCATCTGCGGCGCGGTCAGGCCCAGGAGCGTCGCCTTGTCCACCAGCAGCTGCTCGCCGCGGCGTGCATGGCCGCGGCCCAGGTAGTTGCGGAACCCGTCCGCGGTCGGCTCGAGCACGGCGAACGACGCCGCGTCGGTGTGCTCGGCCGTGGCGTCGGTGCGGCCCGGCGTGAACGGAACGGTGACCGCGACGCCCGCCAGCTTCGCCGCGTGCTCCACCGCCACGCAGCCCGCGAGGACGATGAGGTCCGCCAGCGACACCTGCTTCTTCGCGCCCGCCTGCGCCGCGTTGAATTCACGCTGCACGCCCTCGAGCGCGGCGAGCACCTTCGCCAGCTCGGCCGGGTTGTTCGCGGCCCAGTCCTTCTGCGGTGCAAGGCGCACGCGTGCGCCGTTGGCGCCGCCGCGCTTGTCCGTGCAGCGGAACGTCGACGCCGACGCCCACGCCGCACGCACGAACGCCGCGTGCGGCATGCCCGTCGCGAGCACCTTCGCCTTGAGCGCGGCGACGTCCTGCGCGTTCACCAGCTCATGGGTCACGGCGGGGACCGGGTCCTGCCAGATCAGCCGCTCCTTCGGCACCCACGGGCCCAGGTAGCGCGACACCGGGCCCATGTCGCGGTGCGTCAGCTTGAACCACGCGCGCGCGAACGCATCCGCGAACGCCGCGGGGTCCTCGAGGAAGCGGCGCGAGATCTTCTCGTAGGCCGGGTCCACGCGCATCGAGAGGTCGGTCGTCAGCATCATCGGTGCGTGGCGCTTCTTCGGGTCATGCGCGTCGGGCACCTCGCTCTTCGCCGATTCCTCGGTGGGAGTCCACTGCCACGCGCCGGCCGGGCTCTTGACGACCTTCCACTCGTAGCGGAACAGGGTCTCGAAGTAGCCGTTGTCCCACTTCGTGGGGTTGGGCGTCCAGGCGCCCTCGAGGCCGCTGGTGATGGTGTCGCCGCCTGCGCCCGTCCCGAACGAGTTCTTCCAGCCGAAGCCCATCTCCTGCAGCGGCGCGGCCTCGGGGTCGGGCCCAAGGTGCGTGGCAGGCGCGGCGCCGTGACTCTTGCCGAACGTGTGGCCGCCGGCGATCAGCGCGACGGTTTCCTCGTCGTTCATCGCCATGCGCCCGAACGTCTCGCGGATGTCGCGCGCGGCAGCCAGCGGGTCGGGGTTGCCGTTGGGGCCCTCGGGGTTCACGTAGATGAGGCCCATCTGCACGGCGGCAAGCGGGTTCTCCAGGTCGCGATCGCCCTTGTAGCGCTCGTCGCCCAGCCACGTGCGCTCGGCGCCCCAGTAGGTGAGGTCCGGTTCCCACACGTCGGCGCGCCCGCCGCCGAAGCCGAAGGTGCGGAAGCCCATCGACTCGAGCGCCTCGTTGCCGGCCAGGATCATGAGGTCGGCCCAGGACAGCTTCTTGCCGTACTTCTGCTTGATGGGCCACAGCAGCCGGCGTGCCTTGTCGAGGTTGACGTTGTCGGGCCAGCTGTCGAGCGGCGCGAAGCGCTGCATGCCCTGCCCGCCGCCGCCGCGCCCGTCGCTGATGCGGTAGGTGCCCGCGCTGTGCCAGGCCATGCGGATGAAGAACGGTCCGTAGTGGCCGTAGTCGGCCGGCCACCAGTCCTGGCTCTTGGTCATCAGCGCATGAAGGTCCCGGCGCACCGCGTCGAGATCCAGGGTCTTGAACTCCTTCGCGTAGTCGAAGCCCGTGCCCATCGGGTCGGACTTGGTCGAGTGGGCGTGGAGCGGCGAAAGGTCGAGCGCGTTCGGCCACCAATCGCGGTTGGTGGTGCCCTCGGCGGTGTTGCGTTCGAACGAGCCCATGAAGGGGCACTTGGCGGCGGCGGTGGTCATGGGGTTGGATCCTGTCTTGGAACGGATGGGAGTCCTGCGTGCGCCCGGGGGTTCCGGGAACCGGCCCGATCGTGGCGCGGGGCGGGAATGGTAGGCGTCGGGCGCGCCCGGATGGGCGGGGAAACGCGCGGCATTGCCCGCGGTTCCCGAGTGTGCGATGATCGTGCGCATGCTCCACGTCGTCGCGATCGCATTCCGGGTTTCCATGCTCGCCATGGAGTCAGCGCCCACCTCCCCGCCTCCGACCACGGTCTTCGTCGCGCGCGAGGTGGTCACGATGGACCCCGGTTGGCCGACCGGCACGTGCGTCGCGGTGCAGGACGGCCGCATCCTCTCGGTCGGGCGCACGCTCGACGACCTCAAGCCGTGGATGCAGGCCGCATCGTCCGGCACCGTGACCGTTGACGACACGTTCAAGGACAAGGTGCTCGTGCCCGGGTTCATCGAGGCGCACGGGCATCCCTTGGTCGGTGCCATCGCGCTTGCGCAGCCGTGCCTCTCGAACATCCCGGTGCCGAGCCCCTACGGCCCGCCGTTCCCGGGCGTGAAGGACATCGCCGCCGTGCGCACGGCCATCCGTGCCCACCTCGACGCCACGAAGGGCCGCACCGAGGTCGCGCTCTTCTGGGGATACGACGTGATTGCCATGGGGCAGCACCTGGACGCCGCATGGCTCGACGCGGTCGAGTCGGTGCGCCCCGTGGTCGTGTGGGACGCATCCGAACACTTCGTCTACGCCAACACGCCGGCGATGGCGATGCGTGGCGTCGCCAAGGACGCCGTGCGCATGACGGGCGTGACGGCCGCGCCGAACGGGAGCCCCAACGGCCAGTTCCTCGGCACCACCGCGGCCACGTGGTTCCTGGCACCGGTGATCGAGTCCATGCTCTCGCCGGAGCGCCTCCCCGGCGTGATGCAGTACCTGGTGGATCTCGGTTGGCGCAACGGCGTCACCACCACCAGCGAGATGGCGCTGGGGCAGGTCGCGGGGCTCGAGCGGGAATCAGGGCTGTACCGCGCGTTCTTCCATGACCCGCGCGTTCCGCTTCGGTGCGTGGCGGTGACCTCGGCCACCGCGTTGCGTGCGCCGGACGGCGGGCCGGACACCGCGCGCCTGCGCGTGCTCGAGGAGTCCGGCGACGACAAGCTCGTCTTCCGCGGCGTGAAGTTCTTCGCCGACGACGCGTTTCTGCCGCTCGGCATGGCCGTCGAGAACCCCGGCTACACCGATGGCCGCAAGGGCCTCTGGATCACCGAACCCGGCCAGCTGGTCGACGCCTACCGCCCGTGGTGGGACGCCGGCTTCCACATCCACACCCACACCAACGGCAACGCGGGAGTGGACGCCGTGGTCCGCGCGCTGCGCGGGCTCCAGCAGCTGAAGCCCCGGTTCGACCATCGCTTCACCATCCAGCATTACGGCATGTCGACGCCGGAGAACGCGCGCGACCTCGCGTCGCTGCAGGGCCTTGCGAGCGTGAATCCGTACTACCTGCACAACCGTGCCGACCTGAACGTCCCGTACCTCGGCACCGACCGCGCGGAACTCTCGTCGCGGCTCGGCACGCTGGTGCAGGCCGGCGTGGTCACGGCCATGCACACCGACACCCCGGTGTCGCCTCCGATCCCGCTCGAGAGCATGTGGGTCGCCGTGAACCGCATCGGCCGGTTCAGCGGCAGGGTGCTCGCCCCGTCGGAGCGCGTGACCCCCATGCAGGCGCTGCGCATGGTCACGATCGACGCCGCGTACACGCTTGGAGTGGAGGACAAGGTCGGCAGCATCCGCGCCGGAAAGCTCGCGGACTTCACCGTGCTCGAACGCAGCCCGCTGGAGGTCGACCCCATGGCGATCCGCGACATCCCCGTGTGGGGCATCGTGGTCGGCGGCGTGAAGCACCCGGTCTCGGCGATCGCACCCCGGCCGGCGGCGAAGGCGGCCGCGGCCACCGCGGCGCCGCGAGCGGTCCTCGCGGCGGACGTTCGCCCGGTCGAGACGCGCCCCGCGCCCCGCGCGTTCGGCGGAAGGTTCGGCAACGCATCGGCGTGGCAGGACGTCACGCGTCTCGGTATGCACCTCGACGGGTGCGCGCAGGAGTTCTGGCGATCGCTCGGGCGTGACCACGGTGGCGCGATGGCGGTGGCGATCGAGGGCGGTGTGCGCTGATCCAGTCACGCGCCCGAGTGGCGTGCGGCGCGGGGGGCATCCGCACGGGTGAGGGCCACCGGCGTCACGCCCCGCTCAGCAGTCGAAGCTCATTGCCACCATCGACATCCACGGCGGGTTCGGCACCTCGAGCTGGAATCCGACGAACTCCTCGATGGGCGCGCCCAGGCGTTCCGCGGCGCGCGACAGGACCTCGGCGTGGACCGCCGAGTGCTTGCGGAGCGCGGCAGGGAGCGACGGGCGCTCGACGGAGACGGCGCCCGCCTCGAGCGGCAGCCGCTCCATGCCGTGCTCGGCCAGCACGCGTCGGTTGAGGTTCGGCGAACTCACGAGGGCCGCCGACGGATCGGTGGCCGGCTTCACCGAGCGGTGGAACCACACCTCGGTCACGGTGCGCTCGGTGGGCGTCGTCATCAGGAAGAGGAGCCGCCACTTCGTGCGTGCCTCCTTCAGGGTGGTGGCGTGCTCCAGGTGCTCCACGAACGCCAGGTCGAGCGGGTCGGTGTTCGCCGGCCCGCGGTCGAGGAGCTCGACCATCAGGGTCTCGCCGTCACGGTGCATGCGCAGGCACGATGCGTCGGCTGTCGGCGAGGAGAGTTCGCGCACGAGCGGCGGGATGCCCACGGTGCGGTGCTTCATGGTGGCCACGCCGCTCGACGGGTTCGCCTCGTCGTGCGCCTCAAGCGTGTAGTAGATGGGCCATGCCGCGCCGGGGCGGGTGCGGCGGATGCCGTGGATGCTGGTGGCCGTCGCCATCCCCACCGCGCCGTCGGCGCCCGCGGGGCCGATGAGGAACGACGAGAGGTACGACTTCACGCTGACCCCGTGCAGCACGGCGTTGGCGCGTGTGGCGTTCGCGCGTGCCTTCAGCATGGCAGCGCGCTGCGCCGCGGTGTCCATTGCTCCCGCAGCCGCCGCCCGCAGGGCCG
>CANLMX010000026.1 GCA_947492385.1 Planctomycetaceae bacterium | reverse complement strand
GCGAAGTGACGCACCCGAGACGACCCCACAGGACCCGCCAGCCATGACCACGATCCCCCTCCCGACGTCCGGACCGGTGCGCGACACCATCGAGGCGCGCCCCGAGAGCGACAACTACCTGACGCACACGCGCGGCGTGCTGTCATGGGTGTTCACGCTCGACCACAAGCGCATCGGCGTGATGTACATGTGGTCCGTGCTTGCCTCGTTCCTGCTCGGCGGCACGTTCGCGCTGCTGCTGCGGACCGAGCTCCTGACTCCCGGCCCCACGATCACGGCGAGCGCCGACACCTACAACCAGTGGTTCACGCTCCACGGCGCGATCATGGTGTTCCTGGTGATCATCCCGAGTATCCCGGCAGCGCTGGGCAACGTGATCCTCCCGATCATGCTGGGCGCGAAGGACGTCGCATTCCCGCGCCTGAACCTCTTCAGCTACTACCTCTGGGTCACCGGCGCCGTGCTCTGCGTGGTGTCGCTGGCCATGGGCGGCTTCGACACGGGATGGACCTTCTACACGCCGTACTCGACGACCACCTCCACCGGCGGCGTGATCCCGGTGCTCACGGCGGTGTTCATCCTCGGCTTCAGCTCGATCTTCACCGGGCTCAACTTCGTGGTCACGGTGCACAAGCTCCGCCCGCCCGGCATGACGTGGTTCCGCATGCCGCTCTTCCTGTGGGCGCTGTACGCCACCGCCATCATCCAGGTGCTGGCCACCCCGGTGCTCGGCATCACGCTGCTGCTCCTCATTGTCGAGCGCACCGTGAACATCGGCATCTTCAATCCGCAGATGGGCGGCGACCCGGTGCTGTACCAGCACTTCTTCTGGTTCTACAGCCACCCGGCCGTCTACATCATGATCCTGCCCGCCATGGGCATCATCAGCGAGATCATCGCGATCAACAGCCACCGGTCGATCTTCGGCTACCGCTTCATCGCGTTCAGCTCGATCGCCATCGCCATGTTCAGCTTCATCGTGTGGGGCCACCACATGTTCACGTCGGGCCAGTCGGCCCTCCTGAACACGCTGTTCTCGGCGATCAGCTTCAGCGTCGCCATCCCCAGCGCCGTGAAGGTCTTCAACTGGGTCGCCACCCTCTACAAGGGATCGGTCTCGCTGACCACGCCCATGTGGTACGCGCTGGCGTTCCTCTTCCTCTTCACGATCGGCGGCCTCACTGGCCTGCACTTGGCGACCCTGAGCACGGACGTGCACCTGCACGACACGTACTTCGTCGTCGCCCACTTCCATTACGTGATGATGGGAAGCGCGCTGATCGCCATGATCGGCGGCCTGCACCACTGGTGGCCGAAGATGTTCGGCCGCATGTACGACGAGCGCCTGGGCACCGTCGCGTGCTGGATCATCTTCATCGGCTTCAACATGACCTTCTTCACCCAGTTCATGCTGGGCTCGCAGGGCATGCCGCGCCGGTACTACGACTACCAGCCCGAGTTCCAGACGTACCACGTGATCTCGACGATCGGCAGCTACGTGATGGCGCTCGGCTTCCTCACGACCGCCGTCAGCCTCTTCGGCAGCTTCTTCGGCGGCCGCAAGGCCCCGGCGAACCCGTGGGGCGGGCGCAGCCTCGAGTGGCAGTGCGCCAGCCCGCCGCCCTTCGACAACTTCGCCAAGACGCCCCGCGTGGGCGACTGCTACGACTTCAGCGTCGTCCACTGGGACGAGAAGACCGGTGGGTACTGGGTCGACGAGTCGGCCGACCCCGAGGTGAACCCCGCCGCCGCGCCGCGCGCCGCGCACTGATCCCGGCGACCGGACCAAGGAACCACACGTGAGTACCACACTCTCCCACGCGCATGACCAGCACGGCCACGGGTCCCACGGGACCGGGCACGGCCACGACTCGCACGGCCACCACGACCCGAACCTGGCCCACCACTTCGACAGCATGGGCCAGCAGTTCGACAGCGCCAAGCTGGGGATCTGGCTGTTCCTGGCGACCGAAGTGCTCTTCTTCGGAGGGCTCTTCGCCGCTTACTGCATCCTGCGCATGCGGCACCCGGACGTCTTCAGCTACGCGAGCCACTACCTCGACACCATCATGGGCGGCATCAACACGTGCGTGCTCATCGTGTCGAGCCTCACGATGGCGCTCGCGGTGCGGTACGCGCAGACCGACAACCGCCGAGGCCTCATCGCCTGCCTCGTGCTGACCTTCATGGGAGCCATCGGGTTCCTGGTCATCAAGTACTTCGAGTACTCGCACAAGATCCATGAAAACCTGGTGTGGGGCACGTCGTTCTACGTGCCGCCGCACGACGCCGAGGGCGACGCCGAGCGCGCCGCGCTGAAGACGGCGCCCGCGGCGGCCACGACGCTCACGGTCAAGGACCCCGCGCCGTTCGCCGTCCCGGAGCTCGCCGCGAAGCCCCCCGTCGATGCGTCCGCGGTGAAGTCCGCCTCGCGCGGGCCTACGGGCATCGCGCGCGCCGACGGGACCCCGGCCCCGGCCGCGGCCGCGGAGCCCGCGCCCGCCGCGGCTGAGCTTGCGCATCCCTCGACGCACCTCGAGGACCCGGCGATGCCGCCGAACACGCACCTGTTCTTCGCGATCTATTACGCGATGACCGGGCTGCACGGCATCCACGTGCTCGCGGGCATGGCCATCCTCGCCTGGCTCACGTGGCGCGCGGTGCGCGGCGACTTCTCGAGCAAGAACTTCACCGCGGTCGACACCGGCGGCCTGTACTGGCACATCGTCGACCTCATCTGGATCTTCCTCTTCCCGCTCTTCTACCTCATCCACTGAGGAAGGGCCGCGCACCGCGCGGCACGAGACCATGGCACACCACGCAGCCGACCACGCGCACTCCCACGAGTCCCACCCCGAGGTGGGCCACGTCGTCCCCGTCCGCTACCTCGTGGGCGCGGGCCTCGCGCTCCTCGTCCTCACCATCGTCACGGTGGCGGTGCGCTACGTGGACCTCGGGGAGTTCAACATGCCGCTGGCGATCGGCATCGCGCTGGTGAAGGCCACCATCGTGGCGCTGATCTTCATGCACCTGCGCTGGGACCGGCCGTTCAACCTGCTGGTGCTCGTGGGCAGCATCCTCTTCGTGCTCCTCCTGATCGCGTTCGCCTCGATGGACGTGCACCAGTACGAGCCGACGCTCTTCGACGGCAACGCGCCTGACGCGCAGGCCACGCTCGACGCAAACGCCCCGGGCGCCCCCGTCGCGCAGGTCAAGCCGACGCAGGGCGGGGCGGCCAACTGAGCCCGCGGGGCGCGCCCCGTGTCCGTCAAGACGCTCACGCACGTCGATCCGTTCGACTCCGCGCCCGACCGCGCCGGGGCCGCGGTCTTCGGGATGTGGGTGTTCATCGCGGTGGTGGCGATGATCTTCGTCGCCACGGTGCTCGGCTACCTGGTGGTGCGGTTCGACCGTCCGCCTGGCATGGAGTGGATGCCGCAGGGCACGCCGGGGCTGCCGCATGCGCTTGCGCTCTCGACGGCGCTGCTGGTGGTCTCGAGTTGGACGATGCAGGGCGCGGTCCGCGCCGCACGGGAAGGACGCGCGCGCGGCGTGTCGTCCGGGCTCTCGGCGACGCTGGCGCTGGCCGTCGCGTTCCTCGCCATCCAGTCCTTGGCGTGGGCTGAGCTCTGGCGCCGGCAGGCCACCATCGACAGCGGGCTCTACGCATGGACGTTCTACGTCCTGACCGGGCTGCACGCGCTTCACGTGCTCGGCGGCCTGCCGCCGATGGCGATCGCGCTGCACCGCGCGCGCCGAGGCCTGTACACCGCGACGGACCACGCCGGGCTCGTGCTGTGCGCCATGTACTGGCACGCGCTCGACGTCATCTGGGTGGTGCTGTACGCGACGCTGCTCGCGTTCTCGAACTGAGCGCCCCGTCTCACTCGCGGTCGCGCCACGCGAACCAGAGCTGGGGGATGACCAGTGCGGGACGGCCGTCGCGCGCGCGCACCATCGCGGCCAGGGGCGCGCGCTGCACGGTGACGTCGAAGTCACGTCCGCCGACCGTCACGTCGGTGCGCTCGGCATCCCCTGCCTTCGCGGCAAGCTCCGCCAGCGAGAACGTGGCGCGCGCTCCGGGCTCGCGGATCTCGATCACCGCGGCCTTGCGCGTGCGCGGGGCGCCCGCGCGCGCGGCCTCGACGGCAGCATCCGCGGACTGCGGCTCGGGCGAGGCAGGCATCAGCCCGGCCACGGGGAAGTCGACGCGCGGCGTGAGGCAGTAGCGCGCGTAGCTGAGTTCCTTGTAGCGCTTCGACTGGGAGGGGTCGCCGAGGATCACCGTGGTGTCCGGCCATGCCGCCGACCACATCCGCCACGAGCAGACGTTGGTATCGGGCATGGGGACCAGGCGCAGTCCCTCGGCCGCGGCCGGGCCGGCGATCGCGCGCATGGGCAGCTGCGCCCAGAGCGAGGGCTCGTGCGCGGGCGCCAGGCCCTCCGGAGCAGCGACGCCCTGCACGGGCGTGGCCGCGCGGTCGTAGATCACGAGGTTGCTGTCGAGGAGCAGCCCGCTCACGCCGAACATCCGCTCGACGCCCCCCACGCGCCGGTCGAAGACCACCAGGCTGTCCGTGAGCGGCGAGAAGGTGACCGCGATCGGCACGCCGCCGAGCACGTCGTTGACCACCTCGTGCGCGTTGAGCATCGCGAGCGGATAGGCGCGCGCCTCGCCGTTGACGACCACGCCGGCGACCCGGTCGTTGCTGACGACGAGCTTGCCGCGGTGCTCTTGGTTCCAGCGCAGCACCTCGGACCCGCGGATCGTCGCGGGCATGTCCAGCGGCACCAGGAAGTCGCGCGGGTTCCCGGTGCCGACGAGGCTGTCGCGCGGAGCGGCCAGCGGCTCGAGCCGGAATCCGTACGAGGCGGGATCGCTGCCGCCGCCCACCGGGCGTTCGCCCACGAAGATCCCCGAGACGGCCCAGGCCAGGAATCCGCCCAGCACGAGCGCGAACGCGACGATGATCCATCCACCGCCGCGCAGCGTCAGCGTGGGAAATCCGTCGGGGTGCGGGCTCACGGCGCCTGGCCTGCGGGCGGTGCGGATGGGGCCGGCTGCGCGGGCGGGGCGGGCGGGACGGGCGGGGCGGGCACCTCGATCACCGTCGTCCCGGGTGCGGGGCGCGCGGTCGGCACGATGCTCCCGCGGTCGAGCACCATCGCGCCCAGCACCACGGGCAGGTAGCCGAGGCTCGCAAGGAAGAGCGCGCGTGCGGCGAGATCCGTGCGGGCCCGCAGGAACATGGCGGACTTGACCGACATCCAGATGCCCGCGACCGTGGCGATGCTCGCATAGGCGATGCCCGCGACGCCCGTGAGCGTCGGGAGCAGCCCGACCGGCACGAGGAGCAGCGACGTCAGCACGCACGACTGCGCGGTCGCGACGCCGGATGGGTCCCGCGACGGGAGCATCGCGAAGCCGCCGGCCGCGTAGTCGTGCCGGTACATCCACGCCAGCGCCAGGAAGTGCGGCAGCTGCCATGCGAAGAGCAGGGCGAAGAGCGACACGGCGCCCGGTCCGAGCTCGCCGCAGGCCGCGGTCCAGCCGATGACCGGGGGGATGGCTCCCGTGACCGCGCCGACCAGGGTGTTGAGCGTGGTGCGCGCCTTCAGCGGCGTGTAGACGAGCACGTAGAGCAGGATGTTCGCCGCGGCGAACGCCGAGGCCAGCACGGTGGTGCCGAGCGCCAGCACCGTGCAACCTGCGTATCCCGCGAGCACTCCTGCCACGAACACGGTCACGGGCCGTGCATGCCCGGCGGGAAGCGGCCGACCGGCCGTGCGGCGCATCAGTGCGTCGCGGCGGACCTCGACCAGCTGGTTGAGCATCGCCGCGCTCGCCGCGGCCAGCCCCGTCCCCAGGCACGTCCATGCCAGCCGAGCCCAGTCGAGCTCGCCGACGGGAGCCACCACGAACCCGGCCGCGGCCGTGACGAGCACCAGCGCGCTCAGGCGTGCCTTCGCGAGCCGACCCCAGACGGCCGCCCGGCCGGGGGCTTCGGTGCGGTCGTCCGTCACGGCGATGGCGGCGGTCTTCTCCATGCGGCACGAGCCCCGTCGGGGCAGCCTGAATAGCATAGGAACCCCTCCCGAGGACTCACCATGCCGATCATTGCCGCGCTCCAGGATGCGTCCGCCGCCCCCCAGCCCCTCGGCGTCGGTGCCGTCGTGCTGCTCTTCGTGGTCGGGTCGCTCTTCGTCGTCGGGTGGTCGCGGTGGGTGCGCCCCATGAACCTGGCCATCGGGTTCGCGGTGACGGTGGCGATGTGGACGCTCAGCTACGTGGCGATGCTCCAGCCCGGGCTGGTGGCGGGCGAACTGCTCTTCGTGGCCGCACTGGCCTGCGTGTTCGCGGGCGGCTGGGTGGCCGGGCGCCGCGCGCCTTCCGAGGCGAGCGGCATGTCGGTGGGACTGGTCTCCGCGACGATCAACCTGATGGTGGTCGGAGCCTTCCTGCGCGACGAGCAGGGTGGCACGCACCTGCGCCCCATCCTGTACGTGGCAGGGCTCTACGCGGGCAGCGCGCTGCTCGGCCTCCTCGGCGACCGGCTCGGCCGCCGCGGAACGTCGGGCCGGCCGCTGCCGGCGGCCGCCACGCTGCTCGGGGCCGTGGCCACCGCGAACATCCTGGTGATGATCGTGCTCGGCGGGCTCGTCACGAGCTACGAGGCCGGCCTTGCCGTGCCGGACTGGCCGAACAGCTTCGGCCACAACATGCTGCTGTACCCGGTGAGCGAGATGAAGGGCGGGATCTTCTACGAGCACGCGCACCGCCTCTTCGGGATGCTCGTCGGCGCGACCACGCTCGCCTACGCGACCACCGCATTCCGCTCGGGCGTGCCGCGTGCCGCGCGCGGGCTAGTCGTCGCGCTCGTCGCGCTCGTCGTGGTGCAGGGAATCCTCGGAGGCCTGCGGGTCACCGGCAACGTGACCGCCAGCATGGAGGCCTCGGACCTCGCGCCGAGCACCGCGATGGCGATCGTCCACGGCATGCTCGGGCAGTGCGTCTTCGCCGTCGCGATGCTCTCGGCGTTCGCGTGCGCGGGTGCGCTCGACGGCGTGCGCGGATCGGCCCCAGGGTCGCGCTGGATGCGTTCACTGCCCATCGCCGCGCTCGCGGCGCTCACCATGCAGCTGTTCCTCGGCGCCGCCATGCGTCACCTGCAGACCGCGCCCACCGCGGACGCGGGGGCGAAGCTGCCGGCATGGGCGTTCCACGGGCACGTCACCATGGCCCTGATCGCGTTCGTGCTGGTCTTCATGGCCGGGCGGCGCAGCGCGAAGTCCGTCGATGCGCGCCCGATCCGGGCACTCGGCAAGGGCATCTCCCACGCCGTGGGCCTCCAGCTCGTGCTCGGCATCGCGGCGTTGGTGGCGGTGCTGGTGCGCCGCGGCGTCGAGGTCCCGTGGTGGGAGGCGATCTCGACCACCTCGCACCAGGCGCTCGGTGCGCTGCTCCTGGCGATGACCGCGTCGCTCGCGGTGCTCGCCTACCGCGCGACGCTGACCGGCTTCAGCGCCTCCTCGAGCGCGAGCAACGCGTAGATCGAGGCCATCTCGGGTTCGCCCTCCATCCAGCGGTCGACGGGGTTCTTCCAGCTCCCGTCGGGGCGCTGCTCGGACACGAGCGCATCGACCAGGTCGTTGCGCCAGTTGCGCGCCCCCGCGGCGTCTCCGGCGCCCGGCGACGCGCCGGCAGGCCGCACGGCGACCGGCTCGACCCGCTCCGCGTTCATCGCCGCAAGGGCGCGCGCCGCGGTGTGCACGTAGTAGAAGCGGCCTTGCAGGCCGAGGCCCGGGTTCTCGGCGAACCCGTAGTGCATCCGGATCCACGACCATGCCGCCTGCACCCGCGGGTCGTTCGGGGTGAGCCCGGCGAACAGCATGCTCTTGAGGCCGGCGTAGGTCATGCTTCCGTAGCTGCGGAGGCTGCGCGTGCCTTCGGGCAGGTGCTCGCCCATGCGGCCCTCGCCCGCGGCCTCGCTCGCGAAGCTCTCTCCGCCGTTGGCGGGCGTGTACACGAACCCGCCGTCCTTGCTGCCCGCCCGTGCCCAGGGGGAGTCGTTCTCCTCGACGTTCTGCGTGCGCGCGACGAAGGCCAGTGCGCGCTGCACCGCGGGATCGGACGTCGAGACGCCCGCCTCGTGGAGCGCATCGAGGACCAACTGCGTGTTCGACAGGTCGGGGCGGCCGCGGTTCCCGTAGCCGAACCCGCCGAACCAGTCGGAGTCGGTGCCGCGCCCGTTCGCCTCCGTCCATTGCGCCTGCGCGATCCAGGCGCGCACGCGCGACATCGGCTCCGCGAGCGCATCGTCCTGCTGCGCCGCGAGCGCCATGAGCAGCGCGCTCGCGACGTACGTCCCGAGTCCCGACGCCGGGTCGGGTTCGAACGCGGATTCCAGCGCCGTGCGTCCCGCCACGAACTGCATCGCGCGCGCGGCGGTCCGGTCGCCGCGCGCCGCCAGCCCAGCCTGCGCGAACGCCTTGAGGCCGAGCGCCGTGACCGCGCACGGCACCGCGTGCGATGCCTTCTTCTGGTCCGTGGCCTTCGTGGCCTTGCCCTCGAGCCACCCGCCGTCCGGGCCCTGGGCCGAGCGAAGGTAGGCGAGGCCCCGGTCGATCGCCGCGCGCGCGCGCGCGAAGCGTTCGGGGTCCATCGGCACCTGCGACGGGGCGTCCGCGATCCGCATCACGACGGGGAGCGGCTGGATGGGCGCGGGCGCCTGGGCGCGCGGCGGCACCGCTGCCGGCACCGCTGCCGGCACCGCTGCCGCCGGCGCACTCGCCTCGATCTTGCCGTACACGATGAAGTCCGACTCGCGCGGCATGCTCGCGGCCGGCTGCCCCGGGGCGACCGGCTGCCGCGGGTCGGGCCCCACGCCCGCGAACCGCAGCGATCCGATCACGACGCCTGCGGCATCGGGCTTCGCGGTGATCGCATAGCGCACGAGGACCTCGTCGGTCGAGCCCGCCTTCTGCTCGAGGAACCGTGACTCGATGCGCGGGTCGAGGCTCGTGACGCGGTCGATGCGAACACCGTTGGCGCGCTTGATGGCGATGGCGTACTCGCGCGTCTCGCCGGGGCGCAGCACGCCCAGGTTCTCGCGGAACCCGTCGAACGAGAATGCGGGACTGATCTTGGTGCACTCGTGGCGCACGCGCAGGTCGATGAGCCGCGCGTCGGGCCGGTCGGTCTCGATGACGAGGTACTTCGGCACGCGGTCGCACGGCAGCGACGAGAAGTCGTAGCGCACCGCGCAACTCTCGGCGGGCAGGGCCGCGCGCGCAGGGTCGACGAACACGGGTGGCTCGCCGTTGACGCTCAGCACGCGGAACGGCTTGCCATCGAGGCTCTCGGCGGTCACCTCGCCGCGGACGTTGGCCTTGATGTCGTACGCATTGATGAACGGGTCGCGGCGCGGCTTCCCGTCCGGCCCGGGGTTCAGCTGCCATGCGTGCACCGGGTACGCGACCGTCGCCTTGAGCGAGAGCTCGACGATCCCGGGCACCCCTTCGAACTGCAGCACGACGACCGCGGTCTTCTCGCCCGTCGCACCGCTCGTCTTCATCGAGAGCGGGACCTTCAGCGTCCCGTTCGCCGGGATCACCTTGCCCACCGCGTCGACCGACGTACAGGTGCAGCTCGGCGCGGCACGGACGCAACGGACGTCCTGCGCCGTGGTGTTGCGCAGCGTGGCTTCCCACCGGACCTCGGCGTGCGGCTGCACGAAGCCTGCGTCGAACCCCGCGGGATCCGCCTTGATCGGGCACAGGGCCATCTGCTCGGCGACGCGCCGGGCACGCTCCGCGACCTCCTGTGCCTGCGGTGCCGCGGTCGCGGTGCCCGGCCACGCGGATGCCATCGATGCGGCCATCGCCACGGCGCACAGCAGGATGCGAGCGGGGACCGTCCTTCGTGGGGTGCCTGGTGCCATGGTTCGACCTCCGAACGGTCCATGGTAGGTGGCCCGCGGTCCTACACTCGCCGACCATGCGAGCCATCGAAGTCACGCGCCAGGGAACCCCCGTTGCACCGAACGTCCGCTTCACGGAGGCACGAGCCGAGCCCGAGCCGGGCATCGGGGAGGTGCGCGTCCGGACCGAGGCCAGCGCGCTCAACCACCTCGACCTGTGGGTGGGGCGCGGATTGCCGGGCATCGACGTGCAGTGGCCCACGGTCGGCGGCTCGGACGGCGCCGGCATCGTCGACCGCGTGGGCGAAGGCGTGGACGCTGCGTGGATCGGGCAGCGCGTCGTGCTGAACGCCGCCGTGGTGCGCCCCGAGCGCGCGTTGCCCGGGCGCGCGCCTGCAGGCGAGGACCTCTGGATGATCGGCGAACACGGCCCCGGAACGCACGCGGCGCTGTTCACCGCGCCTGCGACGAACGTCGTGGCGATCGGCGACGCCGATCCGGTGCAGGCCGCCGCGTTCGCGCTGACGCATCTCACTGCGTGGCGCATGCTGGTTACGCGTGCGCGGCTCCAGGCCGGGATGACGGTGCTGATCCCGGGGATCGGCGGCGGCGTGGCGCTCGCCGCGCTCGGCATCGCACGCCACTTCGGGTGCACCACCGTCGTCACCAGCCGTCATGCGTCGAAGCTCGAACGGGCGAAGGCACTCGGGGCCGACCATGCGATCCTCGACACGGGCAAGGACTGGTCGCGCGACGTGCGCTCGGCGACCGGCGGCCGCGGCGTCGACGTGGTGGCGGAGAGCGTCGGCAAGGCGGTCCACCTTGCGTGCATCAAGTCGATGGCGCGCGGTGGCGTGTTGGTGACGTGCGGCTGCACCACGGGCGCCGACGCGACCACGGACCTCACACGGATCTTCTGGAACCAGCTGTCCGTGGTGGGCTCGACGATGGGCTCGATGGACGAGTTCCGTTCGGTGATGGCGCTCTTCCGTTCCGGCGCCCTTTGCCCGGCCGTCGACCACGTCTTTGCGCCCGAAGCGGCCACCGAGGCCTACGCGCGGCTCGAGGCCGGCGACCAGTTCGGCAAGATCGTGTTCCGATGGTGACTTTCGACCAATAACGCTCGGAATTCATTGAATCCGTTGGCGTGCGTTGGTCTAATTCGGCAATGCCCGAAGCCGCCCCCCGGCCCATCTCCCCCGCCGCGTCGCACGAACCGATCGAAGGCGGCACCGCCGTCCTGCCCGAGGCTCCGCCGCCGCAGCGCAAGCCGATGCCCGGATGGGCCGTGCTGCTGCACAACGACGACGTGAACGATTTCGCGTTCGTCGCGCGTTCCGTGATCGAGTTCGCCCGGCTCCCGCACGCGGACGCGTTGGAGCGCACGATCGAGGCGCACGAGTCCGGCGTCGCGCTCTTGGTGGTCACGCACCGCGAGCGTGCCGAGCTGATCGAGGAGCAGTTCCGGACGCGCGGCCTCACCGTCACGATCGAGCCGGCGCGCTGACGCGCAATCCCGACCGCCCGCCGCCGTGAGCCTGCCGCATGCGGCATGGGCGTATCATTTGGGCCCCATGAAGCGCGCCCTCGTCATCAGCCTGTCGGTCGCGGCTGGCCTCGGCGTCGTTGGCCTCTTCGTTGGCAAGGACGTGTGGAGCTGGGCCATGGCGTCCGACGAGGGCGTCGCGGTCAGGATGGAACCCGTGTCGCAGCAGGTGCTGGTGGAGACCGTGTCCGCGCCGGGCATCATCGAGCCCGTCCGCAAGGTCGACATCTCGGCCGAGGTCAGCGCGCGCATCATGGAACTTCCCAAGCGCGCCGGCGAGCGAGTGAAGACCGGCGAGCTCATCATGCGCCTCGACGACCGTGACCTGAAGGCCGCGCTGCAGAGCGCCGAGGCGCGCCGCGACGGCGAGCGATACCGCCTCGAGGCGGAGCGCGCGCGCATCGTGGGCACGCAGAACTCGCTCGACAACCTGAGGATCACCGCGCAGCGCCAGGAGGCGCTCTTCCGCACGGGCGACATCAGCCGCCAGGCCTTGGACGACGCCGTCGCGCGCGCCCGTGACGCCGAGGCGAACTACCAGGCGCAGAAGAACACGATCGTGCAGCTCGAGAAGGCCTTGGCGGCCGCCGAAGCGCAGATCGAGCAGCAGCGCGAGGCCCTCCGGCGCACGGTGGTGCTCGCCGCGATCGACGGGATCATCACCGAGCTCAACGCGGAGGTGGGCGAACTGGTCGTCGTGGGCACGATGAACATGCCCGGAACCAAGATCCTCACCGTGGCGGACCTCGGCACGATGAAGCTCACCGCCAAGGTGAGCGAGGCCGACATTCCCCGGGTGGCCGAGGGCCAGACGGCGGACGTGCGCATCAACGGCTACAAGAACCGGGTCTTCAAGGGCACCGTCGACGAGGTCGCGCTGAGCCGGACGGTCGAGAAGGACGGCACCGGGTTCTTCAAGACCGCCCTCGTGCTCGACCTCGGTGGCGAGCAGATCTTCAGCGGACTGGGCGGCAACGCGGACATCCAGATCGCGCGGCATGCGGGGCTTGCCCTGCCCAGCCAGGCGATCGTCGAGCGCAAGGTCGAGGACCTCCCCGAGTCCGTGCGCAAGAGCCCGCTCATCGCGGCGGGCATCCCGACCGCGAGCATCGTGTACCGCGTGGTGGATGGGAAGGCGGTGGCGACCCCGGTCGTCACCGGCGCCTCGAACCTTACCGACACCGTGATCGTCGACGGCCTGAAGGAAGGCGAGATGGTCGTGACCGGCCCGTACAAGTCGCTCGAGACCCTGAAGGACGGCGACGCCGTCCGCAAGGACGAGGGCGGCGGCTCGGGCTGGGGCGGAGGCTGGGGCAGCGGCGGTGGAGGCGGCGGCGGACGAGGCGGCGGCGGTGGGCGCGGCGGCATGCGCATGCGCTTCTGAGCGAGCGGCGCGGTCCAGGTCATCGATGGAAGAGCCGATCATCCAACTCCGATCGATCACCAAGGTCTACCGCGTCGGCGTGGAGACGATCCATGCGCTGCGCGGCGTGGACCTCGACATCGGCCGCAACGAGATGGTGGCGATCATGGGCAGCTCGGGCTCGGGCAAGAGCACGCTGATGAACACGCTCGGGTGCCTCGACCGGCCGAGCACGGGCGAGTACGTCCTCGGCGGCAAGCTGGTCAGCGCCATGAAGGCCGACGAGCTGGCGCTGGTGCGCAACGAGGAGATCGGCTTCGTGTTCCAGAGCTTCGAGCTGCTCCCGAGGCAGACCGCGCTCGAGAACGTCGAGCTGCCGCTGCTCTATTCCGCGACCGGGGGCTCCGCGTCGGCGCGCCGCCGCCGTGCGCTCGAGGCACTGCAGCGCGTCGGGCTGGGCAAGCGGGTCGACCACCGCCCGAACCAGCTGTCCGGCGGCCAGAAGCAGCGCGTCGCGATCGCCCGGGCCATCCTGAACAACCCGCGCATCCTGATGGCCGACGAGCCCACGGGAAACCTCGATTCCGCGACCACCACCGAGATCCTCGCGCTGTTCACGGCGCTGAACCACGGTGGCCAGACGATCATCATCGTCACGCACGAGAACGACGTCGCCGCGCACTGCCGGCGCGTCGTGCGCCTGCGCGACGGCCGAATCCTGAGCGACCTGCCCGCGGAGGAGGATGCCGAGGTGGCTCCGTACGTCGCGGGCGCGCGCGAGACCCAGCGGGCGCAGCTCGAGGCGCAGGGGGCCGCGGCGTGAAGTTGTCCGGCTTCTTCTTCCTGAAGTCCGTGTCGATGGCCCTGAGCCAGATCTGGGCCAACAAGGCGCGCTCGTTCCTGACGGCCCTCGGGATCATTGTCGGCGTGGCGAGCGTCACCGCGGTGATCGCGGCACTGACGGGCCTGAAGGCGAAGGTGCTCTCGGAGTTCGAGAGCGTCGGTGCCGCGCGGCTCTACGTGTTCCCGAACCGGCCGGACAACGCGCCCCGCACCAAGTTCCCGTGGGAGAAGTGCCGGCTGAACGTCAACGAGGCGCGCGCCATCATGGAGCAGTGCCCGTCCGTGAAGGGCATCTCGCCGATCGTCGACGTCCCGATGAGCGTCGAGAGCGATTCCGAGCTCATCGAGGGAATGTCGGTCAGCGGCATCTGGCCCGCGTGGCACGACGCCGTCGGCCGGAAGGTGCTCCGCGGCCGGCCGTTCAGCGCGATCGACGTGGATACCGCGAGGCAGGTGGCGCTCGTGAACCAGGCGGCGGTCGACGAGCTGAAGCTCGACCGCGAGGGGAGCGGGGGCGTCGGCGAGTACGTGCTGCTCGGGGGGCGGCGGTTCCTGGTCGTGGGCGTGGTGGAGACGCTGCAGGCGCGGATGTTCGGGATGAACTCCAGCCAGGCGGAGATCTTCGTGCCGTTCAGCGTCGCGGAGAAGGTGCTCTCCGGCTGGTACTTCATGCAGTTCGTCGCGCTGGCGCGCGGTCCCGAGGTTGCCGAGGAAGCGCAGGCCGAGATCGAGTACGTGATGCGGCGGACCCGGGGCCTGCAGCCCGGGGACCCCGACACCTTCCGCGTCGCGGCGATCGACCAGTACATCAACCAGTTCAAGAGCATGGCGGCCGGCGTCACGGCGATCGCCGGGGGCATCGTCGGGATCTCGCTGCTCGTCGGCGGCATCGGCATCATGAACATCATGCTGGTGTCGGTGAGCGAGCGAACCCGCGAGATCGGCCTCCGCAAGGCGGTCGGCGCCACGAGCACGGCCATCCTCCTCCAGTTCCTGCTCGAGGCGGTGACGCTCACCGTCCTCGGCGGCATGGTGGGCCTCGTGATCGGCAAGGCGATGGCGATCGGCCTCACCCTCATCCCCGGCGCCAACCTCGAGAAGGCGGACGTCCCGATCTGGGCGATCGCCGTATCGCTGGTCTTCAGCGCCGGCGTCGGCGTTGCATTCGGCATGTTCCCCGCGATCAAGGCGTCGCGGCTCGACCCGATCGAGGCACTGAGGCACGAATGAGCGGGCACGCGAGCCATCCTTCCGCGCGAGTTGCGGCATGGGCCGCACGGGTCCCGGCAGTGGCGTTCGCGGCCGTCCTGGCCGGCTGCCAGGGCGACCTGTTCCGCGACCAGATGACCCCGTACACCGTCCCGGACGAGACGCTTCGCGCGCTCGAGCCCGTGGACCTCTCGGCGGTCGAGTATGGCCCGCCCGTGCCCGCCGAGGAGGCCATCGCCGGCGCCACCGCGGGCGGCTTCCGGTCGACGAAGTACGACAAGACCCGCCCGCTCTCGATCGCCGAGGTGCGCGCGCTCACCCTGTCGAACAACCTCGACCTCCGCGTGCAGCTCGTCGCGCCGGACATCGCCAAGACCAGCATCACGCAGGAAGAGGCGAAGTTCGACAGCCTGTTCTTCGCCGACTTCCGGCGCAACGGCAACAACCTGCTCACGCAGCTCCAGAACAACGAAGGCCTGTTCGACGACCAGGTCCAGGTCGGGCTCAACGTGCCGCTCGCCACGGGCGGCACGTTCTCGTTCCAGCCGCAGTACACGGACTCCGCGTCCGCCTCGTCGCTCGTGACCGATCCCGACCAGGGCAGCCTGTTCTTCTCGATCAGCCAGCCGCTCTTGCGCAACGCTGGCGTGGAGGTGAACACCGCCTCCATCCGCGTCGCGAAGCTGCAGGGCCAGATCACCGATTCGCGCACCAAGCTCGAGGCGCTGCGCATCCTGGCGACCTCCGACCGCGCGTACTGGAACCACTACCGCGCGTGGCGCGAGCTCGAGGTCCGGCAGCAGCAGTACGACCTGGCGCTGCTGCAGCTGGGCCGCGCAAGGGCCCGCGTGGCGGCGGGCGACGCTCCCGAGGTCGAGGTCTTCCGCGCCGAGAGCGGCGTCGGCACGACCCTCGAGAACGTGATCCTCGCGGACGCAGCGGTGCGCACGCGCCAGCGCGACCTCAAGCGGTTGATCAACGACCCGTCGATGCCGATGTCCGACGGCACCGCCATCGTGCCCGCGACGCAGCCGAACCCGGTCGGCCTCCAGCTCGATGCCCACGGGCTGGCCGATTCCGCGATCCGCGACCGGATGGAGATGCTCGAGCTCGAGCTGCAGCTGGCGGTCGACGCGACGAACGTCGAACTGACGCGCAACGCCGCGCTGCCGCTGTTTACGTTCGACTACACGTACCAGATGCAGGGGCAGGGCAACGGCTTCTCCGACGCCTTCTCCAACATCGGCAACGACGACCAGTTCCAGGTCGGTGCCCGTGCCGAGATCCCGATCAGCAACGAGGTGCGGCTGAGCCAGGCCCGCCGGGCGGTCCTCCAGCGGGTGCAGCGCCTCGCCTCGCGCGATGCGCGGGCGCTGGCGATCCGCCAGGAAGTGCTGAATGCGGTCGACAACCTCGACACCGCATGGCAGCGGATCCTGGCGGCGCGGCTGGCAACCGTCTTCGCCGCCCGCGCCTACGAGGCCGAGCGGCGGCAGTTCGAGGTGGGCCTGCGCACCAGCATCGACGTCGTGATCGCCGCCAACACGCTCGGGGACGCGCAGTCGCGCGAGGTCAATGCGCTGGCCGCGTACGAGATCGCGCTGGTCGACGCCGCGTTCGCGACCGGAACGCTCTTCGGCGGTTCGCGCATCCGGTGGGACCAGCTCGATGCGCGCGACCCGTCGTCCATGCCCGTCTCGGGTTCCGACGGTTCCCTGGCCCCGATTGGGCAGTGATCCCCCGGCGGGTCCGCGTCAGCGACCGGAACGCAGCAGCTTGCGCTCTGCGGAGCAGACCATCTCGCGCACCGTTGGCTCGAGCGTCAGGTCCGCGGTGACGCTCCGGAAGGCGGCAAGCAAGGCGGCATCGTCGTGGTTGGTGATGCGGGCGCCGTGGAACAGCCACGCTGCTGCCGCGCACGCGATCGCCAACCGGCTGCCCACGGCGCGTTCCTCGGCCGTCTCGCCGTCGGATCGGAGCCCTGCATAGAGGATCCGGGCGCGCTGGAGGCGCGTCAGGGGCACGGCGGCATCGGCGAGGAGGGCTGCCGCCGTTCCTCGCTGCGGGTCCACTTCGTAGGCGATCCAGTCGCCGGCGGCGGCGGCAGGATGCTCGATCGACTGGAGCACCCACGCAAGCGTGTCGCGGAGCGCGCCTTCGGCGGGAACGTGTGGATCGTCGGGTCGTGCGTCGGCGGTCATGGGGAACGTCCTTCCAGCAGCGTGAGCAATTCTCGGATCTGGCCCCGGGCGCCATCGCCGGAGCAGGCGCCCATGCGGCGCACCAGGTGCGTCGCGAAGGCGCGGCGCATCGCGACGATCGTGTTCGAGACCTGTGTCGGCGCGTGGAGGCCCCAACGCGCGACCAGCGCCTCGTACGTGGGCGGCTCGGCGCCCTCGAGCATCGGTCGGAGCACGCGCCGGTCGAAGATGTCCCATGCGGCCTCGCGGCCCGACGCCAGGCACTCGGCCTGGAGGTCGGCTGCGGCCTCGCGCACGAGCGCGGCCACCCACGCCCGGTTGAACGCCGCTTCGGGTGCGGGCGTGGTGCGGTCGACCAGCCCGTCGTCGTGCGAGTCGTTGCCTGCGGCCACGATCCGCCCATGGCCGGGGTGGCGTCGGGCAGCGTGGTCGTGGCGATAGGCGTCGGCGAGGTAGTTGCGGACCGCGCTCAAGAGCAGCGTCCGGAACTGCCCGCGGCGTTCGTCCAGCTTGGCGAGCAGGCCGCGGCCGAGCAGGACGTCGGCGATGAATCCTTGCGTGAGGTCCCGCGCCTGCTCGTCGGAGCGCCCCGCCTGGCGGATGTAGGCATAGATGGCGCCCCAGCACGCGACGGCGGCCTCGCGGTCGGATGCCGGCACATGCTGCGCGGGCGCCGCGTCGGGGGCGGCATCCGGGCGTCGGGGCGGGTCATGCGAGGCGGCCATGGGCATCCTTCATGGGATACGGAAGGAGACGCCCCGCCTTGTCCTGAAGTTCCGGAATCCCCGGGACGGGTGCTGCCACGCCGCTCGGGCGGTGGCGAATAACGGTGAATGGAGCCGAGGGGAGTCGAACCCCTGTGCCGAAACAGTCCGCACGGAGCCTCTACGCGCGTGTCTGCGGATTGATTGTCGTCCGGGCGTATCCCCGCAGCGGGGCGCTCCGTTCCAAGACATGCATCATCTCGACCCGCCGAGGCATGTCAGCCCATTGGGTCCAGCCTGATGTTTGACAGCGGCCCCCTTAGTCAGGCGTGGGGAGACTCACTGCGCTGCCTAAATTAGGCGGCGAGAGCGTACTGCGTGTTGGCAGTTGTGATTGTGCATGCTTTTTACGTGGCCATCATGCTCCACGGCGCGCCACTCCGGGCGTTGCCTGTCCGGTCGATGCCGGTACGGCCCCAGTTGTCAAAGAGCGAACACGGAGATTCTACGAACCGAAGTCGCATTCGCGAACCGAAATCGGGAAATGACATCACCGCTCACCTTCTTGGCCACCCCAAGGGGTGCCCGAGCGCGCCGCGGCCGGATGGGATTGCCGCCCGCTCGCGGGTGGTGCAATAGTCCAGCCCGCCCATGCGGCCCACGGCGGCAAGCCGCGCCGCATCCACGTGCATCCGATCACTCGCCAGCCCTTCGGCCACGTGGGCCCGCACCACCTCCCCGACGAGGAGGTTCCCGCCTCCGACGCGGCCGGGCGCCATCCGCACCACCTGCAGCGTCCGGCACTCGAATGCCACCGGGCTCTCCGCGAGCCGCGGCGCGCGCACCGCGCTCCCGGTGACGGCCGTCAGCCCCGCCAGCTCGAACTCGCTCTCGCCGTGCGGCAGGGGTTCAGCGCACGCCACCACGCGCAGGATGTTCGACTCGGTCGCCACGCTCACGGTGAACTCCCCGGTGCCGCCTTCGGTGACGGGCTTCGCGTTGCGGAGGGTGTCCTTCTCGCCGTCCCCGCCCGGCGGGTTCGCGATGCACACGACGAGCGTCATCGGATCGCTGCCGCCGCCGGTGAAGAAGCTGAACGGCGCCAGGTTCACGCGACCGGACGCATCGCACGTGCCGACCACCGCGATCGGACGCGGCACGATCGCCCCGATCATCAGGTTGTAGCGGAGCGCGACCGGGAGCTCGGCGACGTCGATCTCCATGGCACGCGCCCCATGCGTCACATCCGCCGCGCGATCATGCTGAGCGTGGCGCTCAGCACGTTCGGGTTCGTGCGGATCGCCGCGAGGTGCTCCTCGCGCGGCGCCTGGTCGAGCTGGATCCGCGCAAGCGCCGCCTCGCCCCCGGCGTAGACGATGTTCTCCATCTCCTCGACGTTGATCGCGCCCTGACCAAGCGTGTAGAAGACGTGCGCAAGCACACCGGGCCGGTTCAGGTGGCGCACGGCCAGCATCGCGGTCGCCGGCGTCGCCACCGCGCGGTTGACGCAGTTCGGGACGTGCCCGCGTTCCGCCCAGGCGCGCACGACGCGGACGACCTCCTCCGCGACGGCCCGCTGGGCCTGCTCGGTGAGCGCGCCCACGTGGTGGGTTCCGATCACCGCGGGCTCGTGCACCATCGGGTCGCTGAACGTGCCGGTCGACGTCTCGGGTTCGTTCGCCCAGACGTCGAGTCCCACGCGGAGTCCGCGCGTGCGGATCGCGTTCGCCAGCGCCGCCTGGTCGATCACGGCGCCGCGGCTCGTGTTCACCAGGATCGCGCCGGGGCGGAGCGCCGCGAGGAACTTCTCGTTGAGCAGGTTGTCGGTGTCCTCGCCGCCGCCCACGCTGACGCTCACCACGTCGCTGAGCTTCGCGAGGTTGACCAGGCTGGCGCAGTAGCCGCATCCATGCTCGAGTGCCTTCTCCTCGGTGAGGTTGCGGCTCCAGCAGATGACTTCCATGCCGAAGGCCGCGCCGATGCGCGCGGTCTCCTGCCCGACGGGCCCGAGGCCCACGATTCCCAGCGTGCGCCCGTGCAGCCCGGCGGCCGCGCCGAAGCGCGCCTGGTCCCAGGTGCCCGCGCGCAGTTCGGCGCCCTGCTCGGGGATCCGCCGGTCGCATGCGAGGATCAGGCCCCACGCCAGCTCCGCGACCGCGGTCGCATTGCGGCCGGGGCAGTTCGCGACGAAGATCCCGCGCCGGCTCGCGGCGGCGGTGTCGACATGCTCGACGCTGGTGCCGGCGACGACGATCATCGAGAGCCGCGGGCTCGCCTCGATGGCGGCGGCAGTCACCGGAGTGGTGCCGATGACCAGCACGTCCGGGGCGGTGTCTCGGACTGCGCGCTCGAGGGTCTCCTCGCCGAGCGCCGGGTCGTTCATCACCGTGCAGCCGAGGCCGCGCAGGCCGTCGAGCCCGGCCTTGGCGACGGGGTCGCACACCAAGACCTTGGCGGGTCCTGCGAGGTTCGACGCGGACGGTCCGGGCGTGACGAACGCGGTCATGGCCGAAGTGTAGCCCCCGGCGTCCACGCACCCGTCAGGGGTGCGGGTGGGACATCACGAAGAGGCCGGACCGGGGGGCCAGCGGTCCCGTGGCCGCGCTTACGTCATCCGACGTGAGGATCGCCAGCGGCATCGTGCCCTCGCGATGCGCAGCCATCACCTGCCCGCCACCGGTTCGGATCTCGGTCGCATCGAGCTCGGCGAACGCCGTCGCGTACGCATCCGGGTGGTGGACCTGCCACGCCGAGTGCGTCGAACCGTCGGCAGCCACGAAGTGGTACCCCGGCCGCTCGTTGGTGTCGCACACCATCAGGTAGCCGACGTCGTCGGAGGCCTCGACCTGCACCAGCGCCGGCGCCAGCTGGGCTCCGACCGCGGTGAGGTCGCCGTGCGCGACCGCGATCTCGGCGTCGCTGGCGGCGTTGGGCAGCAGCGTGACCAGGTCGCGCGTGTCGACGCGGCAGACGAGGCCCATCCATCGCTTGCCGGCGTGCACGGCGCGGTACACGAACATGCGGGGCTCAGGATCAGCGACCAGCGCACCTTCGCGCTCGAGCCGCTCGAGTTCGGCGCGCACCGCCGGCATGCCGATGCTGCCCCCAAGCACGCGGGCGAACGAGGCGGAGCCGATGCCCTCGACGTCGGTGCGCGCATCCGGGGCGCACGCCACCTCGACGGCACGTGCCTTCGGCGGACGCAGGGTGACGGCGGGGGCGATGTGCATCGGGCGGGGGAGCATAGCCCTGCCGGGGGTTCATCCCGCGCGGAAACCCGCGCTCGCGGCGCGGATCGCGGGTGTTTCCGGACATCCCGGAATTCTGTGCGAATTTCAGGGACCTTGCTTCAGTCGCGTTTCCCCTGCGCCGATGCGATGCGGCGGCCGGAATCGGCCGCAACGACAAGGAGCCCAGACATGAACGACTTCCGCTTCAGCGCACGCACCGAGCCCCGTACCGATCGCGCCCGCCCGTTGGCCACGCAGGCGTGGTTCACCGTCGAGCCGCGCGATGCCGCGGTCGCCAGCGCACGCACCGCACTGCCGGTCCGCACGTTCAACGAATCCGACTGCCCGCTCTCCCACCTGGTCTCCGAGCTGGTCGCCCAGGTGGATGCGGCCGATCCGTCGCAGGCCGGCCACTCATTGCGCGTGGCGGCGCTCGCCACCATGCTCGGTTCGTCGATCGGCATGAACGCGCGCGAACTTCGCGAGCTTCGGATCGCGGCACTGCTGCATGACGTGGGCAAGATCCTCGTTCCTGCCGAGGCGCTTCGCAAGGAGGGCCCGCTCAGCGCCACCGAGACCTCGGCCGTGCGTCGGCATGCGGTCTTCGGCGGCATGATCCTCCGCAAGATCCCGGCACTTGCCTTCGCGGCGCCGGTGGCGCGGTGGCACCATGAGCGCTGGGACGGCCTTGGGTACCCGGATGGAATCCAGGGCGCGTCGATTCCCCTGCACGCACGGGTCGTGGCCGTCGCCGACGCGCTCGATGCCATGGTCTCGGTGCGTCCCTACCGCAAGGCGATGGGCCTGCAGGACGCGTTCGCCGAGCTCGACGCGCAGTCGGGCGCGCAGTTCGATCCGCTCGTTGTGTCGGCGACCGGGCCGCTGGTGGGCGCACCCGGGTTCGAGGACTCCGTCAACGTGATTGCGCACGACATCGAGGTTCTGCCCGCGGCGGCATGATTTCCGGTTGACTGCGTCCGATACGGTGTTATTATCTCGTTCAGAAGCGATCGGCGTCAGGGAGCGTCCTTGGGGACGCCACCGGCAAGGACGTCGGAAGTAAGGCCGGTCGCGCCTGGTTCAACGCTCTTCGTGGCGGGTCGTTCGGCCGAAGCGGTGCAAAGGAGTGCACGCATGGCGGACATCATGGAATGCAGTGCTCGACGTGGCCCAGCCACGCTCGGGGCCGGGTTCTTCGAGCGCGTGCTCGAGTTGCTGTCCCATCACGAGCGCATGGCGTTGCGGCTGCGGCACGTCGAGGGGCTGGAGCTGCACCAAGTGGCGGTGCGCATGAACCTCCCGGAAGGCGTCGTGGCCCGGCTGCTGGCCGACGCCGAGCGCACGCTCGCCGCGGCTCGCCGCGCCTTCGTCCACGCGCTCCAGGAACACGCTCCCGTGGCCGCGACCTGACGCGCTCGCGCTCAGCCCCACGATCCGAGCAGTGCACCGAGGTCGAGGCCGTTCACGACCCCGTCGCCGTTGATGTCGGCGTCGCATGCGTCGCACGTGCCCCATGCGCCCAGCAGGGCGCCGAGGTCGAGCCCATTCACGGTCCCGTCGCAGTTGAGGTCGACCGCGACGCACGGCGATCCCTCGGTGGCCTCGACGATGAGCCGTGCCGGGCGCGAGAGGCCGAACGTGACGTTGGGGTGTTCCTTCGCGATGAAGGAAGGGAACGGCCCCGCGCCTTGGACGACCTGCGTGAGGCTTGACACCGAGAGCAGGATGCGACCTGCGGAGACGCCGCCCTGGAGGTAGGCCTGGAGCGCGGGCTGCGCGACTTCCAGCTCGAAACGCATGATGGAACCGCCCGGCACGAGGCTTCCCGGCTGAAGGTCCGTGAAGGTGCCGATGGCCGCCGGCTGCGCCTGAAATCGCTGCCGGGGATTCTGCGAGACATCGATGAGCGCACCCTGCGCGTCGAAGCCGGCCGCGAACGCGTTGCGCACGCCGGGCAGCAGGCCGCTGGTGCCCACCGGTGCGAAGGGCGTGTTCTCGGCGAAGGTCTGCGCCGTCAAGCCGTTGCGGAAGCCCACGACGAAGCACTCGACCGGCTGCCCTGGGTCGGCGTCGGCCTGCCACGCGGGGTCGCTTGCGGAGATGAAGGCCTGCCACGGATCGGGCGTGGGGTCGTAGGTGAAGACCAGGTTGTTGCTGACCTCGAGCTCGAGGACGCACCGGGTGACGGTGAGGCCGTTGCCGAGGCCCGTGGGCAGCTGTGCGGCCGTGTCGAAGCCGACGATCATCTGCCCGTCGCGGCTGTCGAACTCCGCGGCACCGGGCGTGCTGCCGAACGTGCTGATCGCGATGCGCGATCCGGGGCTCGGGTTGAACGGGTACATCCACCGGTCGAGCGCGGGGACCCCGATGTCGGCGACATGCGTTCCGCCCGCAAGGGCAGGGCACGATGCAACGAGCGCAAGCGCCAACGCGGTGCATGCACTGGCGTGCACACGCGGGGTTCGAACGTCATTCATCGGCGTGGGGATCATGGGGGTCGATGCGTGCGGATCGGTCGTGCCATACGATGACGCGATGGCGAACGCGCGGTGTTCCCGGAATCATTGCCTTGATCCGCGTGGCGGGCCCGCTGCGCGCTCCGGATTCCTGCGCATTCGCGGTTTCTCGTTGGTCGAGCTCCTGGTGGTACTTGGCATTATCGGAATCTTGGTCGCGATCGTGGTGCCGGTTGCCATGGGGGCCCGCCGAAGCGCGGCTCGCATGCGAGAGGCCTCCGCGATGCGGAGCGCGATCGTTGCCTGGATTTCGTACGCCACGGACGAGCGCGGGTTCGTCCTTCCGGGGTATCGAAGCGGGTTTCCCGCCCGCGACGAGAACGGAAACGCCATTCCGCCCGAGACCTACGGCGGCGACGTCGAGATCTCCAAGCGCTGGCCCTGGCGGTTGGCGCCGTGGCTCGACCAGGATTTCCGCCGCATCTACTGCGGCGAGAACGCCGCCACCTTCGAGAAGCTGCAGTCCGGCGACCCCACCCAGTTCATGTACTTCACGTCGCTGTACCCGAGCTTCGGGCTCAACAGCGCGTGGGTGGGCGGCGACGAGCAGCGCTTCCCGGTGGACGAGGTGCTCCCCAACGGCGCGCTCAACCCGTTCGCGAAGTGGTGCGTGCTGCGGCTGTCCGCATCGAAGCACCCTGAGCGCACGATGGCATTCGTCTCGAGCCGCACGAACGCCACCGCGGACGGCGCCTTGAACGAGGGCTACTTCCGCGTCGACGGTCCGTGGCTTGCGAACGCGACGCCGACGTGGGCGGCGGACTACGACCCGGAGAACCCCGCGAGCTTCGGTTCGGTGAGCGCACGGTTCGGAGGCGAGGCCTTGTTCGCCACGATCGACGGCGGCGTGGACTTCGCACCCGTCGAACAGCTGCGCGACATGCGCCGGTGGTGCGACCGGGCGCCGGGCGTGGAGTGGTGGATCGGGCAGGGCAACTGAGCCTGCCGGAGCGTCATTCGTCCCCTTCGCGCAGCTTCGCAAGCACGCCGAAGTCCTCGAGCGTGGTCGTGTCCTGCGTGACTTCCTTGCCTGCGGCGACGTCCCGCAGCAGGCGGCGCATGATCTTGCCGCTGCGCGTCTTCGGCAGCGCGGTCGTGAAGCGGATGGCGTCCGGCCGCGCGATGGCGCCGATGTCCTTGGCCACGTGTTCCATCAGGCGCTTGCGCATGGCGTCGCCCGCGTCGTGCGCGTGGTCGGGGTGGAGCACGCAGAACGCCGCGACGCCCGTGCCCTTGATCTCGTGCGGCATGCCCACGACCGCGGCCTCGACCACCAGCTTGCTCCCGACGAGGCTGCTCTCGACCTCCGCGGTGCCGAGCCGGTGCCCGCTGACGTTCAGCACGTCGTCGATGCGGCCCATGATCCAGAAGTAGCCGCGGTCATCGCGGCGCGCGCCGTCACCGGCCAAGTACATGCCCTTCACCCGGCTCCAGTACGTGTCGATGAAGCGCTGGCGGTCGCCGTGCACGCCCCGCAGCATGCCCGGCCAGGGCTTGCGGATCACGAGCAGGCCGCCCACATTCGGCGGTTGCTCGTGGCCATGCTCGTCCACCACGGCCGCATCGATCCCGAACATCGGCAGCGTGCAGCTGCCCGGCACCGTGGGCGTGGCGCCCGGAAGCGGCGTGATCACGTGGCCGCCTGTCTCGGTCTGCCACATCGTGTCGACGATCGGGCAGCGGCCGCCGCCGATGCGCTCGTGGTACCAGACCCACGCCTCGGGGTTGATGGGTTCGCCCACGGTGCCGAGGACGCGCAGGCTCGAGAGGTCGTGCCTCGCCGGGTGCGCGTCGCCCCAGCGCATGAAGCTGCGGATCGCGGTGGGCGCGGTGTAGAAGTGCGTGGCGCGGTGGCGCGCGACGATCGACCAGAAGCGGTCCTCGGCCGGGAAGTTCGGCGCGCCCTCGTACATGAGCGTGGGCACCCGGTTCGGAAGGATGCCGTAGACGATGTAGCTGTGCCCGGTGATCCAGCCAAGGTCCGCGGTGCAGAAGTAGACCTGCCCGGAGTCGGGCCGCAGGTTGAACGTCCAGCGCGCCGTCGCCGCGGTGAACACCATGTACCCGCCGGTGGTGTGCAGGATGCCCTTGGGCTTGCCGGTGCTTCCGGACGTGTAGAGGAGGAACAGCGGATGCTCGCTGTCGACCGGCTCGCAGGCGCGCGTGCCGGGCTGCGCGGGCACCACATCATGCCACCACGCATCGCGCCCGGGCTTCATGGCGCATTCGGTGCCCGTGCGACGCAGCACCAGCACGTGCCGCACGTCCGGAAGCCGCTCGCACGCGGCGTCGACGTTCGCCTTCAGCGGCACCACCGCGCCGCGGCGCCACGCGCCGTCGCACGTGACGATGACGCGGCTGTCTGCGTCCTGCACGCGGTCGACGATGGCCTGTGCGGCGAATCCGCCGAAGATCACGCTGTGCGGCGCGCCGAGGCGCGCGCACGCGAGCACCGCCACCGCGAGCTCGGGCACCATGCCCATGTAGATGGTGACGACGTCGCCCCTGCGCACGCCGAGCGACTCGAGCGCCTCGGCGCAGCGCGTCACCTCGTCGCGCAGCTCGCGGTACGTGATGCGGCGCACCTCGGGGCCGTCCGCGCCCATGGGTTCGCCTTCCCACAGGATGGCGACCTCGTCGCCGTGCCCGTCCTCGACCTGGCGGTCCACCGCGTTGAAGCACGCGTTCGTGGTGCCGCCCACGAACCACTTCGCGTCCGGCAGGTTCCACTCCACCACGCGCGTCCACGGCGTGAACCACCTGAACCCCTGCGCGACCTCGCCCCAGAAGCCCTCGGGGTCTCGAATCGAGCGCTCGTGCATGGCGCGGTACGCGGCCATGTCAGGCACGTGGACCTCGCCCATGCGGGCGGCGAAGTCGGCGGGCGGCGCGAACACCCGGTCCTCGACGAGGACCGACTTGATCGACTCGGCGGAGTTCATGCCGTGAAATCTACTGCGGCGAGGCAAGCGGACGGAGCTGGCCCACTCCGCACGGCGTGAGGTGCATGGGCAGGTCGCTGACTGGCGACCAGGGCGCGCACTCGCGTACGGCGTCCTTCAGCAGCCCCAGGCACTCGCAGCCATGGATCGATGCGCACACGCCGGGGTCGCTTGAGCAGAACGCGCCGCGCACCACGAGCCACGCACAGCTGCGAGAGGGGAGGTCGCCGTCGCACAGGGCGTCGGTGACGAATCGCCACATGACGCGGGTTCCGTCCGGGCACGGGTCGCCGCCCGCCAGCGGCACGAAGGCCGCGAGGCAGTCGGGACGCACGGCCATCGGTGCGCTCATGACGGTGTCCTCGCCGTGGAAGAAGACGTCGACCCGTACGTATGCGCACTCGGCCGGTGGCAGGGCGTCGGCGCCTTCCGGCAGCGGCGGCGGCGCGCCCGTGGTGAGCAGGTGCGCGAGCCAGTGCGCTTCCTCGCAGGGCACGCCGCCGATTTCCAGGCTCGCCCATGCGTTCATCAGCTCGTTGCGCCGCATGGACGCCTCGTCGCGCGACTCGGTCGGCACGGCACCGATGCCGACCGCATCGTGGAAGGACGGCCCTGCGACGAGCGCGGCCGCGGCGAGGAGCGCGGCGGCCGCGCGGCCGGCCGTCACGGAACCCGGGTCATTGATCGCAGCGTCACCCACGTGCGCGGAGGCTACCTCTGGGCCTTCGCACTCACGGCGCTTCGCAGTCCGGGCACTTCCCTGGCAGGTTGGCGGCAGTCCACGGCACGCAGACGCGCGTGCTGCACGCAAGCGTCGGCCAGCATGCGCAGTTCACGGTATTCCCGCAGACCTCGGGGCGGTTGGAGGCGAACGGACCCTCGACCTCGACGAACACGCAGGTGTGCGCGGGGACGTCGCCGGCGCAGGTGCTGCCGGTCGTGAGCTGGAACACCGCGCGCTTCCCTGGGTCGCACGGGAACGACGGACAGGCCTGCGTGGCCTCGGAAACGCAGCGGAACGACACGTTGGTGGTGGTGAATTGCGCGATGCCTTCATGGCACCAGTACGTCTTGAGCCGCCAATAGATGCAATTCACGACCCCGGTGGCCTCGAGGTCCACGGGCGGCGTGCCGAAGACCGCCAGGTGCGCGAGCTCGTGCGCGGCATGCACGTCGATGCCCGCGGTCTCGAACGTCATCCAGGCCTGCTGGAACGCATCGCGCGACACGTACTCCCACGCGGGTGGGGCGTCCTCGGGCGCCGGTGCGGGAGCCGCCGCAAGCGATGCGGCGACGCAGGCCGAAGCGGTCGCGAGGCGAAGCCATGCCGCACCGCGTCCCCACGCATTGAAACCATGATCCATGATGAAGCCCTCGGAATCCGGAATGCCCCGGGGACGGTGCTTGATGCACGCGTGAAACCCCGGAACAACGCAAAACTATAAGGGGGGGGGGGGTGCTGTCAAGCAGGAAACATTCTGCGCTCGCGTCATCGACGCGCAATGAACCCGGGCGCGCGGGGTGGAGCCCGCGCGCCCGGGTGGAGCGTTCCGTCGAAATGGCGCTCAGATTCCGCCGGCCTGCGTGTCGGGGCACGCGCCCCACGCGCCGAGCAGGATGCCGAGGTCCGCACCGTTGACGGTTCCGTCGCCGTTGAGGTCGGCGTTGCCGGTCCCGCCCCACGCGCCGAGGAGCATCCCGAGGTCGGCACCGCTGACGCTGCCGTCCAGGTTCAGGTCACCCCGGCACGGCTCGACGCAGCCCACCACCGGGCCGGTGCCGGAGAAGGATCCGCCGGTGACCGGGCGGGCGGTTGCGCCTGCCACGCTGAGCACGTCGAGGCTGACGCCCCCCGGGACCAACGGGCACGTGTATCCATCGCCGCTGCGCAGCGTGAGCTGCACGTTGTCGATCTCTGCGAGCACTTGGTTCGCACGGAGGTACACGGCGTCCCCGGTCGTCTCGTCGATCTCGAGGAGCATCGACTCGCCGAGGTCGGCGAGCCTCAGCGTCACCATGTATCGGGTCGTGGAGTCGCTCGACCCCCGCTGCCACGCCGCGCGGTAGCGGCGCCATGCGCCGTCGGCGTCTTCGGTTGCCACGATGAATTCGGAGCCCAGTCGCCGGTAGCTGGCGACAGGTGCATCCATCGCGCCGCTCCAGACGCACGCCTCGACCGCGGGGACGGTCTCGCCTTGCATGGACTCGAAGCGCGATCCAGGGCATGAATAGCCGCCGGCAGGGGTCATCTTGAGGGCGAACTCAAGTTCGACGATTTCTCCATCGGTCGCCGCGTTGAGGGGTTGGATGCCAGCTTGGTAGATGGCAATGTCGGCCCATTCAGGGCACGCCTCCGTGTTCCCCTGCCGGGTCCGAGGCTCAAGGAACAGCCGACCATCGCGCATCTGCACGCCGGGATTGGCAGGCTCCTCGCGGATGCCCGCGGGGTAGTACTGGAACCATTTCGACGACGCCGCGGTCATGCGGGTCGCGAAGTCGCCGTTCACCACGCCTTGGGCGGCGGTGATCGTGGTGGCGGACAGGGTGAGCGCGCCCAGCAGGACAGCGCGACGGGCAATGGAAGCCGTGTGCATGCGTACCTCGTGTGTTGGGAATGAACGTCGGAAGCGACGCGGGCCACGTTTGGCCCGTGCCGCAACCCTTGACGCAGAGGCGTGCCTGGCGGTTCGGGAATCCGGCGCGAATCTCACTCGCCCACGCGGCCGCCCGCGAACGCCTTCGCGATCCGCAGGGCGTCCGGCACCTTGGACGGGTCTCGCCCGCCGGCCTGCGCGAAGTCCGGGCGTCCGCCGCCCTTGCCGCCGCACGCCTCGGCCGCCGCGCGCACCCAGTCGCCGGCCTTCAGGCCCTTGGCCTGCAGGTCCTTCGGCACGTCGGCGGCGATCGCCACCTTGCCTTCGGCCACGTCGGCGCTCAGGAGGAGGATCGCGCTGTCCGGCCGCTTCGCGCGCACCGCGCTCAGCGCACTCAGGAGCGCCGCCGGATCCGCGCCCGTCACGGATTCGACGATGACGGCGTCCGTCGCGCGCTCGGCGATCTCGCGTGCCTGCGCCACGACGGCGTCGCGGTTCGCGCCCTCCTGCGCCTTGCGCCACTCCTTCACGTGCTCGCGAAGTTCGGCGAGCGCCGGCTCCATGCGGTGCCGGAACGACACCGAGAGCGGGGCCTCGGCGAGTGTTGCCGCGATGGCGGTTACCTCGGCCGCGAGCGCCTCGCCGGTCGCCTTGCGCGCGGCGGCGAGCCGCTGTTCCAGCGCCGCGGCGGTGGTCGCTGCGGCGTGCGCCGCCGCGCCGGTGATCGCGAACACGCGCCGGATGCCTGCGCTCGACGCGCCCTCGCCGGTGATGGCGAAGTGCTGCGCCTGCTCGGCATTGCGCAGGTGCGTGCCGCCGCAGAACTCGATCGACATGCCCTTCCAGCGAGCGTTCGACGGGTCGGCCAGCATGTCCTCGACCGATGCGCCGATCGCCACCACCCGCACGGGGTCGGGGTAGCGCTCGCCGAACACCGCGCGCACGCCGTTGATCGCCTTCGCCTTCTCCAGCGGAACGGTCGCCACGTGCACCGGCAGCGTCTTCGCGATGGCCGCGTTGACCATGACCTCGACCTTCGCGAGCTCGTCGGGCGACATCGCCTTCGCGTGCGTGAAGTCGAAGCGCAGGCGGTCGTCGGACACCAGCGAGCCGCGCTGCTCGACGCCCGCGCCCAGCACTTCGCGCAGCGCGTGGTTCATCAGGTGCGTGGCGGTGTGGTTCGCCATCACGCGTTCGCGGCGCGAGCGCTCGACCGTGGCGGTGGCGTCGTCGCCCACCGAGACCGTGCCGTGCGTGGCGTGGCCGACGTGCAGCACGTATTCGCCCGCGCGCTGCGTGTCCTCGACCGCGAAGCGGTTCGTGCGCGACCCACCATGGCCGCACTCGACCATGCCCGTGTCGCCCACCTGCCCGCCCGACTCGGCGTAGAACGGGGTCTTGCGCAGGATGAGCGCCACGCGCTGCTCGCCCATGGCCTTCTGCACCAGCGCGTGGCCGTCCCAGATCGCCGCCACCGCGGTCGTCGTGGGCTTCGGGTCGTCGCGGCCCGCGTCGTCGGTGGCGTGCACGTGCAGCGACGTGCGCAGCTTCTCGAGGACGTCGGGCGGGGGCAGGTGGAAGCCGCCGTCCTTCGTTCCGCCCTCGCGGCTGCGGTTGCGCGCGGCCTCCATCAGCTGCTCGTACCCCGCGACGTCCACGGACATGCCCCGCTCCTGGGCCATCACCTGCGTGAGGTCGATGGGGAAGCCGAAGGTGTCGTGCAGGCCGAACGCGTCCTGCGCGTTGATGCGTCCGCCGGCACCGGCGCGCTTCGCCGCCTCGTCGAACAGCGCGATGCCGCGGTCGAGGGTCTTGCCGAACGCCACCTCTTCCTCGCGGATCGCGTGCACGATGCGCGACGCGTTCTGCACCACCGACGGGAAGGTCTCGCCGAGCGTCTCGACGACGGCCGGCACGAGCCGGAAGATGAACGGTTCGCGCGCGCCCAGGTGCTGGTGCCCCGCGCGGATGGCGCGGCGCAGGATGCGGCGCAGGACGTAGTTGCGGCCCTCGTTGCCCGGTGCGGCGCCGTCGGCGATGGCCACCGACAGGCAGCGCACGTGGTCGGCGACCACGCGGTACGCCACGTCGACCGGGTCCTCGAGTTTGCCCTGGTACGGTCGCGTGCCCGTCACCTTCTGCGTGAGGTCGAAGATCGGCGCAAAGATGTCGGTGTCGTAGTTCGAGCGCTTGTCCTGCAGCACGCTCACCAGGCGCTCGAAGCCCATTCCCGTGTCGACGTGCTTGGCGGGCAGCGGCGTGAGCTTGCCGCCCGGCTCGCGGTTGAACTGGATGAAGACGAGGTTCCAGATCTCGAGCACGTCGGGGTCGCCCGTGTTCACGAGCGACGCCGCGTTGCGTCCGCCGATGCGATCGAAGTGGATCTCGGTGCAGGGCCCACAGGGGCCCGTCTCGCCCATCTCCCAGAAGTTGTCCTTCATGCTGCCCGGGATCACGTGGTCGGCGGGAAGGAACTTCAGCCAGAGGTCGCGGCTCTCGTGGTCCGGCTCGACGCCCTGCTTCGGGTCGCCGGCGCACCACGTCGCGTACAGGCGGTTCGGATCGACGCCGTAGACCTTCGTCAGGAGTTCGAAGGCCCACCCGATGGCCTCCTCCTTGAAGTAGTCGCCGAGCGACCAGTTGCCCAGCATCTCGAAGAAGGTGTGGTGGTACGTGTCACGGCCCACGTCCTCGAGGTCGTTGTGCTTGCCGCCGGCGCGGATGCACTTCTGCGTGTTCACCGCGCGGGAGTACGGCCGCGTGCCGCGCCCGAGGAACACGTCCTTGAACTGGTTCATGCCGGCGTTTGCGAAGAGCAGCGTCGGGTCGTCGAACGGGATCGCCGGGCTTGACGGCACCAAGGCGTGCCCGCACTTCTCCTCGAAGAACGCAATGAATGCGCGGCGGACGTCGGCGGCACGGCGGGCAGGCGCGGTCATGGGAGGGCCAGTGTATGAACGGGGCGGGGGCACCCCCTCGCCGCCGTAGACTGCCTGCATGCACGCGGAACGCAGGCCGTTCATCGGCGGCAACTGGAAGATGAACTCCGACCTGGCCTCGGCGGTCGAACTGGCCGAGGCCGTGGTGGCCGCGCTGGGCCCTGCGGGCGCCGCGCCGCACGCGCTGGAGGAGACGGTGGACGCGGCGGTGTTTCCGCCGTTTCCGTACCTCCAGGCCGTGGGGCGTGCGCTGGGTCACTCCGCGGTCATGCTTGGCGGTCAGGATTGCTCCGCCGAGGCGAGCGGCGCATTCACTGGGCAGGTGAGTGCGGACATGCTGTGCGACCTCGGATGCCGTTCGGTCATTATTGGCCATTCCGAGCGCCGCCACGGGTTGGGCGAGGACGACGCGCTGCTGCACCAGAAGCTCGCCATTGCGCTCGAGAGCGGGCTGGCGGCGGTGCTGTGCGTGGGCGAGACCCTCTCGGAGCGCGACGAGGGCCGCGCCGAAGGAGTCGTGCGCGCGCAGTTGCGCGGATGTTTCGGGACGCTCACCGCCGAGACCGTCGAACGCGCCGTCGTGGCGTACGAGCCCGTCTGGGCCATCGGCACGGGCCGCACGGCCAGCCCCGCGGACGCGCAGCGCATGCATGCGGCGATCCGGCATGAACTTGGGTCCCTGTATGATTCTCGATTCGCCGCGAAGGCCCGCGTGATCTACGGCGGTTCGGTCAATGCGAAGAACGCACGCGCGATCTTCGACCAGCCGGACGTCGACGGCGGGCTGATCGGCGGCGCCAGCCTCAAGGCCGGCGACTTCGCTTCGATCTGCCGCGCTGCGGCGGAGGCGTGGTCGGCGACCGGCGGGCATTGAAGGACCACCCCATGGGCGTCATCTTCACGCTCCTCACGATCCTCTTCCTCGTCGTCTCGGTCTGCCTCGTGCTCATCATCCTGGTGCAGCGCCCGCAGGGTGGCGGACTGGCCCAGGCCTTCGGCGGCGGCGGAGGCGGCACGGACACGGCGTTCGGAGGCCGCACCGGCGATGCACTGACCTACGCGACCGTGACCGCGTTCGGCATCTACCTCGCGCTGGCCGTGGCGCTGAACATCATGGACGACAAGCTGGCGGCGCCCACGGAGCCTGCAGCCACCGAGACCGCGCCGGTGGCCCCGGCGCCGGCCCCGCAGCCGGTCACCGTCCCGATTGTCCCGGCGCCTGCGCCTGCGCCCGCACCGGCATCCGCGCCCGCACCGGCACCCGCGCCCGCGCCCGCACCGGCACCCGCGCCCGCACCGGCACCCGCGCCCGCGCCCGCACCGGCACCCGCG
>CANLMX010000025.1 GCA_947492385.1 Planctomycetaceae bacterium | reverse complement strand
TACTACGGAACGAAGAGCCGCCTCAAGCAGCAGGCGAAGGTCGCGATCATGCGCGCCCTGCGCAACAAGTGGCGCCACCGCCGCCTGCGCCGCCGCAACTATCGCCAGCTGTGGATCACCCGCATCACCGCGGCGTGCCGCATGCGCGGCTGGAAGTACAGCCTCCTGATCAACGGCCTCTCGCGCGCGGGTGTCCTGCTCAACCGCAAGATGCTCAGCGAGATCGCCATCCACGACCCGGCCACGTTCGACGCGCTCGTGGCCACGTCGCGGAAGCACTGCTCCGTGGCCCACGCCGTCAAGGCGTGAGCCGGGCGCGGTGACGGCCACGGCCGGGCCCGCACCAAACGAAAACGACACGTGCGCCGGATCGCTCCGGCGCACGTTCGCTTTTCCTCCTGCCCCGCCCCCGCGGCTCAGGCGCTGATGCGCGCCGCCGCGATGCTCGCGATCGCCGACGCCCGCTGCTCGGCGAGCGACGGCGCGCCAGGCACCCGCCCCAGCGTCCCGCGGAGCGCGGCAGCCTGGGCGTTCTCCTGGCGGATCGATTCGTAGATCTCCTTGCGGTGCACGGCCACGCGCGAGGGCGCGTTCACGCCCAGGCGGACCTTGTCCCCGCGGATGTCAACGACGACGATCTCGACGTCGTCCCCGATCATGATGGCTTCGTCGCGGTGTCGTGAGAGAACGAGCATTCGTGGCCTTCCTTGGCGGTGATGCGTGCGGCCGGTCCGTCGGCCGCGGTTCGTCGTCGGGGCGTGGCCCCCGTCTCAGGCGGTCTGCGCGGCGGCGGTGCCGGGGAGTCGCACCAGCTCATGGCGCGTGCTCCACGAACGGTCGCTCAGGACCAGCTGGATGCCGGTGCGAGACGCCGCATTCAGGACGATCGGACCCTGCAGGTTGGCAGTGATGGCGCCGTCCCGCCGGTTCACGATCGCGAACAGGGTGGCGTCCTCCGGCCGCTCGAGGCCCAGCTGCGCAAGGTCGGTCGCGCGGATCGGCACCTGGTAGTCGGTGACCCATGCGGTCGGGTCGGTCACCACGAATGCAAGCTCCGGGTCCTCGACCGATTGCAACCAGTAGAAGACCCCGCGGTCGTCCGGCTGCAGCAGCGCGAACGTGCGGAAACGCGCGAAGCCCAGCAGCCCGTGCGGGAACACGAGCAGGCGGGCGGGATCGATCTCAACTTCGCCGAAGCGGGTGGTGCGGACCTTCATGCGGAACTCCGTTCCCTTCGAATGGCCGTGCGTGCCGCGGCGCGGGCTCCTGCCCGCCTTCGCGCATTCGGGATATCGGCCACTGCCCCGCCGGAGCATGAGCGATCTGCGATAATCCTCCGCGCCCATGGAACGGCCCGCCCTCTCCGAGCGCCTGACGCACGTTCCCCCGTCCACGGCGCAGGTGGCGGCTATGGCGGTCGTCTCCGTGCTGGCAGGAATGATGATCGCGGGCACCCCCGGGGCGGCGCTGGACCCCGCGCAAATGACGGTGGCCGCGTTCGTCTGCGCGCTCGCGTGGCTGGGATCGGCATTCGGCCTCGGCCGCGCGGTCCGGTTCCTGCTCTTCTCGCATGTGGCCCGGGGGAATCCGGCGCACGCGGGCCTGACGCTGGGGCTCGGCATCGCCGCCCTGCTCTGGATCGATGCCATGCTGGGATCGGTGGGCGCCTTCGGCAGCGGCGGGACGCGCCAACTCGGGGCGTGGGCCGCGCTCGTGCCCGGGATCATGCTCCTCGGGGACCCACGCAGGACGGCGGCCTCCCAGTGGCTCCGATGGCGTGCGTTCATCGCGGTTCCCCCGGCGTGGTGCGCGGTGCCGGCGCTCGCCGTGCTCGCGTTCGCCGCGATGCTGCCACCGGGCGTCGCGTGGGCCACCGAGTTCGGCGGGTTCGACGCGCTGAGCTACCACCTCGAGCTGCCGCGCGAGTGGTTCGTGCTCGGTCGCATCGCGACGCTGCCGCACTGCGTCTACTCGGCGTTCCCGAACTTCGTTGAGGCATCGTCGCTGCACTGCATGACGCTCCTCGGCGGCGCGGCGCCCCACGGGCTCGCGATGGCGCCGCAGTTCCTGCACGCGATGATGGGCGTGGCCGCCGCGATCGCGGTGGGCGGCGTCGCGGCCACGCTGGCCGGTCCCGATCCGCGCCGCGCGGCATGGGGCGCGGGTGCCGGATTCGTGTTCCTGCTTGGCGTTCCATGGGTGGTGGTGACGGGCAGCCTCGCGTACGACGAGATGGCCGTCCTCCTGATGGCCGCCACGGCGATGCTCGCATGGCACACGGGCATGCAGACGGACGACGAAGAGGTGCCGGTCGGACGGGCCAGGACGGGGATCGCGGTCGGGCTGGCGCTTGGCGCGGCGATCGGTGCCAAGCTCACCGCGGTCGGCATGGTGGCGGTCCCGTTCGCGGCATGGGCGATCGTGCGCGGCCATGCGGGCGACGCGCGCGCGTGGGCCCGGGCCGCGTCGTGGGCCGCGGCCACGGCCGCACTCGTGCTCTTGCCATGGCTGGTGCGCAACGCGGTCGACACCGGCTCCCCCATCTTTCCGTTCGGCGGTGCCGGCGGCGGCTGGTCGCCCGAACAGTTCGCGCGCTTCGCCGCCGGGCACTCCGCACCGCCGGGGCTCGGCACGGGTGCGCGGTTCACGGCGCTCTGGGACCACGCGTTCCGGGAGGGAATCGGCCCGGCGCCGGACGCCGATCCCTGGTTGCCGCAGTGGGGACTGGCGTTCTGGGCGGGCGGACTCGCCGTGCTTGCGATCGCCGCCCGCGCACCGCGCGCGGCGCTCGCGCTGGCGACGATGCTTGGGGCGCAGGTCGCGTTCTGGATGTTCGCCACGCACCTGAAGCCACGGTTCCTCCTGCCGTGCGCGGTGCCGCTCTGCGCCGCGGCAGGAGCTGCGCTCGCCCCGCTTGCGACCGCGGGTGCCACGCGCACGGTGCGCGGGCTTGCAGGCACGGCGGCGGCGGCGGTCCTTGCCGCGTGGAGCCTCCAGCCGGCGTGGGTCCTGTCGCTCGACCCTCGGATGAACGATCCGCGCGGCGTCGTCGCCAACCTGCCGGCCCTCGGGGCCGCGGTGACGCTGGTCGGCCCCGGAACGGCCGCCGAGGCGCGTGCACTGGAGGCCGAGGGTGCGGACGTGCCGCTGGCATGGTTCGCGAACTGGATGCTGCCGAGAGGCGGCCGGCTCGGGTGCGAGGGCGAGGCCGACGTGTTCTGGTGCGTCGATGCGCCCGACTGGGGCACCGCGTGGGACGGCGGACCGCTCGCGCGCGCGCTGCGCGAACATCCAGGCGATCCGGAAGGTGCGGTGGCCGCGCTCCGCGCCCGCGGGCTGACGCATCTTGCGATCGGCGAGGCGATGCTGGCCCGGTGGAAGCGCGCGGGATGGCTCGACCCGGCCCTGGCGCCGGAAGCGGTGCGGGCGGTGGCGGCGCGACTGAGGCCGGTGTGCCGCACCACGTCGGGCGGAACGGTGTATGAACTCCCGGTGCCAGCGTCGACGGCGGCTCCGTAGACTCGGCCGGATGCACAACGCACTCGTCGCGATCGCATGCGCCGTCCTCGCGCAGGCGTCCCCGCAGCAGCCGGGCGCCCCGCGCAGTGCAGACGGCGCCGCAGGCATCGTCGCCGTCTGGCAGCAGCAGACCGTCACGTGGGACCGCATCCGTCCCGTGCTCGCCGAACTCGCCGGCAGCGAGGCACTGGCCGAGGTGCTGCTGGACGAGATGCTCGCCGAACGTGCACGCGCACGCGGCATCGCGCCCGACGAGGCAGCGCTGGAGCACGAAGAGCGGACGCTGCTCGAGTTCCTCGACGAAGACTCCGCTCGCGCGCGCCGCCTGATGGACGACGTCCGGGTCCGCCAGGGCCTCGGGCCCGTCCGTTGGCGTGCCCTGCTCTGGCGGAATGCGGTGCTGCGTGCGCTGGTGGCACCCGACGTGCAGGTGGCCGAGTCGCAGGTGCTCGCGGCGCACGATGCCGCGCACGGACCGCGCCGGCGCGCGCGCGTGATCGCGGTGCCGGACCTGCGTGGGGCGCAGGCGGTGAACGAGCGGCTCGCGAAGGGCGAACCGTTCGACGCGCTTGCGGTCGAGCTGAGCACGGACGCGAGCGCCGCCCGCGGTGGCCTGGTCCAGGCGACGAGCCGGCTCGATCCGAAGGTGCCGTCCGGCATGCGCGAGGCGCTGTGGGCACTCGAGAAGCCCGGCGACGTGTCGCCCCCGGTGATGGTGGGCACGGGCTACCTGCTCATCCGCCTCGAGCGCGAGGATCCGGGCGACGGAGTCACCCTCGAGGCCGGCCGCGACCGGGCGGTGCGCGCGGTGCGCCTGGCCCAGGAACGCGCGCGCATGGACCAGCTGGCGCTCGACATGCTTCGCCCCGTGAAGCCCACCGTGTTCGACGACTCCCTGGCAGACTCGTGGAACCGCGTCAGGACGGGAGCCACGCGATCCGACCGACCGCCGCCGGGATGAGCACGGCGATCGGCAATGCGACCGACACCGCGGGGGGAAGGCCCGCAACGGGCGCCGCCATGATGACCGCGCTCACGATCAGGGCGGGCACGCACGTGGCGGCGCACATGATGCTCACCTGCAGCATGCTCGCGGGGCCGCGACGGAGATAGAACGGGATCCCGATCGCGAGCACCAGCAGGTTCACGAACACCAGGCCGATCCGGCCCATCTGCATGCGCGTGGCCTGCGAATGGTCGATCGCGCCGGCATCGGCGATGGACCGCAGCTCCGAGCTCGAGAGCATCTGCGCGAACAGGCGGTGGTGGCGGGCGATGAGCGACTTCGGCGAGAGGTCCGTGGCCCACGCGTCCAGCGCCGAGGGAACCGCAGGCGCCGCGGCCGAGGGGTCGGCGGACGCCTCGCGCGCCACCGCACTCCCCTCCTCGAGCGCCCACCGATGGCCCGCGGCGTCCCAGGTCGCGGCCTTGGCCGTGACGCGCCGCACCAGCAGGCCTGCGTCGTCGCGCTCGAACGCCAGGAATCCCGTGATCCGGCCGGTGAGCGGATCGAATCGCGTGGCGTGCAGCAGGTTGCCGGAGGTGTCGCACGTTAGCGGCACCTCGAAGGTGCCGCCGCCCTCTCGGCCGATCTCGCGCTGCGAGATCAGGAGCTGCTCCGCGAAGAGCGGCATCACCAGCTCCTGGTTCGCCAGCTGCAGCAGGTTGATCCCCAGCGCGCATGCAAGCACCGCCCAGACGCACCGGCGCAGCGGCACGCCCGCGGCCATGATGGCGACCAGCTCGCGGGCGCGGTGCATCTGCGCGAACGTGAACCCCATCGCCCCCACCGCAAGCAGCCCGGCCATGAACTGGAAGAACTGGAACGCGCGTGGACCATGGAACTGGAACAGCACCCACGCGAGGGCGGCGATCCGGCCCGACGACTGGCCACGCTTCACGACGGCATCCGCCGCGGCAACGTAGACGTCGAGCTGCAGGATCACGTCGATCGCGGTCGCGAAGACAAAGAGCAGCGCGAACAGCAGCACGAAGTTGCCGAGGAAGCGCGTGACGATGGCTCGGTCGAGGATCCGCATCGGTTCCGGGCCCTAGTTGCGGGCCACGCGCCTCCACGCAAACCAGAGCGCGGCCGCAAGCACCAGGTCGCCGCCCCAGAGGATCGAGAATCCGCCCCAGTACGAACCGCTGGCCATCATCTGGCGTCCGCTGGCGATCATGATGATGCTCGCGATCGCGGGCACGAAGGCGAGCACGTACACCGTGAGCGGCAGTGCGTGCCGCATCGCCACGGCCAGCACCGAGCCGAGCATCAGCACGAGCACCACGCTCAGCGCCTGCGCGAGGCGATTCGAGACGTACGAATCGGCGTCGTTCGAGACCTTGGAGATCATCGCCCGCACCGAGGCGGCCTGCTTCACGAGGCGCGCATCGGCCCCCGCCGCGTCCGCCTCGCGCAGGAGCGCCACGCTCGGCTCGGACTCCCAGTCGCGTACGCCGCAGCCCGCGGGCAGCAGGTCGTCGATCTGCGGCGACCACCGGCCCGGGAGCCCGGACACCTCGTCGCGCGCGGACACCGTCGCCGGCACCGCGAGCGCCATGCGCGGCGGGAAGCCGGGCTCGCAGATCGCCCGAAGCGTCGCCTCGGACGCGGTGGCGCTCCGGACGTCGCGACCATCGACCCGCTCGACCAGCCGCACCGAACCGCCCTTTGCCGAGGGCCGCAGCCGGTTGCCCTGCCTCGCCGCGCCTTCGATCACGACCTCGCGCTTCGTTCCGGCCACCGGCAGCTCGACGCGCCCGCGCGCAAGCATCGGGTCGACGCAGGCCCACAGGTCACGCTCGGCGAGGCTTGCGGCCAGCGCCTGCTTCGCGGTGCGCACCGGGGTCGCGCGGTCGGGGTCGCGCCGGAGCTCCGCGATCTCCGTGATCGAGAGGAACTTCGGGCCGCGGTCGAAGCTGCCGTAGATCGCGGCCGCCTCGGGCTCCGCGCGCGGCACGGTGATCAGCGTGCCCTCGCGCGGGCGGTAGACGCTGGCGTTCGTCAGCGCGACCTTCGCCACCGCGCCGCGGGGCGTTGCATGCACGTCGACGTAGGCCCCTTCGGCCGTGAACTCGGTGTCGACGGCATCCTTGCCGCCGGGCGCCAGCTCGATCGCCGCAACGCCGGTGAGTTCGAGGCGGCGCCGCACGCCCGGAGGAGGTTCGACCTCGCGCGCCGTGTCCGCATAGATCATCAGCCGATCGGCACGCAGCGCCTCGCCACGGGACACGGACGCCACCAGCATCTGCGTCGCGTCAGCGGTGGCCAGTTCCTGCATCCGGGTGTAGAAGGCCGGGATCATCCAGAGGACCAGCACAAGCATCACCCCGAGGAGCGGCGTCCCGACCAGGAGCACGGGCGCGAACACCTTCGAGGGCGACATGCCGCTCGCGGCCATCGCGGTCACCTCGTTGTCGGTCGCGAACCGGTGCAACGTGAGCGTCGCGGCAAGCCCCGCCGCGAACGGCATGGCGTACTGCATCATCGGGACCATCGCGAGCCCCACGTACTTGAGCACGGTCTCGGCGCCGATCGCGTCCTCGGCGAGCGGCTTCGCGGCCGCGCCGAACGCGATCACCGTGACGATGATCGAGACGGTGACGAAGAAGGTGCGGAAGAGCTCCCACGCCACGTGACGCCAGAGGGTCCACGGGAGGCCACCCGCGCGGGCGGCGGGCGCGACGTCGGGGCCGTGGGTGGCGTGGTCCATCGGGCACCGGGCGCTCAACGCAGCCCGTACTCCTTCAGCTTGCGGTACAGCGTCCGTTCGCCGATCCCGAGCATCTGCGCAGCCTGCTCGCGGTTGCCCGCGGTCATGGCCAGCGTCTGGCGGATCGCCTCGCGCTCGAGCCGGTCCAACCCGACGCCCGCGAGCGAACCGACGGAACCCGCCTGCTCGGCCGCGTCATCGGACGCACGGACCTCGGGCGGCACGTCGCGCAGCTCCAGGGACGTCCCCTGCGCCGTCACCACCATCCGGTGGACGGTGTTGAAGAGCTCGCGCACGTTGCCGGGCCATTCGTAGCCCACCAGGCGCATCATCACCGGCTGCGACACCTCGGGGCGCGGCCGGCCGAGCTCGGCGGCGTACTTGCCCACCGCGTGGTTCACGAGCAAGGGGATGTCCTCCCGCCGCTCACGAAGCGGAGGCACCACGATCTCGGCACCGCGGATGCGGTAGTACAGGTCCTCGCGGAACCGGCCTTCGCGGACCATCTGCCCGAGGTCGCGGTTCGTCGCGCTCACGAACCGCACGTCGGTCCGGCGCTGCTCGTTCGAACCGAGCCGCACGACGTCGCCCGTCTCGAGCACGCGGAGCAGCTTGGGCTGCATCGCCAGCGGCATGTCGCCGATCTCGTCGAGGAAGAGCGTGCCCCGGTCGGCGTACTCGAACACGCCTTCGCGATCGCGGTCGGCGCCGGTGAACGCGCCGCGCACGTGGCCGAACAGCTGGTCCTCGAGCAGGCTCTCGGCCTGCCCGGCGGCGTTGAACGTCACGTACCGCCGATCCGCGCGTCGGCTCGCCTTGTGGATCGCAGCAGCCACCAGTTCCTTGCCGGTGCCGCTCTCGCCCCGAACCAGGACCGGGATGGTGCTGGGCGCCACCTGCCTGATGAGCGCCACGACCGTGCGCATCGCCGGGCTGTCGCCGATGATTCCCTCGAAGCCGTAGGCGGCGTCGAGCTGGGCACCCAGGCGCTCGTTCGCGTGGCGCAGCACCACCGTCTCGGCGGCCCGCTGCACCAGGTTCCGGAAGATCACCAGGTCGATCGGCTTCTCGATGAAGTCGTAGGCCCCGCCCTGCAGGGCCTTCTTCGCCGTCGGGATGTCCCCGTGGGCGGTCACCATGATGGTCTCAGCGTCCGGCTGCAGCCGCTTGGCCAGTTCGAGCACCTCCAGCCCCGCGGTCGGCGATTCCATCACCAGGTCGGTCACGATCACGTCGAACGCGCCGTGCCGGAGCTCATCCTCGGCCTCGGCCCGGCTGTGGCGGATGGTGCACACGTGACCGGGCTTGCGCAGCGCGTCGGCCATGGTCTGGGCGTGCTCGCGATCGTCGTCCACCAGCAGGACCTGGGCTCGGATGTCGGGGGTCGCGGCCATGCGGGGCCCGGATTGTAGGGTTGCCGGGCGGATGGCCCGACCTTGGGTCCAGAAAGAACCGCCCGCCCGCCGAATCAGTGCGGTTCTTCCGGGCCACCTGCCGATATCGTGACTGTGAACGACACCGAACTCGCCGTGAGCACCCTCTTCGAGAGCGCCGGACCGAAGCTGACCGAACTCGAGGTCCCGGACTTCGCCGGGCGGCGGATCTGGCTGGTCGGGATCGGCGGCTGCGGGATGAGCGGCCTTGCCCAGATGCTGCGCGCGCGCGGCGCGGCGGTCTCGGGCAGCGACATGGCCGCGAGCGACGTGACCGACACGCTCGAGTCGCAGGGCATCCGCGTCTCGATCGGGCACGGGGCCGAGCTGGTGCCCGCGCCGTGCGACCTCGTGATCGCCAGCGCCGCCGTGAAGGCGGACCACCCCGAGCTCCTGGAAGCGCAGTCGCGCGGCATCGAGGTCATCAGCTACGCCGAGGCCATCGGCCTGGTCCAGAAGGGACGCACCGGGATCAGCATCGCCGGAACGCACGGAAAGAGCTCGACCACGGCGATGCTCTCGCACGTGCTCATCGAGTGCGGCCTCGACCCGAGCTTCATCGTCGGTGCGACGTGCGCGCAGATCGGCGGCGGCAGCCGGACGGGCAGCGACGCCGTCCCCGTCGGCACGCAGCGCGGCCGGCCCGGCATCCTCGTCGCCGAGGCATGCGAATTCAACCGCAGCTTCCACCACCACCGCCCTGTCATCGGGCTGATCAACAACGTGGAGGAAGACCACCTCGAGATCTACGGGACGCTCGAGCGCATCGTGAAGGCGTTCCACGACTTCGCCGCGCTGATCCCGCCCGCGTCCAAGGGCGGCAAGCTGCTGATCGCGGCGGACGGCGCGCACCGGCGCGACGTGGCCAGCGGGCTCGAATGCGCGGTTTCCACGTTCGGGTGGGCTCCGAGCGCCGACTACCAGGTGCAGTACGACCCAAGGAGCGGCATCACCAGCGTCCTCGTCGGTGGACAGGCCGTGTGCACCTGGACGGGACTGATTCCCGGCGAGCACATGGCGCTCAACGGCGCGGCCGCCGCGATCCTGGCGCACTGGATGGGCGCCGAGTGGCGCGACATCGGGGCGTCCCTCGGCTGTTTCGCGGGCGTCGACCGACGCATGCAGTGCCTGGGGCAGCGCACCATGCGCCACGGTGGCGAAGTCACGGTCTTCGACGACTACGGGCACCATCCGACCGAGTGCGAGACGACGCTGAAGGCGCTGCGCGTGCGCTATGAGCCCAAGCGCCTCATCTGCGTCTTCCAGCCGCACCAGCACAGCCGGACGCGCTTCCTGCTCGAGCAGTTCGCGAAGAGCTTCTCGCACGCCGACGTGGTCATCGTGCCGGACATCTACTTCGTGCGCGACAGCGAAGAGGAGAAGCAGAAGGTGAGCGCGTCGGACCTGGTCGACCGCCTGCGCGCGCGCGGCGTCGCCGCGATGCACCTCTACCCCTTCGAGGCGATCGTCGAGCAGCTCGAGGTCATGGCCGCCGATGGGGACCTGGTGGTCGTGATGGGCGCCGGCCCGGTCTGGAAGATCGGCCATTCGTTCCTGGGCCGCGCACACGCGGCGGTGCAATGACGATGACGGACGCGCATCCCTGGAGCACCTCGCTCTTCGCCGACCTCGACGTGGAGGTCGAGTTGGATGCTCCGCTCGGCGTGCACACCTGGTACGCCATCGGCGGGAAGGCCGACGCACTCGTCCGACCGCGGTCCGAGGATGCGCTCGCCACCCTGCTCCGACGGTGCGCACGCAACGGCGTGCGCGTGCGCACGCTGGGTGCCGGCGCCAACCTGCTCGTCGACGACGACGGCGTTGACGGCGTGGTGATCAAGCTCGACGCCCCCTGCTTCCAGGAGCTCCGGCTCAACGCCGAAGGGGCGCCAGGGCGTGCGCACGTGGGCGGCGGCCGCGATCTCGGCAAGACCATCCACGAGACCGTGCGCGCCTCGCTCGCGGGGCTTGAGCCGCTGATCGGCATCCCGGCAACCGTCGGCGGCGCGGTGCGGATGAACGCCGGAGGCAAGTACGGGGCGATCGGCGACGTGGTCGAGTCGGTGGGGCTGGTGACACCCTCCGGCGAGCGGCGGACCTACTCGAAGGACGCGATCGGCTTCTCGTACCGCCACACGGACCTGCCCGCGGGCACGGTCACGTGGGCCGTGCTCCGGCTGAAGCCGGCCGACACCGCCGCGCTCCGGGTCCGCCTGCGCGAGATCAGCGCGTACAAGGCGAGCGTGCAGCCGCTCGGCGATCTCAGTGCCGGATGCATGTGGAAGAACCCCGTCATCGAATCCACCGGACAGCGCGTGAGCGCAGGCAAGCTCATCGACGAGGCAGGCCTGAAGGGCACGTCGGTCGGCGGTGCGACGGTGAGCATGCAGCACGGCAACTTCATCACCGTGAGGCCCGGTGCGCGGGCCACCGACGTCATGGAACTCGTCGAGCGCGTCGGGCAGGAGGTGCTCGCGCGCACGGGCGTCCGGCTCGAACGGGAAGTAGTCTTCTGGAAGCGCGGGCAGGACTGACCGCCCACGCGGCGCGCCACCGGACGGCGCGCCATGGTCCGCAAGGAGGTGCCGCGATGGATGCTTCGTTCGACCCCGCTTCGGTGCACGTGATCGTCCTCAAGGGAGGCCCAGACGCCGAACGCGAGGTGAGCCTGCGCTCCGGAACGATGGTGGCCGGGGCGCTCCAGCGCGCCGGGTTCCGCGTCACCGACCTCGCCATCGACCGCATCGGGCTCGACGAGCTCCGCGCCGTGCGCGCAGACGTCGTCTTCCCGGTCCTGCACGGCTCGTGGGGAGAAGGCGGCCCGCTCCAGGACCTGCTCGAGCTCGATGGCCGCCCGTACGTCGGCTGCCGCCCCCGCGCGGCCCGCCTGGCGATGGACAAGGTCGCGACCAAGGCGCTCGTCGCCGAACTCGGGGTTCCCACGCCGCGCTCGCAGGAAGTCCGCATGGGCCAGCCCGTCGACGTGCCCTGCCCGCTGGTGCTGAAGCCGTCCGACGATGGGTCGAGCGTCGACCTGCGCATCTGCTCGACCCCGCAGGAGGTCCAGCGTGCCCGGCTTGAGCTCGAGCCGCGGCGCGGCCGGCTCATGGCCGAGGAATTCGTCCGTGGACGCGAGCTCACCGTCGGCATGGTCGACGGCGAGTGCCTGCCGATCATCGAGATCCGCCCGCGCGCGGGAACGTACGACTACGAGGCCAAGTACCACCGCGACGACACCGAGTACGTGCTCGACCCGGTTCTGCCTGCCGGCGTTGCCGACGCCGTGCGCGCCTTCACGCGGGCCGCGTGGCATGCCATCGGGTGCCGGGACGTCGCGCGCGCCGATTTCATGCTTGACGACCGCGGGCCCTGGTTCCTGGAGATCAACACCATGCCGGGCTTTACCGACCACTCGCTGGTGCCGAAGGCCGCGCGCCATGCCGGGATGCCGATGGAGGACCTGGTGGCCCGGCTCGTGCGGGCGGCGCTCGGCCGGGCGGCGCTCGGCCGGCCCGGTGGCCGTCGCGTCGCGGCTTGATGCGGCGACTGCACCCGGCACGGCCCTCCGGCCGATGAACCGGGATCCATGGCACGGTCACGCACGAAGTCCGATTCCGCCGAACGCCTCGCTTCCGGCTCCGCCGGTGCACCGGGTTGGGTGATCCCCGCCGCGTGGTGCACGGGACTCGTCGCAACCGCGATGGGGCTCGCGATCTGGGTCCCCAGGCTTCTCGAACGCACCTCCGAGCGGTCGCTGCCCGCCCCGATCCGCGTCGTGCTCGGCGGAGCGCCGGACTGGCTGCCGGCCGACGAGCGCCTGGCCATGCAGCGCGCGGTGCTCCGGTCGGTGGCGAGTTCGCCATTCGACCGCGACGGGCTCATCGAAGCGCGCGAGGCCGTGCGTCGTTGCGGCTGGATGCCGGACGTTTCGCAGGTGCGCCGGACCGACGTCGACGAAGTCGTCGTCGAAGGTGCATGGGCCATCCCGTTTGCCTTGGTTTGCGACGCGCAGGGCGAACACCTCGTTGACACGCGCGGACGGCTGCTGCCCCGCCAGTACCCCGCCGGCAAGGGCCCGCGGCTCATGCGCATCACGGGCGCCTCGAGCCCGAGGCCAACGGCCTTCGGGGATGCATGGCAGGCCCCCGAGGTCACGGCCGCACTGCGCATGGCCGCGCTGATGGCCGACCGGCCGTGGCGACGCCAGGTGGCGACGGTCGACATGTCGGCGTTCGGGCGCGACGGAACGATTCGCTTCTCCACCGAGACGGGCTGCGCCGTCGTATGGGGATGTGAACCCGGCAAGGAGACCGCGTCCGAGGTCCCCGCGAGCCAGAAGCTCGCGGTGCTGCAGCACGCGTTCGACCGGACCGGACGCATCGACGCAGGCCAGTCGACCTCCATCGACCTGCGCGGCGACTTCACGCTCGTCGACTGAGCCTCGCCCGGCGCCTCCGGGCGGACCGTCCGTAGCATGGACGCATGCCCCTTCCGCGCAGCATGCTCTTTGCGGCGGTTGCCTTCGCGATGCTGGCCTTCGTCGTGACGGTTGGGGAACGTCGCCCCATCGAGCCGACGTCCGGCGCGTATGCACCGTCGGTGCGTGCGTTCGTCGCACTCGCGGCATTCGGCATGTGCGTCGCTTGGCCGCTCTGGAGGATCGCAATGCCGCCGGCCGGCTGGTCGGCGGCGCGCGCGGCGCTCGATGCATTGACGCTGGTGATCGCGTTCCAGGCGGCGTTCTGGCCACTTCACCTCGTGTCTGGCCAGACCCTCGGTGACGCTGCGGCGCTTGACGCGCTCGTGTGCGGATGGTCCGTCGCATGCGGGGGCGCGGTGGCACTTGCGGCAGGTGGCCGGTGTTCACCGATGGGCGCCGGGATGGTGCTGATTGCAATTCCATGCCTCGGCGTGGGCCTCGATGCCTGGGGTGCCCCGCCTCCATGGCCGGCGCTCGTCGGACCGTTCGTCGGAATCCTGGAAGGCTCCTCGGCGCGGTCCGTGACGAGGAACCCCTCCTTCGGCGCCGTCGCTGCATGGCCATGGGCCATCGCGGCCGGGGCGTGGGCGGCCGCACTCTGGCCGCGCCGGGCGGCCCGTTCCGGACTTGCGGGCGCTTCGAGCATCCGCTAACCTTCCCTCATCGGCGGCGGGAGTTCCCGCCGCAGTCCGTTTTTGCCTCGGTACCGCCGGACACACCCCCGGCAACGACCCGCCCGGAGACGCCGATGGAGATCATCTCCCCCGCCGATCGCGCACGCATGGAGCAGCAGCTCAAGGACCTGTACGCACAGCGTCCGGTGATCTCCACGCGCATCGCTGAGGCACGCGCCAACGGCGACCTCAAGGAGAACGCCGACTACCACGCGGCGCGCGAGGAACAGGGCCTCGTCGAGGCCAAGATCCGCGAGCTCGAGCTGCGGCTCCGCACCGCGCAAGTCGCCGGCGACACGTCGGTGCCGAAGGACATGGTCTTCCTCGGCGCGGTGGTCCGCCTCCGCGATGTCGCCTCTGGCAAGTCGCAGACGTACAAGCTCGTCGGCAACATGACCGATGACGACTCCGACCACATCGAGGTGACGTCCTCGAGCCCGCTCGGGGTCGCGCTGATGAAGGCCCGCGTCGGCGAGACGGTCCGCGCCGACCTGCCCAAGGGCGAGAAGCGCTTCGAGATCGTCGAGATCCTGGAGTGACCCGCCGCGTCGGCGGCAAGGTGCGCCGATGGACTGGCTGATCCAGCACGTGCTGCGCGAGCGCATGGGGATGCACGGCGCGGCCGACGCGTTCGTGTGGTTGGTCGCCCTGGCATTCGCGATCAACGTGGCGCTTGCGGTCCGGGTGGTGTTCACGAAGGGCTCGCGCCCGACGGCGGCGCTCGCGTGGATTGCCGCGCTCTTCGCGATGCCGCTGCTCGGAGCGGCGATCTACGTGATCATCGGCGAGAACCGGGTGGGTGCGGTGCGTCGGCGCCGGCACGCGCGCATCGTGGCCGCGGTCGAGGGCGCCCTGGCCGCCGAGCCGCGCGACCCACGGGTGCTGGCGGCATCCCTCAGCACCGCAGACATGCAGCTCGCGCGCCTGGGCGAGGCCTCGGGGGCGCCTCAGGTGCTGGGCGGGAACCTCGTGCAGCTGACCGGGGACCCCGAGGAACAGGTTCGCTGGATGGAGGCGGACGTCGATGCCGCGCAGCGCACCGCGGACCTCCTCTTCTACATCTGGGAATGCGACGCGACGGGCGAGCGCCTGGCCGCCGCGCTCGAGCGCGCGGCGCGCCGCGGCGTCCACGTGCGCCTGCTGGTCGACGGAATCGGGTCGCGGGGGTTCCTGAAGAGCCCGATGCGGCGACGTCTCGAGGCGGCGGGCGTGCGCGTGGTCGAGGCGCTCCCGGCGACGCTCGTACGGATCCTGTTCGCGCGCATCGACATCCGCAACCATCGCAAGCTCGTCATCGTCGACGGGACCGTCGCGCAGACGGGAAGCCGCAACGTCGCGGACCCCGACTTCAAGTCCGGCGGCCGCCTGGGGCCGAAGGAGCCCTACGTCGACAGCTGGATGCGGATCCGCGGCCCCGCGGTGCGCGACCTCAAGATCTTCTTCCTCGAGGACTGGGAACTCGACACGGGCCACCGGGTCGCGGCGTCCGAGGTCGTGGAGCCCCTGCCGCTGCCCGGAGGCATCCCGGCGCAGGTGCTGCCCTCGGGCCCGAACTTCGAGAACAGCGTCGTGCGCGAGCTGATCCAGGCGGCGATCCAGCTCGCGCGCCGCGAGATCGTCCTCAGCACGCCGTACTTCATCCCCGACAGCCCGACCCTCGCCGCCATGGCGGTCGCGGCGCGGCGGGGAATCCGCGTCACGCTGATCCTCCCGCGCGCCAACGACAGCCTGCTCGCCGCCTGGGCAAGCCGCGCGAACTACGCGCTGCTGCTCGACGCAGGCGTCGAGCTCTGGGAGCACCGTCGCGGCTTCCTGCACTCGAAGACGGTGTCGGTGGACGACGAGTTCGCGATCGTCACGACCGCCAACCTCGATCGCCGCAGCTACGAGATCAACTTCGAGACCAGCGTCGTGGTCTACGACGACGCGTTCACGCGCTCGATGCGGCGCCTCCAGCACTCGTACCTCGCCGACAGCGATCGCGTCGACCCGAACGCGTGGGCGCGCCGGGGTGCGCTGACCCGGTTCACCGAGAACCTGGCGAACCTGGTGTCCCCGCTCCTGTGATGTCGCGACCAACGGTCACGGACTGGCCGCGCCGGACCGGGACGGAACAGGTGCCCATGACGCCCGAGGAAGAGTCGCCGGGCTTCGCGAGGAGCGGCCACTCGACGCTCACCGAGAGGTCATCGCCCCACACTGCGGGCACGCCGAAGTGCACCTCGACGCTCGCCGTGCTCTGGAACGGCCCGCCCGACCAGATCCACCGGTGCGCGAGCACCTTCCCGCCACCCCAGAGCTGCACGCGGCAGCCGATGCCGTGGCTGCCCGCGGGCCCGGGAGCCTTTGCGCGCACCTTGACCCAGTCGTCGGCGCGGTCGTGGAGGTTCCGCAGCACGCGCACCTTGCCGTTGAGCTCGCCCACCACGATGTCGACGTCGCCGTCGCCGTCGAGGTCGTCGAACACGGCGGTGCGGTCGCGGTGAGGCGCATGCAGTCCGGGACCGGCGTCCGCGACCACCTCGAATCGCCCGCCCGCCCGCCGCATGACCAGCGGCGGCTGCTCGTACTCGGAGTCCATGGTCGCCTTCGTTGCCTGCGGGTAGACGTGCCCGTTGAACACCACCACGTCCTCGGCGCCGTCGTGGTCGAAATCGACGAACGCGGTGGCCCAGCCGAGCAGCGGCCTGCTCGGGGCACCAAGCCCGTACTGCGAGGTGCGGTCGTCGAAGAAGCGGCCGTCGAGATTGAGGTGGAGCGTGTTCGTGTCACTCGAGAAGTTCGTCGTGAAGACGTCGGGGAACCCGTTGCCGTCGACGTCGCCGACCGCGATCCCCATCGATGCCTGCGCGGCGCCGTCGAAGTTGGTCGCGACGCCCGCCTGCATGCCGCGCTCCTCGAAGCGCATCGGCCCGCCCGGGGCGGAACGGTTCATGAAGAGCGCGTTCGGCTCGGAGTCGTTGGCGACGAAGACGTCGAGACGGCGGTCACCGTCGAAGTCCACGATGGCGAGGTTGAGGCCGAACCTAGGGATCGCCTTGCCGATCCCGGCCTCGGCACCCACCTCGCGGAACGTGCCGTCGCCCCGGTTCTCGTAGAGCAGGTCGGCGCGGGCGGCGTAGCCGCGCGGCCCGGCCAGGACGACCATGCCCTTGAACTGCGCGGGCGGGGGCGGCGCGGCCTTCGGATCGAACTCGACGTAGTTCACGACGAACAGGTCAAGGTCGCCGTCCGCGTCGAAGTCGGCGAATCCCGCACTCGTCGACCACCCCGGGTCACCCAGCCCCGCCGCGGCGGTGACGTCCTCGAAGCGGCCGCCGCCGAGGTTCCGCAGCAGCACGTCAGGCCCCCAGCAGCAGACGTACAGGTCATCCCGGCCGTCGCCGTCGAAGTCGCCGACCGCCGCGCCGAAGCTCCAGCGGCGGTGGCGCGCTCCCATGCCTTCGGTGACGTCGCGAAAGCGCAGCCCACCGAGGTTCTCGTACAGCCGTGCGCCGGGACCTGCCTCAGGTGCGTCCAACGTGGCACCGTTGGGGAAGAAGAGGTCGCGGTCGCCATCTCCATCGAAGTCGATGAGCGCAAGCCCGCACCCCTTCACCTCAAGGATCGCCGACGATGGCATGCGCCCGCTGGTCAGCTCCAGGTCGATCCCGCTCGCGACGGTCGCATCATCGAATCGGATCGCAGGGGCATCGCACCACGCCACGGCCGCGATCATCCACGCGACGGGAATCACGGGACGGTCCCGGCCGGCCGCTTCGACGCGCCGTCGAGGATCGCCTGCTGCCTCGCACGGGCGGCCTTGGCTTCGTCCGGCTTGCCGGTGCGGTCGAGCACGCGCGCAAGCTTGGCCCACGCCTCGTGGTGGTCGGGCCAGAGCGCGAGCGCCGCTCGGTACTCGCGCTCCGCCGCCGCAAGGTCATCGCGACGCATGGCACAGTCGCCCAGGCGCGCGAGGCACTTGGCGCGCTCGCGGGCCGGCCCCGATTGCGCGTCGAGCAGTGCAAGCGCGCGACGGAACTGGCGCTCGGCGTCGGACGTCCGGTCCTCGTCGTAGGCGATCACGCCCAGCGCGAACTGCGTGTCGTCGTAGTCGGGGAACATGCGCGCGTGCTCGATGAATGCGACCTTGGCGCCCGCGAGGTCCCCGAGGTAGAGGCGGCACCACCCGAGGTAGTGCGGGACGTGCGGACGCTCGGGGAACGCGCCCGGCGCGGCGCGCTCGGCGGCCTCGAGCTGCGGCAAGGCGTCCCCGTACCGCTTCTGCTTGTGCAGCGCGAGCCCAAGGTAGAAGGCTGCGCGGGGGTCGCCGGGAGCCGCCGAGGCCCAGACGCGGCACTTCGACTCGGCGGAAGGGAAATCGCCCGCCCGGAACGCCGCCTGGATCTCGGCGACGCGCGGATCCGTCGGGGCGGAAGCGGCAGGAACACCGGGCGCGGCGGGCGGTGCGGGCTGGGCGGCCATGACGGACGCCGGCGAGCCTGCGCCGTCCGAGGACCCCGGCGCGGACTCCTGTGCGCAGGCCGGGCCCGTGAACAGGACCGTTGCAAGGGCGAATCGAGCGGCAGCGTTCGCGAGGACCCGATCCATATCTGAAAAGTATAGAAGTGTTTGCGGACCTTGAGGTAGCCCGGCCACAACTCCGGGGCTAGATTAGAGGCGTCGAATCCGTCCGGTTTATGGGAACTCTCGGCCCACCGGACGCTTACAGTCGGAAGCGCAGCATGCCGTCCGCAGCGCCCCGCGGTCGTCCCCACGACGACTTCATCGTATTGGAGATCAGAAGCATGCTGATTCCGAAGACCCTGTTGCTCACCGCACCGCTCGCCGTCGCGGGCGTGGCGAACGCCGGCGAGATCTTCCTCCAACCCAAGGCCGGCGACCCGCTGCGTGGCCTGACGGCCGCTCAACTGGCGCTCTTCGAGGAAGGCAAGACGCTTTACTCGACGCCGATCCCGTCGGCTGAGGGCATGGGACCGATCTTCAACAAATCGAATTGCCAGAGCTGCCATTCCACGCCCACGGGCGGATGGGGCAACGCCAGCGTGACGCACTTCGGCATGTCCGACAAGGGTTCCTTCAGCATGATCCCGGGCGAGCCGCAGACCCTGCTGCAGGAGTTCGCCGTCAGCGAGTTCTGCAAGGAACACGTCCCCGCCGAGGCGAACCTCACGGCCATCCGGATGACCAACTCGAGCATGGCGTTCGGGATGGTGGAGGCCGTTCCCGACTCGGCGATCGCGGCGCTCGAGGATCCGGACGACCTCGACGGCGACGGCGTCTCGGGGCGCGTGCACTGGGTACGCCCCCTCGAAGAGACAGACGCGAACGCACCGCTGCGTGCGGGCCGCTTCGGCTGGAAGGCGCAGGTCGCCACGGTGCTGAGCTTCTCGGCGGACGCCACCCGCAACGAGATGGGCATCACGAACCGTCTGCTGATGGAGGAAAACGCACCCAACGGCGACGCCGCGCGCTTGGCGCAGTGCGACCCCGTCCCCGAGCCCGAGGACATCGCCGATGCACAGGGCTTCGCATTCATCGACCGGGTGACGCACTTCCAGCGCTACCTGTCCGTGCCACCCCAGACGCCGCGTTCCGGCATGTCCGGCGAGTCGCTCTTCATCTCGGTCGGCTGCGCGAAGTGCCACGTGCCCGAGTGGACCACGTCGAACGCCCCTGCCCTCGAGGATGCGATCCGCGGCCAGGTCATCCGGCCGTACACGGACTTCATGCTCCATGACATGGGCCTCCAGGGTGACGGCGTCGCCGACGGATACGCGTGGGAGACGGAACTCCGCACCCCCACCCTCTGGAACCTCCGTACGCGCGATCCGATGCTGCACAACGGCGCCGCGTCGGGCGGGACGTTCAGCGACCGCGTCCGAACCGCCATCGCGCTCCATGGGCCATACGGCGAGGCTGCCGGCAGTGCCGCCGCATTCGCGAAGCTCCCCGAGGCCCAGAAGGCGCAGCTCGTGGCCTTCCTCGATTCGCTCGGGCGCATGGAATTCGACGGCGACGGCGACGGTCACGTCGACGCGCTCGACCTCGCGTCCTTCGCGATGGCCTACGCCACCCCGGTCGTCACGCCCGACAACCCCGGCGCAATGCACGACATCGACCAGGACGGCGACGTCGACGAGACGGACCTCGACTGGCTGGTCCAGGCGTACGAGATGCCCGAGTCAGGGAACGCCGACTGCAACGGCAACGGCGTCGCGGACGTCCGGGACATCGCCCGCGGCACCAGCCTCGACGCGGGCGCCGACGGCGTGCCCGACGAGTGCGGAGCATGCACCGGCGACCTCGACGGCGACGGAGCCGTCAACGGGCTGGACCTGGGCGTCCTGCTGGCGGCGTGGGGCTCGGCGCAGCCCGCCCCGGACCTCAATGACGACGGCACCGTGAACGGCCAGGACCTCGGCGTGCTGCTGGCCGCCTGGGGCACCTGCCCGTGATCCCGAAACAGACCACGCGTTTCATCCGACACGAGACACCGACCATGACCATCAAGGCCTCCATCACCCTCGCCCTCGCTTCGCTCGCGGCCACCGGGACCGCGTCTGCGCAGAACTGGGTCACGTACTCCAACCAGACCAGCTCGCGACTGGTCGCGTCCGCGTCGCTCATCGGCGCGGACAACCTCGAGAAGGACTTCGGCTGGGGCGACCTCGACCAGGACGGCGACGTCGACCTCGTGTGCATGCGCAAGTTCCCCGGGAGCATCCAGGGCGGGTTCCGCAACATCCTCTTCATGAACGAGGGCGGCATCCTGGTCGATCGCACGAACGAGTACGGATCCGCGAGCGACATCAGCGGCTACTCGGGTCTGCTCGACCCGACGAACGACCGCGACGTCGAGGTCGTGGACGTGAACCTCGATGGCTGGCTGGACCTCATCACCGCCACCACGATGAGCGACCACGTCAACAGCATCCTGGGCCAGCCGCGCGTCTACATCAACCTCGGCGACGACGCCAACGGCAACTGGCGCGGCCTCCGGTTCGAGGTCGACCGGATCCCGGACCTCTTCGCCCGCAACGGCAACGCGGCCAACCCGCGATTCTGCGACGCCGCGGTCGGCGACTTCAACGGCGACGGCTACCCGGACGTCTTCTACACCGACTACGACACCCCCGAGACCTCGGGCACCCTCTGCTACGACATCAACGGCGACGGCGACACGAACGACGCCGGCGAATGCCAGCAGAGCCCGGCGGAGAACGCGGCGCTCGACTACGACAACAAGCTGCTCCTCAACCGCGGCGCCACGAACCCCGGCACGTTCTACGACGCGTCGGCCAGCGTCCTGACGGCGGAACAGATGAACTCCGCGTTCGGCAACATGGCCGTCGCCGGCGACTTCAACGGCGACAACCGCGACGACATCGTGCGCATCAACACGCTCACCGGCGGCCAGGCCGTGAGCGTCTACACGAAGTCCGCCGCGGGCGCGGGCTTCACGCTCAAGAACATCGCGTTCGGCCAGCCCTATCACGGCGACAAGGCCGACCTCAACAACGACGGGCGCCTCGACCTCGTCATCGTCGACGACGGCCAGGACAAGTACCTCCTGAACACCGGCAACGCCGCCAACGGCGAGCCGAACTTCACGAGCTACACAATCGCCGACAGCCTGAGCGAATTCGGCAACAGCACGCAGGTCGGCGACCTCGACAAGGACGGACGCGTCGACGTCATCATCACGGACGTCGATGCCGACCTCGGGCCCTTCTGCCCGCAGTCCACGGGGGCATCGCACTCGCGTCGCACGCACATCTATCGCAACGTCTTCGCGGGATCGCCCTCGGGCATCTTGGACGAGATCACGTCGCCGTCGCTCATCATTCCCGCCTCGGAACTGGATTGGTGGACCGACGTCGCGGTGTTCGACATCAACGGCGACACGTACCTCGACCTCGTCGCGGGCACCTGCACCGGGATCGTCGTCTACATGAACGTGCCGCCGATCAACGTGACGTTCTCGTTCCCTGACGGGCGTCCGTCGGTCGCGGCGCCGGGTTCGGCGACGAACTTCCGGGTACGGACGGCTGTTGCCGGCGGCGGTTCAATCGTGTCCGGCAGCGTGCGGCTCTGGTGGCGCAGCAACGGGGGCGCGTGGCAGTCGCAGCAGCTCCCAAGCGCAGGGGGCAACGACTGGCAGGCGGCGCTCCCGGCGTTCGCGTGCGGCGACCAGGTGTCGTGGTACGTCTCGGCGCAGCTCTCCAACGGCGGCACCACGACGTACACCGAGCCTGCCGCGGGACAGGCAGGGCCTTCCGGGCTGTCCGTCCAGACCGGGACGGGCACTCCGGTCGCGATCGACTTCGAGGGCGTGACGAGCGACTGGACCGTTGCCAACGAAGGCGGACTCACGACGGGAACATGGGTGGTCGCCACCCCGACCGGAACCACCAGCGGAACCTACGCCGCGGCCCCGAGCTCGGACGCGAGCGCGGTCGGCACGAAGGCGTTCGTGACGCAGAACGGTTCGGGCACGGCCAACACGCTCGACGTCGACATCGGCACCACGCGGCTCACCAGCCCGTCGTTCGACCTCTCGGGCAGTGTCGACGCCACCGTGTCGTTCTGGGCGTGGTACTTCTGCAGCGACGCGGCGCCGGCGGGGGCCACCCCGGCGGAGGTCGACCCGCTGGTCGTCCAGGCGAGCGCCGACGGTGGCGCGACGTGGGCCAACGTGATGAGCATCACGACGTATCCCACGCCTAACGCGTGGGTGCGCCAGTCGTTCTCGCTGCGGTCGGTGCTCCCCGCACTGACGTCCAATGTCCGGGTCCGGTTCTCGATCTCGGACACGCCCGACAACTCGATCACCGAGGCGGGCATCGACGATTTCGCGATCACGGTCGTCACCTGCGAGACGCCGTGCCCCGGCGACCTCTCGAACGACGGGTTCGTCGACGGAACCGACCTGGGATCGATGCTGGCGGCCTGGGGTGGTGGCCCGGGCGCGGGCGACCTGAACGACGACGGTACGGTCGATGGCATCGACCTGGGCATCCTGCTCTCGGCATGGGGCACCTGCCCCTGAACGATTCCGCCCCGCCCGACGCATGACATCCCGCGCCCGGCACGCCTTGCGTGCCGGGCGCGGCGCATTTCACCTGTGGCGCGGATGCACGAGCACGGTCTCACGGACACCCTCAGGGGGCGCGTGGACGGAGATGGTGCCGTCGGGCCAACGAACGGTGATCCGCCGCGCCGGAGTGGATCCCATGCCGAGCCAGGCGACCGGCGGAACCTGCGACAGGTAACTGCGCGTGGGCATGATCGTCCGGCGCAGCACGGTTCGGTCGTCCCGTTCGACCTCGAGCGTTGCCCCGATGGCGGCACGGTTCCCGGGCGAACCCGGGTTGTCCAGACGTACCGCGAGCGTCCCGCCCTGCGCCGCGGCGTTGCGGGCGACCATGGGCGCGCCACGCAGTGCGGCCAGCACAAGGTCCAACGCGCCGTCGCCATCGAGATCCCCCCAGGCCAGGCCTCGCCCGACCATCGGCCGCGCGAGCGCGCCAAGCGCAGCGGCGGGCACCTCGGCGAACGCGGGGCCTCCGCCGGCGCCGACGTTTCGGAACACCTGTGCGGGCTGGGCCCAGGACTGGGACGCCTGGACCTCCGCGATCCGCGGCTCGATGTGGCCATTGGCCAGTGCCAGGTCCTCGTGACCGTCGCCATCGAGGTCGGCAAAAACCACCCCGAAGGTCAGTGCGCGCCGAGTGGCCGCCGAGATGCCGTCGACGATCGCATCGTCGGCGAAGCGCCCGTCGCCCGGCGTGACGTAGAGGCTCGCCGGTTCGTTCGCGAAGTTTCCGACGGCGATGGCGAGTGCCCGGTCGTTGCGCAGGTGCGACGAGTCGCACCCCATCGCGCCCGTGGCCGCACCGTTGCGGTCGAACGCGGTGCCGGACTCGACGCCTCGCTCAGTGAAGCGTCCGCGCCCGTCGTTGACGAAGAGCAGGTTCTGCACCGTGTCGTTGGCCACGAACACGTCGAGGTCGCCGTCCGAGTCGACGTCGTCGATCACGAGGCCAAGTGACTTCGAGAGCGGCTCACCGGTCGATCGGTTGCGGGCCACGAACCCACGCTCGGTGGACCGGTCCTCGAACCGCATGGGTGCGACCTGCTCGAGGAACGCGACGTCGGTGCCGCGGAATCCGTTCGGGGCGCCGTAGGCACGGCCGATGCCCGTGAGCGTGTAGCCCACGGCGAAATCGATCTCCGCGGACCACTCCACGTACCGGCCCAGCACCACGTCGAGGTCGCCGTCGGCATCAAGGTCGGCGAATCCCGCGGCCGTGGTCCACCCGGGAACGTCCGACATGCCCGATTCCCGCGTGACGTCCCGCCATCGAGGTGGCGAGCCGGCCGACGCCTGCTCCGCGGCGAAGAGCCGGATGCCGCCGACGCCCGTCTCGAGGATCTCAGGACGTCCGTCGCCGTCGAGGTCGGCCATGGCGAGCCCCATCGCCTGGCGCGGCGCACCCAGGCCGGTGTCGGTCGCGCGCACGAAGCGGGGGCCGGTCGTCTCCCGACCGCGGTTCACGTACACGACGATGCCCTGCCCGTGCGGCGTTCCGGCGGGCGCGTCGGGCCACGCGTCGCCGTCCACGAACAGCATGTCCAGGTCTCCGTCGGCATCGACGTCCCACACCGCGACGCCGCCGCCCATGGTCTCGGGAAGCAAGCGCCGTCCGTCCGCGCCGTCGGTGCGACGGAAGTCGATGCCCCAGGCCTCCGTGACGTCCTCGAAGGGCAACGCTGCGGTGGCATGGGCCCGTGCCGGAGCGGGACCCGCCACCGAAGCCGGCTCCACGGGCGCAGGAGCCCCGGGCCGCATGGCCCAGCGCCACGCGAACACCGTCAACGCCACGGAGCCTGCCACGCCGAGCGACACCCAGAACGCGTGCGCGATGGGACGGCCGTCTTCCGCCGTGGGCTGGCGCTCGCCCGGACCGTCCGCGTCGCTCGGGCCGTGCGCTCCGGCCGTCACGGAGCACCCCGCGCCATGCCGGTCGGAAGCCCCGGCGCGCCCGGGCGCTGCAGGTCGTAGACCGCCGCGGGCTCGGCCGCATGGTCCGCCGCCGGGTTCGCGGCACGCGCCGCCGTGACGGCGCGGTCGCGTGCGTTGTCGTCGGGACGGTAGCGCTCGTACTCGACGCGGGCGCGTGCGGCGGCCTCCGAGTCGCCGAGCGCCTCGATCGCCTGGAGGAACACGTACCACGTCGCGAAGCGCTGCTGGTCCTGGTCGACGGCGGCCTGGGCCAGCCTGTGTGCCTGTTCGAGCAATTCGGTCCGCCGCGCCGCGTCCGCCGGTTCACGCAGCTGCCGCGCGCGCTCCAGGCACGCCGTCGCCCACTCGACGAGCAGGCGATCGTCGCGCGAGAAGTCGTATCCGCGCGTCCGCGCCTCGGGGAACCGCGTCGCCGAGACGTCGGCGAAGCCCGCGATCGCCCGTTCGTACTCGCCCTGCTGCAGATCGATCACGGCGCTCCAGTACGCCACGCTCCAGGGGACCGGATGTCCCTCGACCGCAGCCGCGGCGCGCAGATGCTCGCCCGCGTCGGCCAACCGTCCCTCGCGCAGCGCCACGCGCGCGCGGGCCACCAGCGCCTGCGCGCTGCCGGCGTCGGTGACGCGGCGGAACGCCTCGTCGGCACGGGTCCATTGGCCCTTGCCGCCCGCGCGCTCGGCCGTGCGGAACCGGGCGATTCCCGCGTCGTACCAGCGCTCCCACGCGGGCACCGGCGCGGGACCGGCAGTCGCCGCCGCGGCCGCCGGTGCGGACGTGCCCGCCGCAGGCCCGTCCTGCGCGGGCCCGCCGAACGTCACGCGGTCCGTGGCCATCGTCATGATCGGCAGCTCGTTCGTGTGCCCGGGGCCGTACACGTACCGCAGGTACGTGAGATCGAACTTCCGGTAGCGCACCGCGGCCTCGACGGTGATCGGCCCCTCGGTGCCCGCCGGCACGGTGAACGCGTAGCGCGTCGCCTCGGCCCCGCCGGGCTGCACCTGGTGGTCGTACAGCGGAACGAAGATGTCCTGCGGATTACGACGGTCGATGCGACGCCCATCGCGGTCGAGCATCCACACGTTCAGGAACTTGCTCCACGGATCGACGCCGTTGCCCTCGCCGAGCGCTCCCGAACGGCCGATGACCCGGTCGCCGGCACGCACCGTCACGTCGATCCAGGCTTCGTTGCTGTCGACCGTGCCCTGCGTGAACGCGTGGCCGATCGCACCGAGCGCACGGACGACCACCTCGATCTCATGGCGGCGTCCCGGCTGGAGCGCGGGCGCGGCATCGGGAAGCGGCGCGAGCTCGGCCCCGCCCTCGGGCGTGACGCCGAAGATGTCGACGCGGAGCACGTTCGCGTTGAACGCCTCGGTGGCCGCCAGCGCGCCCGACCAGTCGTGCAGGCCCGACGCCCGCGCGGTCGCCGTGTTCCCGCCCGGGAAGAGATGGCCCTTGAGCAGGATGCTTCCGTCCGCGCCGCGCGGCTTCGCGCCGGGATCGGCGCTCGCCTGCAGCGGCATGTGGCATCCGTTGCAGTCCGTGGCGGCCTCCTTCGGCCAGTGCCATGCCTGGATGCCATGGCCGCTGCGTCCGCTGAGGCGCCAGCTGTCGTAGTGGTTCTGCCCCGGCAGCCACTTGTAGTCGTTGAGCTCCTCGGGCAGGAACACCTTGTGGCAGGTCGAGCAGAACTCGGCGCTTCGGTGCACTTCGGGCTTGAGGAACGTCGCCTTGTGGAACGCAGGCTTGGCGAAGACGAGCTGCCGGTTCACCCACTGCAGGAACGGGCTGTCGCTGAACGCGAACGGATAGTGCGGGCTCTCCTCGATCACATAGTCGGCGTTGCCGCGCGTCGACGTCACGGACGTGATCGAATGGCACGCGGTGCACGTGATGCTCGCGGACCCCAGCGGATCCTTCGACACGTCGTAGTCCGGGTCATCGAAGCGCGGATCCTCGAACGCGCCCGTGAAGAACGGAACCGGATCGTGGCACCCGGCGCAGAAGCGCGCATCGTTGACGGTGCCCTCCCGCTCGAACGCCTGCCGGCGTGTCTCTCGGACGCTGAAGGCGTACAGCGGGTTGTTGAAGCTGCTTGCCGCATGCGCGCTGTGGGCCCAGCCGTGGAACGAGTCCTGGTGGCATTGCACGCAGTAGTCGTTCATGCGCAGGGAACGCTCGGGGATGAATGCTCCGCTCGCTGTGCGTGCCAGGCTCGGCTCGAAGTAGCGCTCCCCGTCACGCGGGCCCGTGCGGGCACGCGTTGCGTCCCAGCCGTGCCATGCGATGAAGCCGCCGGCCAGCACGAGCGACGCAGTCGCGACGCCGATGCCGGTGCCCCACCGGATGCGCCGCCCCGCGAGCCGGTGCAGGACGAACGCCCACACGAGGACGAGCGGCGCCGCGACGTGCGACCAGTAGGCGAACGACCGGCCACGCACGCCGAGCGGGTCGAAGGACGCACCGGCCACCTCGACGCGCATCAGGAGGAAGCCGGTGGCGAGCGTCACGAGCGCCGCGACGAACGCGACGTTGCCCATCCGCACGGCGGCCCGGTTCGGGTGGTGGTGCGCCCGCTTCCAGTGCCACGCCCCGAACGCCACGGCCGGCACCGTGATCGCGATCCCGAGCACCAGGTGCACCATGAACATCCAGAGGTAGAAGCCGTTCTGGAGGCTGCGCCCCGTCACCCACTCCGCGAAGGTCACCGCCGAGAGTGAGATCGAGTTGAACGCCAGCAGCGCGAACAGCAGCAGGACCGCCAGCAGCAGCTTCGCCATGCGCCTCGTCACGACCCCACCCGGCTGCATGCGTGGCTTGGGAGACGGGTCCATAGGCCCCGAAGTCTACGGACGCCGGAACCCCTGGCCGACGGGAAACCGCCTCAGCGCCCGCCGTTCCAACGCACGTTGTGGCGCCGGTGGAGCCGGTCACGCTCCGCACCGGGGCTCGCGCCCTCCCGGACGGGAAGCGGGTCGAGCGTGGCGCCCGAGCCCGTGTGGAGGTCCATGTCCTTGCACCACCCCGCCACGTCGAGCACCCACGTCCGCCGCATCCCGCGGGTCGGCGCCGGCACCGACCGGGCATCGAAGGACAGCCGGACTTCCTCGCCGGCCCCGAAGATCGCGACCGCATCGTCGATCGCGGCCAGCAGCTCGATGCACTCGCCGAACGCGGTGTACGCCCCCGGCTGCACGCGACAGTCCCAGAGCGGCACGCGGCGCGCGTAGTCGTAGTCCGGTCGACGCTGCGGACGGGGTACGCGCCGCGCAAACCCGGCATCCGCCATCGTGGCGCCGGCGAGCGTGGCCCGATGCCGCACGGCGTCCGGACACGGCTCGCCCCAGGCCAGCCGCACGGCGTCGACATAGACCTCCATCGTGGTGCGGAGGCGCAGTTCACGGCAACCGCGCGGGAGTGCATCGACGGGCACGGGAAGGATGCAGCGGCGCGGCATGCCCGCGGGGTATCCGTACTCGGGCACCAGCGTCACCCACGCACCGGACGCAGGGTCGCGCGCCTCGAGGGTGGGCGCCTGGTACGGCGCCTGCGCCTGCCACATGCCGAACCCGGTCGACGAATACGGGTACTCCACCCATCCATCCATGACGAGCATGGGCTCGCCCGGGCCGGAATCGATCGCGTCGTCGAACGAGCATTCCAGGCTTGCTTCCGCAGCGAGGCGACCGATGAATCGTGGATCCGCCGGCCCGAGGTCGGCCGCGCGTCCATCCACCGACGCGAGGTCCGGCGTGGCGTCGGATTCGCGACCCGCCACGCGCACCACCGCGCGGGCCGGGGCCGCCGAACGCCGCCAGAACCGGGGTTCGCCCGTCGGCTGCGGGCCGTTGATTCCCATGCGTTCGTCGAGCGCGACGCTCCAGCCTTCGGGCACGTCGATCGCCTCGAGCGCGACGGAATCGAGGTAGCACGCCTCCTCCATCGGCTCGCCGAGGCGGACGTCGTACCGGCCATCGACGGGCGCCAGCGCGTCCGGACCGCCGATCAGCACGCGCTCGCGCGGGCGCGGCGGCGGATACACGGGGCGGAGCGCGCCGTCCGGTGCGCGTTCGATGCCCGCGAGGTACCCGATGCCGCCGACGCCGAGGCAATCGGTCACGAACGCGTGCTCACGGCCGTTCCAGGCGAAGATCACGGGGCAGCTCGAGATCTGCCGTTGCGTCTCGGTGATCGTGCGCGTTCCGGCGGGCACCGAGAGTTCCGACTGCAAGACGGCGTCGGGCCACTCGATGCGGACGAAGTCGCACTTCGACGCGCCCCCAAGACCCACGAGCACCGGCTCGAGCGCCTGCGCGCCGGACCCACGCCAGGGCAACGCGTCCGCCGCCACCCACCCACCGGCCACGCGTGCATCGACGGACGCACCGATGCCGCTCACGTTCGAGCGCATCTGCTGCGAAGGATCGGTGCGGCCCCGCAGCCACAGTGCGGCGAACGCGCCGCGCCCGGGCCCAGGGGGCAGCCACGCAGGCACCGCGCCGGCCGCCGATCGGCGCGAGACCGCGACCGGCCCACGCGCGTCCGGCAGGCACGGCACGCCTTCGGCAGGCACGCCCTCGATGCGCTCGATCGGCTGGCCATGCGAGTCGAGCACCACCAGCGCCCCGGCCTCCTGCACCAGGACGTTCGCGTGGCCGCAGCCGGCAATGTCTGCAACCCACAGCGACTCGGCGCCGGGCACCTCGATGCGCGATGCGCGTTGCCACGCACCCTTCGAGCGCCGCCACGTCTCCGCACCCGCGGTGTCGCCCGGAGCGGTCGACGAGATCGTCGCGATCACGGGCTCGCCATCGTCCGCATCCCGGAAGGCCACCACCTGCGTCGGGCGCGACGCCTCGAACTCGCCGAACCCGGGCGCGCGCGACCAGGCCCACAGGCGGTCGTTGGCCCACGCCTGGGCCTCGGCACCCGATCGCGACCACAGCACGAGGTCGAGGTCGCCGTCGCCGTCAAGGTCCGCGGGGGCCGACATCGCGGGCGCGAGCGCCATCGGCAGCACCTGACGCTCCCACGCCACGGGTTCGTCGGCCGAGGGACGTCCGAGGTTCCAGAGGATGCCCGTCTGGCACCCTCCCGTGAAGACGAAGTCGAGGTCGCCGTCGTGGTCGAGGTCCGCGATCGCGGCGAGATCGTCCTCGGGAATCAGCGCACCGCGGAACTCGTACGGCTGCCAGCTCCCGTCGGAGAGCTGGCGGCACCACCCGGCATGGAGCCCCGTGGCGATCGTCAGGTGGCTGCCGATCGCGGAGGCGAATGCCACGTCCACGCGACCGTCGTTGTCGAGGTCACCCCACAGCATGCGTCCGCGTCGAAGCCCGACGGTCGGCGCGGGGTCGACCGCCCAGCGCCCGGCCGGGCGCGACCGCACGATCCGACGCTCGATGACTCCCTCCTCGGGCCAATGGAAGGTCGCGACGAGGTCGAGCGTGCCATCTCCGTCGAGGTCCGCGGCGGGCTGCAGGTCGTCGAGCGCAAGCGGCGGCGCCGGCCATCCGTCGACCGGGAACGGCGCGGCGGCTCCGAAGGGCGCCCCGGCCGGACCGTCAGGTGCGGGCGCGGTGGCGCGCGCGACCACGGCCTCGCCGAGCGCACCCATGCGCGTGTACTTGAACTCGGCCAGGTGGCTGCGGGGGTTGTCGGCCTGCCTGCGGAACTCGTCGAGCATGGCCTCCGCCTCGGCGTCCCGGCCCTGGCGTGCGAGCACGCGCTGCATCCCCAGGTACGCGCTCCGCAGGTACGGATCAAGCTCGGCCGCGCGCGCGTAGGACGCGCGTGCGAGCTCGGCCTCGCCGAGCAGCTCGCAGCACTGGCCGACGTAGAAGTTGGCGTGCGGATCGGACGGGACACGCTCGACGGCGCGGCGGAACCGCGGAAGGGCCTTCGCCGGCTCGCCGAGGTAAAGCCATGCGAGCCCCTCGCAATGCGATGCACGGGGATCGTCCGGCCATTGGCCGAGCACGGATCCGAGGAGACCGATCGCGCGTTCCTGAGCGCCCTCGGACGACTGGTTCAGCACCGCGATCGCCTGACCGAGCCGGGCCTCGTAGCTAGCCGGCATGCGTGCCGCCGCACCGGCAAACGCACGCTCGGCCTCGATGAACTCGAAGGCGCCCATGAGGCCCACGCCGCGATCGACCTCGCGCGCAACCTCGGCGGCACTGACCGAGGCCGACGTGCGCTCCGATGCCGCACCGGCACGTTCCTTGGGCACATCCGCGTCCCGATCGCACCCGCCAGCCCATGCCGCAAGCACGACCCATGCCACCGCCGCACCCCATCCGCGGCGGCCATGCGCCCCACGGTTCAGTGCGGGATCTCCTTGACGGCGTTGCGATTCCATGCCGGGACCCGCACGACGATCGGACCGGCGCCGGTGATCTCGCACTGGCAGCCCAGGCGACTAGTGCGCTTGATGCCCGGCGCCTCTTCCACGCGGTCCTCCTCGGCCTCGGTGGCCTCGGAGAGCGAATCCATGCCCTGCTCGACGTAGACATGGCAGGTGCTGCAGGCGCACACGCCCCCGCACGCATGCTCGACGTTGATGCCGTGGTCCATCGCAAGCTCGAGCAGCGACTCGTGCTCGCCGCCCATGAGCTTCCACTCGGCCTGCGCGGTGCCGGTGAGACCCTCGGGATCCTCGAGGATGAAGGTCACCGGGACGATCGGCGGGCCGTGCTCGTGATCGGAACGCTTGAGGTGCATGGATCGGGGATTGTAGGTCGGCGCCGCCCCCGCGGGCCCACGCACATCAACCGAGCTGCTTGCGCAGCCACTCGAAGGACCGCTTCGCCTCGGCACGCACGTCGCCGTGCGGGCCCTCGAACTCGGCCACCCAGAGGGGCGAGACGTCGGCGTCGAGGATGGCGTCGATCTGCGCCGGAAGCGGCAGGTCGCCGGCTCCAAGCGCGACCGGAAGCACCTTCGGCCCGCCGGGATAGGTCGGCCACGCAGCCGGGTCGGACGAGCCCGACTTGAAGTCCTTGACGTGCACCGTCACCGCATGCGGGGCGAGCGAGCGGGTCGACTCGACGATGTCCTGGGGCGCCCACAGCAGGTTGCCGAGGTCGAGCGTCACGCCGAAGTTCGGGTGCTGGACCTGCTCAAGCAACTGCTGCACGCGCCATGCGGCGGCCAGGAACAGCCCGTGGTTCTCGATGCTGGTGCGGACGCCCGAGGCCGCACCTGCGGTCGCGATGGTCCGGCACGCCTTGGTGAGCGGCCAGAGCGCCGCGTCCCAGGCCTCGTCCGAGCAATCGTCGTTTGCGCCGCGCCATGCGGCGTCGTGGCGCACGCGGTCGACGCCGATGGACGCCGCGGCGCGGACCTGGGCGATGACTTCCTGCACGGCCGCGTCGTCGACGCCGCCGGCCTCGTCCAGCAGATCCGCGGCCAAGGCGAATCCGACGATCGCGACGTCCGCGGCATCGGCCGCATCGGCCAGACGCGCGGCCATCGCCTCGTCGAGTGCCGGCCCAAGCGTGCCGCCGGTGGCGATCTCGATCGCGTCGGCACCGCATTCGCGGGCCAGGCGCGGCGTGTCCTCGAGGCGGACCTCGCCGCTCTTCACGAGGCGATGGAACGAGTAACTGGAGATCGCAATGTCGGTCACGGGGGGGAGCCTAGCAACCTTCCGGCCGCCCGGGGGGCGGTTCAGGCGCCTTCGACGCGAATCTGCACGGTTTCCGCGCGCGCGGGCTCGACGAATCGCCGCGCCCGGATGTGCTCGTTGCCCAGCTGGCCGCATGCGGCCATCGCGCTCCGGCCCTTCGTCCCGCGGCGCTTGCAGAACTGCCCGTTCGCGATCGCACGGTCAACGAAGGCCTTCACGCGGTCCTCGTCGGGCGCCGGCCAGGGAGAGCCTCGGCGCGGGTTGTACGGGATCACGTTGAGCGAGCAGCGCAGCGGCTTGAGCAGGCCGCACACCTCGTCGCAATGCTCAGGGGCGTCGTTCACGCCCGGGATGAGCACGTACTCCATGCAGATCGCGGCATTCGGCCGCTTCGGGAACGCCATCAACGCCTCCATGAGCATCGCCACCGGCTCGGCGCGGTTGATCGGCATGATCTCGGAGCGGATCCGGTCGTTCGGCGCGTTGAGGCTCACGGCCAGGTTCAGCCGGTGGAACCCGTGCTGCAGCATGAACTCGCCGTAGCGCCGGATCCCGTCGGTGCGGCCGACCGTGCTCACGGTCACGTGCACCGGGGCGACGGCGTAGGCGTTGCGGTCCGTCATGACGCGGATCGCGCCGAGCACCGCGTCGAGGTTGTCCATAGGCTCGCCCATCCCCATGAACACGATGTTCTTGATCTCGAAGCCGGGGCGTCCCGTGCGCGGATCGCCGACGGCGAACCGTGCCGCGTGCAGCTGCGCCACGATCTCCGCGGGGGACAGGTGGCGCATCAGGCCCATCTGCGCGGTTTCGCAGAAACGGCACCCCATCGCGCACCCGACCTGGCTCGACACGCAGAGCGTGCGGGTCACGCTGCCGTCGCGGTGGCGCATGGGGATCACCACGCTCTCGGTCTCGAGCCCGTCGGCGAGCGACATCGTGAACTTCACGGTCTCGCCGTCGACGATCACGTCCTTCACGGGCCTGCGCCCGTCCGCGACCCACGGGGGCAAGCCCCCCGCAGGCTCCTCGCCGCCGCGATGGAATGCGCGGTACATCCGCTGCACGTCGGGAGGCGCCATGCCGCGTCCGCGGGCCGCCTCGGCGAACTCGCCGAGCGGAAGCCCGAGGATGGGGACGCACGCCTCCATGGCGGCGCTCAGACCAACAGCAGCGTCGGCGTCTCGACGAACTGCTTCAGGCTCTGCAGGTACTTCGCCGCCATCGCTCCGTCGATCACGCGGTGGTCGAGGCTGAGCGTCGCGGCCATCTCCCAGCCGACCGCGAGCTGATGGTTGCGGACCACCGGCTGCTCGATCGCCGCGCCGCACGCGAGGATCGCGCTGTTGGGCGGGTTGATGATGGCCGTGAAGTTGTCGACTCCGAACATCCCGAGGTTCGAAATGGTGAACGTCGCGCCCGACATCTCCTCGACCGAGAGGCCCTTGGTGCGGGCCTTCTCGCCCAGCGAGCGGACCTCGCCGGAGATCTGGCGCAGGCTCTTGAGGTTCGCGTCGCGCACGACGCCCACCACGAGCCCGCCCCCCTTCTCCTCGGGGAGCGCGATCGCCACGCCGACGTTGACCTGCTGGTGGACCAGGATGCGGTCTCCGGCCCAGCTGGCGTTGAAGAACGGGTTCTTCGCCATCGCCAGCGCGCACGCGCGCACGACGAAGTCGTTGACGCTGAGCTTCACCTCCATCGCCGCGAGCTGCTCGTTGAGCTGCCCGCGCATCGCGAGGATCGCGTCCATCGCGAACTTCATGGTCACCTGGTAG
>CANLMX010000024.1 GCA_947492385.1 Planctomycetaceae bacterium | reverse complement strand
CGCCGCCGGGTACCCTGCGCGGCCCTTCATGCACACCGTGCTCGTCGTCGCGCTCGTCCTCTCCGCCGCGTCCGTGGCCGAGCTCGTGGCGTGGACGCTGTTCGCGGTCCGCGCATGGAAGGAGTGGCGTCGGAGCACGTTCGTCCGCGAGGGGCTCGCGGGCGAGCCCGTGGAACTCCCGCCGCTGACCGTCGTGATCCCGGCGCACAACGAGCAGCGCGTCGCGGCGGCCTGCGCGCGCAGTGTGCTCGCGAGCGACTATCCGGGGCTGGAGCTCGTGTTCGTGCTCGACCGGTGCACCGACGGCACGCGCGCCGCGCTCGAGCCGATCGCGGCGGCGGACCCGAGGCTGGCGATCGTCGACAACGCGTCGTGCCCGCCGGACTGGGCGGGTAAGTGCAACGCCGCGCGCGTCGGGGCGGAACGCGCACGCGGCGAGCTGGTGCTCTTCGCCGACGCCGACACCCGCTTCGAACCGCAGCTCCTCCGGGCGGCCGTCACGCTGCTGCGCCGGCGCCGGCTCGCGATGCTCTCGCTCTGGAGCACGCCCACGCAGGACCTGTGGTTCGAGCGCCTGGTGCAGCCCGTGACGGCGCTCATGATGCTGAAGCTCTTCCCGATGCGGCGCATCGACGGACGGCTCCGCAGGCGCGCGTTCGCCAACGGGCAGTTCATGCTGTTCGAGCGCTCGGCGTACGAGGCCTTCGGCGGCCACGCGGCGGTGAAGGACGACCTGCTCGAGGACCTCGCCTTCGCGCGCGGGATGGACCGCCGCGCCCTCCGCGTCGAGTCGGCCATCGCCGACGGCATGCTCGCGGTCTCGATGTACGACCGGTGGCCCGCGTTCCGCACCGGCTGGAAGCGCATCTTCATCGAGTCGTGCACGAGGAGCCCGCGGCGGCTGCGTGCGCAGGCGATGCAGCTCGCGTCGATCGCGCTCGCGCTCCCGGCGGCCCGGATCGCCTCGGCATGCCTGGCTGGCGCGGCGCTCGCGTGGGGCGCCAGCGACGAGATCGATGCGGGGGCCCGCGCGCTGGCGTGGGCCGCCCTGGGCGCGGCGGGCGCGGCGACCGCGCTGCGCGCGGGCGTGCTCGTCGGCGTGTACCGGCTCGGCGGGTTTCCGGCGTGGTCGGGACTCGCCTTCGGTCCCGCGGCGGCCGCGGTGATCGCCATCCTCCTCGAGGGGGCGCGCGACCTGCGTGCGCGCATCCCGGTCCGGTGGGGTGGTCGCGAGTACGTGCTCGAGCCGAACGACCGATGACTCCGCGCGACCCAGGCCCGCGGAGCGGGCCGCACGAACACCATGCGAATCCTCCTCACGAACGACGACGGCATTGACGCACCCGGCATCGCGGCGCTCTTCGACGCGATCCATGGCCTCGGCGAGGTGCGCGTGGTGGCGCCGGCCGACATGCAGAGCGCATCGAGCCACGGCATCACGTTCCACCGCCCGCTCATGGTCCGCGAGGCGCAGCCCAACCCGCGCATGCGCGGCATCGCGGTCGAGGGCCGGCCCGCGGACTGCGTGAAGCTCGCGATGCGCTCGCTGTGGCAGGAGTGGTACGGGCCCGGCGCGCGCCCGGACCTCGTGATCAGCGGGATGAACGCCGGCGCGAACGTCGGCATCAACGTCATCTACTCGGGCACGGTGGGTGCCGCCGTCGAGGCCGCCTTCCTCGGGGTTCCTTCGATCGCGGTGAGCCTGCACCTGGGCGCCCCGGGCAAGGCGCACTTCGCGCGCGGGGCGCAGATCGCGCGCGCGGCCATCGACCGCATCCTCGAGCATCCGCTCGACGCCCATCGCGTGATGAACGTGAACGTCCCGCGCACCGAGAGCGCGGACGCACCGATGCCGCCGATCCGCGTGGTCTCGATGAACACGGCCGCCGGCATCGACGGCTATGAGCGGCGCGTGGCTCCCGACGGCCGGACGTACTACTGGCCCAACGGTAACGGCATGGAGTTTTTCCACACCGCGGAGGCCACCGACGTCGAGGCCCTCTCGCAGCGCGCGGTCACGGTGACTCCGCTGTGGTACGACCTCACCGAGCACGCGACGCTCGGGGCATGGCGCGGGCGGTTGGGGTGAGTCCCGTGCGGCGGCCCGTCCCGGGCCTCGCCGTCAGAGCAGCAGCTCGAGCGTCACGTTGACCGTCTTGCCCGGCTCGATCGCGTCGATCTGCTTCCCGCTCGCGCGCCAGAAGTAGAGCGAGTTCTGGATGACGCTGTCGATGTCGGGGTCGCCGCTCGAGCGGTTGAAGATCGTCTTCGTGCACTTGCCCGTGCGGTCGAAGAAGAGCGTCACCACCGGCGGGCGGCAGCTCGGGAGCTGGCTGACCATCTGCAGCGTGGTGAACTGCGGCGTGCGCGGCTTCAGCTGGATGCCCCGCGCCGCGACGAGCCGGCCGTTCTTCCAGAGTCGCGGGTCGACCTTCGTGACGCTGGTGGGCGCGCTCTCGAGGTCGCTGAGCGCGCCGGTGCCGCCGGTGCCGGGCACGGGCGATGCGCCGCTGCCGCCAGCCTTTCCGCGCTCGCCCGGCGCATCGGTACGGGCGCCGTCAGCCGGACGCTCGGTGCTGGCGACGCCGCCGCCCTCGTTTGCCTGGGGCGGTTGGTTCGGCGGCGGCGGAAGCGTGGGGCCGCGCTCGGGAACGGGCTTCTCCTCGGGCGTGGGCGGCGGCTTCGGCACCGGGATCTCGTCCGTCGGGCGCGCGGGCGACGTCGGTGTCGGGGGATCGGGTTCCTTCGGTGCGTCCGGGGCCATCGGCGCCGGAGGTCCCTCGGGATCGTCCGGCGAGTCAATCGGCGGCTTCGCGTCCTCGGTCGGCTGCGCGGTTGCCGAGGGCTGCGGCTTCTCGGGCGGCGCCGGGACGATGGGCGCCGAGTCCGGCCGCGGCACGTTGGAGCCCTCGGGCTGCGACGGCATGAGCGCGGGGTCGCTCGGCGAAGCACTCGCGACCCGGGTGGATTCGGGCGTCGTGGGCGTGCCGCTGGTCGCATCGACCACCGTCGTCGCGGTGGCGTTCGCCGCGGACCCGCCGCCGCCCGCGCCGAGCCCCGAGTCGCCTCGGCCGAAGCCTTGGCTGCCGTCGCCCCCGGCATCGCTCATGCGGAAGCCGGCCTGCGAGACCTGGCTCAGCTGCGCCATGTGCTCTTCGTACGCGTCACGCCCGATGATGACCACCGATGAGGGGTCGCCATCGTCCTGGCCGATCGTAACCTCGTCGGAATCGGGATATGCGGGCTTCGGTTCGGGCGTCTTGACCACCGCGCCGGGCGGCGGCGTGGGTTCCGGCGGCGGCTCGGGGGACGCCCCGTCGGGCGGGCGTTCGGCGGGAGGTTTCGATGCCTGCTCGGACGCGTCGGGCGCCTTCGGTGCGTCCGGGGGCTTCGGAGCATTCGGATCCGGTGGTGCCTTCGACCCGGCCGCAGCCTGCTTGAGTTCCGCCGCCGCAGCTGCGGCCACGGCGGTGGGCTCGCTCCAGAGCCACGCGGTCAACTGCGGCGAGAAGAGGATCGCGTGGAACGCCAGCGAGAAGCCCACGCCCCAGAGGAGCGCGGGCGCCACGCGGTCGGGATCCGTGCGCGGCTCGTGCACGGTGTGAGTTTAGGGGGTCGGGGCGGATCCACCGCCCGCATTCGCGGGGGGTGCGCCGGCAGGACTGCCCGCCGAGGTCGGCCGGTTCGCGGCCGCGACGCCCGGCCGCCCGACGAGGTTGACGGTGATGTTCAGCGGCCGAAGGCGGTCCCACAGCTCCTGGAGGAGCGGCGCGCGGTCGACGGTGCCTTGGCCCTCGGCAACGGCGAGGTAGACGACGGTCTTCTTGTCCTTCTCGAGCTTTGCCTTCACCAAGGCCGCGAGGTCGGCGACCTTCGCCGGCTCGCGGTCGACGAACACGCGGCCTTCGAGGTCGACCGCGATCGTGACGGCCGGGGCCGGCTTCGCGGCGACGCCGCTGGTGAATTGACGGAGCTGCATCGGCACGAGGTCGACGCGCATGAGCGTGGCCGTCGCGAAGATGAAGTACGTGAGCAGGAACGTCATCACGTCGATGAGCGGGATGAGCTCGATCCGGGGGTGGATGGGGGTTCGGCGGATCCTGCGCACGGGGAATGGGCGAGGATACGGAAAATGCGCCGGGGGTCGCGCCGGGGGTCATCTGCGGCGAGAAACGACCCCCGGCGCACCGTCCCGCCCGGCGCGCCCATCCCCGCTATCCTCGGGCGCGTGCCAATCAACGAATGGTCGGATTCCATCCAGGTGGTCGAGTTGCAGAACGACCCGTCCTTCGCGGACGACATGGCCGTGCTCGCCAACGGGTACCAGCGTGCCGCCGATGACCTGAAGGCCGGGCGCGCGGGCGCGCGGGCCCGGGACCTGGTGCTCGACTTCCGCCACGTGCAGTTCCTGAACTCGTCGAACATCGCGCAGCTCCTGCGCGTGCGCAAGCTCGCGATGCTCGCCGGCGCGCGTATCCGCGTCTGCTCGGTCAGCGACCGCATCTGGGGCGTGCTGCTCGCGACCGACCTCGACCGAATCTTCGACTTCAGCGAGGACGTGACCACGTCACTCACCGCGCTGCAGATGTCCAAGCACGGCGCCTGACGTCACGTCCCCGGAGTTGATGCCTGGGCCGGGTCCTCGGTCGGGGGCACCGCCTGCGCCTCGCCGTCGGCATCGCCGCCTGCGATCTTCGCTACGGACGCCAGGGCGTCGCCCTGGTCGAGCGTGACGAGCCGGACGCCCTGCGTGGCGCGGCCAACCTGGCGCACGTCCGCCGCTCGGATGCGCACCACCATGCCGCCCTTCGTCGAGAAGATGAGCGAATCGGTGTCGCTGACGCTGTTCACGGCGATCACGCGTCCGTTGCGGCCCTCGGTGCGGATGTCGATGCGGCCCTTGCCGCCGCGGCTCTGCGCGCGGGTCGTGCCGTCCTCGCTCTGCACCAGGTACTCGCGCATCGGCGTGCGCTTCCCGAAGCCGCTCTCGCACGCAGTGAAGAGGTCGAGCGAATCGTCGCAGACGACCCCGCCCACCACCTCGTCGCCCTCGGCGAGGTCGATGCCGATCACGCCGGCCGCCGAACGGCCCATGACGCGCGCATCGTTCTCGTCGAAGCGGATCGACATGCCCGTCGCGGTCGAGAGGAGCACGTGGTCCGAGCCGCTCGTGACCAGCACGTCGACCAGCCGGTCCCCGTCCTTGAGCCCTAGCGCGATGATGCCGGCCTTGTTGACGTTCCGGTACTCCTGCAGCGCGGTGCGCTTGACCTGCCCGTTGGCGGTCAGGAAGAAGAGGAAGTCCTCGCGCTGCTCGAACTTGGCGACCGGTCGCCAGGCGCAGATGCGCTCGTCCTTGCGAAGTTCCAGCAGGTTCTGGATGGCGCGGCCCTTCGCGGTGCGCGCGGCCTCGGGGATCTGCCAGACCTTGAGCTTGAACACGCGGCCCGTGTTGGTGAAGCAGAGCAGGTCGTCGTGGCTCGAGCATGCGTAGAGCTGCTCGACGAAGTCCTGGTCCTCCTCGTCGCCCCCCGACGCGGCCTTCGCGCCGATGACGCCCTTGCCGCCGCGGCCCTGCACGCGGTACGTGTCGGCCGGCAGGCGCTTGACGTAGCCGCGCCGGCTCACCGTGAGCACCACCTCGTGCTCCGGGATGAGGTCGGCCATCTCGAAGTCCTCGGCCTCCGCGCCCTCGATGAGCGTGCGGCGGGCGTCGGCGAAACGCTCCTTCAACTCGACGGTGTCCTCGCGGACGATGTCGAGCACCAGTCGCTCGTCGGCGAGGATGGCCTCGAGGCCGTCGATCTCCTCGACGAGCTTGGCCAGCTCGGACGTCAGCTTCTCGATCTCGAGTCCCGTGAGCTGGATCAGCCGCAGCGCGCCGATCGCCTCGGCCTGCACTCGGGTGAGCCGGACGCCGTCCGGCTCGGTCTTCGCGATGACGCTCTCGGGAACCAGCGGCGCGTGCCGGTGGTCGCGCGCGATCCGGAACGCGCGCGCCATCAGGCCATCGATCGCCTCCTCGCGGGTGCGTGCCGCGCGGATGATGCGGATCACCTCGTCGATGTCGCAGACCGCGTAGATCAGCGCCTCGAGCCGGTGCGCCTGCTGCTTCGCCTGGCGGAGCAGGAACGCCGTGCGCCGGCGGATGACCGCCTTGCGGTGGTCGACGTAGCTGTCGATGAGGCTCCGCAGGGGCAGGGTGCGCGGCTGGCCGTTCACCAGCGCGATGTTGATGATCGAGAACGTGTCCTGGAGCGGCGTGAACTCGTAGAGCTGCTTCTCGACGACCGCCGGGTCCGCGTTCTTCTTCAGCACCACCACGATGCGCGTCTGCGCGTCGCGGCCCGAGTGGTTCTTGACGTCCGCGATGTCGGGGATGCGGTCGTTGCGGCTGGCCTCGACGATCTTCTCGATGAGCGTCGACTGCACCACCTGGTACGGGATCTCGTCGATCACGATCGCGTCGCGCGTGCCGTCCTTCTCGAGGTGCACCTTCCCGCGCACCGTCACGCGGCCGCGGCCGGTGGCGTAGGCCTCGACGATGCCGCGCCGGCCCATGATGACCCCGCCGGTCGGGAAGTCGGGGCCCGGCATCCGCTTCATCAGCTCCTCGAGCCCGATCGCCGGGTCGTCGATGGTCGCCACGATCGCGTCGCACACCTCGCCCAGATTGTGGGGCGGCATGCTGCTGGACATGCCCACCGCGATGCCGCTCGAGCCGTTGACCAGCAGGTTGGGGAACTTCGCCGGGAGCACGGTCGGCTCCTGCAGGCGGTCGTCGTAGTTGGGCTTGAAGTCGACCGTCTCCTTGTCGAGGTCCTCGAGCAGCGCCACCGCCTCGGCCGTCATGCGCGCCTCGGTGTAACGCATGGCTGCCGGCGGGTCGCCCTCGATCGAGCCGAAGTTGCCCTGCTTGTCGACGAGCAGGGCGCGGGTCTTCCACGACTGCCCCATGTTCACGAGCGTCGGGTAGATCACGCTCTCGCCGTGGGGGTGGTAGTTGCCGCTGGTGTCGCCGCAGATCTTCGCGCACTTGATCTGCTTGCGGCCCGGCGTCAGGTTCAGGTCATGCATCGCCACCAGGATGCGGCGTTGCGAGGGCTTGAGGCCGTCACGGACGTCGGGCAGGGCCCGGTCCATGATGGTGCTCATCGCGTAGGTCAGGTAGCTGTCGTGCAGCTCCCGTTCGATGTCGATGTCGACAAGGCGATCGACCGGCTGCGCGGTGGGTTCGGGGGTCTCTGCCATGCGGTTTTCCGAGGTCGAAATTGTACCCGTGGACGGCGCTTCCCGACGGCGCGAAGCCGGAATTCCGTGACGCTTCCGCGCAGGGAAATCAGGCCTTCTCGAGCGCGACGAGCCACTCGACGTTGCCGGGCACGCCGGCCTTGCGGCTGGTCTTGCCGCCGACGAGCGGACTCTGCGCGCTGCCGGTCACGCGCGCGCCGAGCGAGGGCATCGTGGCTTCGACGCGCGCCACCACGCCGGGCACGCGTTCGTGCGGCAGGAAGCCGCGGTCGAGCCACGGCTTCTCGTCCTCCTGCAGCTCGTAGTGGGGCTTGACGAGCGTGACGATCCGGCCGCCCGGCGCCAGCCACCGCAGCGCGGCGGGCACCGCGAGCCGCTGCGGGGTCCACGCGAGGTCCACGACCACGAGGTCGACGCCGCCCGGCGGCGGGTCCGCGTGCAGCGCATTCGTGCGCTCGCGCACCTCGACGCGCGGGTCCTGCCGGAGCTTCCACGCGAGCGCGCCGTAGCCCGTGTCGATCGCCGTCACGTGCGCGGCGCCGCGCTGCAGCATGCAGTCGGTGAAGCCGCCCACGTTGCAGCCGAAGTCGGCGCACCGCATCCCCGCGACGTCGATCGCGAACGCCTCGAGCGCGTGCAGCAGCTTCGCTCCCGCGCGTGAGACGAAGCGTTCCTCGGGCGTGCGCGGGTCCGGCGCCGCCACGGTCAGTCCTTCACGCCCACGACCGCGATGCCCGCGCGGTCGGCCGCCGCGAGCACCGCGGGCCGGTCCACCAGGATCACGCGGCCCACGCCGACCGCCACGCAGCCGGCGCCGGCGGCACGCAGGTTTTCGATGGTCTGGACCCCGATGGTCGGCACGTCGGCGCGCATGTCGTGGCCCGGCCGCGCGGTCTTCAGGAGCGTCCATCCCCGTGCGCGGCACAGTTCGCCGCTCCGGCGGATCATGGCGTCGGTGCCCTCGACGGCCTCGACCGCGATCACGTCGCGCTCGCGCACGCTGATCGCCTGCCCGATGTCGAGCCCCCCGACCTTCGCCAGCAGCGGCCAGCCGAAGGCGATGTCGGCGAGCGCGCGCGCGTCCGGCTGCACGCGGCCCATTGGGCCCTCGGTGGCGAGGTGGTCGGGGATGTAGCGGGTGCTGTCGATGAGGACCACGCCTTCCATGGCCAGGTCGTCGGCCACCGTGCGCAGCAGCGTAGCGCTGCGCCGATCGTGGCGGAGCTTCCGGAACCACAGGTTCGCGGTGCGCCAGTCGGGCAGGTCGCGGAGCGCGCGGACGACCAGCCACGGGTCGTGCATGCGCTTCTTGCTCACGCGCCCGACCATCGTGACCTCGGTGACGCCGGCGCGCCGGAACAGCCGGATCCAGCGCCCCAGCTGCAGCACGCCGGCCTCGCGGAACGCGCCGCACTCGGCGCGCAGCGCGGGTTCGTACTGCCCACGAAGGCCCACGCAGAACACCTCGCGCCCCTGCGCGCGCATGCCGCGCGCCACCAGGAAGGGCAGCGTCCCCTGGCCGGCGATGATGCCGACCCGCGCGCTCATGCGCGGTCGCGCCCCGCGTGCATGGGGAGGAACTGCGCCGGATCGTGCGCGGCGGGCTCGTGGGCCAGCAGGGCCTCGATCGCGTCATGGCCCGTCCCGACGACGTGCAGCACGCCGCGGATCGCCGGCCGCACGAACCGATGCGCGATGCCGTGCTCGATCATCGCGACAAGCGGGTCGTAGTAGCGGTCGTGGTTGACGATGGCGATGGGCTTCGCGTGGTCGCCCAGCTGCCGTGCCACCAGCACCTCGAAGAACTCCTCGTAGGTCCCCAGCCCCCCGGGCAGCACGATGTAGCCGTCGGCGCGGTCCATGAGGATGCGCCGACGCTCCTGCATGGTGTCGACGACCAGCAGCTCGTCGCAGCCCTGCCAGCCCTGTTCGAGGTCGAGCAGCTTTCGCGTGATGATCCCCGTGACGCGGCCGCCGCCCGCCTTCGCCGCCCGGGCGCACTCGCCCATGAGGCCGATGGACCCGCCGCCGTAGACGAGCTCGATCCCGCGTGCCGCAAGCGCGGCCCCGAGGTCGCGGGCGCCCTCGGCGAAGTGCGGTTCAAGCGCGCCGCTCGAGGAACAGTAGACGGTTACGGAACGCATCGGAGCAGTATCCCCGAACGCGGGTCGACGCGCGCGGACCGCGGCTACCCTTTCGCCATGGACGCGTCAGCCGCGAGCGCCGGCATCTCCGCATCGGCCGCCGTCGCCCTGGCCGGGGGCGTCGCGTGCGCGGTCGCGGCCGCGGCCACCCGTGCGCTCGTCTCCGTGGGACACCGGAGCGGGGCGCTCGATTCCGCGGGTGCCGCCGGGCATGCCAAGGAGCTGCGCCGCGTGCCCAACATCGGCGGCATCGCGATCGTGGGGACCGTTTCCGCCGCGCTCGTCGCCGTGCTGGTGCTCGAGCGTGCCGTCGGCGGCGCCGGGCTCGCGGAATGGCTGTCGGCGCGGGACGCATCGCCCGGGCTCATCGAGAGCGCGGGCCGCCTTCCCGGCCACACCGCCGCGTGCGCGTGGCTGCTGGCGGGCACGCTCGCGCTCCATACGCTCGGGCTCCTCGACGACCGTCGCGCGCTCGGCGCCTGGCCGAAGCTCGTGATGCAGGTGGCGGTGGCGGTCGCCGCGTGCGCACTCGGGGGGTTCCGTGCGCTCACGTTGCTCGACGCGCACGCCGGCGGGCCGTGGCTCTCGGTGGCGATCAGCGCCGCCTTCGTCGTCCTCATGACGAACGCCATGAACTTCCTGGACAACATGGACGGCCTTGCGGGAGGCGTCGGCGCGATCGCCGCGGCCGCGCTTGCGGGCGCCGCGTGCATCGCGGGTCAATGGGCCACGGCGGGACTGCTGGCGGTGCTTGCGGGCGCGGTCGTCGGGTTCCTCGCGTTCAACTTCCCGTGGCGCGCGGGCCGCCAGGCGCGCATCTTCATGGGCGACGGCGGGTCGCTTCCGCTCGGGTTCCTGCTGGCGGCGCTCGCCATGCAGATCACCTTCACCTCGCCGGACGAGCCCGGCTACGCGCTCGGTTCGCGCTGGTACGGCGTGCTCGCGCCGCTCGTGATCCTGGCGGTCCCGCTGTATGACGCGTTCACCGTCAGCGTGCTGCGCATCGCGCAGGGACGCAGCCCGATGGTCGGCGACCAGCAGCACTTCTCGCACCGGCTGGTGATGCGCGGGCTCTCGCGGCGCGGTTCGGTGCTGATGATCTGCGCGCTCGCGGCCGCGTGCGGCGTGTCGGGGCTCCTCGTGGGCACCGCCGCCCCGTGGCAGGCGGCCCTGATCGGCGTGCAGGTGGCCATGATCCTCGGCACCATCGCCGCGCTCGAACGGCCGATGCTCCGGGCCATGGCGGGAGAGGCGCGGTGATCCGCCTCCGGGCCGCGGAGTCCTGGCTGGCGTCGGCGGCCGTCGTCTCCATCGCGGCCATCGCGGCGTTCCAGGCGCTGGTCGCGCATCCGTCGACGCTCTGGTTCGACGTCGATCCGGCATCCGACCCGTTCCCGTTCGCGGGGCTCGCGCCGTCCGTCGGGCTCGCCCTCGACGCGTCGGCGCTGGCCTTGGCCGCGGTCGCGCTGTTCTGCGCGCGGCGCGGCATCGACCGAACCGGGCGGTGGATCACGTTCCTCTCGGCCGGCGGCGCGTGCGTCGCGGCCATCCACTGCGCGGCGTCCGCCGACCAGTGCTGGCGTGGGATGCAGTGGATCGCGGCCGTCGTGGGCGGGGCGGCGATCGCCGTCGCGACCCGGGCGCTTCCGCCGGACCAAGGCCGCACCGTGCGCCGCGCGGTGCTGGCGGTCCTGATCGCCGCGGCCGTGCCGATCGCCTGGCGCGGCGCGATGCAGGTGCTGGTGGAGCATCCGGCGACGGTCGCGCACTTCGAGGCGAGCAAGTCGCAGTTCCTCGCCGCGCGAGGGTGGGCCGAAGGCTCGCCGCAGGCACTGACCTACGAACGCCGCCTGCTCCAGCCCGAGGCGACCGGGTGGTTCGGGATGTCGAACGTGGCGTCGAGCGTGCTCGCGGCCGGATCGATCGCCTTCGCGGGCGCCGCGATCGCGCTGATGCGCGTGCGTCCGCTGGGCATGGCGCTGCTCGGCACGGCCTCGCTCGCCAGCGCGGCGCTCGCGGTGTGCAACGGGTCGAAGGGGGCCCTGGCGGCGATGGCCGTCGGTGGAGCGTTCGCCGCGTGGTGCGTGTGGCGCGCTCCGGCCACGCGGGCGCGCGTCCACTTGGCGCTGGCGGTGCTGGCGCTGCCGATCGTCGCGGTCGGGGTGCGTGCGCTGGTCGGGACGGCAAGCGGCGAGCGCAGCCTGCTGTTCCGTGCCCACTATGCGGAGGGCGCGCTTCGGATGGTCGCGGAATCGCCCGTGCTCGGGGTCGGGCCGTCCGGATTCGGTCCGGCCTACCTTCGGCTCCGGCCGTGGGACTCGCCCGAGGAGGTCCAGAGCGCACACGCTGCGTGGGCCGACTGGATCGCCTCGCTGGGCCTGGGCGGCGTCGCGTGGTGCGTGGTGCTGGGCGCGCTCGTCGCGTGTGCTGCGCGCGCGGCGGTGCGCGAGCCCGCCGCATCCGCGCCCCGGGACGTGCCCACGCCCGAGCCGTCCGCGGCCGAGCGGCTGGTTCCGTTCGCGATCGCGCTGACGGCGGCCCTGCTCGCGATCATCCCTGAACTCCAGGTGCATGACGAAGCGTCGCTTGCGATGCGAGTGCTGGCCGCGCTCTTCTCCGCGACCTGCGCGAGCCTCGTCGTGCGCGCCTTCGACGCCCCCGGCGGCGCCTTCGCGGCGGGCGTCTCGGGTGCCGCGATCGCGCTCGCCGTGCACGCCCAGGTCGAGATGACGCTGTGGTGGCCGGGGGCGATCGGATGGGTCGCGTGCTTCGTCGGGGCGGCGGCCGGCGGGGCCGGGCGGCCGTCCCACGAGCCGGCACCGCAGCCGGCCGGCGGGGACTTCCCGGGGTCCATGCGCCATGCGCTCGTTCAGGGCGCGATGAGGGCGATGACCACCCTGCTCGTTGCGTTCGCCGCGCTGGTGCTCGCGCTCGAGGTCCCGGGCGCAGCCAGCGTCGAGCGGATCCAGGCGCGCGCCGCCGAGCCGCTGGTCCCGTTCGGGCGCGCACGCCTTGGGCTGGGACCCGCGCCGCAGCGGACGATCGCGGACGCACGGTTCGAGGCAGCCGGGCTGCTCGACCGTTCCGTGATCGACTTCTCGGGAGGCACCCCCCGCACCATGCGATGGCTCGACCGGCCGGCGATCCAGGCGGCGTCGATCGCGCAGTACGCGCAGGCGGTTGCGCAGTCCGAAGAGGCCGCGGACCGGTTCTCGCTGTCCGCAAGGCTTCAGGAAATGCTCGGGATGCTGTCCGAACCGGGCGCGCCGGACGCGCGGTCCGAGTCCGTCTGCTCCGCGTCCGCGCTGCTCGCCGAGGCGGTGCTGGCGCAGGCGCGGACCGGGGTCGATACCGACGAGGTCCTGGCGGCGTCGGAACTCCGTCGATGGGGGCTGTCGCAGGTCGAGCTGAACCCGCGCAGCGTGCGCGGCTGGATGCGCGCCGCCGAGGGTGCCGCGGCGCTCGGGCAGCGCGAGGATGCCGCGCGCTTTGCAGGCAACGCCTTCGGCGTCGACGCGAGCTACGCCCTTGACCCGCTGCGCCGCATGCCCGAGGCAGACCGCGTGCGCATGCAGGCGATCATCGACGCCGCTTCTGCTGCGCGGCCCTGACCGCGTCGATCACCTGCTGCGCGGTGTACGCCTCGCTCTTGAGCGTCTCGGTGCCGTCGGAGGCATAGACCACGAGCAACGGGATCGTCACGCGCCCCAGCTCCGCGAGCTTCGCGGAACCCGGGGCGTCCTTGCCGGTGATGTCGGCCTTCAGGAGCGCCACGCCGGGCTCGTTGAGCACCGCGCTCACGGCGTCGCTCTCGAGGATGGTCTTCTCGAACGTCTTGCAGTTGATGCACCACTCGGCCGTGAAGTCGAGCACTGCCACGTTGCCGTCGCGCATCGCGCCCGCGAGCGCATCGGCGGAATACGGCTTCCAGGGCAGGCGCTCGTACGTGAGCACGGGCGGGATCGCGCCCGACACGACCGCAATGAACACGCCCGCCGCGACAAACGTGGCGCGCCCTGCGCCGGTCCGTGCGAGCGAGAGGGCCTTCCACGACGTCCAGAGGCCAGCCGCGACGCCGAGCGCGCCGATCAGCCACCAGTGCGCCTTGATGGGCTCGGTGCGGTATCCGTTGATGCCCGCGCCGATGAAGTAGACGGCGGCCGCCATGAGCAGCAGGCCCATCACCTGCTTCAGCACGTCGCTTGCGGGCCCGCTCTTCGGGAGCCGCTTCGCAAGCTGCGGGAAGGCGCTCAGCACCAGGTACGGCGCACCCATCCCCAGCCCGATGGTCAGGAACACCGCGATGATCGTGAACGGGCTCTTCGTGGTCACGGCCCAGCCCGCCGCAGCGCCCATGAGCGGTGCGGTGCAGGGCGTCGACAGCACGGCCGTCATCACGCCGAAGATCACGGACCCCGGGACCGTCTCGTTCTTCGTCTCGACCGAGTAGACCCACTGCGGCAGACCGATCGTGAAGAAGCCCGCCATGCCCGTGGCCATCACCGCGATGAACGCGCCGACGGTGATCGTGAACGCCGGGTACTGGAAGAGCTGGTTCGACTGCTCGAAGCCCTTCACCGAACTCAGCAGCACGCCCAGCACGCCCCAGAAGCCGACGACGCCGGCGGTCATCGCCGCACCGAGGACGAACGTGCGGCGTCGCTCGCCGCCCGCGGCGCCCGCGAGCCCCATGATCTTCAGTGGCACCACCGGCAGCACGCACGGCGTGAAGTTGAGGATCGCGCCGCCGACGAACGCCAGCAGCAGCATGATCGGGAAGAACGTGCCCGACTCCGGATCGAGCTCGAAGTCCCATCCGAAAAGCGGCACGCGGATGGGTGCTGCACGCGCGACGCCGGTGGCCGACGGTCCTCCGCCCGCGTCGGTTCCCGCGCCGAGCGCCGACGGGTCGAAGCCGCCGAACACCGCGGGGTCGGCCGCAACGTCCCCCGCATCGGCACGCACGTCGAGCGCGAGCTTCACCGGAATGGTTGAGGGCGCCAGGCACGTGTCGGTGCACGCCTGGACGGTGACCTCGAACGCGAGCTCCACGCGGCCGGAGGCCGACGGGGACACCGCGACCGGCACGTACGCGATGGCCTTGCCCTCGTAGACCGCGAAGGCCTGCGGACCGTCGCCCTGGTCGAGCGTCACGCCATGGGGCTTCGGCCACTGGATGCTGCCCGAGGCCGTTGCGGCCGCGGCGGGCGTGACCCCCTGCAGCGTGATCTCGGTGAAGATCGCGGCATCGAATGCCACCATGCCGGCGGGAAGCGCCTTGGCCTGCGCCTCGGACGTCCACACGTGCCACTGGGGGGCGATGTCCAGGACGACGGCGACCGGGATGCGGTCGCCGGGGCGGACGGCGGGTCTCGGCGCGACGGCCGTGACCGATACTTTCGTGTCCGAACCCGCCTGGCCGTGGGCTGCCGTCGGAATCGCGAGGACGAGCGCCAACAGCGCGAGAATGGGAGCGAGGGCGGCGTGTCGCATGTCGTGCGGAAGGGTAACGGGGTCGACCCCCGTCGGTTGCATCTCGTGCAGAATCGCAGGATTCCTGCTACAATCCCGCGTCCGTCCCGGATGTTCCGGGACCGTCCGTCCTGGACCGATGCCCCCTCGCGGGCCCCGGCCCTCCTGCACCTGCCGTCCATGATCGCCATGATTGCGTCGATCCTGAACCTCGGCACCAGCCCCATGCCATGACGCTCCCCCGCGTCAAGGCCTGTCCGCTGGCCGTCGGCGCCTCGCGCGCCGTCGTCGGTCGCAACGGTGGAGCCGCCCGCACGGAGGTCGCCCGCATGGGCTGACCCCCGCGCACGAGGGTTCCTCGCTCGCCAGGACGGGCCATGCGCACGCGCGCGTGGCCCGTGCCCGTTTTCGCGACCCCTCGGTCGCCGTCCGAAGTCACCACATCCCGCACCACATCCAGCCTGACACCGGAGCACCCCATGAACCGCGAAACCCTGCAGATCCTCGATTCGATCGCCCGCGACCGCAACATCGACCGCGAACTCCTGATCCATGACCTGGAGCAGGCCATGGTCAGCGCCGCGCGCAAGCACTTCAACTCGCTCGACACCGAGGAGTTCGGCTGCCAGATCGACCGGCTCAGCGGCGCGATCACGCTGTGGCGCGAGGACGAGGACACCGGCGAGAAGCATCCGATCGACCTGAAGTCGCTCGGCCGCATCCCCGCGCAGACCGCGAAGCAGGTGATGATCCAGAAGTTCCGCGAGGACGAGCGCAACGCGCTGCTCGAGGAGTTCGGGAAGCGCCAGGGCGAGCTCGTCACCGGCACGTGCGCCCGCTACGAGGGCGGGGCGCTCATCGTGCAGATCGACCGCATCGAGGGCTTCATGCCCCGGAGCGAGCAGATCCCCGGCGAGCAGTTCCAGCCCGGCGACCGCGTGCGATGCCTGATCCTCGACGTGCGCGACTCGATCAGCCAGGTGAAGATCGTGCTCAGCCGCGCGCACCCGGACTTCATCCGCAAGCTCTTCGAGGCCGAGGTGCCCGAAGTCGCCGAGCGCGTCATCGAGATCAAGGCGATGAGCCGCGAGCCCGGCTTCCGCACGAAGCTCGCCGTGTCCAGCGTCGACAGCAAGGTCGACCCGGTCGGCGCATGCGTCGGCGTCCGTGGCAGCCGCATCCGCAACATCGTCGACGAGCTCGGTGGCGAGAAGATCGACATCGTGCGCTGGAACGAGTCGAGCCAGGTGCTCATCGCCAACGCGCTCAAGCCCGCGGAGGTCGAGGAAGTCAGCCTCTGCCTCGAGCTCGGCCGCGGAACCATCATCGTGCGCGAGGACCAGCTCTCGCTGGCGATCGGCCGGCGCGGCCAGAACGTGCGCCTCGCGGCGCGCCTGACCGGCTGGGACATCGACATCCTCACCCCGGCCGAGTTCGACAAGGGGCTGGCCGCGATCGAGGAGACGCTGCGCCCGCTGCCCGGCTTCACCGACGAGATGTTCGACCGCATGGGCGCCCTCGGCCTCATCAGCGTGTTCGACATCGAGGAGGTCGGCGTGCCGATGCTCACGGGCGAGATCGGCATGAGCGAGGAGCTCGCCGAGCGCGTCGTCGAGGCCTGCGCCGCGAAGGGCAAGATCCTCGCCGAGGAGCAGCGCATCGCCGCCGAGGCGGACGCCGCCCGCAAGGCCGAGGAGGCCCAGGCGGCCGATGCGCTGCTTGGCGGCGGGAGCATCCGCGACACCGCGGTCGAGACGGACGCGGGCGCCGAGAGCGCCGCGGACTCGATCCTCGGAGGCGACGGGAACTGATCGTGACGGAGTGACCGCGGCCGGGCGTCCGGCCGCATCGAAGCAAGGAGCACCGCGTGTCGAAGCAAGCACAGAAGGTCCGCGTCTCGCAGCTCGCCAAGGACCTTGGCGTGGACTGGAAGCTCATCAAGGCGAAGTGCGAGAGCGAGGGCATCGACCAGGCGAAGACCGCGTCGAGCACGGTCTCGGTGGGCCTTGCGGAGACGATCCGCGAGTGGTTCGGTTCGGGCGGCACCATCACCGCGGTCGAGACCGCTCCCAAGGTCGAGGCGCCCGCCGTCCCGGCGGAGGCGCCGAAGAAGGTGGTCCGACGCGCGGGGAAGAAGGGCACGGAGGCTGCCGACGGGGCCGAGCCCGCGGTCACCGCCCCGGAATCCGCTCCGGCAGCGCCGGTCGCCGCCATGCCGGCGGCCGCCGCGGTGCAGCCCTCCGTCGTGGTGGCCGACGAGCCGGCTCCCGCGCCCGAGGCCGCGCCCGCCGTGCCTGCGCCGGCGCCCGCGCCCGTGGCGATCGAAGCCGTCCAGCCGGTGGTGTCCGACGCGGACCTTGACCTTGCGCCGAGGCTCCCGAGCGAGGACCCGGCGGTGGTCGTTTCGCCAGAGAGCGCCGCGCCACATACGGTCGTCGATGCGCCGGTGAGCCCGGCCATCATCGGCAAGGCGCACAAGAGCTCGAAGCCGGCGCCCGTGGCGGCGGCTCCCGCGAAGCCGGCGCCTTCGTTGATCACGAAGCCGCCGGTGCGCCACACGATCCAACCGGCGGCGGCGCCGCCGACGATGAACGTGCCGCGTCGCCCGGACGTCGTCCGTGCGGTGGGCCAGACGCTGACCCCGCAGAAGACTGCCCTCTCGGGGCCGCAGGTGATCCGCGTCGAGCAGCCCGAGGTGCTTCCCGCGCCGCGCCCGCGTCCTGCTGGCCTCGGGTTCGGCGGCCCCCGCTTCGGAGGCGCCGGAGCCGGTGCCGGTCCTGCCGGCCGCTCCGGCCCGCGTACCACTCCCTCGAGCCGTTCCGGCCGGGCAACCGACCCGCGCGGCCGTGACTTCGGCACCCGGGGCGCGGGCGCAGGCGGTTCCAAGACCGACCAGACCGAGCGTGACTCGCGCCTGGCGCATTCGTCCGGCTGGATGAAGTCGCGCCGGCACAAGGCGGTCTCGCGCGACGGTTCCGGGGCGCCCGCGCGCCGCGAGCCGGGTACGCCGAGCGTCGTCCACGTGACGGAGCCCATCGCGATCAAGGAGCTCTCCGAGAAGAGTGGCGTGAAGGCCGGCGACATCCTGAAGAAGCTCGTCCTCGCGGGGAAGGTGGCGACCATCAACAGCACGATCGAGACCGAGATGGCGGTCGAGATCATGATGGAGCACGACATCGAACTGGTGGTCGAGCAGGCGAAGTCCGCCGCCGAGATCATCGAGGAGCGTTTCTCGGCGCGCGAGCGCGTCGACGAGAAGCCGCGCCCGCCCGTGGTCACGATCCTGGGTCACGTCGACCACGGCAAGACCAGCCTGCTCGACCGCATCCGCAACACGAACGTGGCGGGCGGCGAGGCCGGCGGCATCACGCAGGCGACGAGCGCCTTCCAGGTGCCCGTGCGCGCCGGCGAGAAGGAGCGCGTGATCACGTTCATCGACACGCCGGGCCACGAGGCCTTCACGCAGATGCGCGCCCGCGGCGCGCGAGTGACCGACATCGCGGTGCTCGTGGTCGCGGCCGACGACGGCGTCATGCCGCAGACGGTCGAGAGCATCAACCACGCGAAGGCGGCCGGCGTGCCGATCGTCGTCGCGCTGAACAAGATCGACAAGCCCGAGGCCACCGAGAAGAACATCCAGCGGATCTTCGGCCAGCTCGCCGAGCACGGCCTGAACCCGGTGGAGTGGGGCGGCGATACCGAGGTCATGAAGGTCAGCGCCGTCAAGGGCACGGGCATCCAGGAGCTGCTCGAGATGCTCGACTACGTCGCGGACCTGCGCGACCTGAAGGCCGACGCGAAGGGCCTCGCGCAGGGAACGTGCCTCGAGGCGCAGATGGAGGAGGGCCGCGGCACCGTCGCGCGCATCATCGTCCAGGAAGGCCAGCTCAAGAAGGGCGACTTCATCGTGGTCGGCCGTGCCTTCGGCCGTGTCCGCGACATCGTCAACGACCGCGGCCAGCGCGTCGAGCAGGCCGGACCGTCGACGCCCGTCGCGATTTCCGGTCCCGACGTGCTTCCTGACGCGGGCGACAAGTTCTACTGCGTCAAGAGCCTCAAGGAGGCCGAGGAAGCCGCGCTCGAGCGCAGGCGCATCGAGCGCGAGCGCGAGCTCGCGGCGCCGAAGATCACGCTCGACAACATCTTCGAGCACATGGGCAAGGCCGGCATCAAGGAGCTTCCGCTCGTCGTCAAGGGCGACGTGCAGGGATCGGTCGAGACGCTCAAGGCGGTGCTCGGGAAGATCCGCACCGAGGAGGTTGCGGTCAGCGTCAAGCACTGCGCCGTCGGCGGCATCAACGAGAGCGACGTCGCCCTCGCCGAGGCCACGAAGGCCATCATCGTCGGCTTCAACGTCACGTCGAACGCGAAGGCGCGCGCACTGGCCGAGGCCAAGGGCATCGAGATGCGCCTCTACGAGGTGATCTACGACCTGACCGACGACGTCCTGAAGGCCGCAAGCGGCCTGCTCGAGCCCGAGCTCAAGCTCGAGGTCCTCGGCCACGCCGAGGTCCGCGACGTGTTCCGCATCTCGAAGGTGGGTGCGGTGGCCGGGTGCTACGTCACCGACGGCGTGGTCGAGCGCAATGCGCAGATCCGCGTCACGCGTGGCGGGATCGTCATCGAGAAGGACCGCCGGCTCGAGCAGCTCAAGCGGTTCAAGGACGATGCCAAGGAGGTCCGTGCCGGCAACGAGTGCGGCATGAAGATCGACGGGTACGACGACATCAAGGTCGGCGACGTGCTCGAGTGCTACAAGACCGTCAAGGTCCAGCGTGGGCTCGCCGCCGTCGGCGGGCGCAAGGAGTGACCCACGGGATGCACCGCGAGGGCGGACACGAGCATGCATCGCGGCACGGGGCCGGGCGCGCGCCCGGCCACCGGGGCGCGCAGCTTGCGTCGCTGGTCCAGCGCATCGTGCAGAACGAGATCCTTCGAGGCGTCTCCGACCCGCGGGTCCGCGGGCTGGTGACCGTGCTCGGCGTCGACCTCGCTGCCGACCTCGAGGACGCGACCGTGCGGGTCTCGGTGCTGCCCGCCGAGTTCGGACCGCTCGCGGTCCAGGGCCTCAACCACGGCGCGGCGCACTTGCGCCAGGCCGTGCTCAAGGGATCGCGCATCCGGCATGCGCCCCGGCTGCGCTTCGCCCTCGACGACTCGCTGAAGCGCGCGGCCGCGCTCGAGTCGGCCATGCGCGAGGCGGCGGCGGATGCCGGGATCGAGGGGGCGGCCGATGGCGCCCCGGGCGATGACGGCGCGACGGAGTGACACGAACGAGGACACCATGACCGCGAAGACAGAAGCCAATCCCGCGAAGCTCGCCGGTTTCCTGCGCAAGCACGCCCCGGCCGGCAACGCCCTCCAAGCGGCCTGCGAGCCCGAGGGGATCGACCTCGTCGACCTCTTCGTGCAGTCGTTCCTCCTGTGGCAGGCGCCATCCTCGGATGCCGTGGCCGCGCTCAAGCGGCTCAAGGCGGCGTTCTTCGACTGGAACGACCTGCGCGTCAGCCTCACGTCCGACATCACCGACGTCATCGGTCACCGCTACTGGCGCACGACCGACCGGATCAACCGGATGCGTGACGCGATGAACGGCATCTACCGGCGGGAGCACAAGGTCTCGCTCGACCGCCTCCGCACGCTGATGAAGAAGGATGCCGTCAGCTACATGGAGACGCTGCCGGGCATGATCCCGTACGTGGCCGACCGCGTGCTGCTGGTCGGCGTCGACTTCCATTCGGTGCCGCTGGAGGAATTCGGCCTCCAGATGCTGGTGCAGTCGGGCGCGATCCCCTCGGGCATGAGCCTCTCGGATGCCGCGAGCTGGGTCACGCGGCACGTCAAGGCCGAGGATGCCCGCACCGCGCATCGCGCGCTGACCGCGGCGGTCGACCACATGTGGGAGACCAGCCCGCCGAAGCTCCCCAAGGCTGCGACCAAGCCGTCCGAACTCGCTCCGCCGAAGCCGGTCGAGGAGGCGCGCGCGGCTGCGAAGGCGCTGGTAGAGGCCCAGCTGGCGGCCGAGCGCGCCGCGCTGATGGCCGAGCGTGCCGCGCGTCGCGAGGAGATGCGGCGCGAGAAGGCGGCGCTGAAGGCGAAGCAGACCCGTGAGACGGCCAAGTCCGCCCCGAAGCAGGGTGGTGCGGCGAAGCCCGCGGCCAAGCGTCCCGCACCGGCGGCTGCGCCGAAGCCCTCGGCGCGTCCGGCTGCGAAGCCCGCCAAGGCGGCGCCTGCGAAGAAGCGGAAGTGACCGTGCGCGGGTCCGCGAGCGTGCGTGCGGCCCTCCTCGTGTTCGCCCTCGCGTCCTCGAGCACGGTGCGGGTAGACGCGGCGCTCGCGCACGCGTCGAACCTGCCGGCGGCGCTCGCGCACGCGGTGCGGCCGCAACCGGCCGATGCGGCGCCCGGCGCCCCGCCGGGGATTTCGCCTTCGCGCATCCGGCCCATCGAGCGCCCCCCGATCCCGTTCGACGCGGCGCTTGCCGCCATCGGTGAACCGGTCGCTCCGGCCGTGGCGCCCCGGGGCACCGGCCCATCACCGGGCAGCGCGGCCGAGACGGTTGCGCTGCGGCGGTACGTCCGCGCTCGGCAGCGCGCCGACGACGGCGACCCTGCCCGTGCCGCCGAGGACATCGATGCCGCGCTGAAGCTCGACCCGGCCTCGCCGTCGCTTCGTGCGGTGCGGGCCGCCCTCGCGGCCGACCTTGGCGATGCGGGCCGGGCCGTCGCGGAGTGGGAAGCGACGCTGTCGGTGGCCCCCGACGATCCACGCGCGCAGGTCGCCGTGGGCGCCGCAAGCATCGACGCCGGCCAGCCATCGCGCGGCGTGGCGCTGCTGGGGCGGGCCTGGCGGCGATTCCGCGAGCGCGACTTTTCCGAGCTGTCCGCGCCCGCGCGGCTTGCGGTGGGGGGGCTCCTGGCACGTGGCTTCTTCCGTCTCGGATTCGACGAGGCAGGATTGGAGGTTGCCGTCGACGCGCTCGGGGCCGTGGCCCCGGGCGAACGTGACGGCGACCCGGCCAAGGTCCAGGCTTCGGCGACGCTCGCGCTTGCGGCGGGCGAGGCCGCGCTTCGAACCCGCGATCGCGCGGCTGCGCTCGGGATGTTCGCGCTCAGCGCGTCGTTCGTGCCCGACGCTCGCACGGTGGCACTGCTCGCGTACGCCCAGCTGGGCTCCGACGATCCGTCCGCCGCGCGATCGACGCTCGGCATCACGCTCGCCGAGTCACCGTGGCGGGACCCCGAACTGACGGCGATCGCCGCATGGATGCTGCGGGCGCTCGGCGGCGATCGGTCCGCGGCCGACTCGCTGGCGCTCGCCGCCTTCGCCGCGGGCCCGGGTCGGTTCGGGCAGCCTGCGGCGCCGCCCGAGGTCCGCGCACGGATCGCGCGGCTGCTCGTCGCTGCCGGCGATGCAGAGGGTGGATGGCAGGCGTTGGACGACGCGGTTGCGGCGGGCGCGCTCGACGCACCCTCGCTCGAATCGTGCCTGGAAGGCGCGGGCTCGGAGTCCGCGATGGCCCGACGCGCCATGCGCATCGTGGAGTCCAGGCCGGATGCGCTCTGGGCCGTGTGCCGCGCGCTCGTGCGCACCGCGCACGACTCGGCCGCACTGCGTGCCGGACTGTCAGGGCTGCCCGCATCGCCCGTTCGGGATGCCTTCGCGGCTGGCGTGCGGGCCTCGCTGCGCGACGCGGCGGGGGCGTGGGTGGCGGCGACGCAGGCATTCGAGTCCGCAGGCGGACCCGTCGCGTCGCGTGCCGGTCTTGAATCGATGCTCCGTGCGGCGGTTGCGGCCGGCGACCCGTCGCTCGTGGTCAGGACGGAGTCGCTCGCCTCGCCGCGCGAGGACGCCGACGGAGCGTGGCATGCATCGGTCGCGCTTGCCTTCGCGGAGTCCGGCGCCGCGACCGAGGCCGGGCAGTCGATCGCGCGGGCCGAGCTCAGGGGCGTCGGGCCGGGCACGCCCGCAGCGGGCGCGCTGGCGCTCGCCCGGGGGCTGGTGGACGGACATGCACCCGCCGGCACGCTGCGCGCCCGAGCCGAGGCGGCGCTCGCGTCCGGGGAATTCCCAGCGGCCGTCTCCGACCTCATGCTCGCCCGCGTGACCGAACCCTGGGACGCGGCCGCACTGGGGGCGTTGATGCGGACGATGCCGGCGTCCGACGGACTTGCGGCCGCCGCGGACTGGATCGCCGCGGAGCTTGCCCGGACGCCCAACGATCCCGAGACCTGGCGTGCGTTCGTGGCGTTTTCCATCGCGGCGGGGCGCGCCGCGGAGGCCCTGGCGCGATCGGATGCACGGATCGCGGCCGATCCCGGCGACACGGTCGCGCGCGACGGGCGCGAGGCGCTTCTGCGCGCGACGGGACGCGTGGCCGAAGCGCTCGCCGCGGCACGCGATCGGATCGAGTCGCTTCCTGCAGGCCCCCGGCGTTCGCTCGAGGAGTCCGGGCTCGCGCTGCAGTCGGGCGATGCCGATGGATGCGTCGATGCGCTCGAACGGTTCTCCGAAAGCGCCTTCCAGCCGCCGGCCGAGCTCCGCACGGCGGCACTCGACGTGTGCCGTCGCGTGCCCGCGGCGCACGAGCGGCGTTCGCGCGCGATGCGGCGGATCGCGCGCGACGGCATCCTGGCCGACCCCGATGGATCGCTCGAGTTCTACGCATTCGATGCGCTCGGTGCGGCCACCGAGCCGTCTGCCCCCGCGGCCGGCGCGCTCGCCGTCGCCCGTGCGATCGCCGACGAGGCTTCGTCCCACGAGGACCTCCGCTCGGACCCGGCGCGGTGGTTGGGTGCGGCGGACTTCCTGCTCGCACAGGGCGCCCCGGCCGCAGCGGCCGAGTTCCTCCGCGCCCGGCTCGAGGAACCGAACGACCTGGACGCATCGGCCGTCGCCTCGCTGGCGCGTGCCGCGGTCGCATGCGATGCGGCCGCCGGGGATCGCGCGCGCGAGTCGCTTGCGCTCGCGGCCCAGTTGCGCGCGCTCGGTGGAGCGGCGTTCGGCCCGGTGCAGCGCCCGGGCGACGAGTTTCGGGCGCTCGCCGAGTTCTTCGACCTCGCGTGCGACGCTGCGGGCACCGAGGCCGTGCTGGAAGCGGGGCTTGCGGTCGACCCCGATCATCCGGATCTCCTGAACAACCTCGGCTACGAGCGGCTCGGGCGGGGCGACGCCGGCGCCCGAACGGCGGCGCTCCTGGAGCGTGCCCTCGAGGAGCGCCCCGACAGTCCGGCCGTGCTCGACTCGGTGGGCGTCCTCCGCATGGCGCAGGGCCGCCTCGCCGACGACGCCCAGGGCGCCGGTGCGCTGACGCTGCTGGCCCGTGCGCTCGATCGGGCCGGGCGGAATGCGGGCGCCGCGTTGAACGAGCACCTCGGCGATGCCCGGTGGTTGTCGGGCGATCGCGAGGGTGCGCGCGAGTCATGGCAGGCGGCGGTGCGTGCGGCCGAGGCGGGCCTGGACGACGGGCAGAATGCCGAGCTGGTCCGTCGCCTGATGCGGGCGCGCACGGGGCTGGCATCCATGGACGCCGTGCGGTATCACGAGCGCCATGATGGCGCGGTCGCGTCGCGTGCGAGGGCGAAGCTCGACGCCGCGGCCCGCGGCGAGGATCCGATGAAGGCCGCGTCCATGGGCGCCAAGCGATGAGAGGCTGACGATGGCAGGACACAGTGCGTGGAAGAACATCAAGCACCGCAAGGCCGCGGTCGACGCCAAGCGGGGCAAGATCTGGTCGAAGCTCGCGCGTGCGATCATCGTCGCGGTGAAGGCCGGGGGCCCCGACCCAAAGTTCAACTCCACGCTTCGGCTCGCGATCGACGCGGCGAAGGCGTCGAACATGCCGCGCGACACGATCGAGAAGGCGATGAAGAAGGGCGGCGGGGAGTCCGACGAGCAGTTCGAGCCGATCAACTACGAGGGCTACGCCCCTGGCGGCGTGGCGGTGATCGTCGAAGCCCTGGTCGCCAACGCCCAGAAGACGGCGCCGCAGGTCCGTGCGATCTTCGACAAGAACGGCGGGAACCTCGGGGTCACGGGCGCCGTCTCGTTCGCGTTCCAGCACCGGGGCCAGTTGCTGGTCCCGGCGTCGGCGACCACGGAGGAGCGCCTGTTCGATGCGGTCCTCGGCGCAGGTGCCGACGACGTGATCGGCGGCGAGGAAGGCTGGCAGGTGCTCTGCGCCCCCGCGGACCTCTCCAAGGTGCGCGACGCGCTGGAGACGGCGGGCATCTCGTTCGAAGGCGCCGAACTCACGTACATTCCCGCGTCGACGGTCGAGCTCGACCCCGAGACGGCATCGCGCGTGGCGAAGCTGGTGGCAGCGCTCGAGGAGCACGACGATGTCCAGAAAGTGCACGTGAATGCAGACCTGCCCGAAGCGTGATCCCCGCCCGGCCCGCATCGCGCTCGCCGTTGCCGCGCTTGCGTCCGTGCTGCTCGGCGGCTGCGGGCACTCGCAGCGGTGCGATTTCGACGACCGTCCGCGCGCCGAGGTGTTCCAGGCCGTGGTGCAGGCGTGCCGCGAGCCGCGGTATCCCGATTGGGTCGTGGTGCGCAACGAAGTGCACGTGGACGAGCAGGACGGCTACGTCAGCGTCTACCGCGACCTGCGGCGGGACGTCATCGAGGCAGGGCTCGACCCGCGTCGCGAGGAGCGCAAGTGGCGCTTCACCGCGACCGTGTCGCCTGCGCGCCCGACGACGGTGACGCTCGCGTCGCCCGATTGGGCCGTGCCCGGCCACTTCTGGCGCGAGGCCGACCACTTCTTCGGGCAGGTGCGCATGCGGCTCGTCGAGCTCGGGCCCGTCCTCCCTGCGCCCGGGGATCCGATGGGTGGCGCCGCCGCCTCGGCCGAACGCGACCCGCAGGCTCCGGGCCATCGCGCCGAACCCCCGGCCGAAGGCCAGCTGGCCACGCCGTGAGCTCGATGCAGGAACGGCCCGACGAAGCGCCCCGCGCGGGGATCGTCGAGCGCGCGCGGCGCAACCCGCGCGTCGTGGCCTCGGTCGCCCTGAGCGCCGCATGGTTCACGCTCCCGGCGCTCTTCAGCATCGGGCTCTTCGCGTACCTGGGCCCGGTGAGCGACTGGCTCCGGTCCCACGGGAACGCCGGGCTCGCCGTCGCCGCGCTCGGCTTCGCGCTGACCGCGGGCCTGGGCCTCATGCCGACGTACGCGCAGGCGGTGCTCATGGGGTGGGTCTTCGGCACCGCGGCCGGACTCGGCGTGTCGGTCGCCGGCTACGTCGGTGGCGCCGTGCTGGGCTGGGGCGTCTGCCGGGCCGTCGCGCGCGACGAGGTCCGCGCCCTCATCGACGCCGAGCCGAGGTGGCGCGTGGTGCGGTCCGCGCTGGTCGATGCGAGCCGGGCGCGCACCGTCGCGCTCGTCGCGCTGCTTCGGTTCCCCCCAACCTCGCCCTTCGCGTTCACCAACATGCTGCTGGCCGCCACGGGCGTGCGTTTCGCCCCGATGATCGTCGGCTCGCTGCTGGGCATGCTTCCGCGCACCGCGGTCGCCGCATGGTTCGGGGCCCAGGGCGCCGCGACCGGTGCCCAGGACCTGAAGGACCTGATGCAGAAGCAGGGGTTGCCCGCGGTGATCGTCGGCATCGTGCTGATCGTTGTGGTGCTCGCGGTGATGCAGCATGTCGGCAAGCGCGCGCTGCGCGCCGCGGGCCTGTCCTGACGGCGCCGGACGCATGGGGGCGCGAAGTACCCTGCGCCCATGACCGCCGCTGCATCCGCGTCCGCCTTCTCCACCATCCATGTCAACGCCGGCACGCCCGTCGGCACGCCCGCGGTCGACGCCCTCGCGATCACCACGCTGCGGACCCTCGCGATCGACATGGTGCAGGCGGCCAACAGCGGCCACCCCGGCGCGCCCATGGGCCTCGCCCCCGTCGGCTACGCGCTCTGGCAGGGTGCCATGACCTACGACCCGGCCGCGCCCCAGTGGCCGAACCGCGACCGGTTCGTCCTCTCGAACGGCCATGCATGCGCGTTGCTCTACGGGCTGCTGCACCTTGCCGGCGTCGCGGACGTTGGGGCTGATGGCGTGCCCACGGGCCGGGCGGCCGTGGCGCTCGACGACCTGCGTGCGTTCCGGCAGGTTGGTTCGCGCTGCCCCGGCCACCCCGAGTTCGGCGTCACGCCCGGCGTCGAGACCACCACCGGGCCGCTGGCGCAGGGCATCGCCAACGCCGTCGGCATGGCGATCGCGCAGGCGTTCCTGGCGGCGCGCTACAACCGGCCCGGATTCGAGCTCTTCACGTGGCACACGTGGGCCATCTGCGGAGATGGCTGCCTCATGGAGGGCCTCTCGCACGAGGCCGCGAGCCTTGCTGGCCACCTGCGCCTGGGGAACCTGTGCTGGGTCTTCGACAACAACTCGATCACGATCGACGGCTCGACCGGGCTCTCCTGCTCGGACTTCGTCGACGCCCGATTCCACGGCTACGGATGGAACGTACTCCACGTGAAGGACGCGAACGACGTGGCCGCGCTGGAGGAAGCGTTCGCGTCCGCGCGCGCGTGCACGTCGAAGCCCACGCTCATCGTCGTCAACAGCCACATCGGCTGGGGTTCGCCCGAGGTGCAGGACAAGGCCAAGGCCCACGGCGAGCCGCTGGGCGCGGAAGAGGCCAAGCGCACCAAGCGCGCCTACGGCTGGCCCGAGGAGGCGCAGTTCCTGGTGCCCGATGGCGTGCGCGAGCGGTTCGCGGAACGGCTCGGGGCGCGCGGTGCGGCCGCACACGCATCGTGGAAGGCCATGTTCGAGCGCTACCGTGCCGCGCACCCGGATCTCGCCAGCGAGCTCGAGACCATGTGGGCCGGAAGGCTCCCCAGCGGGTGGGACGCCGGCATTCCCGCGTTTCCCGCCGATCCGAAGGGCGACGCCACGCGCGGCTCCGGCGGCAAGGTGCTCAACGCGATCATGGAGCGCGTGCCGTGGATGCTCGGCGGAAGCGCTGACCTCACGCCGAGCAACAAGACGTTCCTCAAGGGAGCGGGCACCTTCACGGCCGAGGGGCAGGGTGGCGCGCGCGACGGCCGCAACATGCACTTCGGCATCCGTGAGCACGCGATGGGTGCCGTGGTGAACGGCATGGCGCTCTCGGGGCTGCGCGCGTTCGGGGCCGGCTTCCTGATCTTTGCCGACTACATGCGCACGCCCATCCGGCTGAGTGCGCTCATGAAGGTCCCGTCGATCTGGGTGTTCACGCACGACTCGATCGGCGTCGGCGAGGACGGGCCCACGCACCAGCCCGTCGAGCAGCTTGCGGGCCTGCGCGCGGTGCCGAACCTCGCGGTGTGGCGCCCGGCCGACGCGAACGAGGTCGCCGAGGCGTACCGGTGGGCCATGGAATCCCGGACCACGCCGAGCGCGATGGCGCTCACGCGCCAGAACGTGCCGACGTTCGACCGCACGCGCTGCGCTGCCGCGACCGGCGCGCGTCGCGGCGGCTACGTGCTGCTCGACTCCGAGGGCGGGCCGCCCGAGGTCATCCTGATCGCGACCGGCAGCGAGGTGTCGCTCTGCGTGGACGCACACACGAAGCTCGCGTCCGCAGGCGTGCGTGCACGCGTCGTCAGCATGCCGTGCACCATGGTGTTCGACTCGCAGCCGCAGGACTACCGCGACGCGGTGCTTCCGCCGTCGGTGCGCCGACGCGTGGCGGTCGAGATGGGGAGCGCCCTCGGATGGGGCGAATACGTCGGTCTCGACGGCGTCGTGCTGGCGATGCGTTCGTTCGGCGAGAGCGGCCCGGCCGCCAAGGTGATCGCCCACTTTGGGTTCACCGCCGATGCGGTGGCCGAGGCCGCCATGCGCACCGCGCGTTGACCGCGGCCCTTCCCGGGACACGGTCAACGCGCGGATGCGGTTCGATCGGGTTCAGGCGCGCTCGCGATACGAGCCGTCTTCCGTGCTCACCACGATCTTCTCGCCGGTGGTGATGAAGGGCGGGACGCGGGTCTTGAGCCCGGTCTCGCAGGTGGCTTCCTTCAGCTGGTTGGTCGCGGTGGCGCCCTTGATGCCAGGCGGCGTGTCGGTGATCGTCAGCACGACGGACATGGGCAGCTCGACCGAGATCGGCTTGCCGTCGCACCACAGGACCACGACCTGGTTGTTCGGCAGCACGTAGAGCGGGAGGTCGCCGACGAACTCCTTCGAGAGCTCGACCTGCTCGTAGCTCTCGAGGTCCATGAACACGTGCTTGCTCGCCTGTTCGTACAGGTACTCCATGGGCCGGCGGTCGAGGTCGACCTGCTCGACTTCCTCGCCGGAGCGAAGCCGCTTCTCGATCAGGGCGCCGCTGTTGAGGTCGCGGATCGTGACCTGCACGAACGCCCGGAGGTTGCCGGGGGTCCGGTGCTCCACCTTGGTGATGAGGTAGAGGCGGCTGTCGAGCTTGATGCCCATGTTGGCGCGCAGGTCGGTGGACTTCACTCGGGGGGTCTCCTGAAAGGGGGGAGAGGAGGATAGCCGGGCCCCGATCGGCCGCATTGGGCAAAGAAATACCCCCAAGTCGGTGAGGACCTGGGGGCGGAGGGAGGGAAAAGGGCTTGTTGGACGCACCCGAGGGTGCGCGAGGGAGGGGACGGGCCGTGTGGCGTGTCCGAGGTCCCTCGTTTCATTCAGGAGTCAGGGGGGTTGCTTTCGCACCCGTCCTTTCTCCTCCATGACAGACGCAATCTAGCCCCGGAACGGATCATGGGAAGAATCACTTTTTTGGAACGTCGAACCTTGGCCAGCACAGGCGGTCCATGAGGTCCGAGAATCAAGTCGATCACGCGCTCCGGGGCCTGGCAAGCGGCTCGTACACTCGAATCCATGCGTCGATTTTCGATCACGGCGATCCTTCTTCTTCCCGCATTCGTCCAATCGGCCTCGATGGCCCAGGCTCCGTCCGCGGTTCCCGCTGGCGCGGCCCCCGTGGCCCCGCCGGTCGTGGTGACGGACGGCATGAACGCCGGGGCGCCCCCGCTGCGTGCGGAGCCGGTCGTGCTCGACGTGGGCTTCATGCTCCCGAAGGTCGGCGGCAAGGGGACCTTCACCCTGACCAACACCTCGGACGCGCCGATCACGATCGCCGCGGTCACGCCGAGCTGCAAGTGCACCGCGACGTCGAAGCTCGCGGGCACGGTCGTCGCTCCCGGGAAGTCGGTCACGCTCGACGCCGAGCTCGAGGGCGTCGCCGTGCCGCAGATCCACCGCGCCGCGATCCGAGTGGCGGTCGACGGGTATGCGCAGCCGCTCGAACTCCAGATCCGCGGCGAGACCGCCCGTGCCGTTCGCACGGTTCCCGCACTGATCAACGCCGTCGAGGGCAAGCCTCGCCAAGGCCGCTACGTGGTCGAGAGCCTCGACGGGAAGCCGTTCCGCATCTGCGCCATCTCGGGGCGCGTCCCGGACTACATCGGTTTCACGCCCGGCGATGCCCCGAAGTCGAAGTACCTCGTGAAGTACGACCTCGATACGTGGGTTCCGTCGTTCCCCACGTGCCTCGTGGTCGAGACCGACCATCCGGAGTGTCCGGTGTTCGACGTGTGGATCCGTCACGAGACCACCATCCCGGTCCCGGGATTCCGCATGAAGGAGTACCGCATCAACGCCGGACGAATCGACGTCGGCGGCTCCGCGGAACTCGTCGTGGAGATGGATGACTCCGGCGAGGAGATCCTCGCGGCGGAGAGCATGTCGCCTTCGCTGCGCGTCGATCTCGTCTCGCAGGTCGTGGTGGATCTCACGCGGCGGCTGACCTTGCGGATCATGCCGACCGGTCCACGGACGGGGTTCTTCAACGAGAACTTCAAGCTCTACGGGCGCGAGCGCGAGCAGCCGCTCCTGGTCTATGGGTCCGTCCGTCCCGCGGGAAGCACTGACTGCACCGGCTGCGAGGCCGCGGCACCGGCCATCCCGGCGGCAACGCCCGTCCCGGCGGCGCCGGCTGCTCCGGGCACGCCTCCCGCGCCGAAGGCCGCGCCGTGAGCGATCCAGGCATCGGCACCGCGCCCGCCCGTGCGTCGGGTTCCGTGGCATTGACCGACGCCGATCGCGCCGCGGCCATCGCCGCCGTCGTCGCGCGTTTCGGCGAGCCGTCGCGCGCCGCGGCGGAGCCGGGCGTGGCGCGCGCGGCTGCGCGATGGCAGGCCTCGGACGGCGACGCGTCGGAGTTCTCCGCCTTCTGCGCGAAGCACTTCGCCGCCGGCGATGCCGAGCGCGCGGCGCTGCTCGCGCGGCTCGAGGAAGCGCTTCGGCAGATCGGCGGGCACCTGTACGAGATGCGCCGGTCGCTCCGGCGCTGGAACGACCTGGTCGGCGAGTCCGTCGCGGGCTTCGACGAGGTCGCGGCGGCGTTCGATCCCGCGCCCGACCTCTCCGACCAGCTGTACCGCCAGAAGCTTGCCTTCATCGCGCTGCTCAACTTCGACCGCCCGGACCTGGCGTGCATGCTTCGCGAGGGCGGCTCATGGGACACGGAGCGCTGGGCCGCCGCGCGCGTCGCGCAGCAGTTCGGGCCGCGCATCCCCGCCGAGCTCGCCGACCACGCGCGCCGCGTGGGCCACGAGGCCTCGAACTTCGTCGCGCGGTTCCACGTCCCCGTCGGCACGATGGTCGACGCGAAGGGTCGGCGGTGGTTCGAGCCCGACCGTGCGCTTCTTGCGCACTGGCTGGTGCGCGAGGAGATCAAGGCCGGCTACGGCGATCCCGACGGCCTCGACAAGCAGCGGGCGCTGATGTGGGTGATGGCCCGCCAGATCGACGGGAGCATCCCGCGCTCCGTGATGGAGCGGCAGGGCACGGCGGACTGGGATCCGGCCGCGAACTCCGTCGGCGGGGTGCCCGTGGAGCCCTCGGCCACCGTGGGGCCCGAGCGTTACCGCCACATCCTGGCCCATGCCGAGGTCGCGCGTCGGTTCGACGCGCACTACCCCGAGGCGCCCACCGCCATCGCACGCAAGTTCGACCTCGCGCGGGAGATCCCGGAGCCCGAAGTCGAGCGCCTGCTCGTCGACCTCCTCGATCACCCGGTGCGCGGGTCGCTCGCGTCGTTCCTGCGTCGGCGCATCGGGCGCGCGCTCGAGCCGCACGACATCTACTTCGAGGACGTCGCGGACTCGCGCCCTGCGGCCGAGCTGAACGCCGCGGTGCGCGCGCGCTTCTCCGACGAGGCCGCGTTCCAGCGCGCGCTGCCCCAGGTCCTGCGCGAACTCGGGTTCCCGGCCGACGACGCCGAGTTCCTCGGCTCGCGCATCCGCGTCGAGATCGCCAAGGGGTCGGGGCACGCGATGCGGCCGATGCTCGGGGAGTACGGCGCATGGCTTCGCACGAATCGCCTGAAGGACGAGCTCGGGTGGGACGGGTTCGACACCGCCATGCATGAGCTCGGGCACAACCTCGAGCAGCTCTGCAGCGCGTTCTTCGCACCGCGTCCCGCGCTCCAGAACGTCCCGAACACCGCGTGCACCGAGGCGTTCGCGTTCCTGTACCAGTCGCTCGCCAAGCGCGTGCTCGGCATCGAGGACGCCGCGGATGCGCAGCGCACGCAGGACGTGGACGCCGTGGCGACGATGCTCGCGGCACGCCAGATCGCGGGGCCGAGCCTGGTCGAGCTGCGGATGTGGCGGTGGATCTACGCGAACCCCGGCGCCACGCCCGCTGCGCTGCGCGACGCCACGCTTGCGATCGCGGCGGAGGTGTGGGACCGGCACTACGCGCAGGACTTCGGCCCCGACCATGTGCGCATCCTGGCGGCGTACCAGCACATGGTCGGGCACCCGCTGTACCTGGCGGACTACACGCTCGGGCACGTCATCAGCCACCAGATCCGTTCACACCTCCGTGGGCGCGACCTTGCCGCCGAGACGAAGCGCATCTGCTCGATCGGGCGCGTGACGCCGGACCTGTGGCTGCGGCGGGCCGTGGGAAGCGGCATCGACGTCGCCCCGCTGGCGGCGGACTGCGCCGCGGCGCTTGCGAGGCTGGGAGCGTGAACGCGCGGCGCGTGCGCCGCGTCGTCGTCGCGGCGTGTGCCGCCGTCGCGGCGCTCGCCGGGTGCGCCACGCCCGCGTACGAGGTCAACTGGAATCGGCTGCGCACCGGCATGTCGCGCGACGACGTGCGTGACGTGCTCGGCGAGCCGTCGTCGAGGCACCTCCCGAAGCCGAACGAGGACGGGACGCCGCCTGCACCGGGCCGGGGCGAGCGCTGGCAGTACGGCGACACGCTTTCGAGTTTCGCGACGGGCGCCGTGTTCCCCGAGGAGGCCGACGAGCGTTCATGGCGCGTGTTCTTCGGCGACGACGGCACCGTGAGCGGCTTTCGCGCGCCCGAGTGGGCCGAGGGCAAGCAGGCGAAGGATCCGTGACGGATCAGCCCTCGCCGGGGCGATGGGTTCGTCCGCCGAGCGCCCACGCCGCGGCCACGCCTGCGGGGATGAGCATCGTCAGCAAGGCGAGGGTCGGCAGGTGGAGACGAATCGGAACCCCCCACGCGGGCGCGGCCACCGGGACGGGAGCCGGCGTCGGCGCGGGTGGCGGGGATGGCGGCACCACGGCGATCGGGCGCGCCTGCGGCGCGGGGGGCGCCACCGGTGGCGCGTCCGCGGCCGGCTCGTTCGACTCATCCGACGGCAGGGGTTCGGCTCCGGATGGTTCCGAAGGTTCCGGTGCGGCGCCGGTGCGGATGCCGCCCACGGCCGTCGGGCGGATCCGCGGACGCGTCACGCTTCCGGGAGCACCATCGCGAGGGCCCGAGTCCGGACCTTGCGCGGGTGATTGATCGGGCGGCGCCGTCGTCGGAGCGCCCGGCACGTCCCGCGGAGGCGCGGCCGGTGCCTGCGCCTGTGGGCCCCAGGGCCCATGGGCCACCGTCGCGGCGACGATCGTCAAGGCAGGCAGCATGCAGGAGAGGCTACCGCGCCCCTCCCACCGTGCCGAAAAGCGCGCACGGGACGCCGGTCAGGGCGTCCCGTGCGGGAATCATGGTCTCGTTCCGGATCAGACGGCCGCAGCCATCTTCTCGGCCTTCTTGCGCGCGTCGTCGAGCGTGCCGACGTACATGAACGCGCTTTCGGGCAGGCCGTCGCCTTCGCCGTTGCAGATGCGCTCGAAGCTGTCGATCGTGTCCTCGAGGCTCGTGGTGACGCCGGGCAGGCCGGTGAACACCTCGCCGACGTAGAACGGCTGGCTGAGGAAGCGCTCGAGCTTGCGCGCGCGTGCGACGCTCAGCTTGTCCTCTTCGCTCAGCTCGTCGACGCCCAGGATCGCGATGATGTCCTGGAGGTCCTTGTACCGCTGCAGGATGCCCTGCACGCGGCGGGCCACCTTGTAGTGGCGGTCGCCGACGATCTGCGGATCGAGGATGCGGCTCGTCGAGGACAGCGGGTCCACGGCGGGATAGATGCCCTTCTCGGCGATCTTGCGCTCGAGCACGATGAACGCGTCGAGGTGGGTGAAGGTCGTCGCGGGCGCCGGGTCGGTGAGGTCGTCG
>CANLMX010000023.1 GCA_947492385.1 Planctomycetaceae bacterium | reverse complement strand
GTCATCCGGGATCTGGATGTCGAAGCGCTCCTCGAGCTCCATGACCAGCTCGACCAGGTCGAGGCTGTCAGCGTTGAGATCGCTGGTGAAGTTGGTGTTGCGGCTGATCTTGTCCTTGTCGGCCGAGAGTTTCTCGGCCACCACCGCGATCACCTGCGGTTCGATCTCGTCCTTCGTCACGGCTCTCTCCTTGGGAGGGATGCGGCGACCGGAGGTTTCCGGTCCCTTGGTGAACGGGGGAATATAGCCGAATCCCGGCGGGGCGGGGTGCCTTCGGCGGAATCGCCGGTTCCGGGAAAAGCGGCCCCTCGGGGGGCGGGGTCACATCGGCAGGCCGCCATCGACCACCAGCACCTGCCCGGTCACGTATCCGGCGTCGTCCGCAGCGAGGTATGAGACCGCCGCCGCAATGTCTTCGGGGGTGCCGAGCCGGCCGACCGTGATGTGCTCGCAGACCTTCTTCTTGTCGTCAGGCCCCAGGAAGGCCGTCATGTCGGTCTCGACGAACCCGGGGGCCACCACGTTGGCGGTGATGCCCTTGCTGCCCAGCTCCTTGGCGACGCTCTTGGTGAGGCCAATGAGGCCGGCCTTCGCGGCGGCGTAGTTCGCCTGGCCCTTGTTGCCTTCCACGCCGCTGACGCTCCCGATGTTGACGATGCGGCCGAACTTCCCGCGCAGCATGGGGCGTGCCGCGGCGCGGCAGGCGATGAACACCGAGCGCAGGTTGACGTTGATGACGTCGTCGAAGTCGGCGTCGGACATGCGCATCAGGAGGCCGTCCTTCGTGATGCCCGCGTTGTTCACCAGGATGTCGAGCCGCCCGTGCTTCTCGGAGACCTCCTCGACCATGCGCTGCACGGCCTGGCCGTCGGCGAGGTCGCAGGTGCGCGCCTCGGCGCTGCCGCCTGCGGCCGCGATCTCGGCGCACAGCGCCTCGAGCTGCGCGGCATTGCGCGCGACGGCCACGACGTGCCGGCCGTCGCGGGCCAGGCGCATGGCGATGCCGCGGCCGATGCCTCGGCTTGCTCCAGTGACGATGGCGACGCGCTTTTCCATGGTGTGATCCTTCCGTTGGGGGCCGAAGTGTAACGATGGCCCCGAAGCGCGAACGGGACCGGCCTGCGCCGGTCCCGTTCGGATGGTCTTGACTTGGTGTGTCAGCGCTCGTTCGATGGGCCCGGGCGCTGGCGGCCGGGAATGCTGCCGGGTGGCTCGCGGTTGCGCATGGGCGGCGCGCCGATCGGGCCGCTCGGGGCATCGACGCTTTCGCCGCCTCCGCCACCGTCGGACTTGTCGACTTCCTGCACCTTCGCCGTCGGCTTCACGTCGACGTCGGGTTCCTTCGCGATCTTCTGCTCGTCCAAGACAAGCTTGACCCACGCGGCGATGAGGTCCGAGCCGCTCACCTTCGACATGACGTCGACGGGCTGCGCGTAGCTCTCGAACTTCTGGGTCGCGACCTTTCGGCCCTCGCCCTGGGCCGTGTAGTTCCAGAGCTGCGCCTGGACCTTGCCGCCCGCGCGGAACACGGCCATCACCATGTCGGACTTGTATCGCCCGCCGGTCGGGACGGTCACGAGGTCGATGCGGCTGATCGGCGCGCACAGCTGCTCGAAGCCGCCGTTCGCGGACATCGAGGCCAGCACCTGGGCATCCGACTTCTCGAGGATTCCCTTGAGACCGTCGGCCTTGCCCTTCGCGAAGCAGTCGAAGAACTTGAGCACCGCCACGCGCTGCACGTCGCTGCCGGGAGCCTTGTCCTCGGGGAGGCGGATCTTCGGGCTGATGCCGAGTTCCTTCATGAGGTCCGCGATGGGCGTGAGCGGCGGCGGTGGCGGCGGCGGCGGCGGCGGTGGCGGCGGCGGTGCCGCGACGACCTGCTGCTCCTCTTCGCCGCACCCGGCGAGCGGCGCCAGCGCCGCCAGCGCGCACGCGAGCGCAGCGATGCCGGCACGGCACATGCGTCGTGCGTCGGCGGTTCGGTCAGGCAACGGGTTCGCGCTTCGGCTCGTCATGGGTGGTCACCTCGGTGCCGCGATCGATGCGGCGCATGAGTCCCTTGAGGACGGTGTTCGGCGCCAGCTCGTGGTACGACGCGCCGCCTGCCGCCTTGGCCGCCTCGATCAGGTCGGCGCAGGACTGGGCCCATCGTACCGGGGAGACGATCTGGTCCACCAGCAGCTTCTTGAGCGTCGCGGCATCGTTGCGGGCATGCCGGAGGCCGGTCACGTTGCTCCAGACGTCCACCTGCAGGGGGCGCAGCTCGACGTGCTCCAGCGCGCGCGCCATGCCTTCGGCCGCGGGGGCCATCAGCGGACTGTGGAAGGCGCCCGCGACGGCCAGCCGCGTGGCCCGCAGCCCCATCTTCCCGGCCACCTCCACCGCCCGGTCGCACGCTCCTCCTGACCCCGACACCACGATCTGGCCGGGTGCGTTGAAGTTGGCGGGCACCAGCACCTCGCCACCCGCCGCCGCCGCGCACAGCTCGGTGGCCTGCGCCTCGTCGGCACCGATGAGGGCGACCATGCCGCCCGTCGACGACTCGGCGGCCTGCTGCATGAGGCGGCCGCGCGTGGCGACCAGCCGAAGCCCGTCCGCGAAGCTGAACGCGCCCGCGATGCACAGCGCCGTGTACTCGCCGAGCGAGAGGCCGTTCGCTGCGAAGGTCTCGGTGCCCGCCAGGCGCTCCTGGAGCGCGGCATGGCACGCCATGCCGCACGTGAAGAGCGCGGGCTGGCTGGCGTCGGTGCGGTTGAGCTGCTCCTGCGGCCCCGCGAAGCAGAGATCGCTCAGGCGCGCGGCACCCAGGCTCACGGCCTCGTCGGCGGTGCGGAACAGGTTGGCGGCGGCAGCGCTCTGCTCGACCCATGCCTTGCCCATGCCGACGGCTTGCGCGCCCTGTCCCGGGCACAGGTAGACGACTGCGTTGCTCATGTCCGAATCCTCTCTTCTCGCCGCGTGCGTCGCGGCGCTCAGGCGTTCCAAACGCACGATGCCCATGTCACCCCGGCGCCGAACGCGACGAGGATGATGGGCTTGCCCGGCTCGATGCGGCCGGCCCGGCACAGCTCGTCGAGGCAGATCGGGATGCTCGCGGCGCTCGTGTTCCCGTAGCGGTCGATGTTGACGTAGACGCGCTCGGGCGGAAGCGAGAGCTTCTCGACCGCGCTCTCGATGATCCGCTGGTTCGACTGGTGGCAGATGTAGTGCTGGACGTCGTCGACGCCGAGCCCCGTGCGGTCGAGCGCATCCTTGATCGCTTCCTGGAACCGCGTGACCGCGAACTTGTAGATCTCGCGTCCGTGCATCCGCAGGTGGCCGAGCCGGATCGGGTTCGCGGCGTCCGCCGGGGGCACCTCGCGCTCGTTGCGCGGGTGGTAGAGCGTGCGCCACATGCGGCCGTCGCCGTGCATGGTCTGGTGGATGCAGCCGCGCGATGGATCGGGGTCGGCCACCACCACCGCCGCGCCCGCGCCGTCGCCGAAGATGATCGAGACGGTGCGGTCGTCCCAGTCGACGAGGCGCGTGAGCACCTCGACGCCGACGATCGCGATGCGCTCGGCGCGGCCGCAGCGGATCATGGTGTCCGCCATGTTCAGCGCGTAGAGGAAGCCGCTGCACGCGGCGGCGATGTCGAACACCGCGGCGTCGTCGGCGCCGACGGCCTCGGAGATGCGCGCCGCCGTCGAGGGGCACAGCATCTCGCCGCTCACGGTGGCGACGATGACCATGTCGAGGTCGGCCGGGTTCACGCCCGATGCCTGGAGCGCCTGCAGCAGCGCATCGCGCCCGAGGCTGAAGACCGTCTCGTGCTCGTTGGCCTTGTGGCGCGCGCGGATGCCCGTGCGCTGCACGATCCACTCGTCGCTGGTGTCGACCAGCTTCTCGAGGTCCTTGTTGGTCAGCACCTGCGCCGGCACCGCGCGCCCCGTGCCCGCGATCCGCACGCCGCGGCCGAACGTGGCGGTCATGCCTCGACCTGCTCCATCTTCACGGTGGCCAGGCGCGCGACGATCTTCTCGTTGATGCGTGCGTTGGCGAACGCCTTGCCGCGCAGGATGGCGTTCTTGATCGTGCGGTCCTTGCTCGACCCGTGGCTGATGAGCGAGACGCCGTTCACGCCCAGCAGGGGCGCGCCGCCGTACTCGTGGTAGTCGTACTTGGAGTAGAGGCTCTTGATGACGCCCTCGAGGCGCATCACCAGCTCCGGCTCGGTCGCGAGCGTCTCGTGCGCGAGCGCCTTGAAGATGCCGCTCGAGAGGCCCTCGGCGAGCTTCAGCATGACGTTGCCCACGACGCCGTCGGTGATGATCACGTCGGCCTCGCCGTTGAACACGCCGCGGCCCTCGACGAAGCCGCTGAAGTTCAGGTCCTCGAACTGGCGGATCAGGTCGCGCGCCGTGCGCATGAGGTCCGTGCCCTTCTGCTCCTCGCCGCCGACGTTCATGAGCGCCACGCGGGGGTTCGCGATGCCCATGATCTCGCGCGCGTAGACATCGCCCATCACGCCGTACTGCGCCAGGTGGCTGGGCTTGGGCTCGATGTTCGCGCCGACGTCGATCAGCACGATCGGGCCGCTGAAGGTGGGCACCGTGACGCAGATGCCGGGACGCACGACCCCGGGCAGGCGCCGCATGAAGTACTGGCTCGCCGCGACGCACGCGCCCGTGTTGCCGGCGCTGATCACCACGTCGAGGCGGTTCTCCGCGCGGGGAGAGGCCATCTGGTTCATCACCACGATGGACGAGTTGCGCTTGGACTTCATCGCCTCGACTGGAGGCTCGTCCATGCCGATCACCTCGGTCGTGCCCACGATCTCGACCCGGGGGTCCTTTGCGTGGCCCCGCTCGACGAGGGTCTCGTGGATCACCTCGGCGTCGCCGAACATCACCAGTCGGTCCGACTGGTCGAGCAGCGGGATCGCCTGGATGCACCCCTTGAGGATCTGGTCGGGGGCGTTGTCGCCCCCCATGATGTCGATGCCGATCCGCATTGCGCGTCCGGGTGCGCGGCGCGAAGGCTTACGCCTCCGGCTGTGCGACCTTCAGCTGCAGGCCGGGGCGGACATAGCCGCAGTCGCGGCACGCCGTGTGCGGGCGCTTGGCAGCGCCGCAGTTGGGGCACGACACGGTGTGCGCGGACTTGAGCGCGTGGTGCGCACGGCGGCGGCGCGTGCGGCCGGGGGACTGGCGGAATGCGGGAAGCATGGTGGAAAGCCTCTTGCTGGCTGCGTGCGAATCAGTGCCCGTGCGGCGCGGGGCGCCATGGGCCGGGGGGTCAATGCTAACGGAAGCCCCGAAAGGCGGCAAGGCTTCGCGGGTTCTTCCGGATGCCGATCGGTCGACGCGGGGGCGCGCTCGGGGCGGTGGCCTGCACGCCAGATCGCGATCCTTGCGCATCCGCGGCGATCCATGTAAGATTATTCGCCCCATGGACGGTTTCGAACTCTTCACGGATGGTGCGTGCTCCGGCAACCCGGGCCCGGGTGGCTGGGGGTTCATCCTTCGTGGACCCGGCCTCGAAGGCGACGTTGAGTCGAGCGGCGGGGAGTCGGGCACCACCAACAACCGCATGGAGCTGACCGCGATCATCCGGGGGCTCGACCGTGTGCCGGACGGCGCGCGGGTCCGCGTGACCAGCGACAGCGAATACTGCACGCGCGGGCTGTCGGAATGGCTCGACGGGTGGAAGCGCCGGGGTTGGCGCAAGTCGGACCGGAGCCCGGTGATGAACCGTGACCTCTGGGAGCAGCTCGACGCGCACCGAGCGCGGGTGAGGCTGACCGCCGTCTGGATCAGAGGTCACAACGAGCACCCGGAGAACGAGCGGTGTGACCGGTTGGCCGTGGCGGCGATCGATCGCCTTCGTCGTGGCGCATAACTGCAGTTTGCGCCGGGGGTTCGTCGCGTGGGTCGGTTGCGGCGGGTGAGCGGGTTCGGTATCGTTGTCCCTTCCCCCATTGCTTCCCCGCTCGCGGGAAGACCGGAACCGAAGAAGCAGACCATGCCCACGATCAACCAGCTCGTTCGCAAGCCCCGCCGCAGCCCGGACGCGAAGTCGAAGGTCAAGGACCTCGCCGCGTGCCCGCAGAAGCGCGGCGTGTGCCTCCAGGTGAAGACCGTCACCCCGAAGAAGCCGAACTCGGCGCTCCGCAAGGTGGCTCGCGTCCGCCTCTCCAACGGCAAGGAAGTCACCGCCTACATCGGCGGCGAGGGCCACAACCTGCAGGAGCACTCGATCGTGCTCGTGCGCGGCGGCCGCGTCCGCGACCTGCCCGGCGTGCGCTACCACATCGTCCGCGGAACGCTCGACTGCCTCGGCGTCGATGGCCGCAAGAAGGGCCGTTCGCAGTACGGCGTGAAGAAGAAGGCCGCTGCGGCCGCCAAGAAGAAGTAAGCACCTTCGGTGCACGGGAAGGTCCCGTGCGCCGCCACCATCACAGGCGAGTAATTCCGCGCAGTCACCAAGGGACGCCGTCCCGCGCGGGGTGAACGCGCCGGCCACGCCGGCATCGCCCACAGGAGACACCCATGCCGAAGAAGTTCACCGCCAGCGAGAGCCAGCTCAAGCCCGACGCCCGTTACCAGGACAAGGTGGTCGCCAAGTTCATCAACTGCATGATGAGCGGCGGCCGCAAGGGTCCCGCGACCCGCGTCGTGTACCGCGCGTTCGACGAGATCCAGGTGCGCCTGGACAAGGACAAGAACGAGAACCTCCCGAAGACGGCCATCGAGCTGTTCCAGAAGGCGTGCGACAACGTGCGCCCCGTGGTCGAGGTGCGCTCCAAGCGCGTCGGCGGCGCCAACTACCAGGTGCCCATGCAGCTGAACCGCCGTCGCCAGCAGAGCCTCACGTTCCGCTGGATCATCGAGGCCATCCGCGAGGAGCGCGGCCGTCCCATGCACCTTCGCCTGGCGAAGGAACTGATGGACGCCGCGAAGAACGAGGGCAAGGCCGTCACGACGAAGGAGAACACCCACCGCATGGCCGACGCCAACAAGGCGTTCGCGCACTTCGCGTGGTGATGTTCGCCGGGTGACCCCCGCTCGCCCCGATCCGTCCGACCGCCACCATCGGCAGATGATCCTGCCGGGCTTCGGCACCGAAGCCCAGGACCGCCTGCGCGCCTCATGCGCGCTGGTCGTGGGCTGCGGTGCGCTCGGTTGCGCCGCGATCGACCTGCTCGCCCGCGCCGGCGTGGGCAGGCTGGTGCTCGTCGATCGCGACGTTGTCGAGCCCACGAACCTGCAGCGCCAGTCGCTGTACGTGGATGCCGATGCCCGGGCCGGCGCGCCGAAGGCCGAGGCGGCCGCGCGCCGGGTGAAGGCGATCGACCCCGCACTGCGCGCCGAGCCGTGCGTCGAGCACGTCTCGGCCGAGAACGCCGCCGAACTCGTGGGCGACTGCGACGTGGTGGTCGACGGGCTCGACAACTACCGCACGCGTTACCTGCTCAACGATGCGGCCGTGAGCCTCGGCAAGGCCTTCGTGCACGCCGGCGCGGTCGCGTTTCGCGGGACCTCCATGCCCGTGCTCGCGGGCGTCGCCGGGGCCGCGGGCCTCGCGCGTGCGGACGCGCCGTGCCTGCGCTGCGTGTTCCCCGACGTCCCGCCGCCCGGCGAGGGCGAGACGTGCGACACCGCGGGCGTGTTCGGGCCCGTGGTGGCGGCCGTGGGTGCGCAGGCGGCGGCGCAGGCGATCAAGCTTCTTGCCGGGCGCATCGACCTCGTCGACCGCGCCCTCTGGTCGATCGACATGGCGGGAAACCGAGTGGCGCGCGTTCCACTCGCCGGCGCGGGCCGTGCCGACTGCGCGTGCTGCGGCGCGCGGCGATTCGAGTTCCTTGGCGCGCAGGTCGCGGATCGGTGCGCGGTGCTCTGCGGGCGAAACGCGGTGCAGGTGCTGCCGCCGGCTCCGGTCGCAATCGACCTCGCGGCGCTCCGCGACCGCCTTGCGTCGATCGGAGCGTTCGACGTGCGTGACGGCATGCTCGTCGGCGAGGTGCCCGGCGCGATGTCGCTGGCGGTGTTCGCCGACGGGCGGGCAATCGTGCGCGGGACGGTCGACCCGGTCGCCGCGCGCGCCGCGTACGACCGATTCGTCGGCGCATGACGCCCTTACACTCCGGGCATGTCCTACGCACATCACGTCCTTCCCGGCCTTCGCCTCGGACTCGGCTACGCCGAGTCACTCACGAAGTCCATCCCGTCCGAGTCGTTCGCGCACTTCCCTGCGAAGGACGTGGTCTGCCCGGCGTTCTACATGGGGCACCTGGCGATCTACCCGCACCGCGCGCTCGCGATGCTGGGGCGCAGCGACCTCGTGGTGCCGAACCCTGCCGGCTGGGACGACCGCTTCAAGGCCGGCGTCGAGGCGCAGCCCGGCGACTACCCGTCGAAGGATGCGATCATGTCCCACTTCAACGCGGGCTACGAGTCCGTCGCGAAGGCGCTCGAGACCGCGCCTGACGCCGTGTTCGCGGAGGCGAATCCCGCCGAGGGGCGCTTCAAGGAGATGTTCCCGACGAAGGGCGGGGCGATCACCTTCCTGTGCATCGGCCACATGCAGATGCACCTCGGCCAGATCAGCACCTGGCGCCGCGTGATGGGCCTCGGGAGCGCGATGTGACGCCGTTCGGCGCCGAACTCGTCGCGTGCTGCGTGTTCGCGCTGTTCGGCACCGCGGCATCATGCGCCGCCATCCTGCCGCGGACCGCGGCGCACGGCACGCGCTTCGCGACGCTTGCGGCGGCGTGGGGAGCCGCATTGGCGCTGGCGCTGTTCGTGGGCGATCGTGCAGGTGCCCACGTGAACCCGGCCGTGACGCTTGCCGCGTGGATGTGCGGGTGCCTTCCCGGCGCCGAGCTCGTCGAGCGTGTTGGCGGCCAGTTCGTGGGCGCATTCGTCGGCATGGCGCTCGCCGCCGCGGCCTTCGTGCCGCAGTGGTCGCGCGCGGACCCGGTCGTGGCGTCGCGCGCGCTCTGGCGGACACCCGAGGTCGATGCGCCCCTGGCGACAATTGCGGCGAGCGCCGTCGGGACGGGCGCGTTCGCCTTCGTGATGCTGCGCATCATGGTTGGTGAGCCGATCGTCGAGGTCGATGAGGCCGTCGTGGCCGACGGGACGGTGGTCGCAAGGGAGTTCGTCGCGCGCCGCACGCCGTTCATCCTGACGCACCGCGCCGAAGGCGCGCTGCTTGCGGGGCTCTCCTTTGCGCTGGCGCTCGCGGGCCCCGGTGCCACGGGCGCGCCGATCACCCCGACGCTGGGCCCGTGCGGACGGTTGGTCCATCGGCTGCTTCCGTCGCGCTCGAAGGGCCGCACCGAGTGGCGCGGCACATGGCTTTCGTTCGCCGGACCGGCGCTCGGCGCGGCGCTTGCCGCGTTCGCGTGGCGCGCGACGGCGGGGAGCGCGGGATGATGGTCCTCGCGGCGGCATCGATCGTCGCGCTGGCACAGGCCGCGCCGCCCACGGCCGCGCCGCCTCCAGCCGCACCGCCCACGGCCCCCGCACGTCCCACGCAGGTCTCGGCCGAAGAGGCGCTTGCCCGGATGCCGTGGTTCGCGCGGCTCGGTGCGCGGTCGCTCGAGGTCGAGGTCCGTCTCGCCGTGCGCGACCAGGTGGTGCTGGTCCCTGACGCGGCGTCGTTCGTTGCCGAGATCGCGAAGTGGACGCCCTCCGAGCGATGGCCGGTGCTCGTCGAGGACGCGTCGTTCGCACCTCGGTTCATCCGGGCGTTCAAGCCATCCACCGTGTTGCGGCGCTCGGTCGCGGATTCAGGCTTTGCCGACGCCGCCCCCGTGCGCGCGGCCGTGGACGGCGCGCTTGCGCGCGCGTGGGGCGGCACGCCCGAAGCCGGGCCGATCGCCGCTCTGCGCACCGCCGGGGTGATCCCCGCAGGCATCGTCGCGGCGAGCGCATCGGACCCGGCGTGGATCGCGGCGCTGGCGCTGGCGGCCGGGCGCGGGCAGCCGCTCGTGTGGCTTGAGCAGCCGCTCGGCGCATCGGCCGACGACGTGGTCGATGCGGCGTCGTTCGGCGCGTTCGATTCCGCCGTGCGCGCCGCGTTCGAGACCTCGGGCCTCTCGTGGACCGGCCTCGGCGACCAACTCGACGCCTTCACCCTGTGCAGGCGCGCGGGCGTGCGCGTGTCGCTCGCATCGCCGCCGGGCGGGCGCAATCCGGGCATTCCCGCGGACGCGGGGCCGTTCGCGCTCACCGACGCGTTGTGCAGGCATCCCGACGGATCGCGCTACGCGTTCGCCGCCCAGGTGCACGGTGACGCCGTCCGCGCGTCGTCGATGGCGATGTGCTCGCTGTTCCTGCGCCGCACCGAGGCGTGGGCCTTCGACGGCTACGGCGGCCGCGGCGCGGGCGCGCCGTTCGCGCAGTACGGATTCGAGCGCGTCGTGCCGGCCCTCGAGTCCGCGGGCTTCAAGGTGCGCGCGTGGCAGGGCGAGGACGGCACCGTCGATGCGTGGCGCGGGCTCCTGCCCGCAGGCGTGTCGGCGGACGTGATGTTCCTGAACTCGAGCGGAAACGCCGACTTCCTTGAACTCGCGCGCTCGGCCGTCGCGCCAAGCACCGACATCCCGGTGCTGCGTCGGCCGCTCGCGCTGCAGATGGTGCATAGCTTCTCGCTGCAGGTGCCCGACGCCGGGTGGTCGGTGGGCGGGCGCTGGCTCGCGCATGGCGCGTATGCCTACGTCGGGAGCGTCCACGAGCCGTTCCTGCTGGCCTTCGTGCCGCCGGCGGTCTTCGTCGACCGCCTCTCGGCCCTCACGCCGTTCCTGGTGGCGGGCCGCCAGTGGCAGGGCGACACGATCCCGCAGGTCTGGCGCATCACGACGCTGGGCGATCCGCTGATGACGATCCCGGCGCCGAAGACCGCCGCGATGTTCCCCGGCCGCATCGGGGCCGCGCCCGTCGACGGTGAAGTCGACGTGCGTGCGCAGGCCCGGGCCGCGCTCGAGCGCTCGAAGTCGGCCGCGGACGAATCGACGGTCGCATCGGCGCTGGCAGCGGCCATGCGCGACCTCGTCGCGTGCGGCGACGATGCCGTGGCGGCGCAGCTCTGGCAACTTGCGCGCAGCCGCGGCGCCGGACCCGCGGCGGCCGTGGCACCGGCCGCGCTCGGGCCGCTGTTCCGCACGGGTGCGCGCGCTTCGTTCATGGAAGCATGGACGCTCGTGCCGAAGCCCTCGTTCGAGGAGCGCGACATGCTGTGGCAGATGTGGGCCACCGACCTCCGCACGCTGCGGGACCGTGGAGCGATCGCGGTGCTGAAGGCGGCGGTACGCGAGCCACGTCTCGACCAGGACGCCCAGGCGCTGCTGCCGGCGCTGCGTGCCACCGAGGGCGATGCAGCCGCGGTCGAGTGGATGAACGGCCTGATGCAGCGCACCCAGGATCCTGAAGTCAAGCGGCGGCTTGCACAGCTGCAGGCCTGAGCCCGCGACGCTCCGGGGACGTGCGCGACGGTCATCGAGCCGGAGCAGCGCGGACCGGCACGGCCTGTCGGCCGGGGCCGGCCTCAAGCCGCGCGTTCTCGGCCACCGCAGCCGGGTCGTGCTCGAACGCCACGGGCGTCCCCGGCGCATTCGGCTGGCGGAACCCGAGCAGGCGCTCGTTCGCGGCCTGCTCGGACCGCGCGAGCAGCGCGACGGTCCCGGCGAACGTGGGGTGCAGCTGGTCGCGCTGGATCAGCGGTCCGTCCGTGGATTCGCTCCAGGACCGGCGACCCGCGGTGAAGGGCTTGCCCGAACGCAGGTCCTCCACGAGCCGGGCCAGCGGCAGCACCGCGACCCGCGGCCGCTCGCGTGCCCACTCCCGGATGCGCGCATTCGCGCGGCCGATGGTCTCGGCCTCGGGCATCTGCGCGCGCGAGAGCATGCGCCCGACCGCGGGGGACATGTCGGGGATGTCGCCGACGACGAGCGGGATGCCGCGTGCGTCGATGCGCTCGAGCAGCGCGAGCCCGCGCTCCAGCGTCGCGAGCCGTTGCGACTCGTCGCGCACCGGCCTCCGGTCGGCGTCGGTCGCGCCGTAGGTGAACCAGAAGAGGAAGTCGTCCGCGACCACCAGGGTCGGCGGCGGGTCCATGGCGAGCGACTGTTCCACCTGTCCCTCGCCCGTCTGGAGGGGCGACATGAAGAACATCCCGGTCGCATCCCCGGTCACCTCGCCCGCGCCGACGCGCGCAAGGCCGGCGACGCGCGCGAGCGTCATGGCCTCGCCGCGCCCTGCGCCGGCGCGCGCGCCCGGCATGCGGACGCCGAATCCCGCGCTCGCGCTCGCCCCGATGAAGTGGACGCGCGACCACAGCGTGCGGGCATCGACCCCGGGCGCGGGCGCGCGCGCCGAGGCGATCGGCATCGCGGCGGGCACCGTCGCCAGCAGCGCCGCGGCCAGGCAGGCGAGGGCACCGGCCGACAGTCCGCGCATGGGGTCGCGCAGCCGCGCGCTCACGGAAGTTCCCCGCCGTGCGGCATCACTCGCACCTGGGTCTTCGGCCCTGCGACGAGGTGACCGGCCGGCACACTCGACGTCACGAACACGCCGCCCGCGACCACGGCGCCGGCACCGATCACGGTGTCGCCACCCAGGATCGTCGCGCCCGCGTACACGGTGACGCCCGCCTCGAGCGTCGGGTGCCGCTTCGTGCCCTTGACGAGCGCTCCATCGGCGCCGCGCTCGAACTTGCGCGCGCCCAGCGTCACGCCTTGGTAGATGCGGCACCCCGGCCCGATCTCGCAGGTCTCGCCGATGACGACGCCCGTGCCGTGGTCGATGAACGTTCCGGCGCCGATGCGTGCGCCCGGGTGGATGTCGATGCCGGTCTCGGAGTGCGCGACCTCCGCAAGGAGGCGCGGCAGGATCGGCACGCCCAGCACCCACAGCTCGTGCGCGAAGCGGTGCGCGGCGAGCGCCGCGATGCCCGGGTAGCACGCGACCACCTCCACGACGCTCCGCGCGGCGGGGTCTCCGTCGAACGCGGACTGCACGTCGCGCGCCAGCGCCTCGCGGATCGCGGGGATTCGCGCGAGCAGCGCCGATGCGGCCGCCTTCGCGTCGATCTCGGCACCCGTCGCGCGCGACGAGGTCTCGATCGCGTCGATGACCGCGGCAATGAGCGCCGGAAGGCGTTCCGCGACGAACGACGCGGCGTCCGCGTGTGCCGGCGCATGGGCTGGCGCATGGAACCCCGGGAACGCGAACTCGCGCATCAGGGAGAGCAGTCGTTCCGCCGTCGCGCGGCCGGGCATCGGCCCCGCGCCGAGCCGTGCGATCGCCGGCAGCGCCGTGATCGACGCGGCGATTGCGTTGGCGAGGTCCGGCTCGGCCGAGCGCTGCATGAGGGTCCGATCCTAGCCCATTCGGCTATCCTCACCGCCCCTCGCGGCGGCCTTCGCCGCGCACCGCACCCGGACCACCTCAACGCCATGGCCATCCTCGTCGACGCACACACGACCGTCATCTGCCAGGGCATCACCGGGTCCTCCGGTGCGTTCCACACCAAGGGCTGCCTCGACTACGGCACGCGCATGGTCGGCGGGACGACGCCCGGGAAGGGCGGCCAGAAGGACGCGAACGGTCTTCCGATCTTCGACACCGTGGCGCAGGCGGTGCGATCGACCGGAGCGACCGCGAGCATGATCTTCGTGCCGCCGCCGTTCGCCGCGGACGCGATCCTGGAGGCGGCCGACGCGGGCGTCCGCACCATCGTCGCGATCACCGAGGGCATCCCGGTGCAGGACATGGTGAAGGTGCGCGCGCGCCTGGCCGGCTACCCCGACTCGGTGCTCGTGGGACCGAACTGCCCGGGCGTCATCACGCCGGGCCGCAAGACCGGCACGCCCGGTCGGTACGAAGGCGGCTGCAAGATCGGCATCATGCCGGGCTACATCCACACGCACCGGCTTGACGCCTCGACGCGCAAGGCGGTCGGCATCGTGAGCCGCTCGGGCACGCTGACCTACGAGGCGGTGTGGCAGACCTCCGAGCGCGGCATCGGTCAGTCGACCTGCGTCGGCATCGGAGGTGACCCCGTCAAGGGCGTCAACTTCATCGATGTCCTCGAGATGTTCGCGGCCGACCAGGACACCGATGGCGTCATCATGATCGGCGAGATCGGCGGCACCGACGAGGTCGAGGCCGGGCGATGGATCCAGGCCCACATGCGCCACAAGCCGGTGGTGGCCTTCATCGCCGGCCGCACCGCGCCCCCGGGCCGGCGCATGGGCCACGCGGGCGCCATCATTGGCGGAGCCGACGACACGGCGCAGTCCAAGATCGAGGCGCTGCGTGCGAGCGGCCTGGCCGTGGCCGAGAGCCCGGCAGACCTCGGCTCGGCGATGGCGAGCGCGCTTGGGGTGGCCGCGGTCGCGGCATGAGCGCGGCGTCCCCGGCGCGTCCCGGTTTCCTGCGGCTGTACGGCAATCGCACGATGCTGGGCCTGCTGGCGCTCGGCTTCGCCGGCGGGCTCCCGAACGTCTTCGTCACCGACGTCGCCTCGGCGTGGGCCACCGCCGACGGGTGGGACGTGGCCGCGGTCGGGGCGCTCGGGTTCTGGACGTTCCCGTACGCATTGAAGTTCCTGTGGGCGCCGGCGGTCGACGCGTTGCACGTGCCGATGCTCGGGCGGCTCGGGTTGCGGCGCGGATGGCTGCTGCTCACTCAGGTGGCGGTGCTTGCGGGGCTCGTCGCGATGTGCCTGGTGGGACCGGAGCGGCCCATCGCATTCACGGCCCTGCTTGCCGCCGTGGCATTCCTGTCCGCCACCCAAGACACGGTGGCCGACGCATTCCGCACCGAGTCGCTCCGCGCCGACGAGCTCGGTGCCGGCGCCAGTTCTTTCGTCACGGGATATCGCATCGCGTTCGTGGTGCTTGGCGCGGGCGTGCTTGCGACCGCCGATACGGTCGGCTGGCGGGTGGCGGCGTTCGCGGGCGCCTTGGCGATGGTGATCGGCATCGCCGCGACGCTCGTCACGCCCGAACCTGCCGTGGCACGCTCTCGGCCCGGGCTGCGTGAGTCGGTGGTGTCGCCGGTGGCCGAGTTCGTGCGTGGCTGGGGCTGGGCATTCCCGGCGCTCCTGGCCTTCGTCCTGGTCTTCAAGCTCCCGGACCAGCTTGCGAACGCGATCACCACGCCGCTCCTCATGAAGGGACTCGGGTACTCGCCCGCGTCGATCGGCTGGATCCGCCAGGCGTTCGGCATCGGCATGACCATCGCGGGTGCGGGCGTCGGTGGATGGATGGTTGCACGGCTCGGGGTGGTGCGCTGCCTTTGGGTGTTCGGCGTGGCGCATTGCGTGAGCATCTGCGGGTTCCTGGCGCTCGTGCTCGCGTACGGCGCCACGGTCCATGCGACGCCTGCAACTCCGCCTCCCGTGTGGGCGCTGGTCCCCGCGATCGGCGTCGAGAACTTCGTGATCGGCCTCGTCACCAGCGGCTTCGTCGCGTTCCTGATGGGCGTCTGCGACCGGCGCTTCACCGCAACGCAGTATGCGCTCCTGACCGCGCTGATGGCCCTTGGCAACGCGCTTGCCCGAGGCGCGGGTGGCGCGCTGGCGGCCGCGCTCGACTACCCATGGTTCCTGGTGGCGGCGATGGTGGCGGGCATCCCCGGAATCCTCCTGATTCCGCTGGTCACGCGCCCGGTACGATCTTCCCTCCCATGGGTGAAGCAGCCATGACCGAGCCGAAGACCCGCCGTCCGCTCACCTACAAGGAGGCCGGGGTCGACATCGACGCCGGCGACGAGGTCGTCGACCGCATCAAGGGCCTGTTGAAGCGGACGCATGGCCCGCGCGTGATGGGGCAGCACGGTGCGTTCGCCGGCATGTTCCGGCTGGACTACAACCAGAAGCTCTTCAAGCGCAACTACAAGGACCCGGTGCTGGTGGGCTGCACCGACGGCGTCGGCACCAAGGTGCTGCTGGCCGCCGAGCGCCGCATCTATGACACGGTCGGGATCGACTGCGTGGCGATGAACGTCAACGACCTCATCGTCCAGGGTGCGGAGCCGCTGTTCTTCCTCGACTACCTGGGACTCTCGAAGCTCGAGCCCGACGCGACGGCCAAGATGATCGAGGGCGTCGCGAAGGGGTGCGAGATCGCCGGCTGCGCCCTGATCGGCGGCGAGTGCGCCGAGATGCCTGACATCTACAAGCCGGGCGACTTCGACATCGCGGGCTTCTGCGTGGGCGTGGTCGAGCTCGACCGCGTGGTCGATGCCGCGCGGGTCAAGAAGGGCGACGTCATCATCGGGCTGCCGGCCTCCGGGGTCCATTCGAATGGGTTCACCCTGGTGCGGCGGATCGTGCGCGACGCCGGGCTGGACCTCGATCGTGCGTACCCCGAACTCGGCCCGGACCCGCTGTGGAAGGTGCTGCTGGAACCGACGCGGATCTACGCCCGCCCAATCGTGAAGCTGCTCGGGTCCTACCGGAAGAAGCGGGTCGTCAGCGGCATGGCGCACATCACCGGTGGCGGGCTCCCGGGGAACATCTGCCGGGCGCTCGGCCCGAAGGTGGACGCGGTGATCGACCCCGCGTCATGGCAGCCGCACCCGATCTTCCCGTTCCTGGCTCGGCACGGCGGGGTCGAGCGCGACGAGATGTTCCGGGTCTTCAACATGGGCATCGGATACGTGCTCATGGTGAGGCCGGCCTTCGCCGAGGCGGTTTGCGCCAAACTCGCGAAGCTCGGTGAGAATCCGGTGGTGATCGGCGCCATCGCGAAGGGTTCTGGCGAAGTGCGTCTGGCTGGCTGATTGTCCGATAACGCCATCTGCGCTTTCATCCACTGATTTTGATGCGATTTCGGCCGAACCCATGGTTGGCCACGCCTTCAGGTTGCGTTAGTGTTGTCGGGGCGCTCATGGGAGTGCCGCAGTTTTATCGTTCGGCGTGAGTGGGCGCGAGCCGTCCCCCTTCACGCCGCCGTGGCCCCGGTCGGGTCGAGGTGAGGTGCGTTCGCTGGGCCGGAGTGCCCTCTGCGCATCCTCAGTCTGAAAGATAAGGAAGAGACGCTCATGCTTTCTCATCGTTCTCTCATCGCTTCGCTGGCGACCGCGACCATCGCGGCGTCCGCGACGGCCGACGTCACGATCTCGTTCACGAACCAGACGTGGCCTGGCTACAACTTCACCCAGTACTACGGTGACATCGTCCAGATCGGCCTCACGGGCTCCCTGACGGCAGTCTCGGTGAACGCGGTGCTGAACGCGTCCGTCGCCTTGACCTACGCGGATGACCTGTGCGTCTACCTGGACGTGGGTTCGCTCTCGACGGGCGGCGCCCTCCAGGTCGGCGGCTTCGGCAACCTCGTCGGTACCGGCGGCGGCCAGCGATACCCGTGGCCGAACGGCGGCGATGACGCCCCGGGCACGCCCGTGACCGGCACCGTCACCCTGACCACCCCCATCGCCTTCACCGGCAACCCCACCGCCACCGGCGACAACAACGTGTGGGTCGGCAACGGCTACGGCGCTGCTGGCACCTCCGGCACGTTTACCGGCACGATCACGCTTGTTGGCGTGAACAGCTCGTGGACCTACGCGTGCAACCCGGCGATCGCGGGCGCGCCTGCCAACAACTGCGCAACGAACCCGACCCTGGTGTCGGAAGCGCAGCTGAGCGCCGGCACGAACCTCTCGCTCAGCATCCCGACGCAGGCGACCAATGACGGTCCGCCGGCGGGCGGCGTGTGCGGAGCGACCTTTACCGCTCCGATCGTGAAGGATGTGTGGTACCTGTTCCAGGTGCCCGCTTCGGCCTCGATCTGGTCGGACGTCAACGCCACGGTCACCTTCGGTGCCTGCACCCAGGGCAACGTGTGGCTGACGCTCTACGAAGTCGGTGCGGATCCGGCGGCCTATGACGAGGGGTCGCTCCCCGCGTCGGCCTACGAGTGCTTCCAGGCCACCCCGGCCGTGCCCACGGCCAACTTCACGGACTACTTCACGCCCGGCAACTACTACCTCATGCGGGTCGGCATCTCTGCTGCCACCGCATGCGCCGGCCAGATCGCGCTCCAGCTCGTGGAGCCCGCTCCGTACGCGTGCAGCGACCCGTCCACCCCGGCGAACAACTGCGCCATCGCGCCGCGGGCGATCAGCGAGTCCGAGTACGGCACCCCCGTGTCGTTCGACTCGACCCTGGCCACCACCGACGGCCCGGTTGAGCCGGTCGCGTGCGCCGCGTTCAAGGACACGTGGTACCTCGTGACCATGCCGGCCAAGGTTCCGCTCGGCACGGACCTCGCGATCAACGTGGTGTACGACGACGCGAACATCCGTCCCGTGGTCAGCGTCTACAACGTCGGCGACTTCGCGACGTTCGTCGGGGATGACCTGGAGAACGACCTGGTCGGGTGCATCTCGGCCGCTGCGCTCGAGAGCACGCTGGACGTGGTCCTCGGCAACCCCGAGGCAAGCGCCAGCTACCTGATCCGCGTCGGTTCGTTCGTCGATGACGTGTTCGCCGGCAGCCCCGGCACGATCACGGTCGACATCATCGACCCGATCCCGCCCCAGACCTGCACGACCCCGGGTTCCGCCCCGGTCAACAGCAACGGGACGGCGGCTCCAGCCAACGGTGGCGTGCGCTGCACGAACTCCGTGAACCTGGTGGCCCGCGTGTTCACGTCGGACCAGCTCGGCGCTGCCTACAGCTTCGAGTGCGTCAACTTCGGCATGGTCTGCCAGGCCGACTACCAGGCGATCGGGTTCGGCATCTACGTCGACCCGACCGGTGGCGACCCGGTGCTGGCGGAACTGGTTCCCGTGGCTGAGTGGGACGTTGGCCTGTACCCGGCGGCTGCCGCCCAGATCGTGACGGTCACTGGCCCGCAGCAGTGCATCGAGCTCACGAACGGCGCCACCCTGGTTGCGCTGGTCGCCTTCGCCGACGAAGCCGGCGACGGCAACGTCGTGGTCTATGCCGGCGACGACTACGTCGCCACCGGCCTGGCCGAGACGTACCTCGCGTCCGATGACTGCGCCATCACCGAACTCACCCCGATCTCGGTCATCGGTGCGTTCGACACGCAGTGGTGGGTCGACCTGTCGGGCGACATCGGCTGCGTCGAGGCGTGCCGCCCCGACCTGAACGGCGACGGCGCCGTGAACGGCCAGGACCTGGGCGTGCTGCTCGGCGCGTGGGGCGCGTGCCCCGGCACCCCGTGCCCGCCCGACCTGAACGACGACGGTTCGGTCAACGGCCAGGACCTGGGCGTGCTGCTCGGCGCCTGGGGCCCGTGCCCGAACTGACGCTCGCGGTCAGGAATCCGTGACTCTTCCGCCGCCCGCGCCTCATGGCGCGGGCGGCGCGCTTTTTCCTCAGCCCTCGTCCTTCCAGCGTCGCGACTGCTTCCGGTCGGCGTCGCGGCGCTTGCCCTCGAGGCGGCGCTGCACGCTGCCCCACGTGGGCTTCGTCTTCTTGCGCACCTTGGGGCGGACGGCGGCCTGCGAGACCATCGTCCGCAGTCGCCCTTCGCACGTGTCGCGGTTCTGGAGCTGGCTGCGGTGGAGGTCGCACCGGAAGAGGAGCTCGCCGTCGCCGACGAGCGCGCTCGCGGCGTTGGCGCGCAACCGCTCCACCGCTGCGTCGTCGAGTCCGCCGAGGTCTGCGATGCGCACACGAAGCACGGCAGCGGTGCTTGCCTTGTTGACGTGCTGACCGCCGGGGCCGCGTGCAGTGGTGAACGACCACGCCATGTCCTGCGGACGGATCCACGCGCCGCGGCCGAGGTCGACCGCGCCCGGCGGCCGCACGCGAACGGGGCGAGGTGCGGGGCCCGTGCCTTCAGGGGATGGGTACGCTCCTTCCATGCCGATTCCCATTGTCCCATGCGCCGAAGTCGCGCTGGCACCCGCAGAAGGGGGCGGGGCGCCGCTCGATGCGGCGCGGATCCTGGGCGTGGGCGAACCGCTTTCCGCGACGTTCGACGTGGGCGTGTGGGTGCCCCGGCTCACGGGCACGGCCCGCGTGGGGGCCGGAGGCGCTTCGTTCAACCTGGACGACGACCTGGCGGTGCAGGGGAGCGCGCCGGGCGTCGCGGGGGAGTTCGCGGTCACCGCGGGACGCTGGCGCTTCGGTGGGCTCGGCTTCGCGGTGGAGGAATCAGGCTCGCAGGCCGCCACGGCCGCGGGCACGTTCGGCACTACGCCCATCGCCGTCGGCGACGCGATCTCGGGGTCCTACAGCGCATGGATGGCGGGCGGCGAGGTCGGGTACGTCCTGTGGCGGCCCTTCGCGGACGAACCCTGGCCCTGGAGCGACGCAGGCGACAACCGGACGCAGGCGTCGTCCATGCTCGGCAGGAACGGCCGGCCCTTGGCCGACATCCAGGTGTACGCACTCGGGGGCGGCTTCGTGCTCGGATACGAACAGTCCGTGACCAACGTCACCGCGGGCGGCACGTCCACGTTCGAGCGCACCGTGGGCGGCGTCTACGGCGGCGCGGGCGCGGACATTCGCATGGGCATGGACGGCCGCGTGCCGCTGATCCAGGACCTGCGCCTGTACGTGAACGCGGGCGTCGGATTCGGATGGCCCGACGCCGACTCGGTGTGGATGATCCGCGTGGGCTTCGCCGCGATGCTCGACGAGCACGTCGGCGTCGAGTTTGGCTACCGCCTGTTCGACTTCGACCTCCGTGACGGGCCGTCGCAGGTGGACGCGGGCATCCGCGGCCTGTTCGGCGCCGTGAGCGTGCGCTTCTGACGATGTCGAAGGCGCGAGGCAACGGCTTCCTGCGCGCGAAGATCCGGCACGCGGTGCTCACGCGTGCGGCGGACCGGCTCTCGTTCGGCGTGCTGGGGCGCAGGCACCGGCGGCAGGCGATCGAGGTGCGGTCGGTTGAGCTGCGTTCGCCGCGGTGGCCCGCGCGCTGGGACGGCGTGCGCATCGCGCACCTGACGGATTTCCACCTGGGTCACCTGATGGAGCCGGGGCGCGCGGTCGACGCCATCGCACGGCTGTCACTCCTGCGGCCCGACATGGTGGCGTGCACGGGCGACGTGGTGGACCTCGAGCTGGAGGGGGCCGAGCCGGTCCTCGAGGCCATGGGCGCGGTCGAGGCGCCGCTGGGGCGCTGGCTGGTGCTCGGGAACCACGACCACCTGGACGATCCGCGGTCGCTGGTCTCCATGGCGTCGGCGTGCGGCATCGAGACGTTGCACGGCGAGGTTCGTGCGGTCGGTGGCGGGCGCGATGCGCTTCGCGTGGGCGGCGTCGACTGGGGGCGCACGATGCGCATCCTCGACCGATCGGTCGAGGCGCTGCCGGAGGTCCCGGACCTGCTGCTGGCGCACAACCCGAAGGCGTTCCACGCTGCCGCGCGTCGTGGCGTCGCGGTCACGCTCAGTGGACATACGCACGGTGGGCAGGTGGCGTTCCCCGGGCGTCCGAAGGCGAACATCTCGTTCGCGCACCGCCTCACCGCGGGCACCTACGCGCGCACGGGATGCACGCTCTTCGTGAGCGTGGGTGCGGGCGCCTGGTTCCCGCTGCGCGTGCACTGCGCGCCCGAGGTCGTGCTGGTCACCGTGCGCCGCGGATGAGTTCCCACAGCGCGTCGACATGCCGGCCGGCGACCGACGGCGCGCCGATCGACACGCGCAGCACGAGCCGTCCGTCGACCTTCGTGTGGCTCACGAACGCATGACCGGAGCCGTTCACCCGGTCGATGATCGCCTGGGTGGCGTCGTCGCCGTCGCGGTGACGAAGGCAGACGAGCGACCACGAGGTGGGGCACACGGGTACGAGCGACGGCTCGGCCGCGACCCGTGCACGCAGGTCGCCCGCGAGCGCGACATGGCGGCGCACCAGGTCCTGCAGGCCCGACGTGCCGAAGTGGCGGATCGTGAACCACAGCTTCAGTGCCCGGAAGCGCCGGCCGAGCGGGACCTGCCAGTCGCGGTAGTCGATCACCTTGCCGGTCTCGGTGGCGGCGTTGCGCAGGTACTCCGGGAGCACGCTCAGCGCGCGCACCAGCGTCGCGCGGTCGCGCACCCAGAATGCGTCGCAGTCGAAGTTGACCAGCATCCACTTGTGCGGGTTGGTGCAGTAGCTGTCGGCAAGCTCGACGCCGTCGTGGATCGCGCGGAACTCCGGGCAAAGCGCCGCGATCCCGAGGTGCGCGGCGTCGACGTGGAGCCAGAGCCCGTGCGCCGCGCAGGTGGCCGCGAGCGCGCGCACGGGGTCCACGGCATGCGTCGAGGTCGTGCCGACGGCGGCCACGCAGAGGAATGGCCGGTGGCCGGCGCGCACGTCGTCGCGCACCATCGAGGCGAATGCGTCCGGATCCATCGACCGATCGCTGCGGACCGGCACCAGTCGCAGGTTCGCGGCGCCGATGCCCGCGATGCGCAGGTCCTTCTCGATGCTGCTGTGGGCCTCGGCGCTGGCGTATGCCACGAGGGCGCCGGGCGTGCGCGCATCGCCTTGGAGCCCCATTCCCGTGCCGGCGAACCCGGTCGCTCGTTCACGCGCAGCGACCACGGCGCAGAGCGTGGCGCTGCTTGCCGTGTCCTGGATCACGCCGCCGCCCGGGCCCGAGCTCATGAAGTGCTCGGGCAGGCCGAGCATGCCACACATCCAGTCCATCACGTGCGTCTCGAGCTCGGTGCATGCCGGTGACGTGCTCCACAGCATGCCCTGCACCCCGAGGCCGGCCGAGAGCAGTTCGCCGAGGATGCTCGGGCCCGACGCGTTCGCGGGGAAGTAGCCAAAGAAGCCGGGATGCTGCCAGTGCATGAGGGCCGGCAGGATGACGCGATCGACGTCCGACGCGATGCGTTCCCACGGCTCTCCGGCGACGGGAGGCGTCGCCGGCAGCTGCGCGCGCACCCAGCCGGGTTCGACCCGTGGCTGCACGGGAAACCGCTCGATGCCCTCGAGGTAGTCCGCGATCCAGTCGACCATGGCATGGCCGTGCTTCCGGAAATCGAAGGCCTGCGGCGCCGTGGCGGCGGTTTCGCGGGCGTGCGCCTCGATCGGTGGTTCGTCCGGCATCGGGTGCATTGTCCCCGGGCCGCGCGATGTGGCAAACTGCGTCCGAGGAACCCATGGCAGACCCCGTTGCAACGCCCGCGTCGATGGCCGCTCCCGCCCCGTGCTGCATGCCTTCGGCGTGCGCTTCATGCCCGTGTGCCGATCGGCTTGCACGGGTCGAGCGCACGGTGGGCCGGCTGCGGCTGTGGCTGCTCGTCGCGCTCGGGGTGCTGATCCTGCTGATCGGCATCGGGATCGGCGCCGACGGTGCGCGGCGCGAGGCAATGCACCGCGCCGAGGCGGCGCACGCGATGCCGCACGCAGCGCCGTTGCCGCCGCAGGGGCCGATGGGGCCGCAGGGGGCGATGCCCCCGCAGGGACCGATGGGGCCGCGTCAGGACGGTCGCGGCCCGGACGCTCGCCCCGGGCGCGACGCGCCGCGGGACGGGCGTCGCTGATCGGCGATCACGCGTAGTACCGGCCGAAGCGGTTCGCGATGAAGTCGTCGAACCGGACGTCCTCGTTGCGCACGAACCCGTGCTGCGCGAGCTTGCCTTCGCGCAAGAGGTCGAGCACGGCGGTCACGCCGCATGCGGTGGTGATCTGGATGGCCGTCCAGTGATGGCCCGCGATTTCCTTGTGGCGCACGATCTTCGCGTAGGTTCGCTCGGTGTAGCGACCGTCGACCATGCCGGCCGCGCTCACGAAGATCGCGACGATGTCCTGCTTCGTGGTCGGGAGCGCGCGCTCGAACGCGGCCTTCAGCTCGTCGCGATGCTCGCGGAAGCCGAGGTCCCACAGCAGGAGCTTCAGGATCGCGTTGTGGCCCGGGTAGCGCATCGTCTTGTACGAGAGGTGCTTCACCTTCCCCTCGAGCGTGGCAGCGAAGGTTCCGAGCCCGCCCGACGTGTTGAAGGCCTCGAACTCGATGCCCTCGATCGTCATGTGCTCGAGGCCCTCGAGCGCCGGCACCTCGGTCACCTTTCCGTCGATGACAGCCTCGCACGGCTGGATGTACTCGTTGATGAGCCCGTCGGTCGACCAGGTCAGGTTGTACTTGAGCGCGTTCGAGGGGAACTCCGGTAGCGCCCCCACGCGCATCTTCACCTCATGCAGGCCGGTCATGCCCTGGATGACGTGGTTGGCGGCGATGGTGATGAACCCGGGCGCGAGCCCGCACTGCGGGATGAAGGCCGTCTTCGCGCCCTTCGCGAGCTCGAGCACCTTCTTCGTCACCGCGACGTCCTCGGTAAGGTCCAGGTAGTGGACGCCCTTCGCCTTCGCGCGCTCGGCGATCATGGGGTTGCAGAAGAACGGGGCGCAGCTGACCACGGCCCACTTGCCTTCGAGCGCCCGGTCGATGGCGCCCGGGTCGTCGAACCGGCCACCGACCGACGTGGCGCCGGGGGCCAGCGCCATGGTCTCGCGCAGCGAGCCATCGTGCGAGTCCATCACGGTCACGCGATAGTCGCCGCTGCACTGGAGGAGGCTTGCGACCATGCGGCCGATCTTGCCGGCGCCGAGGACGAGGACGTCTTTCATGGGATTCGGGGGTATTCGGTGCTGGGGGTGCGGAGGATTCACGCGGGAAGGCGGGCAAGGTCGTCCGCGACCTCGTCCATCAGGCGTCCCATGGTCTCGGGGCCGAAGCTGAACTCGAGCCCGGCCGCGGAGAACAGTTCCGGCAGCGGCTTGCTCGCGCCGAGCGAGAGTCCCTGCTTGTAGTTGGCAAGCGCCTTCGCGGGATCCTTGCGGGCCTGGATCCACATCTGGAGCGCGCCGAGCTGCGCGATGCCGTACTCGATGTAGTAGAAGGGAAGCCCGAAGATGTGGAGCTGGCGGTGCCACATCGAGCGCAGCGCGTCCTCATGCCCCGTCCAGTCGACGTCGGCGCCGAAGCGCGCGTTCAGCTGCGTCCAGCACTGCGCTCGTTCCTCGCGCGTGTGCTTCGGGTTCGTGTACATCCACTGCTGGAAGGCGTCGATGGTCGCGATCCACGGCAGCATCGTGCAGATCGACTCGAGATGGTCGCGGCGCGCGCGGTCGGCGTCGGCCTCGGAGTAGAAGCGCCCGAGCTGTGGATAGGTCAGGAGCTCCATGCTCATGCTCGCGACCTCTGCGAACTCCATGGGGCTGCCGCGGTAGGCGACCAGCGGGTCATGCGCGCACAGCAGGCTGTGGAACGCGTGGCCGGCCTCGTGCACCATGGTGATGACGTCGCGGTGCAGGCCGGCGGCGTTCATGAAGATGAACGGCGTGCGGCTGCGCTGGCGCTGGTACTGGTAGCCGCCCGGCGCCTTGCCTTTGCGGCTCTCGAGGTCGAGGCAGTCGCCCTGGCGCATGCTGTCGAACATCTGCCCGAGCCCGGCGTCCATGTCGTGGAACGCGGCGCTGGTCCGCTCGACGAGCTGGTCGGCGCCGTCGAACGGCTTGAGCGGCGCGCGGCCCCTCAGGTCGACCTTCAGGTCCCACGGGCGGAGACGGCCGATGCCCATGGACGTTGCGCGTTCGGCATTCAGGCGGCGCATCACGGGAACGCAGACCTGCTCGGCCGCGCGGTGGAAGCGCTCGCAGTCGGCGGGCGTGTAGTCGAAGCGCTGCATGCGCGCGTGCTGGAAGTCGCGGAAGTTCTCGAAGCCCGCGTTGAGCGCGATCGTGTGCCGGAGCGCCAGCATGCGGTCGAAGATGTCGTCGATCCGGGCGGCATCCTGCAGCCGGCGCGCGGAGACTGCTTCCCAGCTCGCCTGTCGGCGCGCGCGGTCGGTCTCCTCGAGGTACTTCGCCATCTGCGGCAGGGTGCGCTCCTCACCGTCGAACTGGACGGTCATCGCGCCGCTGATCTCGCTGTACTGCTGGTCGAGCTTGGTGACGTCGGTCTCGAGGGGAATGTTCGCGTCGCGGAAGAGTTCGACCGACCGGCGGATCCCCCGCAGCAGCACGCCGTAGCGGGCCTGGTCAAGCTGCTGCGCGAAGGGGCACTCGACGATCTTGCGGTCGAGTTCGAACCCTGCCTTCTTGAGCTGCGGCTCGACCTGCTCGACGAACGCGAGAAAGCGCTTGCGCGCAAGCTCGTCGTCGGTGCGGCGCGTCATCTCGATGTAGAGGTTGGCGGAGGCCTCCTCGGCGGCGGCGTCGAGCTCGCTGCGGTCGAGCAGCAGGCGCTCGAGCGACCCGGCATCGTGGATCGTCCGGCCGAGCAGCTGGCGGTAATAGGGCTCGAGGACGTCCCAGTTCGCCGCGTCGAGCGATGCGGGGACGAAGGTCGACGCGGGCGCGTGGCGCGTGGGGATCTCGGTGTGCACGTGTGGGCTCCTGGCGTCCGGCGGAGGGCGCGGTGGGACGAAGATGGTAGTCCGATCGCGAGGGATGGCCCGCGGTGGGCGTGAGCGGGCGGGCGGGCGCGCGGGACGTGGGCGCGCAGGGCGCTCAGAGTCCGCGAACCGACGCAGCCACGGCGGGCAGTCCGCTGCGCGAGCGCACCTGTTCGGCGAGGAGGTCCGCCTCGAGGCGGCCGTTGCACAGGACGTACAGGGTGCTGCCGCTGCCGCTCACGTGCACCGTGCGTCCGGTGGCGGCACGCACATCGGCGACGTCGTCCTCGAGGATCGGCTCGACCGCCAGGGCAGGCGCGGCGAGGTCGTTGAACGGCGCATCTTCGGAAAGCGTCCGTTGCGCGGCAAGCGCGTGGACGCGCGCGGTCTGCACCGCGGCGTCCGGGCGCATCAGGTCGAACTTCCCGTACACCGCGCCCGTGGGGCAGGGGGCCTCGGGGAACACCAGGACCGCGTGCACGTCGGGCAACGTCGGGAGGACCTGGATCCGCTCGCCGAGTCCCTCGACCACGGCACTGCCTCCGTGCACTAGGAATGGCACGTCGCTCCCGAGTTCGGACGCGAGGTCGGCGAGGCGATCGCGGCCGAGATCGAGGTCGAAGAGGTCGTCGAGCGCGCGCAGCATCGCGGCGGCATTGCTCGAGCCGCCGCCGAGGCCGCCCCCGACGGGGATTCGCTTCTCGAGCTTCATGCGGATCGGCAGGCGGCGCCCCGTCGCGCGCTCGAGCGCAAGGTGTGCGCGCACCGCGAGGTCCTTCATGATGTGCCAGTCGATGTCGGTGGGCCGCGGCGCGTCGTCGGCCCAGACGATGGCGTAGAGCGAGTCGCGCCCGTCGTCGAGCCGGCGGAGGTGGAGGTCGTCGGCGAAGTCGAGCGTGACCATCCAGCTCGCGATGGGGTGCATGCGGTCCGCCCCCGGGGGACCGACCGACAGCGCGAGGTTGAGCTTCGCCGGCGCTCGGACGGTGATCTGGCGGTGGTCGGGCACGTCGGGAAAATACGCGGTGATGTACGTCACTGCTCGTTTCGGCGTCCCTACACTTTCCCGATGCTCTGGCAGCCGCCGTTGCCCGACCCGTACCTGCGGATGTCCGACGAGGACCTCGCCCGGCGCATCCGGGATCGCAAGGCCCAGCTGGGCGACCGCCTGCTGGTGCTCGGTCACCACTACCAGCAGGACGACGTGGTGCAGCACGCCGACCTCACCGGCGACAGCCTGAAGCTCAGCCAGATGGCCGCCGACGAGGCGCGCCGCCGCGGCAGCGAGTGGATCGTGTTCTGCGGCGTCCACTTCATGGCCGAGACCGCCGACGTCCTGACCGACGAGTCGGTCAAGGTGGTGCTCCCCGACCTCTCGGCCGGGTGCTCGATGGCGGACATGGCGCAGTACGACCAAGCCGTCGAGGCGTGGGAGGCGATCGCCGACGCCGTCAGGGGAACGCGCACCCGCGTCGTCCCGATCACGTACGTCAACTCGAGCGCCGCCATCAAGGCGTTCGTCGGCGCGCAGGGCGGTGCGTGCTGCACCAGTTCGAATGCGGACCGCGTCTTCGACTGGGCGTTGGCGGGAGGTGATGCTCCGCTCGCCAAGGGCGAGGAGGTGAAGATCCTCTTCCTTCCCGACCAGCACCTGGGGCGCAACACCGCCAAGCGAAAGGGCTTCGTCACGGAGTTCGACGCACGGCCCGGCAGCCCCGCGCAGACTGCGCTCTGGCAGCCGAAGCTCGCGCACGGCGGGCTCACGCCGCAGCAGGTCCGCGACGCGCGCGTCCTGCTGTGGGCGGGCCACTGCAGCGTTCACAAGCTGTTCCGCCCCGAGCACGTGCGCCAGGTCCGCGATGAGTTCGCGCCGCGCGGCGGCATCACCGTCATCGTGCATCCCGAGTGCTCGCAGGACGTGGTCGACGTCGCCGACCTGAGCGGGTCGACCGAGCACATTATCCGCACGATCGAGCAGGCGGCCCCGGGCACGCGTTGGGCCATCGGCACGGAGATCCACCTGGTGAACCGGCTCGCGCGCGCGGCCGCGGCGCACGACGTGTTCGTGCGGATCCTCAGCGACTGCCAGTGCCTCTGCACCACGATGTACCGCATCGACCCGCCGCACCTGCTGTGGTCGCTCGATCGCATCGCCGAAGGCAGCCCGGCGAACATCGTGCGCGTGCACCCTGACGCGCGCCGCGATGCACGGCTCGCGCTTGAACGCATGCTGCGGAACTCCGGGCCCGCGGCCGCGGACTGCCGCGGTCCGCAGGGAAATGCGCCCGCGCGTCCGGGCAGCGCGGCGTCCGGTTCGCGGTCCGACATCGCCGCGACGCTCGTAGACTGACGGGGTGAGCGACGCTTCACCGAGTTCGTCCCCGGCCCCTGCTCCCGCACGGCGTACGACGCGCATCGTCATCCTGACGTGCGCCGGCCTGTTCGCGGTGCTTCTTGCGCTGGTCCTGATGCTGCCGACGCTCGTCAGCATGGGGCTGTTCCGCGGGACGGTCGTGTCGGCGATCGGGGGCGCGGTCCATGGGACGGTCTCGCTCGGCTCGCTGCGCCTGGGGTGGTCCGGCCCGCTCGAGGTCAAGGGATTGTCGATCGACGATGCCTCGAGCGGCACCAGGATCGCGGCCGACGTCACGGTCGACCAGGGCCTCTGGACCCTGGTCACGCGTGGCACCCAGGAGCTCGACGTGCGGGTTGCCGGTTCGCTGGCCACCGCGCGCATGCCGGATGGGGCGCTCGGGATCACCCGGCTTGCGAAGGAGCCGGACGCGCACCCTTCCGCCTCGCCTGCGCCGCAGTCGCCGAAGCCGCTCCCGCCGGGTGGGCTCGCGCGGCTTCCCGATGCCGTGCGCCGCGCTCGCTTGGCGCTCGACGGTGTCACGTTCGAACTCGTCGATGCGGCGGGCGCGCCTGAGTGGGCCGTGCGCGACCTGAAGGGTGCGCTGGCGATCGAGCGTGGCGCGGATGCCACGCTCACCATCGCAGGCGCCACCGAGGTCGGTGGCCAGCGTGGCGCCCTCGACGTAGCCGCGACGTTCGCCAGGATGGTCGGTGCCGACGGGGTCCTGCGCGTGCAGGGCGCCGGCGCGGAGGTCCGCGTTCAGGTCACCGAGGCGCCGGTCGCCGCAGCCGGCATGTCGATGCGCATCGCAAAGGCCCGCATCGAGGTCCGGAGCGAGGACCTCGCCGGCCGCATCGATGCGAAGGTCGACGCCGAAGCGTCGATCGACGGGGAACCGGGAGCCGCCGTGCGCGCGGCACTGGTGTTCGACCGGCTGCTCGCCGCCGACGGATCGCCCATCGTCGACCTTGCCGCGATCCACGGCTCGCTGGAGGCGACTTCGGTGCCGACGCGCCCGTTCGAGCGATTCGTGGACGGCACCGGCATCGTGCTCGCGCGCGACGTCGGTCCGCGCATCGACCTCGCCGCGAAGTTCGCCGATGCGGGCGGAGGCGAACTCGACCTCTCCGTGCGCGGGTCGTCGATCACGCTCTCCGCGACCGGTTCCGTCGACCCGCAGACGCGCGCCGCCACGCTCCGCACCGTGGGCGTCGACGGGACCCTCGCGCCTGCCTTGCTCGATTCGCTCGCGCAGTTCGCGGTGACCTCGCCGGCGCGGCTCTCGCTTCGTGCGGTCAACGTGGTGGTTCCGCCGGTCGCGGCGTCCGGGGCATTCCCGCTCGATGACCTTCGCTTCGACGCCGAGGCCTCGCTCTCGCTCGACGGGCTCCGCGTGCCCGGGCCCGATGGCCAGGTACCGCTCGACGTGGCGTCGATCCGTGCCTCGCTTCGCGCCGAGCCCGTCTCCAAGGGCGTCGCGTTCGACGTGACCGCAACCGGCGTGGGCGCGGCTCGCCCCGGTGCGGGAGCGCCCGCGGCCTTCCGTGCGCGCGGTTCGCTCGCGCGCGGAGGCGCGTGGGGCGTGCATGGCACCGCGACGGTCGATGACCTTCCTTCGGCGCTGGTGCAGCCGTTCGTCCCGCGCGCGCTCCCGGTGCGGCTCACCGAGGACCTTGGCTCCGTCGTCCGCAGGATCGACGTCCGCATCGAGCCCGGCGAATCGCGCGGCATCGCGCTCGCGATGGATGCGCCGAACGTGAAGCTCGCTGCGAAGGGGCGCATCGATTCGGGAACGTGGCGCCTCGACGAGCCCGCGACGCTTTCCGTCATGTCCATCCGGCCTTCGCTGCTCGCGCACTGGGGCGTGCATATCGACGCGCCGCTCGTGGCGCAGGCGCGCATTGAGCGCGCGTCGGTCCCGGCGGCCGCGCCCGGCGCCGCCGGCGCATTCGACATCTCGCGCGTCGGCGTGACCGCGCACCTGGAGTGCGCTCCGGTCGCCCCGCGTGCGAGCGCGGCGCTCCGCGCGTCCTCCGACGCCACCTCACCGGTCGCGTGGATCCACGGCGCGTCCGTCGACGTGCGGTCAGACGCACTCGGGCGCGAGGTCGCGCTCGTGGTCGCGTTGCGCGCTGCCGCGGACGGCGCCGCGCCGCCGACCGCGGCGACCGTCGATGCGCGGGCCACCGCGCTCGGGGATCTTTCGGCGAAGTCCATCGAGTCGGCACGGCTTGGGCTGGCCGTGCGCGTGCCGGACGTGCGCAACGGCGTGATCGCGGGGTTCGTGCCCGCTGCCGCGGACATGCTCGCCGCCATGGGGGCCACCACGCATGCGGTCGAGGTGACGTACGAGGGCACCGCGCTCGAGGGTGCGCTCAAGGCTGCGGTCACCGGCGACGCGGGCGACCGCGTGTCGGTTGATGCCGCGGTCGCGCCGCGCTCGGTCGTGGCCACGATCGGCGCATCCGCGCGCGTCACGCCCGCCCTCGTCCGGCACTTCGTCGGCGACGCCGGCCCCGTGCTCCGCGCGCCCGCGGACGTCGACGTGCGGTCGGAACCCATCGACGTCGCGCGCGCCTCGACCTGGGAGTTCGCGTCGCCCGCTGCCGTGTCGGTGCGCGTGCGTGTCCCGTCAGCGACGGTGGGGGCGATCGCGCCCTCGGTCGGGGACCTCGTGATCGCGGACGCGGTCGCGAAGGCCGACGTGGCGCTCGACGCGCGTTCGCAGCCGGCGCGCGCGAACGTCACGCTCGACACCAAGCTCGCGGCAGCGCGTGCGGCCGGCGCCGCGATTCCCGTCGCGCCGGTCTCGGCTCGCGCGAAGTGGACCGCCGCAACGCAGGGCGCCGAGGCTGCGTGGGACGCATCCGTCACCATGGACGGCATCTCGGGTGAGGGGCTCGGAACGCTCCTCGCGCTTGACGAGGCCGCCCGCCGCGAGATCGGTTCGGGAGCGCGCGTCCGGGCTGACGCCCGCAGTGCCGCCGGCGGCATCGCGTTCGACGCCGAGTCGACGCTCGAACGGATGCGCGTTCGCGCGAAGGGATCGTTCCGCGACGGCGTCGTCGAGCTTGCCGACAGCACCGCGACCCTTGAACTCGCGCCAGCCCAGGCGCTTGCGATGCTGAACGGGCTGCGCGCGCCCGTCGGCGACGACGGCAAGCCGCGCCCGCCGATGTGGAAGGACGTGTCGAAGGTGAGCCTGCATGCGGACGTGCGGTCGCTTCGCATCCGCACCGACGGTCTTGCCGGGATGGCCGCGAAGCTCGACGCGAAAGTGGGTGCGGTGCGGCTCGTGCCCACCGACGGTGCGCCGATCGAGGTCGACGGCGTGGATCTCGCGCTCGACGCGCCTTCGCCCGAGCAGCCGGCCGCCGTGCGGGTGCGTTCGTCGATCACGGAGGGCGGCCAGAAGCTCCCGCTCGCGCTCGACGGCACGGTGGCGGGGTGGCTCGGAGCGGATGGCAAGGCGTCCGCCGAGCGGATCCGGATCGATGCACAACTGAAGGCCGAACGCGCATCGACGCGCGTTCTCGGCGCGATCATGGGCATGGGAACCGACCTCAGCGAGGCCATGGGCCCGGACGTGACGGTCGAGGCCACGGTGCGGTCGCCCGCGCCCGGCTCTGCCGACGCGGTGGCGAGCGTCACCAGCCGGTTCCTCACGGTGCGCGCGCCGGCGGTCGCGCTGCGTGCGGGCGTGGTCTCGGTTGCGCCCGCCGCGCCCGTCGTCGCCGAGTTCATCCCGACGCCCCCGGTGCGACGCCACTGGCTCGGGTCGCTGAACCCGGTGCTTCGCGACATCCGCCTGAAGGACGAACGAAGGCCGATCCGGCTCGAGGTCACGTCGCTCTCGTACCCGCTCGACGGCGATTACGCGAAGCTTTCGGGCGACGTGCGCCTCACGGTGGGCGGCGTGCTGTTCGACCGGGCGGTGAAGAACGAGTCGCTCGACCTGATGAACGTGTTCCGTACGAACAACCCGGCGCCGGTCGAGGGCATCATTAATCCGCTGGTCGTGACGGTCCGCAAGGGGCAGCTGAAGTACAAGGACTTCGACATCGGGATCGACCGCCAGGGCGACGCGTGGAAGACCCGCCTGGTGTTCGACGGCGACATCGACCTCACGCGGACGCCGCCCTTCGCGCGCGCGATCACGGCCAACTACCCGCTCGGGTCGGTGGCGCGCGACGCGATCGGCAAGCTCCCAGGCGACGACGGGGCGCCGCTCGCGGACGCGCTTTCGGCGGTCACCCTCGGTGCCGGAGATGCGGTCATGGTGGGCGTGAAGTTCTCCGGCCCGCTGGGGTCGGTGAACGGGAAGCCGGTGCCGCTGAAGTCCACCGCGAACCTCAAGCTCGACGGCAAGGCGCTCGAGAAGGGCCTCCAGAAGGCCGGCGAGAAGGCGATCGACGCGCTCGGCGACCTGCTGCGGAAGAAGAAGTGAGCGGCCCGCCCCCGGTTCGCGATCACATCGGCTTGTCGCCCACCGTCCGGTCGTACATCTCGAGCAGCTTCGCCTTGTCGAAGATGAGCTCCTGGCGGCTCATGCCCGTCACGTCGTAGGTGGTCGTCAGCTCAATGGCGTCGCAGGGGCACGCCTCCTCGCACATTCCGCAGTAGATGCACCGCAGCTCGTCGATGTCGAACTGCTTCGGGTACTTCTCGCGGTCGGGCCACGGGCTCTCGTCGGCCACGATGTGGATGCAGTGCGCCGGGCACGCGGTCTGGCACATGAAGCACGCCACGCACCGAACGCGCCCGTCCTCGTCCTTGTTCAGCCGATGCACGCCGCGGAAGTACGGCTTGTACATGCCGCCATCCTCGACGTCGCGCTGCTCGCGGCGCTGCTCGGGGTACTGGAGCACCCACAGGGTGTCCTTGTTCGACCCGTTGCGCCCGATGTTCTGGAAGCAGTGGCGCAGCGTCGTCCCCAGCCCCTTGAAGACGTTCATCACGTACAGGCTCTCCGAGCGGGTGAGCTTCTGCGGCGTGACGTCGAGCACCTCGTTGTCGCGGATGGCCATGGGTCCGGGATTCTAGGCCCACGCGCGGAGTACGCTCCGGCTCATGATTCCCCCCGAACGCGGCCCCCGCGGCTCCGGCGGCTCCGGCAGCGACGGCGCCCGCGCCCGGCGCGAGACGAGCATCGGCTGGCGCATGGCCGGGCTCGGGCTCCAGACCAGTTCCGAGGTCGTGGCCGGCGCACTCATCGGCTGGGGCATCGACCGATGGCTCGACAGCGCGCCGAAGGGGCTCCTGTTCGGAGGCATCGCGGGGATCGCCGTGGGCCTGACCACGCTCATCCGCGGCGCCATGAAGGCGAACCGCGAGTTCGACGACGCCCGGCGGGGAGGCCAGGGATGACGCACCCGAACCCGGGTGACGCACCGCGCCCCGCCCCCCCGAAGGAGCCGGAACTCACGCTGCGGCCGCAGCCTGTGCTGTCGTCGGTCGCCGTCGCCACGCTCCTTTCCGCCGGAATCGCATGGGTGGCGGCCGCGTGGACCCCGGATCCCGCGACGGCCCGCTGGGCCATGCCCTCGGGCGCGCTCGCCGTGGGCGTCATTACCGCCCTGTCGGCGCTTCTCTTCGTGAGCCCAAGTCCCCGCCCCGCAAGCCTCTGCGGATCCCTCTGGCTGGGGGCCACCCTGATCCGCTTCGTGGCCGTGCCGGGTACCTGCCTGTTTGTATATTGGTCCGCCCCGTCGGTCGGCCTGGCTGCAGCCGTGTCGACCGTCGGGTCGTACTTGGCCTGCCTGGCGGCGGAGACCGTCATGGTGGTCCGGCAAGCGCATCGAAGCCTGTAGACACGCCCCATGCACACGGTCCTCGCCTCCGGCTCCAACCCGCTCGGCCACGTCCTCGACAAGTCGAGCGCCTTCTCGGGCGTGTTCGGCACCGAGGTGAAGCTGAGCGTCGTCTCCGTCATCGTCGGCGGCGTGATCGTGCTCGCGTGGATGCTCTTCGCCGCGAGCCGCATCCGCACGGGCCCCGAGTCCGCGGGACACCAGCGCTGGGTGACGAAGGGCCGCCTCGCGCAGCTGGTCGAGGTGCTCGTCGACGGTCTCTACACGCAGATGCTCGAGCCCGTGATGGGCGCCCGCCTGGCGCGCGCGTGGCTGCCGTTCCTGCTCTCGCTCTTCTTCTTCGTGCTGGTCCTGAACCTCATGGGCCTCGTGCCGCTGATGGACATCCAGGAGATCGCGCACGGGCTGGGCGGCAAGGGCGAGACCGAGGAAGGCAAGGAGGCCGCGAAGGGTGCGCTGCTGTGGATCGGCGGCACCGCGACCGCGTGCCTCTCGGTCAACATCGCGCTCGCCGCGTGGGCATTCCTGGCGATCCAGTGGCAGTCGGTCCGCGAGCTGGGCATCAAGGGCACCCTGGAGCACCTGTGCGGCGGCGCCGAGCTGGTGCGCAACCCGGGCCTCTGGTTCGTCGTGCCGATCATCCTGGTGGTGGAAGTGCTGGGCATGGTGATCAAGCCCGCCGCGCTCGCCATCCGTCTCTTCGCGAACATGGTGGGCGGCCACACGCTGATGGCCACCCTCATGATGTTCGGCGCCATGGCCGCGAGCCTGGGCGTGGCCGCCGTCGGCGGCATCAGCCTGCTTGCCGGTGGCTTCGCCGTCATCATCACCTTCCTCGAGCTCTTCGTCGCCTTCCTGCAGGCGTTCGTCTTCATGTTCCTCACCGCGGTGTTCATCGGCATGATGAGCCACCACGGCGACCACGATCACGGCCACGACCATGCGCATGACCACGATCACGCGCATGGCCACGGCCACGGTGC
>CANLMX010000022.1 GCA_947492385.1 Planctomycetaceae bacterium | reverse complement strand
CGCTGCGCCTCGCCGCCGCACGCGAACGCCTCGTCGAACGCCTGCGCGGCCTGGAAGATCTCCATCGCCTGCAGCCAGACCTTCTTCTGCGGCTTGGCCTTCATCACGCCGCGGAGGATGTTCAGCGCCTTGGGCGCGATCCACGGGGACACCGCGAACTGCTGGGCCTTGCCGACCTGCTGCAGGAACTTCAGCGCGAGGGTCGCGTTGTTCAGGTCGCGCATCCAGCAGTACTCGGCGACCACCATCTTGTCGACGGGGCCCGGACCGTCGATCTCGCGCAGGTCCTTCCCGGAGGCGGGCGTGCTGCCGGCCCCGTGGTACTTGCAGGCGACCTGGTACATGCCCTCGTGCGCCTCGAGGTTGGTGGGATCGAGCTTCAGCCCGTTGGCCCACAACTGCAGCGAGTACTCGAGCTGGTCGGCCTCGCCGACCGTCCGTGCGTGCTCGAAGAACTTCTTCGCCTTGTCGGGCTGCGGCTCGAACGCGGCCGCCGCGGCAGATTCATCCTTGCGCCAACCGAAGATCACGTCCGGGGTCCTCCTGCTGCTTGGACTCCGTAGCGTAGCATCGAGCCGCGATGCCTGATCACGCCCTTGCAGGACCCGCGGCCGCACGCCGGGTGGTGCTGTACCCGGACCCCGTGCTGCGCCGCCGCGCGCTGCCCGTGGCCCGGATCGACGCCTCGATCCGCGCGCTGGTCGCCGACATGTTCGCGACGATGGACGCCGAGGACGGCGCCGGGCTGGCCGCGCCGCAGATCGGCGAGTCGCTGCGCATCTTCGTCACCGGGACCTCCGAGCGCGACGTGGCGCGGCGCGCGTACCTCAACCCGGTGCTGGTGGACGTCACCGGCGACCTCGAGCCGATGGAGGAGGGCTGCCTCAGCCTCCCGGGGATCCGGGGCTCGGTGCGGCGCCCGACGACCGTCACGATCCGCGCGCTCGACCTCGAGGGCAACGAGTTCACCGAGACGAGCTCGGCGTTCGCCGCGCGAGTGTGGCAGCACGAGTTCGACCACCTCGAGGGCGTGCTCATCACCGACAAGATGAACCCGATCGACCGGCTGCGCGTTCGGCGCGCGCTGAAGGACCTCAAGCTCTCGGCGGGCGCGGATGGCTGAGGGCGCGGCGAACCGCAACCCGGGCCACCGGCGCGAGGAGTCGCTGCCGGACGTGGTGTTCCTGGGCGCGGGTGCGTTCGGGATCCCGACGCTGCGCATGCTCGCGGACGCGGGGCGCGTGTCGCTCGTGGTGAGCCAGCCGGACCGGGCCGCGGGGCGGGGCAAGCAGCTCACGCCCACGCCGGTGAGCGCATTCGCGCTCGAGCGCGGACTGCCGTTGCTGCGCACTCCCGACTGCAATGCGCCCGGCGACCGGGACGCGATCCGGTCGGCCGCCATGGAGTCCGCCGCCCGCGCGGCCGCGCAAGGTCGGCCGCAGCCTTCGCCTGCGATGGTGGTGGTGGCATTCGGCCAGAAGCTCTCGTCCGAGCTCTTGCGGGGCCTGTTCGCGGTGAACCTCCACGGATCCCTGCTGCCGCGCTGGCGCGGCGCGGCGCCGGTGCAGCGGGCGCTGATGGAGGGTGACGACGTGACCGGCATTTCCGTCATCGCGCTCGCGGAACGCATGGATGCGGGCGCGGTGTTCGCGATGGAGCCGTACGCGATCGGGGCGGAGCAGACCGCGGGCGAGCTGCACGACGCGCTCGCCGACCTCGGCCCCGCGGTGATGGCGTCGGTGCTGGCGGAATGGTGGCATGGCCATGCGGACTCACGCGCGCAGGACGAATCGCGCGCCACGCGCGCCCGCAAGCTCTCGCGCGTGGACGCGTGGGTCGACCTGTCGATGGACGCCCACCGCGTGCGGGCGCGCGTCAACGGACTGAACCCGTGGCCGGGGTGCGCCATCGCCGTCGACGGCGCCGCCCTGGCCGTGCGCCGTTGCGTCGAGGTGACGGGGAACGCACCGCCGGTGGGCACGCTGCTCCCGGACGGCACGCTTGGCTGCGGGCACGGGGCGGTCCGGCTGCTCGAGGTGCAGGCGCCGGGGGGGAAGGCCATGGCGTTCAGGGACTGGGCACGCGGCGCGCGGCTCGCGGGAGAGGCCCGCGTGACGAGCGGGTCGCCCGCCGGCGAGGCCTGAGCCATGGACGAACTCTCCGCCGAGGCGCTCGACTACCCGTTCGACGAACGCCACATCGCGACCGCGCCCGCGCACCCGCGCGATGCGGCTCGCCTCATGGTGGTCGACCGCGCGGCCGGAACCGTGGAGCATGCGCACGTGCGCGACCTCGCGCGGTGGGTCGGGGCCGGCGATGCGCTCGTCGTCAACCGGTCCTCCGTGCTGCGTGCGCGGCTGCGGACCGACACCACCGAGGGGCTGCTGCTCGAACCGATGCCCGACGGGACGTGGCGCATGCTGCTGCGACGCGCGAAGCGGTTCGCGGCGGGCGACCGGCTTCCGCTCGTCGGGCCGCACGGCCCGGCCGGGGGGGACGCGATCGAGCTCGTCGTGCGCGACGCCGAGGCGTGGCGCGTGCGGCTCGTGGCGGGTTCCCAAGGCGGCGATGCGGCGACCGTGATCGAGCGCAGCGGGTGGACGCCGCTGCCGCCGTACATCCTGCGCTCGCGCGAGGACCGGAACGAGCGGGGCGACGACGACGCCGACCGCGCGGAGTACGAGACCGTGTACGCGGACGCGGCGCGCCGGGGATCGGTGGCGGCGCCGACCGCGGGCCTGCACTTCACCGAAGGGCTGCTCGCGGCGCTCGACGCGCGGGGGGTGCGCCGGGCGGAGGTGATCCTCCACGTCGGGGCGGGCACGTTCCGGCCCGTGGACGCGGCGACGCTCTCCGCGCACCCGATGCACACGGAGCATTTCGAGGTGCCGCCCGCGACGGCCGCGATGCTCGCGGGCCGGCCGCGTCCGCGCATCGTCGCGGTGGGAACGACCACGGTGCGCGCGCTCGAGTCGTTGCCCGAACCGGTTCCTGCGGGGGGCGCAGGTGGCGAGACGTCCATCCTCATCGCACCGGGCCACCGTTTCCGGAACGTCGATGCGATGCTCACGAACTTCCACCTGCCCAGGAGCACGCTGCTTGCGCTGGTCGGTGCATTCACGGGGCTCGACCGGCTGAAGGGGCTCTACGCGCTGGCGCAGCGTGAGGGCTACCGGTTCTACAGCTTCGGCGACGCCATGCTCGTCCTGTGACCGCCGTGGCGGGCGGCGGGAGCGCGCCGCCCGCCACGGCCACTCGCTCACCGCACCGCGTACTCGAGGCTCACGACCACGCGCATGGTCTTGTCGATGGTGGACGTGTCGTACTCGCCCCATTCCCCGCCGTCGATCGACCCGCGCGCGAGCACCTGCACCACGCCCTGGCTCGCGTTGAGGAGGGCGCCCACGTCGGATCCGCTGCTCGAGGCGAGCGTGCGCGCCCGGTCCATCGCGTTCCGCGTCGCCTGGTCGAGGAGCCGCATCTTGTGTTCCTCGATGCTGGAGATGGTGTAGACGGGGGCGCTGCTGCAGACGGGCACGCCGTCGCGCAGCAAGTCTGTGATCGAACGCGCGACGCGCTCGACCGCCTCGACCTTCGATGACTTGATCGCCAAGTGCTGCGACAGCTCGTAGCGCTCGACGTCGTTGGTGTCGTTGCCCTTGTCGTTCTTGCGCATCACCGAGCGGGTGCGCACGGCCGACACCGTGCATTCGTCGGCGGTGAAGCCGTTGCCCTGCACGTAGCGCTCGACCCGTTCCGTGGCTTCCTTCAGGCGCATCGCTCCTTGCTCCTGCGTCGGTGCTGCCACCGTCACGGTCGCGGACCAGCCGGCCATGTCCGCCTTGACGTCGGTGCTTGCCGAGCCCTTTACGCTGATGCTGCTCTGGCTGCGCATGGCCACCAGCGCACGCGCCAGCGACTGCGATGCGAACGCCCCGCCCAGTGCGAGCGCGATCCCCAGCATGAACATCCCGAACCCGTTCGACGCGACCAACTTCCAGGGCGATCGCGCGCCCGATTCCTCGATCCGTGCCATCCTGGCCTCCCGAGATGTCCCCGTCCCTCGCGGCCCCGGTCCGTGCCGGGCGCCGGGGGCGCGGTCGCGGACTCCGCCGCGGCGGATCTCATCGGCGTTCGTGCATCCTGCGCTGCAGTCGCCGTTACGCTTCCGTGATGGACGCCAAGAAGGTCGGTCGGGACGCGATGCGTCTCGCGGAATGGTTGGCCGAGAAGTCGATGTCGGGCGTGTCGCCGCTCTCGAGCGCGGTCGACCTGGCCGAGCGCTATCGGCTGGACCTGGGCTACCGGAGCGACGATGCACGCGTCGACGCGCTGATCCGGTGGGAGACGACGAAGAACTTCACCGCCGGGTTCGTCACGGGACTCGGCGGGGTGCTGACGCTGCCGATCGCGATCCCGGGGTCGGTGGCCGCGTCGTGGCTCATCCAGGCCCGCATGGCGGGCGCCATCGCCTGCATCTACGGGCACGATCCGCGCTCGGACCGCGTGCGGGCGATGGTGCTGCTGGCGCTCGTCGGCGATGCCACGGCGTCGAAGCTCCTGAAGGGCGCGGGGATCAGCCTGGGGCGGCATCTGGCGATGCGTGCCCTCGAGGGGGTGTCGAAGAAGGGCGTTGCCGAGATCCAGAAGGAAGTGGGGACGAAGCTCCTCGTGAAGGGTGCCGCACACGGGACGACCCGCGTCTCGCGGCTCGTTCCCATCGCGGGCGGGATCGTGTCGGGCGCATTCGATGCCGCGTCCTGCCAGGTGGTCGGGCGCACGGCCAAGCGGGTGTTCCGGCCGGACGCGGGTGCGGACGGCAGTGCGGCGGCGCCCGCGCGCGGGCGGGGCAAGGGCTGAGCGATGGCCGCGGCATTCCTGCTCGCCTGCGGGATGGCGATGGGCGGCGGCACCGCGGCCGAGGTCGTGATCCCGGAGCCGGTGAAGGGAATGCTCGAGGAGCATTGCCTGGACTGCCACCGCGGGAGGCGTTCGAAGGGCGGGATCGAGCTCGCCGGGCCCGTGGCCGACGGTCGCATCGACGAGGGCGTGCTCCGGGGGGTGCGCGCGCGGCTTGCGCGGCGCGACATGCCGCCGCTCGACGAGCCGATCCGGCCGACCGATGCCGAGTATGCCGCGGCGGTGCAGGCGATCGACGCGGTGGTCGCCCCCGCACGCCGGGAGGTTCCCTCGGTGCGCCGGCTCAACCGCGCGCAGTGGGCGGGCGCGATCCGCGACGTGTTCGGCGTCGAGCGCGTCGATGGTCGGCCGGTCGATGCGCTCCTTCCTCCCGATGATGTCGGCGAGGGGTTCGACACGACGGCCGACACCCTGGCGCTGCCGACGCTTGCGGTGGAACGCTTCGTCGACGCCGCCGAGGCGGTGGCGCAGTCGTTGCCCGCCGAGGCGCTCGGCCGGGCGGGCGGCGAGGGGGAGCGGCCCGCGCGGCTGGCGGCGGCCGCGCGCGCATGGGGGGAGGCGATGTTCCGGCGCGCGCTGACCGAAGACGAGGTGCGTGCGCTCGCCGACCGTGCATCGGCCGCGGTCGGCCCGGATGCGGGGTGGGAACCCACGGCGCGTGCGCTTGCGACGATGGTGATGGTCGATCCGCGGTTTCTCCTTCGCATCGAGGCGCCGGCCGCCGCGGATGGTCGCGCGCTCTCGGGCGACGAGGTCGGCTCGCGGCTTGCGTTCTTCCTCTGGTCGAGCGTTCCGGATTCCGAACTTCGGGCCGCTGCCGCGGGTGGAGGACTCGATTCCGAGGACGGCGTGCGCGCGCAGGCCACCCGGATGCTCGCCGACCCGCGGGCCGGGTCGCTCGCCCGACGCTTCGCGGTGCAATGGCTCGCGGTCGACCGGCTCGAGGGGCGGTTCATCGACGGCACGCGGTTCAAGGGCGTGGATGCCGCCCTGCGCACCGACATGCGGTTGGAGACCGAGCGCCTGTTCGCGCGCGTCGCCCGCGGCGAAGCGCCCGTGCGCGCGCTGATCGAGGCGCGGTCGACGGAGGTCTCGCCGCGGCTCGCGGCGCACTACGGGTTTCCCGTGCCGGAGGACGCCGCGGCCTCGGGTGCCTGGTTCGCCTGCAGCGTGCCCCCCGAGCGCCCGCCCGGCGTGCTGGGGCATGCCGCGGTGCTGCTTGCGACGAGCAATCCCGACCGGACCAGCCCCGTGAAGCGCGGCAAGTGGGTGCTCGAGGCGATGGCCGATGCCGCGCCGCCGCCCCCTCCGCCCGGCGTTCCGTCGATTCCCGACGATGCGAAGGGTCGGGCGGGCCGCTCCATCCGCGAACTGATGGCGATGCATCGGTCGAACCCCGACTGCGCCTCGTGCCACGTCCGGATGGACGCGATCGGCCTGGCGTTCGAACGATTCGATCCCGTCGGCCGGACGCGCTCCGAGGCGGATGGCCACGCCATCGATGACGTGACCGAGCTTCCCGACGGGCGCACGCTCGAGGGGGCGGGTGCCGTCGCGGCGCTCGTCGGCGAGGGGCACGGGTTCGAGCGGTCCCTGGCCCGTCACCTTGCCACCTACGCGCTGGGGCGGGGGATGGCCGATGCCGACGACCCATGGCTCGACGCGCTGGCGGTGCGCGTGCGCGCGAGCGGCCGCTTCGAGGACCTCGTGCACGGGATCGTGACGTCCCGGGCGTTCCGGTTCCGCGATCCCGCACCCTAGACTGCTCCTATGCGCGCTCCGATCGTCGATCGCCGCACGGTGCTCCGGGGGATCGGTGCCACCATCGCGTTGCCGTGGCTCGAGGCCATGGCGCCCCGGGGCCTCGCGATCGGCCGTGCGGCCGCGGCCATGTCGGCCGCCACCGCCCGCCCCGCGCGCACCGCGTTCCTCTTCTTCCCCAACGGGGTGAACCCGTCGGCGTGGGCGACGCCCATGGACGGGCTTACCACGTGGCACGCGACCGGGGCGCTCGAGCCGCTCGCCGAGTTCCGCGGCCGGATTGCGATGCACACCGGGCTCACGCACGCCAACGCCGCCGCGCTCGGTGACGGGCCGGGCGACCACGCCCGCAGCGCAGCGTGCTTCCTCACCGGCGCGCACCCGCGCAAGACCGCCGGCGACGACCTTCGCAACGGGCGTTCGATCGACCAGGAGATCGCCGATGCCGTCGCGCGGAGCGCGCGACCGACGCGGTTGCGCTCCTTGGAGCTCGGGTCCGAGCCGCCGATGACGGCTGGCAATTGCGACTCGGGCTACTCGTGCGCGTACAGCGCGAACATCTCGTGGAAGGCCGACAACCTGCCCAACGGCAAGGAGACCGACCCGCGCAAGGCGTTCGACCGCGTGTTCGGCCGCACGGGGGAGTCGCCCGAGGCGCGCGCCGCCCGCGAGCGCGTGCGTCGGTCGGTGCTTGACGGCGCGGTCTCGCAGGCGCGTGAGCTGGGTGCGCGGCTCGGGGCGGCGGACCGCGGCCGGCTCGACGAGTACCTCGACGGCGTCCGCGACCTCGAGCGTCGGCTCGACGCCGATGCCGGCGCACACCTCGACCCCGGGACGACCTTGCCGGACTTCGAGGGTGCACCGAAGACCGTGGCCGGCAGGATCGACCTGCTCGGCGAGGTGCTGGCGCTTGCGTTCCGCACCGATGCGACCCGCGTCGCGACCCTGATGCTGGCGAACGAAGGCTCGAACCGACCCTATCCCGAGGTCGACGTGTCGTCGGGGCACCATGACGTGTCGCACCACGGGGGCGACGCGGCCAAGATGGAGGCCTTCGCCCGCATCAACCGGTTCCATGCGGAGCGATTCGCCGCGTTCCTGCGTGCCCTCGACCGCACCCGCGAAGACGGGGTCTCGCTCCTGGATTCGACCGTGGTTCTCTACGGCGGCGCGATCACCGACGGCAACCGGCACAACCACGACGACCTGCCGGTCCTGGTCGCGGGCGGCGCGGCGACCGGCGTCTCCGGAGGAAGCGTGCTCCGCTCGCCGCACGGCACGCCGCTCTGCAACCTCCACCTGTCGATTGCCGAGCGGATGGGCGCGCGGCTCGACCGGTTCGGCGATTCCTCCGGGCGCGTGGCGCTCGGATGACGATGGACCATCCATGAAACTCGACACGCTCCTTGCCACGTTCATGCCGGTCCCTGCGGAACTTCGCCTGCGGCCGCCGGAGGTCACGCTCGTCACCGACGACTCGCGGAAGGTGGTGCCCGGGGCCCTGTTCGTGGCGCGGTCGGGCACGCACGTCGATGGACGGGCGTTCGTGGCCGACGCGGTGGCGCGGGGCGCGGCGGCCGTCCTGCACGCGGGACCGGATCCGTGCGCGGGCGTCGCCGGTGCCGAACGCGTGGTGCGTGTCGCGGTGCCTGCCGGCACCGACCTCGGGCGGTTCACGTGCCTGCTCGCCGACCGGTTCGAGGGTTCGCCCAGCCACTGGCTCGACGTGGTCGGGGTCACCGGCACGAACGGCAAGACGACGATCACCTTCCTGGTGCAGCAGTTCCTGGACGCGCACGCCCGGCGGTGCGGCGTGATCGGGACGGTGGTGATCGACGACGGCGCACGGGCCGAGCCCGCGAGCCTCACGACGCCGAGCGGGGCCGACGTCTCCGCGGCGCTCGGCCGAATGGTGCGCAACGGGTGCCGATCCTGTGCGATCGAGGTTTCGAGCCATGCACTTGACCAGGGCCGTGCCGACGCGCTGCGGTTCCGGGTGGGGATCTTCACGAACCTGACGGGCGACCACCTCGACTACCACGGAACGATGGAGGATTACGCGGCCGCGAAGGCGCGGCTGTTCCGCATGCTGGATGCGGACGGGACCGCGGTCGTGAACGTGGACGACCCGTGGCACGCGCGGATGATCGAGGGGTGTCCGGCGCGGATCCTGCGATGCCGGATCGAAGCGGCCGGGGCCGGCGGTGCCGCCGGGGCGGGACCCGCCTCCGATGCCAGCGAGTGCGTCGCCACAATCCATGAGTCGCGCCTTGGGTGGCAGGACGCCACCTTCGCGGGTCCGTGGGGCGGGATCCGGGTGCGGCTGCCGGTCGTTGGACGCCACAACGCGATGAATGCGCTGCAGGCCGCGGCTGCGGCCTGGGCGCTGGGGGTCCCGGCCGACGTGCTTGAGCGGGTGCTCGCATCGTGCAAGGCACCGCCCGGTCGGCTCGAACCCGTGACCGGGCCGGCGGACCCGTTCGCGGTGCTGGTTGACTACGCCCACACCGACGACGCGCTCCAGAACGTGCTGTCCGCCCTTCGGCCCCTGGTGGGCGAGGGTGGCCGGCTGGTCACCGTGTTCGGCTGCGGCGGCGATCGCGATCGCTCGAAGCGGCCGCGGATGATGCGCGTGGCGTGCGAGCGCTCCGACCGCGTGGTCGTGACGAGCGACAACCCGCGGACCGAGGATCCTGCGGCGATCATCGCCGAGGTCGTCGCCGGACGGCCGGACCCGTGCGGTGCCGACGTGGTGCATGAGCTCGACCGGGCCCGCGCGATCGAGCGTGCGGTCGGCGAGGCGCGCCCGGGCGACATCGTGCTCATCGCGGGGAAGGGGCATGAGGACTATCAGATCATCGGGACCGAGAAGCGTCCATTCGATGACCGTCGGGTGGCGCGGGGTGTGCTCGACGCGCGCGCGTCGCCCGTGTGCGCGGGTGCTTGAACCATGCGACGCCCGAAGAACAAGCCCCCGGCGCGTGGCGCCGGGGGCTTCTGTTCATTCAGGTTGCGTGCGCCTGTCAGGTGGTCGACGTGCGCTTGGTGAAGATGCTGATGATGATCAGCAGGGCGATGAGGCCCACGAAGCCGCCGTTGCCGAGCTGGTTGACGAACGTCATCAGGTTGCCCGTGATCTTGCCGAAGTACGACGTCGTGTCGGTGCCGAAGATGATCTGCACCAGCACGCCGATGGCGATGAACAGGAGCATGATGTCGACCAGTTCACGCGCCCAGCCCTTGACCAGTTCGAAGCCCTTCATGCGATTCTCCTCGTTTCGGGGACCGTCATTCGGGCGAGCCGCGTCGCCCCACTGATCCCTTCCTTCGGGCGCATGGTTTCCGGAAGTTGAGCCATTGTTCAGATGACCAATAATCTTGTCCATCAGAAGCCGACCGAGCGCGCCAACAAGATCCCGATGCACAAGGCGCACACGGCGGCCAAGACCCGTTGCGCGGCGCGATGAAACTGCTCCATGGCGGATTCCCTCAGGGATGGTGCGGAGGGCCTGGCCCCGGCACGACCGGGCGCGACGGCCTCCGCGGAACGTCTCCGTGGGAACGGTGCGATTGCACCGCGGCGGACGCAAGCGTGAATCGCGCGCGATCTTCAGCATGTTCGGCGTGGTTGGCCGATCCATGAACACGGATGTCGGTCGGCTTCGCGCGCAAGGATGCCGCGGCGACGGGCGTCCGGCCGACGAAGGGACTCGCATGCACGTGACGGCCGACGAGTTGCGCATGGCGGTGGCAGGGCAGTGGGTGGTCGCGCCGCCGTCGGCTGAACCGCGACCCGGTTTCGCGCCTGCGCCGTTCATGATGGCCGGCGTGGGCACCGACACGCGCGAGGACCTCCGTGGCCGCCTCTTCGTGGCGCTTCGCGGGGAGCACCATGACGCGCACGCGTTCCTCGGCGCGGCCCAGGCCGCCGGCGCCGCGGCGGCGCTCATCGACCGGAAGGCGCGGGGGTTCGAGCGACCCGCCGGCATGGCATTGATCGAGGTGGCGGACACGCGCGTGGCGCTCGGGGACCTCGCGCGATGGTGGCGAGGGCGGATGCGCGCCAAGGTCGTCGCGATCACGGGGTCGAGCGGGAAGACCACCACGCGCCGGCTGGTGGATGCGGCGCTCGGCACCCGGATGACCGGGACCGCGAGCCCCAAGAGCTTCAACAACGACATCGGCGTCCCGCTCACCATCCTCGGCGCGTCGGCGTCGGACGGGTACCTGGTGGCGGAGATCGGTATGAATCGCCCAGGCGAGATCGCGCCGCTCGCGGCCATGGCGGCGCCGCACGTCGTGATCGTCACGATGGCCGGCCTCGCGCACCTGGGCGGCATGGGCAGCGCCGAGGCGATCGTCGAGGAGAAGTCCTCGATCGTCGACGGGCTCGGCACCATGGGCATCGCGATCGTCAACGGCGACCAGCCCGCGCTCGTCGCGGCGGTGGAGCGCCGCGCCAAGCCCGGCGTGCGCGTGGTGACGTTCGGCACCGGTGAATCGTGCCAGTGGCGCTTGGCGGGGCGCGCGGCGCAGGGCGCCGGCCAGCGGATGCAGGTGCGCGAGCCGGACGGCACGGAGTGGTCCGCCGATCTCGGCCTGCCCGGCGACTACAACGCGATGAACGCGCTGGCCGCGGCGGCCTGCGCCCGCATGCTCGGCATCCCCGCCGAAGCGGTTGCAAGCGCGTTCGCGGCCACCCAGCCTGCGGACATGCGGATGACGAAGCAGCCCGTGGGCGGCATCACGGTGTTCAACGACGCCTACAACGCGAACCCGGACGCGGTGCTCGCGTCGTTGCGCGCGTTCGCCGAGCTTGCGGCGGGCGCACCCCGCCGCGTGACGGTGCTTGGCGACATGCTCGAGCTCGGCGAGCGGTCCGCGGAACTGCACGCGTCGGTCGGCCGCGCGGCCGCCGCACAGGCGCCCGCGCTGGCGGTGTTCGTGGGCGAGGCGAGCGCGCATGGGGCGTCGGCCGCACGTGCTGCGGCGGGCCCCGGCACCGAGGTGCTGCACGTGCCCGCGCTCGACGACTCCGGCGTCGCAGCGATCGCCGGGCGATTGCGCGCGGGAGACCATGTCCTCCTCAAGGGAAGCCGGGGCAGCCGGATGGAGCGCCTCGTCGATGCGCTCCGCGCGCGCGAACCCGCCTCCGCACGGTAAACGATGCTCTACGAACTCGTCGAACGATGGCAGTCCTGGCTTGACTCGGTGGGCCTATACCCCTTGGTGCAGGTCATGTTCCAGCTCGAGTTCCGGGCGTTCCTGGCCGTGCTTGTCTCCTTCGCGCTGGTGCTCGGGCTGATGCCCGCGCTCATCCGCCTGCTGCGCGCGGTGAAGGTGGCCGACGACCCCGAGTTCTACGGCAAGGACCTGAACGCGCTCATGGCCTCCAAGCGCGGCACGCCGTCGATGGGCGGGATCCTGCTCTGCGGTTCGGTGCTCGCGACGACCGCGCTGCTGGCCGACGTGGTCCACAGCCGCTACGTGCACGTCTGCATGGTGGTGCTCGCGTGGCTGGCCGCCGTGGGTGCGTGGGACGACTGGATGAAGCTCACCGAGGCCACCCGCGCCAAGCGCAACGGCGGCAAGCGCTCGCGCGACGGGCTCAAGGCCTGGGAGAAGCTCCTCTTCCAGCTGTCGATCGGCGCGATCGCGAGCTGGTTCATCTGGCACGCCGCACAGGTGCCCGATGCGCTCGTGGTGAACCTCCCGTTCCAGCGGACCTACGAGCCCGCGCCGACCGAGGGCGTGATCCAGGCACTGGACCTGGCCCCCGGCGTCTGGCACCTGGGGCTGGCCGCGTTCGTGCTGCTCGGCACCCTGGTGATCGCATTCACGTCGAACGCGGTGAACCTGACCGACGGGCTCGACGGGCTCGCGGGCGGGACGTTGCTGGTGGCAAGCTTCGCGATGATGGTCCTCACGTGGATCGCCTCGAGCCAGCGCGCCTCGTACTTCCTGATGGTGCCGTGGGTTCCGGGAAGCGGCGAGCTGATGGTGATCGCGGGCGCCATGGCCGGGGCGTGCATGGGATTCCTGTGGTTCAACGTGGCGCCGGCGCAGGTCTTCATGGGCGACACCGGGAGCCTCGCCATGGGCGGCCTGCTCGCAACGATCGCCGTGTGCATCCGGCAGGAGGTCCTGCTCGCGGTGATCGGCGGCGTCTTCTTCCTCGAGGCGTTCAGCGTGATGGGGCAGGTCGGCTGGTTCAAGTGGACGCGCATGCGCACCGGCGAGGGACGCAGGCTGCTCCTGTGCGCGCCGATCCACCACCACTTCCAGATGGCGGGGTGGAAGGAGACGCAGGTCGTCGGCCGCTTCTACCTCGTCGCGGTGACGCTGGCGATCCTGGCGCTCGTGAGCCTCAAGCTGCGGTGACGGGCGGGGCGTCCGGCCCCAGCGAGAGCACGGCGCCCGGCGCCGCGAGGACGCGCTTCAGCCGCGTCCTGCGGAGCAGCTCGACCGCCCGTCGGAGGTCCGGCCACATCGGGGCCTCGAAGGCGACCCGTTGGCCCGACACTGGGTGCTCGAACCCGAGCCGGGCCGCGTGCAGCGCCTGGCGGGTCAGGAGCGGCTCCGACGCGTCGGGCTGCGAGGGGTCGAAGTCGCCGACGGTCACGTGGCGCCCGGCGTAGAGATCGTCGCCGACGAGCGGGTAGCCGATGTGGCTCATGTGCACGCGGATCTGGTGCGTGCGCCCGGTGCGCAGCTCGACCTCGACCAGCGAGTGGCCGTCGTAGACCTCGCGCACGCGGTAGACGGTCTGGCTTGCCTTACCGAGCTCGTCGTGCCGGACGGCGTACTTCTCCTTCACGGTCGGGTGCTTGCCGAGCGGCAGGTCGATGACGTCGGCCTCCGGCTCGACCTCGCCGTGCACCAGGCACAGGTACCGCTTCTCGGTGCGGCGGACCTCGAACTGGCGTGCGATGCGCCAGTGCGCCACGTCGCTCTTGGCGCACACCATGACGCCCGACGTGTGCTTGTCGAGCCGGTGCACCACGCCCGGGCGCGCGATGTCCTCGCCGACCGTGCTGAGCGTGCCGCCGGTGTTGTGCAGGAAGTGCCACGCGAGCGCGTTGATGAGCGTGCCCGACGTGTGGCTGCGTGCCGGATGCACGATGAGGTCGGGCTGCTTGTTCACGACGATGAGGTGCTCGTCCTCGAACAGGACCTCGATCGGGATGCGCTCGGCCGCGATCGCGTTCGACGGCGGCGGGGGCAGGGTGGCCTCGATGCGGTCACCGCGGCGCAGGCGCGTGCTCGCCTTGGGAACGCGGCCGTTGACGGTGACCGCGGATTCCTCGATGAGGCGCTGCAGCTGCGTCCGGCTCAGGAACGGGACCCGGTGGGCCAGGAAGCGGTCGAGCCGCATGTCCGCCGACCGCGTCGCCTCGAACACGGCCCGGACCGGGGTCTCGTCGTCGGCGTCGCGCTGGCGCTCGTAGCGCTCGAAGAGCTCTTCGGGGCTGCTGCCGAGGGCGGCTTCGGGGTCCGCGTGCGCGGGATCCGGGCTGCCCGTCACGGGTTCGCGGGCGCGGGGGTCGGCGCGGGCGCAGGAGCAGGGTTCATCGGCTTCGCGCCCTGGAGCGCCTTCACGAGGTCATCGCCGGACACCGGGGTCAGCGACAGGCCACCCGCGTCGTTCGTCGCGCCGGGCGTCGGCATCGGGACGGGCGCGGGCGGCGGGGGCTTGGGCGCGAACTGCACCGCGGCGGCCAGCGACTGCAGCGAAGCGATCCGCGCGGCGGCGACCTCGCCTGCATTGGCCAGTGCGGTTCCCTTCGCCCGAGACTCGATTTCGCGGAGGTGGCCTTCGGCGGCCTTGAGGTCACCCATGTCCTCGGCGACTGCGGCGCGTCCGAAGAGGGCGGCGAAATGGAAGCCGAGGCCACCCATCGAGGTCTCGGTGGCGGTGCGTGCGGCGACCGACGCGTACAGCGTGTCGGCCTCCTTCAGCCACTCCGCGCGGAGCTCGGGGGTGAGCGCGGCGTCCGCGGCGCCCGCCTCGCGGTCGAACCGGCGGTCGGCCAGGATCGACGTCATGTAGGTGCCGGCCGCCTCCATCTGCGCCATCAGCGCGATCGCATCGGTGGCCTGGTGGCGCGCGGCGACTTCCTTCAGGGACGCGGGGAGGTTCGCGCCTCCGAGCTCGGCCCATGCGGCGTCGCGCTCGCGCTCCTTGCGCTGGCCCCACCAGTGCCATGCCATCGCCAGTGCCGCCACCGTCAGCGCGACGAGGAGGATGTTCTGTCCCCAGGTCTTGAGCCAGAGGACGAAGTCGTCGTTCACGCGGCTCTCGGAGAGGTCCGCCTGCTGCACGTTCTTGAGACGCCGGTCGAGCTCGGTCATGGGACGGGAGAGTGTATCGGGAGCGCCCTATCCTCCGCGCAGGGCGCCCGGCGCCCCGCAACCCCATGCTGCCTGGACTCCTCGTCACCGACCTCGACGGAACCCTGCTTGACCGGCGGGGGCGGGTCAGCGAGCGCAACCGCGCCGCCCTGTCGGCCGCGCGCGCGGCCGGATGGCATGTCGCGATCGCCACGGGCCGGACCTGGGCCGAGAGCCACCGCGCCACCGACTGCGTTGCGGAAGACGCGCTCTTCATCGGCGCCGGAGGCGCGTCGCTCCACTGGGCCGGAAGCGGCGAGGTGATCGCGACCGAGACCGTGGATGCGCGCCTGGCCGTCGAGATCGCGCACGCGATCGTCGATACGGGCCATCGCGCGCACCTGCTGCTGGACGCGAGCCGCGCGGGGCACGACTACGTCTTCCTCGGGACGGCCGAGCTCGACCCGGCCACGCGCTGGTGGCTGTCGGAGCATCCCGTGACCTCGCGGGACTGGGTCGCCGCGCCCGAGGGGGCGAACGAGGTGGTTGCGGACCGCGTGCTGCGTGTCGGCACCATCGGGGCGTCGGACGAGATCGCGCCGGTGGCGCACGGGATCGAGGCCCGGTTCGGCGGCTCGCTTGCGGTCCGGCACTGGAGCGCACTCACCGCCGAGGAGGCGGTCGGGTCGCGCACGCACATGCTGGAGGTCTTCTCGCCGCGCGCCGACAAGTGGTCGATGGCGTGCGCGGCGGCCGACCGGCTCGGAGTCGCGCGCGACCGGATCGTCGCGCTCGGCGACGGGTTGAACGACCTCGAGCTGATCCGCAACGCGCCGCTGGGCGTCGCGATGGCAAATGCCGACGCGCGCATCCTCGGCATCGCAGCGGCCCGCACCGCGTCGCACGACGCCGACGGCGTCGCGGTGGCGGTCGAGGCGCTGCTCGACGGGCGGCTCGTGCGCGGCTGGGACGGGTCGTCGGCGGGCGCCGTGCACCCGCGGGAGACCACGGCGTGAGCGCCCCGATCTCGGGACCGTGGAGCCATCCGCTCCTGCGCGCCGAGGGCACCGCGCTCCTGACGGCGCACCAGGCGATCGTCAAGGGCGCACTCGAGAGCGAGCTTCCGGTCGACGCCATCGTGGCGCCGAGGCAGGTGCCGTTCGAGCCGGTGTTCGACCTGATGTCCGATCCCGCGGCCGTGCGCGCCGTGCAGTCGCATCGCATGGCGATCACCGACTCGGTGGACGCCGCGCGCGCGGTGAGCCTGGCCGCGCGCGATGCGAGCGAGGGGCGCCGGGTGCTGGCGCTGGTCCCGAACGAGCAGCTCGGCATGGCCATCGCGGCGGCGCGCCGTGCCCTGGACGGCCCGCGCATCGAGGGCGGTGGCGTCGTGCTGCTGTTGGAGGACAATCCGTACCTGGTGCGACTGGCGTCGCCATGGCAGGCCGCGCGCTCGCTCGGGCTGCCGGTGGTCGCGCCCGGCGGCATCGTGGCGCTCCGCGACGGCATCGAGCACGCGTTTCGGCTCGCATCGGGCGGTGAGCGCATGGCGGCGGTGGTGGCGCACGCCGCGGTCCTCCGGTCGGTGGACTCGCCGCGGTTGCGCGCCAATCGAGTGGTGGAGCGCATCGAGCAGGCCGCGGCGATCCTCCGCGACCGGCGCGGCGGGGGGCGCGCGCACGAGTCCGACGATGCCCTCCGCATCGTGCGCCGGCTGGAACTGAACCGCGTGACCGCGCTCCCGAGTCCCGGCGAGCGCGAGCCGGTGGGGTTCGTGTCCGTGGGCCCCGCGGGGGTTGCGATCCGCCACATCCTGGGTGCCTTCGGGCTCGAGGGGCGCGTCCCCGTGCTCGAACTGGGATGTTCCAATCCGATGGACCCTGCGCTCCTGGAGCGGTTCCTCACGCGATGCGAGGACGCCGTCGTGCTCGAGCCGCGTCCGGGCTCGGTGGCGCCCGAGGTGCTTGCCGTGGCCGAGGCGCTGCGAGCCGCCGGGCATCGGCCGGCGCGGCTCTGGTGGGACCGCCTTCCCCCGCGCGACGGGGAGGAGGTCCGTCTCGACATCAACGACGCGGTGCGCACGTCGATCCTGCTCCGCAAGGCGATGCACCTGTTCCAGCTCGTGCGTGCCGGGCTCGAGCACTCGCCTCGCCTGGCCGCGCCGAACCCGGAGCTCGAGCGCCTGGAGATCCCGCGGCGGAGCTTCGGGCTCGGGCCGACGGGCGCGATCCTCTCGATCCGCTCGGTGCTCCCCGATGCCGCGGCGGAGGTGGCGCGCGCCGATCCGGATGCGCCCGAGGCACCCACGCGCGCACTGGCGCTCGAGGGCGAGCCGCAGCCGCAGGCGGACGTCGTGACCGAAGTCGAGCTCTGGGACCGCAGGCGGTTCGCGGTCGAGGGTCCTGCAGCCATCCGTCAGGCCGCGATCGACCCGATGCCGACGCTGTTCATCGTGGCGGACCTGGGCGGGAACGACGAGATCGACGTCGAGCGGCTCGCCAACGCGGCCGTGCCGCTCACCGCGGCGCCGCGGCTGCACGTGGCGCACTGCGACCTGAACAACCGTCCGGCGCTGGCGGCCACCGTCGCGCAGGTCGCCCGCCTTGAAGGCGTGGGCGTGATCGTCGCGCACGACGGGCCTCCCGCGCGCCGCGACATCCGGCAGCTCGAGGCGGGCGTCGCCGAGGCCGATCGGCTTGGATTCACGCCGCGCCAGCGGCTGGTGTGGCCGGCGGACACGGGGTGCGACGTGCGCCCCTTGCCCCAGGCCGAGCTCATGGAACGCGGCCTGGAGCGCGGGCTGGACCCGCTCCGCACCGAGGTCGTGAAGGAGACGTTCCCCGCCGGCGAGGGCCTGCCGGTGCGAATCGAGGTGCGCGCGCTGCTCGAGCAGGTCGAGGTCGTGCGCTCGCGGCCGCCCGCGGTGGACGGGCTCGACGGGCGCCTCGCGCCGGCACGCCCGATCCATGCGCGCGAAGGGATGTGGCGATGCCACCTCGCGGGCTTCCGCGGCGAGCCGCCGGGCCTCGCGACCATCGCACTCTGCGAGGCCGGGCGCGCGATGGGCTACCGCGTGCAGGCGATCTACCACCCCACGCCCGTCGGCCCGGGTCGGCGCGCGTGGGGGCAGGTGCTGTTCACCGGCGAGGATGCCGGGCCCGACGCGCGCGTGCACGCGACGCAATGCCCGTACGGCGAGGCGGACCTGCTCGTCGGCTTCGACCCGATCGAGACGCTCCGTGCGATCGGGCCGGACCCCTACCTCCGCGTCGCGGCGCCCGATCGCACGTACGTGGTTGCGAACGTGGGCGCGTACGAGGACCAGGTGGTGCCGCAGCTGGCGGCGGCGGTCGAGCTGCTGCCACGCGCGATCCCGCTGGCGACGAAGGCCGACGGCGCGCTGCTGGCGGACCTCGCGGGCGCGGCGCGGCGCGAGTTCCTCACCGACCGCGTGACGGACCTCGTCGCGCTTGGTGCCGCGTACCAGCGGGGGTTCGTCCCGGTGTCCCTCGAGGCGCTCGAGGCTGCGCTCCGCCGCATCGAGGCACGCGGGTTCGGCCGTTCGCTCGAGGCGTTCGCGTTCGGCCGACGCGTCGCCGCGGGGCTCGAGGATGCGCGCAGCGAGTCCCGCAAGGCCGAGAGCCTCGGGCGGCTGGTCCGCCGCACCGCGCTCGAGCTCGAGGCGTCGCGCCACGGCGGCCGCCGGCGTGCCCGGCAGTTCCGCGAGATCGTCCGCGAATCGCTCGACGCGATGCCCGCGCTCTACGCGACCAACGACGGTCGCCTCGCGCTTCGCGACTTCGTGAACGCGGCGTCGCGCTGCGTGGCATGGGGCGGCGTTCGCCACCTCCGCTGGTACGTGGGCCTGGTGCGCGACCTGTACGAGGCGGGCTCCGACGACCCGGACCGCGCCCTCTGCACCTACGGGATCCTGCCGCTCGCCGAGGCCGTGCTCATCCGCGACGCGCTGTACGTGGCCGCGATCCAGGCGAGCGTGGGACAGGCGCGGCGCATCCGCGAGCGGCTCGGCGTCCGCGAGGCGCGCGGCGACGAGATGACGCGCCGGTACCTCAACCGCATCGAGGCGGTGCTCGGGCGGACCATGTGGAGGATCGACCTCCGGTCGAGCGACTGGCCTGCGCAGCTTGCGCTGGTGCTCTGGCGCGTGGTTCCGAACGAGGTCCGGGGGCAGCCGCCGGAGCGGCGGCTGCGGGCCGCGGTGCTCGAGCTCATGGAGCGCGCGATCCACGATCGCCCGGGACGGGAGCGGTGGATGGCCGCGGTGCGCCGGCTGCACGAACTGGCCGCCGGCCACCGGCTCCGGGAGCTGCCCGTGCCCGAGGTGGAGCGCATCTGCCTCGGGCGGGAGTAGCCCGGCCCGCGCGGCCCCGTCAGGCCCGCATGGACTCGTGCCGCAGCTGCCCGCACGCGGCCTTGATGTCGCGGCCGCGGCTGGCCCGGATGTGCGTGTTGACGCCGGCCTCGCGCAGGATGCCCTGGAACTCGAGCACGTCGTGGTCGTCGGGGCGTGCGAAGGGCAGGCCGTCGACCTCGTTGTAGCGGATGAGGTTGACGTTCGCGCGGATCGTGCGTGCCACGCGCGCGAGTTCCTCGGCGTGCTCGCGGCGGTCGTTGAAGCCGCCGAGCAGGATGTACTCGAGCGTGATCTCGCGGCCGGTCTTGCGGAACCACTCCTGGCACGCGTCGAGCAGCTCGGCCACGGTCGAGTACTCCGCCCACGGGATGATCTTCCGGCGAAGCTCGTCGTTCGGCGCGTGCAGGCTCAGCGCGAGCGTGACGGGGATCTCGAACCCGCACAGCTTGCGGATGGCGGCCGGCAGCCCGACGGTGCTGACCGTGATCCGCCGCGCGCCGATCCCCATGCCCCACGGCGCATTGAGCGTGCGGATGGCGTCGGTGACCGCCGCGAAGTTGGCGAGCGGCTCGCCCATCCCCATGAAAACGACGTTCGTGATGCGTCCGACGCCGGGCACGCGCGCGAGCCGCCAGACCTGTTCGACGATGCGTCCGGCGGTGAGGTTGCCCTCGACGCCCTCGAGCCCGGAGGCGCAGAAGCGGCAGCCGACCGGGCACCCCATCTGGCTCGAGACGCAGGCGGTCCGGCGCTCCTCGCTCGGGATCATCACGCACTCGGTCTCGCGACCGGTGGCGACTCCGAGCACCGGCAGCATGACGCCGGGCGCCGGCCAGCCGAGCAGCAGCTTCCTCGTGCCGTCGGTGGCCTCGAGCGACTTCAGCTCGTCCCCCTGCAGGAACGCGAGTTCGTGGGCCAGGAGGTCGCGGTGCGACTTCGACAGGTTCGTCATCGCGCCGAGATCGACCGTGCCCTTGGCGTACACCCAGTCCGCGAGCTGGCGCGCCGCGAAGCGCGGCATGCCGCGCGCGCCGCACCACGCCTCGAGGCCCGCTGCGTCGAGCTCGAAGAATCCGGTGCGCGCGGGTCCGCTCACCGGGTCGAGCCCACGGTGAGGTCGACTGTCCGGTGCGCGATGCCGTGCCGGTCGAGCCATGCGCCCATCGCCTGGTCGGCGTCCTTGCGCATGACGCGGCGGCCTGTCGGGTCGATGCCGCGCTTGCGCATCTGGTCCTTGAGCGTGCCCGGAAGGCCGAATTCCACCTGCTCGTGGTACACGTCGTGCTGCTCGACCTCGCCGCCGAAGCGCTCGACGAGGTCGACGATCAGCGCCTGCACCAGGTCCTCGGGGGCGCTCGCGCCCGCGGTCACGAGCACCGTGGAGATGCCCTCGAACCACTCGGCGCGCAGCTCGCTGCGGTCGTCGACCAGTCGCGCGGGCGTGCCCATGTTCTGGCTGATCTCCGTCAGCCGCACCGAGTTCGAGCTGTTGCGGCTCCCGACCACCAGGACGAGGTCGGCCTTCGGCGCGAGCTCGCGGACCGCGCGCTGGCGGTTGGTGGTCGCGTAGCAGATGTCCTCGCTCGGGGGTTCCTTGATCGTCGGGAACGCCTGCTTGAGCGCAGCGATGATCACGTTCGCGTCATCGGTCGAGAGCGTGGTCTGCGTCAGGTAGACCAACTTGTTCGGATCCTTGACGACCAGTCCCGGGATGTCCTCGGGGCATTCGACGACCTGCGTGCAGTCGGGAGCCTCCCCGCGGGTGCCGATGATCTCCTGGTGGTCGGCGTGGCCGACAAGCAGGATCTGGTAGCCCGCGCGTGCGTATCGGATGGCCTCGTTGTGGACCTTCGTGACGAGCGGGCACGTCGCGTCGATGGCGGTGAGGTTGCGCGTGCGGGCCTCCTCGCGGAGCGCCGGGCTGACGCCGTGCGCGCTGAAGACCACGATCGAGCCGTCCGGGACCTCCGAGACGTCCTCGATGAACTGCACCCCGCGTGCGCGGAAGCGATCGACCACGTGCCGGTTGTGCACGATCTCGTGGTAGACGTAGATCGTCTCGTCCGGGCAGATGTCGAGGAGCTGGTCGACCACGTCGATCGCCATGTAGACGCCGGCGCAGAAGCCGCGGGGATTCGCGAGGATGATCTTCATCGGGGGGACAAGTGTATCGGGCGCGCCCCGGCCCTCGCGCACCGCGGCCTGCGTGAGCCGGCCCGCACGGGGCGGCCCGCAGCCGCTACAGTTGGCCCCGTGGCGAGCGTCACCGCGCAGCTTGCGGAGTTCGGCCCCGGCCGCGTCGGGCCCGGCATCGCGCCCTTGATGGGCGAGGCCGAGGCGGTGACGTGGTGCAAGGCGCTGGCGGTGGGCCACTACGAGAACTTCAGCGTGCTCAGCTCCCTGGTTCCGGAGCGCCTCCGCCCGGACTTCGCGGCGGTCTACGCGTTCTGCCGGTGGGCCGACGACCTCGGCGACGAGGCGGGCACGGCGGGCGAGGAACGGCTCTCGCTGCTCGCGTGGTGGCGCGGCGAGCTGGACGCGTGCTTCGCGGGCGCGCCCCGGCACCCCGTGTTCGTCGCGCTGCGGCCGGCGGTCGTCCGGCACGCGATCCCCGCGCGGCTGTTCGACGACCTCATCCGCGCGTTCGAGCTCGACCAGGTGCGCACGCGCTGGGAGACGTGGGACGAGCTCGTCGGTTACTGCGCGCTGAGCGCCGATCCGGTGGGGCGGATCGTGCTGGCGCTCTTCGGCCAGGCGACGCCCGCGCGATGCGCGATGAGCGACCGCATCTGCACCGCGCTGCAGGTGGTCAACCACGTGCAGGACGTCCAGCGCGACCTCCTCGAGCGGGACCGGATCTACCTCCCGCGCGAGTTCACGCGGGGCATCCCGGAGTTCGAGCCCCGGCTCCTCGCGGCCGCCCGCGCCGGGCACGCTCCCGACCATTCCTTCCTCGCCGAGTACCGCGCGGCGGTTCGGCCCGTGGTCGACCGGTGCCACGCGCTGTTCGCCGAGGGACGAGCGCTGCTCCCGACGCTCTCGGGCGAGGCGATGCCCGTCGTGCGGCTGTTCGTCGAGGGCGGCGAGCACGTGCTGCGCGCCATCGAGGACTGGAACCTCGACACCTGCATCCATCGGCCGCGGCTGGGGCGCGCGGCGAAGGGGATGCTGGTCGCGCGCGCGTGGTGGGACGTCACTGCGCCCCGATGGGCTCGCACGCACGCGGGCCGGGCCGCCGCCGCGGGCATGGCCCCGTCGGGGCAGGCCGCGTGTGCGCCGGAGGCGCCGCGATGAGCCGCGCGGCGCCTGCAGGCGTCCCCGCGGACCTCATCCCCGCCATCGCGGAATGCGAACGGGTGACGCGCACCCGTGCCCGGAACTTCTGGTACGGGCTGAAGCTGACCCCCGAGCCGCAGCGCAGCGCGATGTACGCGATCTACGCGTGGATGCGCGAGGCCGACGACCTCGCCGATGCCGAGGGCATTCCCGACGACGAGCGCGTCCGGCGGATCGCGCAGTTCCGGCACGACACCGATGCCGCGCTCGCGGGACGTCCGCCCGGGGGTCGCGCGACCTGGCGCGCGCTCGCATGGGTGGCGGCGAACCATGAACTCGCGCCGCGGGACTTCCACGACATGCTCGACGGGCAGCTCGGCGACGTGGGCGTCGTCCGGTGCGAGACGTGGGATGACCTGCGGGGATTCTGCTACCGCGTCGCGAGTACGGTGGGCCTGGTGTGCATCCGGGTGTGGGGGCATTCGGACGGGGCCGCGCAGGCGCTCGCCGTGGATCGCGGCATCGCCTTCCAGCTCACCAACATCCTGCGCGACTACCGCGAGGACTTCGACCTCGGACGCGTGTACCTGCCGGCCGAGGACTTCCGGCGCATGGACCTCACGCCCGAGGCGCTGCGCGCGTGGAGCTCGCCCGCCCAGTGCGCGGAGTTCATGCGCGCGCAGTGTGACCGCGCCGAGCAGTTCTTCCTGCGGAGTGCGCCCCTCGACGCGATGATCACGCCCTCATGCCGGCCCACGCTCTGGGCGATGACCGAGATCTACCGGGGCATCCTTGGACGGGTGCATGCGCGGCCCGATGCCGTCGTGGGCCCCGGTCGTGTGCGGCTGCCGGCATGGCGCAAGGCGTGGATCGCGTTCCGTGCGCGACGGATGGCGGGAGCGTCGCGATGACCGCGTCGCCGCGCTCCGTTGCGGTCGTGGGCGGCGGCATCGCGGGACTCGCATGCGCGCTCCGGCTGGCCGAGCGAGGCATCGGCGTCACCGTGATCGAGACCCGTCGCAAGCTCGGCGGGCGTGCCACCAGCTTCGTCGACCCGCGCACGGGCGAGGTGCTCGACAACTGCCAGCACGTCCTCATGGGCTGCTGCACCAACCTCATCGACTTCTATGCGCGCCTCGGGGTGCTCGACGCCATCGAATGGCACCGCGACATCCACTGGATGAACCCGCCGCACGCGCCCGACCGGATGCGCCCGGGGCGCCTGCCGGCGCCGGGGCACTTCACGTGGTCGTTCCTGCGGATGCGGATGCTTTCGCTGGGGGAGAAGGTCGCGGTGGCGCGCGCGATGTGGCGCATGCTTCGGATGGGCGCGTCCGGCCGGCTCGCATGGGAGGGGCGCGCGTTCGGCGAGTTCCTCGCCGAGACCCGCCAGCCGCAGCGCGTGGTCGACGTGTTCTGGAGCCCGGTGGTCGTCAGCGCATGCAACCTCGACGTGGGCGAGGTGTCCGCGGCCAGCGCGATGCAGGTCTTCCAGGAAGGGTTCCTCGCCAGCTCGGAGGCGCCGCTCATGGGACTGTCGACGGTGCCGCTCGTGCGGCTCTACGACCCCGCGGAGCAAGCGATCGCGGCGGCCGGGGGATCGGTACGGCTGGGCGTGAGCGCGCGGGCGATCGCGTTCGACGGCCGTCGCGTCACCGGCGTGGTGACCGACGAGGGCGTGGTCGAGGCGGATGCCGTCGTCGCCGCGTTGCCGGCCGACCGTCTCGCGAAGCTCGTGTCCTCGACGCTCGTGCGTGCCGATGGGCGGCTTGCGCACCTCGAGGAGGTGGGTTCAAGCCCGATCCTGGGTGTGCACCTGCGGTTCCCGCGCAAGGTCATGGACCTTCCGCACGCGGTGCTGCCGGGGCGGGGGACGCACTGGCTGTTCGACAAGGGCTGCGAGCCTGACGGTTCGCAGCACGTGCACGCGGTCATCAGCGGCGCGGATCGGTGGATGGAGCTCGACGAGGATGCGATCGCGGCCCGCGTCCTGGCGGATCTCCGGTGGGCCTTTCCCGCGGCGTGCGGGGTCGAGCCGACGGCGGTGCGCAGCGTGAAGGAGAAGCGTGCCACGTTCGCGCCGGTGCCGGGATTCGATCGCATCCGGCCCGGGGCGGCGGCGTCCGGAATCGATCGCGACGGCGGCGTCGGGAATCTCTTCATCGCCGGCGATTGGTCACGCACCGGCTGGCCCGCGACGATGGAAGGCGCGGTCCGGTCGGGGTACGCCGCCGCGGGCGCGATCGTCGGCGAGCGGATGCTGGTCCCGGACCTGGCGCCTGCACCGCTTGCCCGCATCCTGGGGGTCGCGCGCTGATGGCGACGCCCGACGCCGGGACCGCGGCGGCGGGGCCCGGCTCGGACCCCGTGGCACGCTCCCGCTGGGTGCTTGCGCGGTGCGCGCAGCACGGGTTCGCGCTCGCGGGGATCGCCGACGCAGGGCCGAGTTCGCGGGCCGAGGAGTACCGGGCCTGGATCGACGCGGGTCGGCACGGGGCGATGGCGTACCTCGCCGAGCAGGTCGATCGACGGCTCGACCCGCGCGTACTGGTCCCGGGCGCCCGAAGCGTCCTGTGCGTCGCCGATCGATATGCCGATGGACGGCCCGACCGGCGCGTGCCCGGGGTCGGGCGCATCGGCCGGTACGCGCGAGGCGAGGACTACCACGTCGTCATCCGGGCGCGGCTCGAGGCGCTCGCCGAGGAGCTGCTCGAGGCCTATCCGGGCGAGCGGTTCCGGGTCTGCGTCGACACCGCGCCTCTCCTCGAGCGCGAGCATGCCGAGCGCGCCGGGCTCGGGCGGATCGGGAAGCACAGCCTGCTCATCGGTCCCCGAGGGATGGGGTCATGGCTCGTCCTCGGGGCGCTGGTGAGCACCGTGGAACTTGCGCCGGTGCGCGCGGACGGGGGAATGCCCGGCGGCGCGACGGTCGACGCCGATCCGTGCGGTGCATGCACGCGCTGCATCGACGCATGCCCCACGGACGCGATCGTGCCGTGGTCGGTCGACGCATCGAGGTGCGTGAGCGCCCTGACCATCGAGGACCGCGGCACGGCCGCCGAGTGGTTTGCGGGGCGAACGGAGGATTGGCTCTTCGGCTGCGATGCGTGCCAGGAAGCGTGCCCGCACTCGCAGCCCACCGTGCGTTCGCGGCGCGTGGCCACGCACGAGGCCTATCGGGCGCATCGCACGGGATTCCCGCTGCTCGAGGTGCTCGGCTGGACCGAGGACGACTGGGAGGCGGCGCAGCTGAACGGCGTCCTCCGCCGTGCGGGTCACGCGATGTGGCGTCGCAATGCGGCCTTGGCCGCAGGAAGCGTCCTTGTGGACCGCGCATCTCCCGCTGAGGTGCGCGATGCACTCGGTGCGCAGCTCTCGGTGGTGGCGCTCAATCCGTCGGAAACGCCCGAGGTCCGTGCGGCCGCGCGTGCCTCGCTGCGCCTCGTCTGACTCACTTGTTCGGTTCGTTCGGATCCGACGGCTCGGCGGGCGGCGGCGCGGGCTCGTCGGCCGGCGGGTCGCTCGGGGCGGGATCACCCTCGGGCGGCGCATCGGGCGCGGGCGCGTCGGGTGCCGGCGCGTCGGGTGCCGGCGCGTCGGGTGCGGGCGCGTCGGGTGCCGGCGCATCGGGCGCGGGCGCATCGGGTGCGGGCGCGTCAGGCGCGGGCGCATCGGGCGCGGGCGCGTCAGGTGCGGGCGCGTCGGGCGCGGGCGCGTCGGGTGCTGGCGCGTCCTCGGCCGGTGGAGCAGCGTCCGTCGATTCGGCCGCCATCGCGGGCCCGGCGGGGAGCTCGATGCCGAGCGCCGCCGCGAGCTGGTTCACGGAAGCCATCATCGACCGTCCTGCCGAGGACTCGGTGCCCTTGAGCGCTTCGCGGGCCTCGACGAGGGCCGCCTTGGCCTTCCCGAGCTCCGCGTCGCGCGCCGCCGCGATCGCCGACACGTCCGGCGCCTGCCCGCCGGCGGCCGCAGCCACCATCGCGAGCTGCGCGGCTTGGCCGATGGCGTCGATCGAGATCGCGGCAAATCGTGCCTTGAGCAGCGCGACCGACGCGGCATCGGTCGGGTTCTTGCCCGCCAGGTCGTTCGCCTCGAGTGCCTCGGACACCGCCTTCGCCACCGGCTGGTACTTCTCCGCCTCGAGCGTCATGAACTGCTGGGTGAGGGCCGCGGCTTCCTGACCGAGGGCCCCGATGCGGTCGCGTGCACCGTCCGCGCGCGCCTTCGCGCCGTCCGCTGCGTCGTCGGCCTCCTTCATTCGCTGGGCGAGGAACCGGTCGGTCTCGTCGGCGCCTGCAAGGCCTGCCTCGCCGACACGGACCTCCGAGCGCAGCGGCTCGGCCTCGCGCTCGGCCTCGGCGGCCGCCACGCGGAGGTCCTGCGCGGCATTCAGCTTCACGCGCGCCTCCTCCATCCGGGGCACGGCACGCTCCGCGGTGCTCGTCATGGCCTCGGCCCGAAGCTCGCCCACCGTCGCATCGAGCGCCTCGGCCTCGCGCCGCTTCTCGGTGATCGTGTCCTCGATGGGCTTGAGCCGCGTGCGTGCGGCGTCGGTGCGCTCGCCCTGGCTTGCGAGTTCCCTGCGATAGCGGTCCCGCGCGTCACGCATGCCCTTGACGGTGGCTGCGGCAAGCTCGTCGGCACGCGGGTCGCCCGATGCCATGATCGACGTGATCCCTGCGACGCGTCCCTCGATCTCGCGGACGAGCACGGACTTCTCCTGCGCCAGCCGTTCGAGGTCGGCGAGATCGAGCAGCAGTGCGTCGCGGCGCATGCGTGCGCCGAGCTCGCGGGCGTCCCGCTTCTGTGCCTCGCTGCCGCCGGCATTGGAGATCTCCGAGGCCAGCGTCCGGAGTTCCTTCGCCGCATCTGCGGGGGCAAGGACCGGCTTCGAGACCTCGCGTGTCGCGCCGCCTTCCTCCTCGAGGGATGCCGAGACGGCATCCGGCGACGGGGCGATGCGAAGGGCCAGCATCCGCGCGCGCGCCGTGGCGTCGGCGATCTTGCGGGCCCCCTTCTCCTCGGCGCTCGGGGCGTGCAGGCCGTCGCAGCCGCAGAGCAGGGCGACGAGCGAGATCGAGGTGCAGGCGATGAAGCGGGCGTGGTGCATGGTCGGATCCGTGAGAGGTGTCAGCGTAGCGGAGCCGTGCCGGGGCTCACCTGTCGGGCTCGTCCGGACGCCGGACGGGCCGATCGGGGGCATCGAGCTTCGGGAGCTCGAAGTCGACCGGGTACTCCGGGCGGGGCTGGTGCATCCCGCGGATCCACTCGAGCGTCTCGCTCATGAGCTGGGGGGTCGACTTCGAGAAGACGGGCTTCCAGCCCTTGACGTCCGGGTGCGGGTACCGCGCGAGGTTCCGTTGGGTGGCGTACTGCACCAGCAGCGAGTCCGGCGGGTCCTCGAAGTCGACGAGCGGCTTCCCGTCGACCTCGAACTCAAGGAGCGTGAGCAGGTTCGTGTAGCGGATGCGGACGTCGGTCGATTCGCCGGTGTGGAGGAAGAACCGTCCCGCCTGCACGCCGCCGTGGCATCGGCTGGTCGCGCAGTTGGTGAGAAGCCAGGAGTTGTGCACGCGGGTGCGGAACCGCGCAAGCGACGCAGGGTCTTCGCTCACCGTGACGAACTTGTACAGGTCGCGCGCACGCAGGTCGAACATCAGCCGTGCGATCTCGACGTCGGGCTTCGAGAAGAGGAGGTTGCGCTGCTCGGCGGAGGCGGGGATGAGGTCGCTCGACCCGTAGCGCAGGATGAGCTGGCGGATTCCCTCCGGGTCGACCTTCAGCCGCGGCGGGTCCTTGAAGTCGATCTCGTACACGCGGATGATGTTCACGTCCTCGTCGGAAACGAGCTTCGACGGGCGGAGGTCGCGGTTGTTCGGCGTGCGGTCGCCCGGGCCCGCGGGCGCCGCGGCGTCGGGTCCGCCTGCGTGCGGCGCATCCGGGCCGGTCGTGGGATCCGTGCCCGGTGCAGTCCCTTCCTTCCGCCTGGATTCCTCGATCGAGCGCTTCAGCTCGGCGCGCGCCTTCACCTCGCGCAGCACGTCGCGTGCGGTCTCGCTGTCGGCGTCGCGCATCAGCGCCTCGAGCTCTTGCTGCGCCAGCTCGAGGCGGTCCTGCTCGGCGAGCCAGCGCGCCAGCGCGATCCGGCGGCCGTGCTCCTCGGGCGCGATCGATTCCTTGAGCCGGCGGTAGCGCGTGTCGAAGTCCTGCTCGAGCACCACCCGGTAGACCTTGTCGCGCGGCAATCGGCCCACCACCGTGTCGACCCGGAACTCCACCTCGTCGAGCGAGTCCTTCAGGATCTCGCCGCGCACGATGCTGCCGTCGCGGAGCTGGATCAGCCCGCGCTGGCCCGGGCTCGGCCGGACGATGTCGACGATGTCGAGCAGCTTGGTCTTGTTGTATTCGCGTCGCTCGCCGAGCGGTCCCACGACCACGATCTCGTCGTGGTCCTCATGGACGACGGTTCCGCCGAACTCCTTCCAGCGGTCGACGAACAGCCAGACCTGGCGCGGCGGTTCCGCGGCGGTCGCCGGTTCGGTCGCCGGCGCCGGTGCGGTCGGCGGGGCCGTCGGCGCGGCTGCCGGGGCCGCCGGTGCAGCCGCTGGGGCCGTCGGTGCAGGCGGCGCGGCCGCCGGGGCCGCCGGCGCGGCGTCCGGCACGGACGGTGCCTGGAGCAATGCGCAGGCGAGCAGGATCGGCAGGGACATTCCACACATTGTCGCAGGAATCGTTCGCGCCCGCGAGGCGGCGGGTTGCCGTGCGTGCGCCCGCGGGCGGCATGGCCGGGAACTACGCTCCCCCGCGCCCGCAGCGGCACTCGAAAGGACCTCCCCATGAAGCTCGGCGTCATGTCAGCGCTCTTCTCCGGCCGCCCCCTTGAGGACGTGTGCCATTACGTCGCCGACATCGGGCTCGGCGCCATCGAGCTTCCCGTCGGCGCGTGGCCCGGGGCCCCGTACTTCGACCCGGCGAAGGTGCTCGCGAGCCGAAAGGAGCAGGACCGCATCAAGGGCATCCTCCGCGACCACGGCCTGCTGCTGTCCGGGCTTGCCGTCCACGGCAACCCCGTGCATCCCGACAAGGGGTTCGCCCGGCGGCATCACCAGCAGTTCGCCACGGCCGTGAAGCTTGCGCCGAAGCTCGGCACCGAGGTCGTCATCACCTTCAGCGGCTGTCCCGGAGGCTCGCGGCAGGACCGCACGCCCAACTGGGTGACGTGCCCCTGGCCCGGCGACTTCTCCGACATCCTGAAGTACCAGTGGGACGAGGTGCTCGTGCCGTACTGGGCGCAGCAGGCGAAGTTCGCCGCCAAGCACGGCGTCCGCGTCGCGTGGGAGGCGCACCCCGGGTTCTGCGTCTACAACGGCGAGACCATCATCCGGCTCAGCGAGCTCGCGCAGCGCAAGGCCGGCATGCGGGGGAAGCCGGTGCTCGGCGCGAACCTCGATCCGTCGCACCTGTTCTGGCAGGGGATCGACCCGGTGCTCGCGGCGCGCCAGCTCGGCGAGGCGGGGCTCCTGTTCCACGTTCACGCGAAGGACACCGAGCTCGATCGCCACGAGGGTCCGGTGAACGGCTACCTCGACACGAAGAGCTACGGCGACCTGAAGCGCCGGGCATGGAACTTCCGCACCTGCGGTTGGGGACACGGAACCGAGTTCTGGCGCCCGTTCGTCAGCATGCTCCGGCGGCACGGATACGACCACGTGCTCTCCATCGAGCACGAGGACGCCATGATGAGCGTCGAGGAGGGCTTCGAGCGTGCGGTGGCGTTTCTCCAGGAGTGCATCGTGGAGGAACGGCCCGCGCAGGCCTGGTGGTTCTGACGCGCCGAGCGGTCAGTCGGGCACGGGCGTGGTCTGGAGCCCGTTGGGCCGGACCAGCTCCACCGTCCATTCCACCTTCATGGCGTTCGCGTCGCGGGCCGTGGCCGGCACCTTCAGGTCCCACCGCAGGATCCCCTGCGGCATCCGCGTCTCGACGTAGGCCTTGTCGGCGCTCAATGCGGGCGCGGTCGAGGCGAGCCTCGACTCGATGCGCTCGTTCCGGCTGGCCGGCCGTCGGTCGTAGACCTCGACGTCGATCGCGCGTCCCGTGCCGTTGTCGATCGTGATGCGGTCGTTCCACGTGGTGACGGTGGACCCGCCGAACAGGCCGCTGGAACCCGTCATGCGCGACACCACCTCGCGCCGGGCGCGCACCGCGCGGTCCGGCCCGAAGTACGCGCGGAACTCCCCGTTGGGCGCCACGGGCGGCAGCTCCGTCTCGCCGATGAACTCGCCGCCCATGAACACCTGCGCGGAGCCGGGGAGCAGCTGGAAGGGGCTCGTGTTGGTCAGCGTGCCCCTCAGGAACACGGACTCGGAGACCACTGGCGCGGCGACGTACGCGAACTTCGCCGTGGGCTCGAACCGGCCGATCCGCGTGCGCTGCCGGCGCGACGCCTCGGAAGGGAGCGTCACCGGCCGGGGAAGCTCGAACGTGACCGCGACGCCGCCCGCGTTCACCGCGGCACCTGCCGCGAGCGCCTCGAGCGACTTCGCCATCTCGTTCACGTCCGCCTTCTCAGCGGGTGCGCCCGGCGCGGCATCGGCCACCGCCATCGGCGCGGCCGAAGGGGCGACCTCGGCGGTGAATCCGCCCGCCCGACCCGCGATCGGCGGCGGCGGCACGAAGACGTCCACGAACCACGGCTCGACCGGCGGCGGGCTCGACGCTCGCGTGGGCTCGGCGGTGGAGAGCGAGAGCCGCACGTCCTTCCAGTCCTCGCCGGTGCGCTGCAGCACCATGGCGTCGTACTCCACCGCGACGGACGAACGGTCGGCCGACGAGCGCACCGCATACGACGGCCCCCATGACGCATCGCGGACGAGGTACGTGAGCGAAACCTCCGCGGCGCACGACTGCGGCACCGCGAGCATGACCAGTGCCGCGCGCTCGGTGCGGTCCGCGCCCCCGCGCGTGGCCAGCTGCTGCTCCGCGACGGTGAGCTCGCGACCGAGCGATTCCTTGCGTTCGTCCATCCGCCGCGCGTCGCCGAGGATGCGCTCCTTCTCGGCCCGCACGGCGGCGAGCTGGCGTTCAGCGGCGGCGAGGTCGATGGGTTCCACGGCGCCGGTGCCCTCGGCCGCGGTGGGCCGCACGCCGATCGCGTCGACCAGCGCCCCGTGCCGCTCGAGGAGCGCGCGCTCCTGGCCGAGCCGCTCGAGGTCGCGCTTGAGCCCGCGCACCTTCTCCGCGAGCGCCGCACCTTCGGGCGAACTCGCGAAGTCGACGCGCGCCGCCGACTCGAACTCGACGCCGAGGAGCTTGGGAACCCCGCCCGCCGACGGGACCACCTTGGCCTGCAGCGACGAGGGAAGCACCGACCGCGGGAGGTCGGCGATCCGCAGCGCCCACAGGCCTTGCTTCAGGTCGATGCGGACGGTGCGCGTGACCGCGGCTCGGTCGGGGTAGAGCGTGACGGCGGTGATGGTGCCGCGCTCGCTCGCCCGCTGCAGCGGGAGCTCGTCCGGAGACTGCGCGGCGGACTGCAGCGGCCACGCATGCAGGGGCGCCGAGCAGAGGAATGCGATCCCGAGGGTCGATCGGATGAGGTTCGGCATGGCGGGGGGCTCGGCTCGTTCAGTCGGGAAGCGGGGTGGTCTGGACGTCCTTGGCGTGCGTTGCCTGGACGGTCCACGTGACGGGCAGCGCCGCGTTCCCGCGGGCAGCGGCGGGCACCGTGAGGTCCCAGCGCAGGATGCCGGACTTCTGTGGACCGTCGGCATAGTCCGCCGCGGTCGAGAGCGGTGCGGAGAGGTCGGCGACCTTGACCTCGATCTTCGCGTTACGGCTCATCGGGCGACGGTCGACGAGTTCGAGCGCCAGGTCGCGCCCCGTGCCGTTGTCGACCGTCACTCGGTACTTCCACGTGACCGCGGTGCTGCCGCCGAACAGTCCCGCGGTGCCGGAGACCTTCGAGAGCACCTCGCGCGTGGAGCGCACGGCCCGGTCGGGGCCGAAGAAGACCTTGAACGCCGACTTCGGCGCGACGGCGGGCATGGCGGTATCGCCGATCAGGTCACCGCCCATGTAGACCTGCGCCGTGCCTGGCAGCAACTGGTACGCGCCCGTGTTGACCAGGTCGCCGCGCAGGTACACCCCCTGGTCGACGAGCGGCTGCGCAACGTGCACGAACCGCACCGAGGGCTCGATCGTCGCGATGCGCGTGCGCTGCACGCGCGCGGCGTCGCTCGGGACGTTGATGCGCCGCGGCAGCTCGAAGGTGGCCGCGATGCCGGCCTCGAGGAGCGATGCATCCGAGGCGAACCGCTCGATCGCCTCGCCGTCCCGGTCGGTGTCGTCGCCCGAGTTCCCGAACGCACCGCCGGGCACGTCGGGGCCTCCGGTGCCGCCGCCTGGTCCCGAGGGCTTTCCGGGCCGGCCGGGGTCGCTGCGGCCCCGATCCTTCGACTTCCGCCGCGCTCCACCTTCGCCGCCGCCTCCGCCGCCCACGCCGCCGTACATGCCGCGGGTCTCCGGTGGCTGCGCAACGTCCACCCACACGGGCTCCACCTCGCCCGGCCGCGACGCGTTCTCGGGGTCGGCCGTCGACAGTGAGACGCGCACGTTGTCCCACGGCTCACCCGAACGCTGCTGGACGAGCGCGTCGTACTCAATCGACAGGCCGCTCCGGTCGCCCGCGGCGCGCACCGCGTAGGCGGGCGCCCAGCCCGCCTCGCCCACCATGTACGTCACGTCCAGGTCGACCGGACCGCCGCGCGGCACGGCGATACGCACCAGGGCCGCACGCTCGGTGCGGTCGGCCTGGCCCCGCTGCGCGATCGTCGACTCGAGCGCGGCAATCTCGAGCTTCAGCGCCTCGGTACGTTCGGCGAGCGCACGCTGGTCCGCCAGGATCGCCATGCGCTGGTCGTTCGCCCACGCGAGCTGGGCGAGGGCCTTCGCGGCGTCGCCCTTGGCGGTCCCGCCCTCGGCGGTGGCGTTGGCGGCGATCCGCACCGCAACCTGCTCGACGCGTTCGATGCGGTGCTCGAGCTGCTTCGCGTCCTGCGCGGCGTGCCCGAGCCGGGTGCGCGCGTCCGCAAGCTTCGTCGCCAGCTCGATGCCCTCGCCGCTCCCTGCGAACGCGACGCCCGGAGTTTCCTCGTACTCGACGCCCAGCAGCGCGGGCGCGCCCTCGGTCGGCACGTCGGCCTCGCGCACCTTCGCCTGGATGCGGGACGGGTCGACGTCCGGCGGCAGGCCGGTCACGCGGAGTTCCCAGAGTCCCTGCGCCAGGTCGCGGTGCACCGTGCGGGTGACCGCGGCGCCGGACGGGTAGACGGTCACGCGGTCGACCGAGCCTCGCTCGGACGCGCGCTGGACGGCGATGTCCTGCGCCTGCGCGAAGGTCGCTGCGATCAGGGTGAGTGCGGCGGTCGGCAGCTTCGCGATGGGCACGGTGTCCTCCGGGAGTGGAGCCTATCCGCCGGACCGGTCGCGGCGCCGCCCGCGGACGTCGGTCCGCGGGCGGCGTGGTTCGTGCATATGTGCGTCGCGTGGGTCGCGCGGAGCGTCAGTCGAAGTCCTCGAGCGCCGCGCGGGTGCCGCTGCGGGCCAGGAGCTCCGCCGCGCGGGCCGCGCCCGGCGCACCCGAGGCCGCCAGCTGCGCGACCAGGGCGCGGGTCTCCTCGCGCTTGCGCAGGTAGCGCAGGGCAAGCGAAGCCACGGCGTCGCGTTCGACGCCCTGAAGGAAGCCGACGCCCTCGCGGTAGACGATCCCGGACGCCAGGCGCTTCGCGACCATCCAGTCGAGGTACGCCTGCGGGATCCCGGTCCAGAGCCGGTCGCCGACGGTCTCCTGGAGCTTGCGCGGCAGGTGCTCGCGCACGACCTGCCGCGCAAGCTCGCGGTCGGCCGGGCCCCAACGGTCCATCGCCGCGCGGATCGCGTCGGCAGCGTCGTTCATCACCTTCGAGACGGTGGTCGACAGCTCGGTGAGCGGCGTGTTCGGGTGTCGGCGGCCCTCCGCCATCAGCAGCTCGGCCTCGCTGCGCGCCAGTTCGCGCAGCTTCACCAGCACCTGCTCGACGAACTCGTCCTTGATCGCGAGGAACCCCTTCTCGTCGAGGAGCATGCTCGCGCCGATCTCGTAGCTCGAGCAGATGACGCCGCACTTGTTGGCGCTCGAGTCCTTGAAGATGAGGCAGCCGGCCTTGAACAGCTCGATGCGCGCCGCGGGCGTGAGGAAGAGGTTGGCCCCCTCGACGATGATCGGGCTCGAGGGCTTGCCCTCGGGCGTGAGGTAGTCGCGCCAGTTCGTCTCGTTGATGGTGGCGGGGCGCCCGCCTCCGGGTACGAACGCATCGGTCACCAGCCGGTTGTGGAGCGTGTTGCGCAGCGGCGCGCCCTCGGGGCTGTCGACGCCGACCACGCGGCCGCGCGGGCCAAGCTTTCCGGGGCTGAAGCTCGCGATCGGGAGCGCCTCGCGGAAGAGGCGCAGCAGCTCACCGTGGTCGAGCCCGTCCGGGTCCTCGCCCACGCCGCTGCCGTCGGCGATGCCCACGATGCGCGCGTTCGCGCCGTAGTCGCGGTCGAGGATGCGGATCATGTTGCCGGCGACGTCGCCGTCGGGGCCGCCCGTGATCTTGACCGTGAACGGCTGCTTGCGCGGATCGATGCCCCGTGCGCGCAGCGCCACCTCCAGGAACACGTTCACGCCCTCGCTGGTGACGCCGTACACCTTGTGGTTGATGCCGGCGCCGGGCTTCGAGCTCATGAAGGCATCCGGCAGCGCGTACTTGCGCGCGCGCGCGCGGGCGACGATCCACTCGATGTGCGCGGGCGTGATGTTCTCGTCGGGCCCGAGGTAGATCAGCTCCTTCGCGCCGAGCCGGTCGACCACCAGGGGCGTCACCTCGGGGTCGTCCGTGATGAGGTCGAGCAGGCTGTCGACGAAGCTCTTGACGCAGCGCGTGATGTCCGCGTCGTGCTCGAGCAGGATCGCGGCCTTCGCGCCGCCCTCGGGGATGTCCTTGTTCTTCTG